>NZ_JBDJMW010000007.1:0-269410 GCF_039674145.1 Stenotrophomonas sp. TWI587 | reverse complement strand
TCTTCGCTGAAAATGCGTTCGCCTCGGGAGTTCAGGCGGCAACAGGCTGCAGGCGCTGACCAGGCGCTTTATTGCGAATAGGGTGGGGTCGGGAATACAGGGGCAAGATCATCAGGCTGCTTGTGCGGGAGGGTGTGCCTGACAGACTGCGCGCGCTTCTCACTCAGGACTCGTAAGAAATCCTGTAGGTATGTCCTGTCCGCTCGACCTGCGCAAACCCGAGTTCGCCCAGGTGCATCCCAGCGATCAGAAGTTTGTCCGAGCTGACAACATCCAATAGTTTTGATCGTGTTTCGGCGGAGAGAATCGGATCTTGGTCGAATGCAATGGATACGTCGGGACGAGCAATTTGGATCTGGGGGAAATGAACGATATCCCCCCAAACCAGCAGACTACGATCATCGGATTCGATGCGATAACCGGAATGCCCTGCGGTATGTCCTAGAAGGGACATGGCACTAATGCCAGGGAGAACTTCGCTATCAGTAAACGTGCGCATCTTCTCCCGATACTGATCGAACACCTTCCGAGCAAACATAAAGTTGCCACGAGCCCGCTCACTCGCTCGGCTGAGGTTGCCATCATCCTTCCAAAAAGAAACCTCACGCTGGTGGACGACTAACTCTGCATCGGGAAAGGCAGCTTCCCCTGACGAGTCAAGCAGCCCCCCAACATGGTCGGGATGTGCATGGGTCAGAAGAATGGTGTCAATGTCAGAGGGCTGCACACCAGCAAGTGCGAGATTCGCTATCAACTTTCCACCCCATTGCTTGAACCCGCCAGCTCCCGCGTCGATGAGGATCGTGCGACCCCTTCCACGCACCAGGTAACAGTTGATGTGAATCGAGGATGGGTCGCTCACGCCTGCGTCCTGCTGCAACTTGGACGCCTCCATAGGATCGATATTGGAGAGAAGATCTAGACTTGCGGAAAGGTATCCGTCACTGATGGCCGTGATCGAAAACTCGCCGATCTGCTGGCCTGGAAATTTCATTTTGTTCATTGCGGCGCTCCTTGCGCGTAATCAGTTCCGCGCATAGATGGCGGGGGCCGGATAGCCGAAGCAACGGATGCGCGCCGTTAGCCCCGTATGACGCTTTATGGCCTCATCCAGTCGCGCCATGAAGGCGTCCATGACCAATGGCGTTCTGAGCGGTTCGAGGCGGTACTTGATTTCCGCGTAAGCAGAATGCCCGCGCCCCTGGCGAGCAGCGACATAGATGACATGCACGTTGTCCAGCGCAGCCTGGAGGACGTCCGTGCAAAGCCGAGTGCATCGTTCGGTGAGTTCCGCCAGATTCGCTTCGGGCGGCATCTTTTCCGCCTGGATGAAGATCGTCAGGTTAGGCATGTTGGTTCTGCCCCAGCGTCTGGGACACTGCGCCATTGCCACTCGTCAATTGCGCGGTCATCGGGGCATAGAGGTGCACGTCCTTCGGAAGGGTTTCCACACTGAGACTGATGGAGCTATTCAGCTTCGCCAGCCACCTGTTTTCAGGAAATTTCTCCAATGCGACGGCCCGCATCAGATCAGGCTTGAGCCCCATCTCGATGAGCGGCTCGGGACCGACTGCGCTCACGATCAGATGGTCTCCTTCACCGATGGCAGGCGCGCGTTCCAGGCCGCCATAAAGATTGCGGTGCCAATCGGTGATGTGCTGCTGCCAACGAGCGAAATTGCCGCCACCCTTCTGGCGGTACTCATCGCCCTCAAGCACGGCCAGACCGTCGATCGAGTGGATGGCAAGGTAGACGGGGCAACCAGCGCTCAACGCCTTGAATCGCTGCGAGGTATGGAACCCGCTTACTGAAATAAGCGCGGGCAACTTTTCCAGGCTGTAGAAATCATTCCACTCTGCTTCGCTGGCTGGGTCGGCAAAGCTGCATTCGACGGTATAGATCATGGATCACTCGCTACCGGACCTCTTGTGCATCTGGCCCTCGTTGTTGACGTTGCATCATGTTATGGCTCCGGTCTCAGCGCATAAAACGATTTATCAGTATGCTTCAGTGACAAAAGATCAAGCTTGACTGGATCGCCATACCCAAACCGAGAACGTTTATGCGAAGGAAGATTCCCAGCAGCACGGCCCTGACGGCATTTGAGGCGGCTGCGCGCCACGGCAGCTTTGCGCGCGCGGCAGAGGAACTGTCTTTGACTGAAGGAGCCATCAGTCGCCAGATTGGCCGGCTGGAGGCCTTCCTCGGGGTTTCGCTGTTCGAGCGGATCGGCAATCGTGTCCGGCTCCTGCCCAACGGGGAGCGCTACGCGGCCCAGGTTCGCGAATCGCTCGACCGCCTGGATCGGGACAGCCAGTACTTGATGGGGCAGCGGAGCGATGGCGCGAGCCTGGACATTGCCACTATCCCGACGTTCGCGATGCGATGGCTCATTCCTCGCTTGACACGATTCCAGCAAAAGCATCCGAACATCACTGTGCATTTGGCCGAGCGCATGGACCCCTTTGTCCTGGCCGGGAGCGGATTTGATGCCGCCATCCATTTCGAGCACCCAGCGTGGACGGGAATGCGGACTCACCAGCTTTTGCATGAAGTGCTGGTTCCGGTTTGCCATCCTGAACTTCTGACAGGACGCAAACGAAAAACCGCACTGGACGAATTACCGCGCCTGCACCGACGACAGAACCCGGAAGCTTGGCTTCAGTACTCCCAGGAGACGGGAACCCCGCTGACCAATCCTGCAATTGGTGCACGCTATGACCTCCATGGAATGTTGATAGAAGCCGCATTGGCCGGCCTCGGTGTTGCGCTAGTACCGCGCCTCTACGTTGAAACCGAACTTGCGCTAGGAAATCTGGTGGCCCCGTGGCCAGAGGGGAAAACCATTTCCAAAACCTTCTGCCTCATCCTCCCCGAGCCCATCGGATTGAGCAGAGAGCCAATACAAGCGTTTGCTCAATGGCTGCTCGACGAAGCGAAAAAGGGAACAACGGTTGACTCGTAGGAAATATTTTTCCTCCATTGTTATCAGATAGACGGGCTTGGGCTTCACCGTCATACCGCACCATGCACGCCGGATGTTTTCCCGTCCTGATGCCATTCGAGTGGTCGAAGGTGGTGAAGCGGTGGTCGATACGCTGTGGCTGATCCATCGAGCCGAATGGCCGCTCCCATCGCGTGCGGCATTTGTCGTCGAGCACCTGAAGCAGACGATGAGGTCGCCCGAAACCACAACGAAGCAACGACCTCGACGATCTTGAGCCGCGATCGTCAGCCGATGGACGGGCCTCGCTGCCGCCCAACCTCCCACGACATCCCGCTACCGCGCACCGTCGCCGCGAGCTGCTGCCCCAGCCGCTGTTCGATCACCGGCCGCCACGGCACCAGGCTGAACCCCATTCCATCATCGAGCATCGCGTAGCGCCCGCTGGCGAGAATAATGGAGCGCCGGTAGGTGCCGACGACGCGCTGGCCGTCTGTGACAGGGCGATGCTCCAGGCCAGTTTCCGCCGCAATGTCCTTGGCGGCCTGTACCAGTTCCCGACTGCGCAACGTGCCCAGCAGGTTGCGGGCAAGGATGACGCGCTGCCCGCGTCGCTCGGCCAGTCCTTGTTCGGCCAGGAAGTCGGCGCGCTGCTGCATGGCCTGCTTGGCATCGCCGCCAAAGCCCAGGTCGCCCAGCCCCTTGCCGCCGCCAATCAACTGCTGATCCAGCCAGGTCGCGCCGATCACCCGCGCCTGCCGCTCGATGGGCAGGTGCGATTTCAGTTCCACCGCCACGCCGCCCAGGCGCTGCGCGTCGTACTGGCGGCCACGCTCGGCCAGGTCGTCCGGCACTTTCCATAGCCCTTCGGCCACGCGCTCCACGATGCCGGCCCGGCGCAACGCTTCCAGTCGCCGGACGTGGGCGGCGACAACCTCCTGCGGGTCGCGTCCGGGCTTGGCCCGGCCCTGTTCGATGGACCGGTGATGGTCGGCACGGTACAGGCCATCGCTCGCCAGCGCGGCGATGTTCTTGTCGGCAGCGCGCACGTCGGCCGACCCCTTCACCTCCACCACCGCGCCCGTGGGGTAGTTCGCCAGTTCGTCGCGGGCGTTGAGCGCGACATAGTGGGCCTTGCCGTCCACGCCGTCGATGACCAGATAGCCCCGGTCGTGCAGCTCGTCGGCCAGCCCCTTCGCGGCGACGAGGCCGATGACGGTACGGCCATCGTCGCCCGGCTCGAACACCGACAGCTCTCGCGGCTGGCCGCTCATGGCCCGCTGCATGGTTCGGATGATGTCGCCGCGCTCGCCCAGGGCGCTCATGGTCTTCTCGGCATCGGCATGGACGGCCCAGGTGCCGGGCTGCACCTCGTCGGCCAGGCCCAGGCGCTGCAAGCGTTGCAGGCGACCGATCAGCAGCAGGCGCTGGCGTTGCAGCCGGGGTTCGTTGAAGCGTTCGATCTGCACCCGACAATCCTCGCCGGCCTCTCGTTGCAGGGTGCGGTCGAGGCTCGTCCACCGCTCTTGCTCCACCTCGCGCTGCAAGGTCTGCTGGATCTCCAGTTCGGTGCGTGGCCCCAGCCATTCCGTCGCCAGTTCGGCGGCCCGATGGCGAAAGCCGTGGGCGATGTAGTCGCCCGCGATGATGAGATCTTTGCCGGTGTCGTCGCGCCCGCGCACGATGAGGTGCGTATGCGGGTTGTCGGTGTTCCAGTGATCGACCGCCACCCAATCCAGCCGCGTGCCCAGGTCGGCTTCCATGCGGTTCACCAGATGCCGGGTGTAGGTGCGCAGGTCGTCCAGCTCGGCCCCGTCCTCGGGCGAGACGATGAAGCGGAAATGGTGCCGGTCATCCGCGCAGCGTTCCTTGAAAGCGTCCAGGTCGGCTTCGTCCACCTGCGGCCCGTAGGCCCGGCCCGGTTCGCCATCGCGGCCTGCGCCGTCGCGTTCGACGTAGCGCAGGTGTTTGGCGAGCGATTGCGGGCTGGCCCGCTGGTGATTGACCAGCAAGGTCTTGATGGTCACGCGCCGCGACATGGGGGTTAGCTTCGCCCCGGCGAAGCACGCCGCCGTGTGGCCGCGCCCGAGGCGCGAGCCGGGGCGCTGGCCGGTGCCTCGCGCCGATGCCGGACGGCGCACCGTGGACTTGCCGCTGCTGGCCTTGCCCGCCTGCTTGAGCACCATGGAAACAAAGCTCTGCCCCTGGCCCTTGCCCCGGTTCTTCGGGGCGCTGGGGCGCACGCGGAAATCGTCGTCGCGGCGGTCGGTCATGGCCGCGCTCCCTGCAAGCTCTGGCGTGCCCTGTCGTGCGAAGCACGCGGACATGCCTGCATTGGCGCGGGACTCGTGCCACAAGCGGCACGGCGGCGAAGCCGCTCCGTGCCGCGCCACCCCCACGTGCAGACAGGCTTTCGACGCGGCCCGGTGCCGCGTCCTTTTGTCTTGCCTTCCGCCTTTGCCCTTCGCTGTCGCTCTGGGCGTCGGCGGCCCGGCGGCGCTGCGCTGCTTGCAGCCAGCCCGCCGGCGAACGCGCAGATGGACGCGATGGGGGCCGCAGGCCGTGCGCGTTCGAGGCAAGACGCCTGCACGCTGGACGGCTGCGCCGGATGTTGCGCGAAGCGCGGCGCGAATGCGCCCGCGCTGCACGCGCGACCACACGGCGGCGGCAGCCGGAACGGCATGCCCGATGGCACGATGAGAGGCACGGCAACGTGCAGCGAATCGGCGGCCATCATGGGCGTGCCTCCAGCCAGACCGGATGCGCGACGCCGATCATGCCGGATGCGCTGACTGGGCCGAAATAGCGGCTGTCGAACGACGCCGGATTGGTCACGCTCAACAGGAACAGCTCGCCCGGTTCGAGGCGGCGGCAAAGCTGCAAGGATGGCAGCGGCCGGCCTAGCCGGTCGGTAGGCAGCGCGGCGGCCGCAGGCACGCCGTCGATGCGTACCTGCCCGGCGACGATGCAAACGTGTTGCGGCGCGACCGCGCCCACACGTTTGAGCAGCGGAACGCGGGTCGGCAGGTAGCCGCGCTGCGCAGCCATCATGGCGGCCCTGTCTGGCAGCGGCACCAGCACGATGCTGTCCACGGACAACGGACGTGGCAGCGAGGCGGTGCGCGGGTCGAACGGGTCGATGCGATACCAGCCGACCGCCACGCTGTCGGACGGGTTGTAGGTCAGACGCGGCAGCGGCGACACGAAAGCCGCCCAGGCCAGCGCAGCGAGGCCGACGGCGGCGAAGCCCGCCAGCACGATGCGAGCGCGTAGGCGCGAGCGAGGAAGCTGCGCGACTTCGGGTGCGCGTGCGGTGCTGGAATCAGCAGTCATGGCAGCGCCCTCCCGGCCAGCCAGGCGGCGTGCCGCTCGGCGGTGTATTCGGGCAGCGGCAGGCGGGCCTCCAGACGGTTGCCCAGCGTGCGCCAGTACGCGGGCGACACGTCGATGGCGGCGATACCCTGCGCTTCGATGTTGTCGATGCGTTCCAACACGGCACGCACCGCGTTTTCGCCTTCGGCGTGCAGCAGCAGGCGTGCGCCCGGTCGCACGCCGGGGATGCGCTGCATGTCGTCCAGCGGCGTGGCGGCTTGCATCACCATGAGTTGCCAGCGGATCGTGCCGTAGTCGTTTGCTTCCCAGCGCACGCGGCAGAACATTGCGCGCGGTAGGAACACCGCGCAGCGCCGCCAGCGGTCGAGCCGCAGCGTGCGCGCCGGCTCGCCGAAGCGCAGGTAGAGTTTGAAGCGCGGTTCGATGTAGGCGAGCGATACGCGAGTCAGCGGCACGCTGCCAGCCTGGCCGGCGAGCGTCGAAAGCGAAGGCGGCGGCGCAGTAGCCGGTGCAGCCGTTGCCGCGTGAGCGGCAGGCGAAGCGGATGCGTTCATGGCGTGTTCTCCCTGCGGTGTTCTGGAAACTCGCGCTCCAGCAAACCGCGCAGCAGGTCGGCCACGGTCACGCCTTGCGTGAAGGCCGAGACCTTTATACGTGCCCGCATGGCAGGCGTGATGTCGAGGGTCAGGCGTGCGGTGTAGAGGTCGCACTTGTTGAGCGCATCGGCGTCGCCTTGGCGAATCCACGCCTCGGCGTGCGGATTGGCGGGCGGACGCGCGCCGATGCCGACCCGCTTGGCCGGGCGTTTGCCGTTGGGTGGGTTGCTGTTGTCGCTCATGACGGCCACCGCAGCAGCTCATCGACCAGCGCGGTGATTTCCTGCGCTGCAGCGCTATCGGGAGCCGTCTCCCGCACCAATCGCCCCGCAGTCACGCTATCGGCAAAGACGATGCGCTGACGCACCTCGCTGCGCAGCGCTGGCAACGGCTGTTCGGCCAAGGCTTGCCGTGCTTCGCGCCCGATCACCGTGGTACTGACGCGCCGGTTGATGACGAAGGCCGCGCGCAGCGCAGGCCGGAACACCTGCGCCTCGCGGATCAACGCCACCATCTCGGCACTGGCCCACAGGTCGTAGGGGCTGGGCTGCACCGGGATCAGCACCCGTTCGGCCGCCAGCAGCGCGGAGCGCGCCAAGGCGGCAATCCTGGGCGGCCCGTCGATGATGACGTGATCGGCGCGGCGGGCCAGCTCTGGTGCTTCCTGGTGCAGCGTCTCGCGTGCAAGGCCCACGGCGCTGAACAGCCGGGGTAAGCCTTGCTGGCTTCTGCGCTGCGTCCAGTCCAGCGAGGAACCCTGCGGGTCGGCGTCCAGCAGCACGACGTGCTGACCACGCATCGCCAGCTCGCCCGCGATGTGGGTGGCGAGCGTGGTCTTGCCGACACCGCCTTTCTGGTTGAGTAAGGCAACGATCATGGCGCGGCCCTCCAGTTTGGAAGACCGGACTGCTTTTGCCGTGCCGAACGGGATGGTTTTTGGAGTTTTTGCTGGCTGGTTTTTCGGCCTGCGGTAGTTGTCCACCGCGATGCTGCTTCTCTATCAATAGTTAGATAATTTAAGTTAGTAATGTTAGAGGGATCGCAAACCCGCTCCGTTACTGGCTTTCCGGCGTTTTCGTACTCCTGATAGCACGATAGGCGTACTCCTGATAGCACGACACCTCTTACTCCTGATAGCACGACCCCATCCACAGCTTGTACCGCTGTTATCCCCGTGCCGTCTGCGGCACGGGCCGGAAGGTCAGCAATTCCATGTCTTCCTCGGGAATCCGCACGATGCCCAGCTCGTACCCCGGCAGCGATTGCCGGGCAACCAGCGCCCGCAGGTCGTAGGCGAAATCCGAAAACCGCGTACTGCTGCCGGACTTGCGGTGCAGATGCCGGAAGTCGAACTGCCAGCCGTATTCCTGCCTGCCACCATGCTTGCGCACCAGGCGGTACAACCAGCGCTCGATGCCGCCCGTGAGTCGGAAGTACGTCGGGTCGATGGTCAGCACCAGGGCGGCATCCAGTACGCCCGCATAGAACCAGTCCGGCAGGATCAGCTCGATGCCCAGCGGCGTGCCGTTGGCATTGGCCAGTTCCTTCCATTCGTTGATCCACGAAAAGCGGTGCAAGCGCCTTCCCGTCGTTTCGCGGATGGATGTGGCTACCGTGGTCGATTGCAGCCGATCTAGCGCGGCCTTGAGACGCTGGTAGTCGCGCAGCGACTTGCCGCGCCCGATGAAGCGCAGGATCTCGTAGGGCGTGGCCTGCATCCGCCGGGACGGCTGGATGCCCGCGTCCTTGGCTTCGACGATCTGGCTGGCGGCCCAGATCAGGATGTCCGCATCCCAGATGGTGGCGATGCCATGCTCCTGCGTGCCTTCCACGCGGATGGTGATGTTGCCGCTGCGAAAGTCGATCGGCGCGGTGCGCCGCGACTTCGCCAGCGAGAAGAACGGATACGCCATCAAGTCCTGAGCATCGCGCGGTGCCATGTCCTCGCCCGGCAGTGCGCGGAACAGGTCGAGCTGTTCGCGCTGCTGCAAGGCGTGCCCTGGTGGGCGGGACATGGCGATGGCCACCGGCGATGCGCTGATCAGCGCGCACGGCTGTCAGCCGAGTGGTGCTCGGCATATTCAGGATCGGAAGTGGTCTCGAAGCTGCGCGTTTCCGCCCAGGCATCGAGGTCAGCCACGGCGTACATGACGCGGCGACCGAACTTGCGAAACTTCGGGCCACCACCGATGACGCGCTGTTTCTCCAGCGTGCGCGGTGACAGGCGCAGGTAGTCGGCGGCTTCATCGTTGGTGAGATAGCGCTGGGGTTGTGCGGGTGTGGCAACGGGAGCGGCGGCAGGCCGCAAGGGAGCGGGTCGCATGGGATGTACCTCCATCAAGCCCAGCCACACAGCGCAGCCGGATGGAGCAGTCTCAAGAAACTTGAGGCTCTTGCTCAGGGACGTTCTGCAGGGGATGCGAAACGTCCCCCCTCATGCGAAGTGACAGCCGGAAGCTGTGCCAGACGGCGATAGCCGCCACGCATCAGCCCATCGCCCCGGCGCACCAGCCGCCGCACGCGGGCGCGCAGAGCGCTGTCGGCGTGCCAGTCGGCGGCAACGGCATCCGCACCAAACAGCCCTTCGGCGACTTCGCGCAAGGACGCACCCGCCAGGGTCGCGTCCAGCGCCTGAAGCGTGTGCAGTTCCAGCAATGCGGACAGCGGCGGACGTGGCCGAACGGTCGCCGCAGGTACGGCACCGGCTGCTACGGCGATCTTGTTCAATTCGCTCGCCAGGGCTGCATAGCGTTCGCAAGGCGAGGCGCAGGCCCGGATGGCATAGGCGTAAGCCATGCCGTCGGCCAGGCCGGGCGCGAGCACGAAGCGCAGGCAGCAGCCGGGCCAGCGCGCCACCAGCACCAGGCGCTTGCCGTCATGGATCAGGTGTTTGTGGCCCGGCAGCTTCCAGAACTCAAAGCACAGAGCATCGGGCGGCGGATCGGCGTCCGGGTAGAGCTGCACTACGGCATCGTGATCGGGGAACCAGGCCGGGTGCGCGTCCCGCGCATCCAGAGCGGGATCTTCCAGCAGGCGCAGCCCCCAATGCCCGGCAGTATCCGGCTGGCGACGACGGCGCAGCCAGTCGTGCCGATAGTCTGGATGACGGCGCAGGTACTCCCAGGCCAGCGCCGGGCCATCCAGATGCAGAACGTAGAGATAGGCCGCCGTGGCATACCACGGCTCGGCACTGCGATCAGCCATGAGGCAACCTCCCTGTGCTGGGGATGCGTCGCCACGGCGAAACGGCGTGCTACGAGGCCATCGTCAAAACGTCATGGGTGAAGCGTAAACTGGCAGTGTCAAGACCGATGAACTCCGATGCGTTGCTGAAATCGTCCGAGTGCGACGGCGGCAACGCACTCCACTGGCATGCCGCGTCGGTCAGCTTGCCGCAGCCCGCGCCAGGCATCATGACCGTTTCGATCTGGCATGCACCGCTTCGGTGCAACACCGCCGATTCAGACCTAACGGGTCACAGACCAGACCGAAATAGACACAGTGCGCCACTGCTTCGCAGTGGCCCTCAATCGGTGATCGAGCCGCTGTCTTCGGCCAGTCGCAGGTATTCCGACAACCGCCGCAGCGGCTGGAAGTAGCGATCCCGCATCACGGGCTGCTGGCGCGGCCCGACGATGGCGGCCAGGTCGGACAGCTTCACCGTTCCCAGTGCAGGCATGCCAATCCCCAAGTCGATCAGGCCGTGGGCAGTATCGCCATCGGCTGGGTCGAGCGAAGCCAGTAGCCAGGTGGCATGCGCATCTGGCGTGAACAGGCGTACCACGGGCAGGGGGTCGGTGTCCTGCCCGGCGGCGCGGGCGTGGCCGTTGGCCAGCAGGCACATGCGCTCGTCGGTGGTGATGAGCGTGGTCATGGCTGTACGTCCACGGACTTGCGGAGCAGCAGAGGCGCTTTCACGCCTTCCAACGAAAGCACCAATGCGCAATCCCACGTATCCGCAGAGATGTAGAGGCATGAAGGCACATGCACGGAAGTCAGGAAAGACACGGATCAGGCTCTCCGCTTTTGAAGAAAGCCGCCAATGCGGATTTCAGTAAAGGCGCAAAAACAGGTGAGATCGGATGAATGAGTTAAATATAACGTGGTTTTAATTGTGCTGCGAATCGACGCTTCTGTCTATGCAGAAGCGAACCGTCCAGCGCGGCCGACCGGCCGGCTCCACCACCTTCGACGCCGAGCTGGCCCAGGCCTTCGGCGCAGCCGTGCGTGTGCTGCGCACGGAGCGTGGCATCGCCCAGGAAACGCTGGCCAACCTGGCCGGCATTGAGCGCTCGCACATGGGCAAGATCGAGCGCGGCGAGCATGCCCCGACCCTGGCGATCATCTTCAAGATCGCCGGTGCGCTGGAGTGCAGCACAGCAGCACTGATGGCCGAAGCGGAAAACCGACTTTCGGCTTCCGAGGCGTAGCGCCCCGCCGCGATGGACGGGGCGCTGCGGCGGTTACGCCGCTTTGGGCTTGCTGCGCGACCAGATCAGGTCGTGTGCGCCGTCCTCGCCTTCGATCAGGCGGGCATAGACCGTTGCAGGGAACGATGGATCGTCAAGGGTCACGGACACATAAGAGCGTCCGGCCTCGCTGGTCTTTTTCCACGCTGCGCCGATGTCGTGGCCAGCCGCTTGCAGGCGGTAGTTGGGTGCGCTCTCGTTGTCACCCTTGTCGTTGGGAACCAGCTTGACCTTGACGTTGAGCGTCAGGGTGCGAAGCGTGCCGGTGAAGCCGTCTTTCTCTGCGGTGAAGGTGCCGATGTTTGCCATGATGAATTTCCTTTCGGTTGAACAGGGTTCGCGCCCATCGCGTCCTGTTGTGATCCGATCGGTGGGGGACGGGCTGGCTGCACCGCTTGCGGGCGCAACGCAGTGGAGCGCCTGGAAGCGAAAAGAATTTGTCCCGCGAGGAATGCGCCCAGCGCAGGGGAAATTTTTTTCGCTGTAAGGTTGCAGTCATAGAAGCCCGGCCACCGCCAGGATTCACAAACAGACAGGACGCCTTGGGCCGACCCGCTCCGAAAGGAGCATGGCCGACTCGGCTCCCCGCGTGACGGCTTCACCGGCTCGTGCCCTGGCAGGGCAAGGACAACGCCCAGCGACAAGGTGAACGCGCCCCTGACGTAGCAGGCGGCCTCTTGCTTGAGGTGTGGCGTGGAAGCTCCATTGCAAGGCCGGGTGGCGTGTCGGTGAACCGTCCTTCGTGACGTGCAGGCGACGAACCGCCAGCGTCGAGGACGGCACGCTTTCGTGCAACCTGCGGCAGCAAGCCGGGGCGCAGCCCGAAAGCCCGGCGGCGCATTGCGCCGACACGGCATAGACTGCTTCAAACATCTCACATATAATTAGCCGCCATACTATATGGCGGCATCAATGATGAATCTGGAACAGAAGTACCAAGCGCTACTGCAAGAAGCACAACGTAGGCAACTCCCCGATGTGGCAAGCATCAAGCTGTGCTTTCAAGCGCTGTCTCTGGCATCGGCGATCGACCGCGACTGTGCCGCGCTGCTGGCCCCGCACGGCCTCTCCGAAGGCCGATTCGTTCTGCTCTTTCTACTCAATGCTGCCAGCGAAGGGATGGCCCCGAATGCGTTGGCCGAACAGGCGGGAGTCACCCGCGCCACCGTCACGGGGCTGTTGGACGGGCTGGAACGTGAAGCCCTTATCGAGCGCCAGGCCAACGCCAGCGACCGTCGCGCCCTCCACATCCGACTGACCCGCAAAGGCAAGCAGGTGGCCAAGAAGGTCTTCGACCAGCACGGCCGATGGATCGCCAGCCTGTTCTGCAACCTGTCCGCCCCGGAGCACCAGCAACTGGCGACCTTGCTTGACAAGGTGGCGACGAATCTCGGCGCGTCCGGGCCGGGAAAGCCCCAATGAGCACGACAGCACCACGCAAGGGCGCGATACGCGCATCCGACATTCCCGCCGATGTGCTGGAGGCACTATCACGCGGGGAACTGCCAAGCGCCACGTTGGCGGAAGGGCTGGCACTCGACCAGACCCGACTGCTGCGCACGGTTTTCCCTCATCTGTCGCCGCAAGCCTTGGCGAGCACGGATGCTGCCTGCCAGCTTGGTATTCTCAAGCGCATGGCAGGTATTGGTGCCGTGCTGTTGGAAGAACTGGGCACCGATGGCATTGTGCAATGCCAAGGACATGTCTCTGATACCGTGCGCGGCTGGGCCTGCTTCATGATTGGCGCGCACCCGGAGCTGGATCTGCCGAACCGACTCACTGCCATCCGGCCATTGGCCGATGACGCCCATTTCGGTGTACGCGAATGGGCCTGGATGGCCGTGCGGCGGCACTTGGTTCAGGAACTGAATGCCGCCATCGCGCATTTGGCGACATGGACAATGGAACCCTCCGAACGCTTGCGCCGCTTCGCCTGCGAGGCCTTGCGTCCGCGTGGCGTGTGGTGCGCCCACATCGGCGCGCTCAAGCAGCAGCCGGAACGAGCACTGCCCATCCTCTTGCCGCTGCGTACCGACTCATCCGTCTATGTGCAGGACTCGGTAGCCAACTGGCTCAACGATGCCGCCAAAGATCAACCCGACTGGGTGCGTGGGCTGTGTGCGCAATGGCAGCAAGGCCAACTCAACGACGCCACGTGCCGCATCTGCCAACGGGCCTTGCGCAACCTGAAGTAAAGGAGAACACCGCCATGTCAAATTACCTCGTCGAACTCTATACCCCCAATGCCGCATGGCGTGAACTACCTACCGGCAATCGCCAGCAGTTTCTGGATGGCATTCAGACCGCGATGGGCGGACTGTCCAGCCTTGGTGTCGAAGTGCTGGCATTGAGTGAAACGGATAGGAGCATCGACCACGCCAGCGAGCACCGATTCCTGGGTATCTGGCGCTTGCCTGACGCTCAAGTCAGAGACGCGCTGCTGGCGGGCATCAAGGCCAGTGGCTGGTATGACTATTTCGACCATGTAAATGCCGCCAGCGATACTGGTGGTTTTAGTACTCACTTGGCTGCACTGGCGGCTGAGTGATGATCTTCCGCCCACTTCGCCGCCTGACCGAAAGTGGCGAAGGGGCGATTTTGGTTTTGAGCCTTGAAACCGGGCGCGGCCACCGCCGCGCCCGGATTTTTGGCATTCCCCGCGCCCAAGACGAAACGGCTTGGGCGCGGGGCTGCTCCCTATTCTTTGGTTTCGATAATCCACCACACGGCACGCGGCAAGGCGCGGCCCGTGATGGGGTGTAGGTCGGTCAGGTCGGCGCGGGCTGTCCAGCCGCGAGGCGGGCGGTAGCCGCGCACGTCGCCAGCGCCATGCCAGCGGCGGGCGCGTACCGTGCCGGGGGCGTAGGTCGCGGCCATGCGGGGCGGTTCGTGGTGTCGTGGCTCATGGGGGGATCCTCGGCATGAAGCGCCCCGGCCGAAACCGGGGCGCTATCTGTGGTGCAAGGTCACGCGGCCAGTGCCTCGGCCTGCGGCTGCTCATCCGCCACGGCGGCGACTTCCTCCGGCTGTTCGGCTTCCTCGTCCGCCGCCACTTCCTGCGCGGTCTGCTGCGTGGCTTCGGCGGCGAAGAAGGCGGGCATCCAGCCGGTGCCATCGGCCAGCCGCTCGGCTTCGCTGGCAATGTCGCCTTTCTTCAACTTCGCCAGCCGGGTGACGTGCGCCGGGGCATACTGCTCCACGGCTTCCAGAATCGCGGCCTTCGGCACATGCTGGAAATAGCCGTCAGCGGTGGGCTTCCACCATGCGGCCATGTCCAAGCCGACAGCCTGTGCCAGTTCCGCGCCGGGCTGCTGCGCCGTAGCGCGGGGCGTCACCACGTCCACCGTGGACGCCACGCACACAGTTAGCAGGCGCACCAGTTCATCCTGCGGCTTCGCCAGCAGTGCGGCGAACAGTTCGGCGCTGTCCTCCGGCAAGGCTTCACCCGCTACCTGTTGCAGTTCGCGCAATGCCACAGCGGCGGGCGATTCCGGCCAGTCAGGGGCCATGCCTTCCAGCCGATCTTGCTGGGTCAGCTTCACACCCAGCGGCAGATCGTGGCCGTAGTGGCTGCCTAGCAAGACAGTCTGCACCATGCCATGCACCAGTGCGGCCAGAGCCACCTGCGGATGCCGAGCCACTTCGATTTGCAGCGCGGCGGTACGGTGGGCACTCAAGCGTTGCGCCAGCCGGTCGGACATGGCGGCGGGCTTAGGGGCGTCGTCGGCTTCCTCGCCGGTGTCGTCGTTCCCGGCTTGCCCCTCGCTGCCGAAACCTTGCCGCAGCCGTTCAAGCGTGCGCAGTGCCTTGGCCTCGGCTTCGCGCAGCAGGCCACGATGAATCACGGCCTCGCCGTTGCGGTCGATGGTGACGATGGCACCGGCGGCAGCTTTGACGGCTTCACCGTAGTCCTGCAAGCCATCTTCCAGCGCCTGCAACTGTTCACCCAGGTGTTCGCCTTCCTCCTGCAAGGCTTCGGCCTTTTCTTCATCGTCGGCGTCTAGGGTGGCATCCACGGCCTCGGCCAGCGCCTGCATCTTGGTTTGCAGCTTCTCGATGCGTTGGGCTTCGCGCTTGTTCGGGCTACGGCGTTCCTGCGGGGCACACTGGAAGGCGTGCAGGTCGGCATGGGTCATGCCGGGCGTGGCATCCACCCATGCCCAGCCTTCGGCCTGCACCTCGGCGGCAAGGCTGGCCAGCTTGTCCTGCGCCAACCGTTCCAGCAACGTGGCATCGGTCAGATACACGCCGCTATCGGCTTCCGCGAACAGATCGCGGCGGGTGCCACCGCCTGCGGCCTCGTAAGCAATCAGCCCAACGAAGCGCACCAGCGGATGCCGGTGGGCATCAATCTCGCGCTCGGTCAGGCGGTCGCGCAGGTTGTGCGGACTGCGCTGCCATGTGGGCGCATCGTAGAACGCAGCTTCCTGCGCGGCGTGGTCGTCGGTGATGGCAAGGGCCATCAACTGGTCAAGGCTCACGGCCTCGGCCCGGTAGTCGGCCAGCAGGCGCGGCGACACGTTGGCAAGTTTCAGGCGGCGCTGCACCACCAGCGGCGTGACGCTGAAATCTGCGGCAATGTCCTCGATGGGGCGGCCTTCGGCCACCAGCGCGGCAAATGCCTCGAACTGGTCGGCGGGGTGCATGGCTTCACGCTGCACGTTCTCGGTCAGGCTGGCTGTGCGGGCGGTGCCATCGGCCACCAGCAGGCATGGCACCTCCCATTCCTTGCTGATGCGGTGCTTTTTCGCCAGCAGCTTGAGGGCGGCAAGGCGACGGCCTCCGGCCACGACCTCGTAACGCTCGCCGTCAGCGGTGGCGGTGACGATCAGGTTTTGCAGCAGGCCGACACGCTGGATGCTGGCGGCGAGTTCGGGAATCGACATGCGCGGGGTCTTGCGCACGTTGCGGCCCGTGGGGCGCGATACCAGCCGCGACAGCGGCACAAGAATCAGATTCTTGCTCGGGTCGGCGGCTTCCAGCAGCACGGCAGGCGCGGCGCTGGCCGTGGCGTGGATGGGTTGGGCTTCGGTGTGGTTGATGGCGTTCATGGTGAAAACTCCTTGCGATGATGGAATGCAGCAGCGAATGACGCGGCAAGGGCTGCTGCCTGCCCCTGCCGCACAGGGAAATCAGGCTTTCAACTGGCGCAGGCCATCGGCCAGCAGCCACAAGGCGCGATTGAGGCGAATATCGGAATCAATGCCCTGCACCGGGCGGGTCTGCTGGCGGCGTCCGTTGGCGCTGCGCCCATGCAAACCGCCTTTGGTCAGGTTCTCTTGGGTGCGGTTGAACACACTCCACAAGTCCGGGCGGCGGTCGTCGAACCGGCGCGGCATCAGGATTTGCGATTCGGTGATGGGTGCGGGCTTGTCCGGGTCGTCGTACTTGAGCGACAACGCGGCGCGGGCGAACACTTCGGCCTCGCCTTCGTCCAGCGTGATGGCCTGCATGGATTCGCGGGACTCCAGCGCACGGTCAAAACCGTGCAGCACCTGATAGGCACCTTCGATCACTTGCCCGGCCACATCGCCCTTATGCGGCACGCGCACATCGGCCACGGTATCGCCGCACACCAGCCCATTGCTGCAAACGAAACGGAACATTCCGGCCAGCATCTGGTAACTGCTGGTGCCGTCGTGCGAGTTCAGCAGGATGATTTCGTTGGCTTCACCTCGGGCGTTGATCTGGCTGGCATGACGCAGCCGGATCATGTGCTTGGTGTAGTCGCGCCGGTCTTCGTGGCGGGTGCGGGTCTGCGTCACCATGAAGGGCTGAAACCCTTCCTTGCGCAGTTCGGTCAGCACCGTGGCGGTGGGGATATAGGCGTAACGCTGGGAACGGCTTTCGTGGGGCGTTTCCGCAAAGATGGACGGAGCCACGCGGTGAATCTGGTCATCGGACAGCGGGGAGTCGCTGCGCAGTACCGGGGAACGGGAAGCAAAACGGGATGCAAGCATGATCTTTCTCCTGACGAAAAGGGTTTGCTGTTCAAACCGCACACCGGATTCCAAGATTCGGAGCCCAGCCTTTCGGCGGTTCGGTGCGGTTGGCACGAGGAACCCGGTTGGCCCTGTTGCCACCGTCTTCCCTGAGTTCATCGCCCGCGACGGTCAGGAGCCCACGAACGTGGGCCGTCAAGGAGAAAAGCGGCAGGTAGGTGCGGCCCGCAGGCGCAGCCGAGGACACGGCCTGGCGCGCCTTGATGGCACGCGGCCACGGGCTACAGTCGCGAGCAAGGTGATGGAGTCAGGAGAGACGGCTGGACATGGCAACGGCCGTCCCTGTGTGCTGAACTGCACGCAAGCAAAGCGCGCAGGCCCGAAGCTGGAAGTCGGGCCGTAGGCGTCAGGGATGTGGAAGGCTGGCGAATGCCAGTCCCGTCAGGGATGAGCGAATAGCGAACTTGGAGCAGCGCGGTCCGCGAAGCGGAGACGCAAGACTCTTCTTGGCTTATTATCTATTTGTGTGTTTCTGAAACCAAAGAAATTTTCCATCTCAGGAATCTAAAAATTGAAGGGGTAGCGCCTTGTCTGATGTCAACTACGAAAAGCAAGCTCAGGACTATTACGGCAAGGCTCCTATCATTATTTTGGGTAGTGGAGCCTCGGCTGCACATGGAATGTCTGGCATGTGGGGGCTTGCGCAGCATTTGATCAGTAAGACTGATGTTTCAGGGTTATCTGATGCTGAAATGGGGTCCTGGGGTATCTTCTGTCAGACGCTGACAGATGGCACGGATTTAGAGGCGGCTCTCCACCAAGTAGCAGTATCTGAAGAGCTGACGTGCAGAATCATAAACGCCACCTGGTCACTTATAAATCATGAAGACTGCAGCATCTTCAAGAGTGGCTTGCAAAATAGCTCGATGTTTCCATTGAGCCGCCTGCTTGAGCATATGTTCAAAACAAGCCTGAAAAAGATCAACATCATCACTACGAATTATGATCGCTTGGCCGAGTATGCATGCGAGCAAAGCAGAATTCATCACTACACTGGTTTCACTCACGGATTTTTCCGTCAACTCGCCACGCCTAATGAATTAACCTGCTCGCGCAGAGTAAACATTTGGAAGGTGCATGGTTCTCTCGACTGGTTTCAGTCTCCGCTAGAAGACACCATCGCCATCTCAGGCGCTCAAGAAATCCCAGAAAGATATAGTCCGCAAATCGTAACTCCCGGAACTCAGAAGTACCAGAAAACGCACCTTGAGCCGTTCCGATCCATCATCAATAATGCCGACGTCGCGATTAATGAGGCGGGCTCATATTTGTGCATCGGATACGGATTCAATGATGAACATATTCAACCAAAAATGATGGCCAAGTGTCATCGACAGGGAGCACCAGTGACCCTAATCACATATTCGCTTTCTGATTCTGCCAGGCGACTTATTCTGGGTGGTAAAGCACAGAATTACCTGGCAATCGAACGGGGGGCGACAAATGAGCAGTCCATTGTTTACTCATCCCTGAACAAGTCTTCGTTTACGGTGGAAAAGAACATTTGGAGCCTTGAAGGCTACTTGTCACTCATCATGTAGAGAGGAAATATGCCGATTTTTAACTTTAGGGATGAAGATGCACTTGGGAAGGTTGCCTCCGTTGACACTACGAATGTTATCGTGGATGTGGAGAATGTCGATCACCTCAAAAGGCTACAGGTCAACCACCTCGCTGTACTTCAAAGCAGTCGGCCTGGGCAGCATCTAATTGGCCTCATCACGCAGGTCACCAGAAAGCGAGGCGCCGAGGATCTTTCTGATGATGGAATCATCGGGCAAAACTCGGAATTAAATTTATGCCGTATTGCACTAATTGGAACTATGCTAGATCGCGACGGTGCCAAGGAAAATGTCTTTCGCCGGACGCTCGAAAGTGTTCCTGAGATAGATGCAAATTGTTTTTCACTGGAAGGCGAAAATCTTACTGGATTTATGCGCACCCTCTCCAGTGTTTCAGCGGATGGGAATGCTCTAACACTTGGGAAATACACACTGGATGAGCATGCGGTAGCCTATCTGAATGGCAATAAATTCTTCCAGCGACATGCTTTCATCGGAGGAAGTACAGGCTCTGGAAAATCATGGACAACCGCCAAAATTATTGAGCAGATGTCTGGTCTTTCTACAGCGAACGCCATTGTCTTTGACCTTCATGGTGAATACGCCCCATTGACAGAGCCAGGAATTCAACACTTTAAGGTCGCAGGGCCGGCAGATGTCGAAGCCAAGCGCACGATCTCTGATGGTGTTCTCTATCTTCCTTACTGGTTGCTATCCTATGAAGCGCTGGTTTCCATGTTTGTGGATCGTAGCGATCAGAATGCACCAAACCAAGCCATGATCATGGCTCGCGAGATCAACTATGCGAAAAGAAAATATCTCGAAGATAATGGGCAGCAGGATCTGCTGAAGCATTTCACTGTTGATAGTCCTGTTCCATTCGATCTCGATTTTCTTATGGGGCGACTGAATTCGATTAACGTCGAAATGGTTGCCGGCGCCAAAGCTGGAACTGAAAAGCAGGGCGATTTCTTCGGAAAGCTCGCGCGTATGATTTCCAGGCTTGAGAACAAAATCTCCGACAGACGCCTCGGATTTATGTTTAATGGTGGCAGGGATGTTCTAGACTTTACCTGGCTTGAGAAATTTGCCAGCGCCGCACTGGGCAGTACAGGGGAGAACGGCAAAGCAGGTATCAAGATTATCAATTTCTCAGAAGTTCCCTCGGATGTTCTGCCCTTGATCGTTTCCCTGGTTGCACGTGTCACATTTTCAGTGCAACAGTGGACTCCATCTGAGCTTCGACACCCGATTGCACTCCTTTGTGATGAGGCCCATCTCTACATGCCTCAACGCAACATGGCAGATTCCGCCGATGATATTTCATTAGACATCTTCGAGCGCATTGCGAAGGAGGGTCGAAAGTATGGTGTCAGCCTAGTTGTGATTAGCCAGCGCCCATCGGAGGTAAACAAAACATTGCTTAGCCAGTGCAGCAACTTTGTATCCATGAGGCTGACCAATGCTGAGGATCAAGGTGTAATAAAACGTCTTCTCCCTGATAGCCTCGGTGGCTTTAGCGATATTCTTCCCACTCTCGACACTGGAGAGGCTTTGGTCGTCGGTGATGCCAGCTTATTGCCAAGTCGCATTAGAATCGACGAACCAAAGAACAAGCCAAATAGTGGAACCATTAACTTCTGGGATGAATGGCAGAAACCAGTCAAAGATCGGCGTCTATTGATTGCCGTTGATAACTGGCGCAAGCAGAACATCCAATAGTAAAAAAAGTGCACATAGACTGGAAAAGGGGGTGCAAAGCCCCCCAGGGCTTCAAATCAGCCCTTGCTCCGCAAACGACAAGGTATTCACACCCGCAACAATGACGTGATCCAGCGCGCGCACCTCCACCAGTGCTAGTGCTTCCTTGAGCCGCGGTGTCAGCACCTTGTCGGCGCTGCTTGGCTCAGGGTTCCCGCTCGGATGGTTGTGCGAGAGGATGACCGCCGCCGCATTGGGCCGCAACGCCTCCTTGACCACTTCGCGCGGATACACCGAGGCACTGTCGATGGTGCCGTGGAACATCTCTCGGTACTCGATCAATCGATGGCGCGTATCCAGAAACAGCACCGCAAAGACTTCATGCTCAAAGCCTGCCAGCTTGTTGCGCAGGTACTCTTTGACCAGCGCCGGGGAAGTGAACTCAGCACCACGCTGCATCTTCAGCTCGATGGCCTGGCGTGCCGCTTCGAGAATTTGATCCACCGACGCCGGCAGGTAGCGCCCTTGGGCATCACGCACCAGCAAAGCGTCATCGAACGAGGAAAAGGACAGTTGCGACATGATCGTGCTCTGGTTGCTCGGGCGGAATTGCCCGGAACCGTGGCCAGCACGGCGCAGCGCAAGCAGTCAGGGGTCAAGGACGGCCACAGGCCGCAAGCGAGCTGGCACGCGCAGCCCTTGACGGCGAGAACACCGTGATACGGTGAAGGGAACAGCAAGACCGCCTACACCCCGCTCAGTCACACGCCCGCCGTTGGCAAGTACGCAGCACGCGCAGGCCCGAAAGGGCCGAAGTGGTCTTGGTGTAAATAGAACGTCGCCGAAGTTGACCGACACAGCCAGATGAAACGAAAGACGGCACCGAAGTGCCGTCGTGATCCTTCTTTCCAGTGGTATCAGCGCAATCGGAATCGCCCAATTCCCAATAGCCCCAGTCCTGCAATCAGCCAACACAGCACCAGCAGGATCAGAGCATTCGCGTTCGGTGCCGTCGCATCGTGTGGCTGCGGCTGGAATACTGGGCGAGCCTGGAAATCCGCAGCGCCAAACGGTCGATCATTGAACAGATAGGGATAGTAGAACTCACGGATCTGTCGATGGAAATCCGCAATCCGATCCTGATATACCAACTGCGCAGGCAGATCGGTGCTGGCAATCTGGTGAAGTGCGGCCTGCGCACCGACACCGGGTAGCAGCCAACCGATGCGATCCGTCCATGCCTGCCGTGATAGCAATCCGCCACGGTAGGCTTGCGCCTGTGCGGCCACGCTTTCATCGCCAACCTGATGGAAAGCAAAGTACCACTTCCAGTGGAACCCCGCCGGCAATGGTGCCGTGTCCTTCCATTCCGGGTGATTCACGAAGAATTGCTGCATGGTCTCTTCGCGCGGGATCTCCCATGCACCATGCACGGCCTGACGTTGCGCCAGCATCAGGTCCACACCCTGATGAACCGGAATGGCACGCACCAGCGCGACGTTGGCCAACGTCGGCAATACCAAGGTCAACAGTACCCATGCGCCCATCAGCGCTGTGGCGTTGGCCACCGAGCGCCAGCCACGGGCGGCAATCAGCAGCGACAAACCAACCCAGAACGCCAGATAGCTGGCCGCCACAACAAGAACCATGCCCAGCTTGTCCAGTGCCGTTCCCGCTACGGCAGCACCAAGCACTACCGGCACAGCCAGGCAGACAAACAGCAAGCCATAGCGCAGCACTACGCGCCGCCGCCAAACATGCGCGCCACCGGGCAGCGACAGCAACAGCCGCAAGCGGCCTGACTGGCGTTCTACGGACACCAGATCGTGCAGCAAAGCAATGACAAACAAGGGCACCAGGTAAATCAGCACAAAGGCAAAATCGAATCGACCCGGCAATGCCAGTTCCGGGTTGAACACTTCACCTTCGTACAACTGCGCTTGCAAGCCCAAGGCACGCACCCTCAACACGTAGGGTGCCGCATCACGTAATCCCATTGCCAGAAACGCGGCATGGGAGGGGGCATCCCAAGTGTTGTAGAAGGTGTAATAGGCCGGGCTTCCGGCATCCCCACCTTCTGCATACTGCGCCGCCACGACCGCCACATCCTGTTCGTGCAATGGTGCCAGCCGAGCAATGGTTTGCTGCTGGCGCTCGATTTCATGCAGGCCCGACCACACAGCCACACCTGTCAAACCCAACAGCAAGAGCAGCGCCACCATAGACAGACGCGAGCGCAGCAACAAACGCCATTCGTGGATCAGCCAGCTCATCGCACAGCCCTCCCGAAACGGCCCGCGTGCAGCCAAGTGGCAGCAATCAAGAGACTCAGCCACAGCAGCAGGATGCCTCCTGCCGGCATGGCACGCTGCAAGGTCTGAATTGCCGTCCTCGGCGAGAACTGGAATGGCGGGAAAGACTGCCAGTGCGTGTGGCCGATGCGGTTTTCCTTGTCGGGATCGGTGTCATCGGCATAGGCCAGCTCTTCCGCCTGCAACTGATTCAAGCGCTGTATCAGGTCATAGCGGTACTGCTCTCCTTGCTCCAGAAAACGGCGGAAACTGTCCAGATCAGTACCGGATGCCGTCATCGACAAGCGTCGCAATGCCAGCGTGGGGCTGAGCCAGCCGAAGCCATCGACCATACGATTTTGCTGCACCTGCCGGTCAAGAGTTGCCGCTGCGTAGCGGTTGAACAGTTCACTGGATTTGCGTTCTCCCTCCATGCCAACCAGTCCTTTGAAGTTGACCGGCAAGTCTTCAATTCGTGTAACGCCGTACTTCTGGAGCACCTTGTAGCGGAACGCGGCAAACTTCGGATCATCGGGATTGTGCGCATCACCCAAGGCTAGATACTCACGTTCGACGTGGATCTCGTTTTCGAAGCGGGTTGGCAGTGCGATGGCCGTATTCGCCACATCCGGTACCCAGCGTGGCAACAGAATCACCATCACCGCCCAGACCGCCAGCAATGCGAGCAGTGCATCTCGGCTTCGGGAAAATAGACTAGATACCAGCACGACCATCAGTACCCAGAGCAGAACCCATGCGGTGTAACCAGCCGACAATAGCAAGGTCGGCAGCCAGCCAGTCTGACCGCTGAAGGCAAGCCACATCAGAGCCAGCACTACGGGCAGCAGCACCAGGCCTGCAAAGCCAGACAATGCCAGCCCTTTGCCCAACACGAGCTGCCGACTGCCAACGCCTTGTGCCAGCAGTATCCGAAGGGTGCCGGACTCGCGTTCGCGCGCCACCCCCGCATGGCCGACAAAGACCAGCAACAACGGTACCAACATCTGCAAGACGAAGGCCGGGGTCAACTGGCCAAAGCGCAACAGCAAAGAGGACTGCCGCACATCACCAAAGTTGGCACTGTTCTGACGATGCGCCTCCAGAAAGAGGGTGTTGCCCGTGTAGGCGTCAATGCCGGGATCAAACGCCGCTAGAGAATTGAGCGGCCTGAACAGGAAGTGTCCATAGTGCGCCACCCGATGCGGGTGCCGGTCGGGCTGGGCCTCGAAATCATGATTGGCTTGCGCCTGGTAGCGTGCACGCTCGGCATTGGCATTGCGCTGGTGTTCCCAGGCATTGAAGGCCGCCACCAACATCAGCACGGTAAACAGCGACAAACCTATGAGAGCAACACGGTCACGAAACAGGGATCGCCATTCTTCGCGGGCGATACGCAACGCAACCGTCATACGGCATGCTCCACCTGTCCGGCATAGCGGCGATGGAGGGTACGTACATCAAAGCGATCATCCCCGGTGGCAGCCACTTCCTCCACCAGTCGGCCAGCATCGAGGAACCCGATGCGGTCAGCCACATCAGCAGCACTGAGCAGATCGTGCGTCACCATCAGGATGGCAACGCCTTGCTCACGCAAGAGGCCCAGCAAGCGGTTAAATTCGGTGGTGGCCTGCGGGTCCAGACCGGACGTCGGCTCATCCAGCAGCAACGCAGGCACCTTGCGCGCCAGCGCCAGCGCAATGGCGACCTTCTGGCGCATGCCCTTGGAGAACCCACCGACACGGCGATCGAAGGCATCCGGGGCCAGCCCCGCTGCCGACAGTGCCTGGTCGATCACGTCACGTCCCGCGTTCTGGCCCGCCAGATCAAGCAGGTAGGCAACATTTTCCCGCGCACTCAGGTGCTCGTAGAGAGCGACGTTCTCGGGGATGTAGGCCAGATGGCGGCGTGCCTGGGCAGGCTGTGCAATGGGATCGACCCCTTGCACGCGAACCTGACCGGCACGCGGAGCAATAAAGCCCAGGAACAGGCTCAGTGTCGTGGTCTTGCCCGCGCCGTTGGCACCGAGCAAGGCATAAATCTCGCCGGGGCGGATATGCAAATCCAGTTGCTGGACAATGGTCTTGTTGCCGTAGCTGGCAACAACAGCACTGGCATCCAAGACATAGTCGTTGCTGTCAGCGACGGCAACGGGTACTGCTTTTTCTTCGGTACTCAAGCGCAGAGCCTTTCTATCAAATTTGGATGTCATGTGGCGCACCGCTTCAAACGACGAAAGGCACGACACGCTTACCAGCCCGCCACAGTTCGCCACCGCTATTGCAACTTTGTTGCAATTGATAATGAGAATGTTATATCATCACAAATTGTAATGCACCACTTCTGTGCGTCGCGCCTAGCCTTTTTCGCTTATCTCAGCGGTACGCCAGCGCCTCCAGGGGGTGCTTCCGCCCATCCCATCAGAAGAAAAGGTTGACATGCAGGCTCACGCATTCGTGGCCCCCGTTTGGCGCAAGACGCTGCTCGCGGGCCTCATCTCAGGCATTCTTGGCACCTCTGCCTACGCGCAGGACACCACCCAGGACAGCACTACCGAACTGGATGCCGTCACGGTCACAGCACCACTGCTGAACAAGGCCTTCGAGGTCAATGCGGGTGCCTTCGGCGCCAAGGACACGATGGAAGTGCCGTTGGCCATCCAGAGCTACGGCGCCAAGTCCATTGCGGACACGTCGGCGCGCACCGTCCGCGACGTGCTGGCAATCGACCCATCCGTGCTCAGTTCGTCTTACGGCGGTGGTTTCGACAATTTCCGCCTGCGCGGTTTTGCGATGGACAACTTCAACACCATCCGCCGCGATGGTATGGCGTTGGCACCGCACTACGATGTGCCCATGGAACTGATCGAACGAGTGGATGTGCTCAAGGGGCCGTCCGGCTTCCTGTACGGTTTCAATTCGCCCGGCGGCACGATCAACTACATCCCCAAGCGTCCCACGCGCGATCCCTTCACCAACCTGACGTTGCAAGGCTCGTCCTTGCAGGGAAAGTATATCGCTGTCGATACCAGCAACGCTTTGGCAGATGGTGCTGTAGGCTACCGCTTGAATGCGGGTTACGAGAAAGTCGGCAACTTCAACCACTTTGGTGATCTGGAGCGCAAGTTCGTTGGTTTGGCGACTGACTTCCGTTTCAATGACCGCGCACTGCTGCAATTGAATGCGGACTGGAACTGGAAAAGCGCCATGTCCGATCCGCTGTTGCGCGCCTACCAGAGTGGCCGCGCAGATCCACTGAATCCGGCCAGTTATGTGCTGCCGCCTGAATTTGACCGCCGCGATGCGCTTTCACCGTCGTGGTATCGCCACAAGACCGAGGCTTACAACCTGGAAGCCAAGTTCGACTACACCCTGAGCGATAACTGGACTTCGGTCACGCAAGCGAACTGGTCGCAAGTCAAGCGCCATGGCGGTTACGTCGATCTGTTCGACATCCAGCCCAATGGCGACATTGGCTACGCTGACCTGTATCAGTCGCGCGGAGAGGTCTTCACCACCTGGTCGCTGCAATCCTATCTGTCAGGCAAGTTCACTACCGGCAGTCTGTTCCACGATCTGTTCGTAGGCGCTTCGTATCGCCAGTTCCGCGACAAGAGCCCGTATTGGGATTTCGTTGAAAGCGCCAATGGCATCAGCGTCGGTGACATTTCGGTGGGCAATATCCGTAATCCGGTGCAACCGCCGCGCTGGGACTTCGGCCCGGAACAAGAGATCGACTTCAAATCCAGCATCAAGGAAAGCTCGGTCTTCGCCAGTGACCTGATCACGATCAACGAGCAGTTCCAGGTACTGCTGGGCGGGCGCTACATCTGGTACAAGGCACGCAACCTGTCAGCCACTGCCGAGCCTCAGGACAAGAATGTCTTTGTGCCGACGGGTGCGCTGATCTACCGCCCGACCGATAGCGTGATGACGTACTTCAGCTATTCGCGCGGCTTCGAGAAGGGAGACTACGCCCCCTACAACGCCAACAATGCGAACCAGCCGACCAACGCCATCGAGTCCGAGCAATACGAAATCGGCCTGAAAGCAGACATCAACCAGAACCTCAATTTAGGCGTGGCATTGTTCGATATCAAGCGCGATGCCAGCTACCTCAACACGGCCAACGACTATGTCAGCAATGGCCGCTTCCACCATCGCGGGATTGAGTTCAACGCTACCGCTCGTGTCACGCGAGGATTGACGTTGCTGGGCAACGTCGCCTACCTCGATACCGAACTGCAGGATGTGACCGACACCACCACGCTCGGCAAGCGCAGTGAAGGCGTGCCGCGCTGGAAGGGTGCAGTAGGTGCGCGTTATGCGTTCGCCGACATCCCCGGCCTGTCGGTCGATACCACGCTCAGCTACGTCGGCAGCCGTCCTGTCGATGCGCAAAACAGTGGTTTCATCCCCAGCTATACCCTGTGGGATGCGGGTGTCAGTTATGAGACCAAACTGGGCAGTACGCCGACCACCTTCCGCTTACATGCCAAGAACCTGACCGACAAGTATTACTACGCTGGCGTGTATTACAGCGGAGGCCTGGAAGTCGGTCGCGGCCGTGAAGTGTTCCTGTCTGCGAACTTCAAGTTCTAATTGTCGGCATGGCAGGCTTGCCGTACCGATGGACAGCCATGGGAGACGCAATGCGTGTCTCCCATGGTTGCCCCGGGTGCCCGTTACGGGTGGTGGTCAGCGGTTTGAACGCGCCACTGAGATTGGCATTTTGGTTGCCATGTGCTGATGGGACAAGCACGTAGTCGCAAATTCAACTTGATTGCCGTCTGGATCGCGCTATTCGCTATCCTGGTTAATCCTGTCGCGTCCGCGTTTTCCTATACCCAGCATGTTTCTGCTCGCGGTGAGTGGCATGAGCTTTGCCATGGCGGCGGCTTGGCGAAGGTCTTTGTTGCTGCGACAGAAGATTCCGAGCCAGGCACGCCAGATCACAACACGCATCACTGCCCCTTGTGCTGCCTGGGCCATGGCGCATCATGGGCGTTGCCGCCATCGCTACCCGATTGGGTACTTCAGCAACCATCAGGGACGTCATATCCCCGTCCATTCCTTAACACTCGCCATACCTCACATGTGTGGCTTTCGGCGCAACCGCGCGGTCCACCCTCGCATTCCTGATCTTTCCCGACTCAAGGGAGTCTATTCATCCCATCTCGTTTTCTCGCCCATCAGGCGAGTGCTCTGCTGTCGCGCATATTGCCAAGGCAGTCCATCCATGCGAGATCGGGCCAGCGTTTACAGGCGACCAACCGGAGGAGACGACTTCTCCGTGATCGTTCATCAAATCAGGAATGCCACACATGTCATCACAACACTTGCCTGCCAGGATCATTCTGGCCAGCGCGACTGCCGTCGCTTTTAGTACCGCATCGTTCGCACAAACAACCGCCAGTCAAGAACCCATCGCCGAATTGGATGCGGTGACTGTCACAGCACCACCGCTGAACAAAGCACTGGAAGTCAATGCCGGCGCATTCGGTGCCAAGGACACCATGGAGGTTCCCCTCTCCATCCAAAGCTACTCGGCAAAGGCCATCGCCGAGACCTCGGCCCGTACCGTTCAGGACGTTCTTGAAAGAGACCCCTCCGTCACGGGCGCTTCCTATGGAGGAGGCTTCGACAATTTCCGAATCCGCGGATTCACGATGGACAATTTCAATACCTTGCGGCGCGATGGCCTGTCCCTCGCGCCGTACAACGACATGCCGTTGGAACTGTTTGAGCGCGTCGATGTACTGAAGGGACCATCGGGATTTCTCTATGGGTTCAATTCACCTGGCGGTACCGTCAATTACCTGAGCAAGCGACCCACGCGTGAGCCGTTCTTGAATCTGACAGTACAGGGCTCTTCGCTGCAAAACCGCTACATAGCGGTGGATGCCAGCAATTCGGCCATGGATGGCACCGTGGGGTACCGGCTGAATGCGGGGTACGAAAAAACAGGCAACTTCAACCATGCCTATGACATGGAGCGAAAATTCGTCGGCCTGGCAACGGACTGGAAATTGGGTGATCGCACGCTCTTACAAGTCAATGCGGACTACTCCAGCAAGACGGCATTGGCCGACCCTCTGCTGCGTGCCGACCAAAGCGGACGCGCCGACCCCTTGGATCCGTCCAGCTACGTGTTGCCTCCCAAGGTAAATCGGCGTGATGCATTGACCCCTTCATGGTTTCGCCACAAGACCGAAGGCGTCAACGTGGACGCGAAACTGGAACATGCGATCAATGACAGGTGGACTTTTATTGCGCAAGCAAACCACTCCCGTTCCAAACGAAACGGAGGGTTCAATGATTTATTCGATATCCAGCCCAATGGCGATATTGGCTATGCAGACTACTACGTGTCGCGCGGGGAGGTGTTCACCGTCGCATCCGTACAAAGCTATTTGTCCGGCCGATTTTCCACTGGCCCGCTATCTCATGATCTATTCGTAGGTGCAGCTCATAAATATTTTAAGGACAAAAGCCCTTACTGGGATTTCGTGGAAAGTGCGGATTGCGTTACGGTCGCACAGACTTCGGTTGGAAACATCCTCAATCCCGTACAACCATCTCGCTGGGATTTCGGCGAGGAACTGGGAACGGCGTTCACCAGCAGGATCAAGGAGAACTCCGTCTTTGCCAGTGACCTGATCACTTTCAACGACCATTTCCAGGTATTGCTTGGCGGCCGCTACATCCAATACAGGGCGCGAGACCTTTCGGCTGATGCGGTGGCGCAGGACAAGAATGTTTTTGTTCCGACCGGTGCATTGATCTATCGCCCGACGGATCGCATCATGACGTACGTCAGCTATACGCGCGGATTCGAGCACGGCGAGTACGCTCCCTTCTACGCCGAGAACGCCAATCAGCCATCGGACGCCATCGAGTCGGAACAGGTGGAAATTGGTCTGAAAGCGGATATCAACGACTGGTTGAACCTGGGGGTTGCCGCATTCAACATCGACCGCGATGCGAACTACGTGAATCTGGACAACTACTTTGTCAGCGGCGGCCAATACCGCCATCGAGGCGTCGAGTTCACGGGCAATGCCAAGGTCAATAACCAACTGACCGTGTTCGGCAATCTGGCGTACCTGGACACCGAACTGCGCGGCGTGGTCGATCAAACCGTCCTGGGTAAGCGCAGCGAAGGTGTACCTCGCTGGAAAGGTGGTCTCGGTGCGCGCTACGCCTTTGCCCAAGTACCCGGCCTGTCGTTGGACACCATGCTCAGCTACACCGGGAGTCGCCCTGTCGATGCGCAGAACAGCGGCTTCATTCCAGGCTACACCCTGTGGGATGCAGGCATCAGCTATGACACCAAGGTTGGCGGCACACCAACGACCTTCCGTTTGCATGGCAAGAACCTCACCAACAAGTACTACTACGCCAGCGCCTTGTATCAAGGAGGGCTGATGGTGGGCCGTGGACGAGAGGTCTTCCTGTCAGCCCAGTTCCGCTTCTGACATGCTTCGGCGACTGCGGGCAGGCTGCTTGCGTCTGCATCGCTGGTTCGGTCTGGCTGGCGCGGCATTTCTTCTCGTCGTCGGCCTGACCGGCGGCGTTCTGGCCTTTTACGAAGAATTGGACGCGTGGATGGCACCTCAGCTTGTGGCAGCCGAACGACTGGGCCAGCCACGGCTGGATCTGGCTGTGCTGGCCGAGCATGCGCAGGCACTGGCTCCCGAGGTGCTGGTGGTGGAAGCCACCTGGCGCCATGACGGGCGGCAGGCCGAAATTCGCACCCAGCCCCGCGCAGGAACGAATGCCAGCAGTGATCCAGAGTTCGACAGCATTCTGCTCGACCCTTGGACCGGTGCCGAACTGGGGCGGCGTACCTGGGGTGACATCCGGCAAGGTACGATCAATCTCATCCCGTACATTTACCGTTTGCACTATGAGTTGGCCCTCGGGCATCCCGGCATGCTATTGCTGGGCCTGGTGGCATTAGGCTGGACGCTGGATTGCTTCATTGGCCTGGTGCTGACCTTACCCATGCCGACGCAGCATGCAGGTAGTCGCCGGCCAACAAAGCGCTTTTGGTCGCGCTGGGCGCCCGCGTGGAAGATCAAGCATCCGGCATCTGGTACACGGCGGCTGTTCGACCTGCACCGGGCATTCAGTCTCTGGTGCTGGGCGGTGCTTCTGGTGTTTGCCTGGTCCGGCGTGTCCTTCAATCTGCCATCGGTGTATGAGCCAGTGATGCGGGTACTGACCGGATACGTGCAGTCAAAGGCGGTCGCCACACAGCCAGAAACATCCCCTTCATTGTCCTGGCCACAGGCATTGCATCGTGCGCGTTCGGCGATGGATCAAGCCTCTGCAGATCAAGGACTCACTGTGCAGCGCGAAGTCATGCTCCGGCTTCTCCCCGAGCAAGGGTTGTGGCTGTATCGCACCCATACCAGTCGCGATATTCTGGATCGTCGCGGTGCCAGTGACCTGTACATGGATGCTGCCACCGGCCAAGCATTGGATTTCAGATTGCCGACTGGCCAAGACACCGGCACGACCATCACGCACTGGCTTTATGCCCTGCACGTTGCCAATGTGGGCGGATGGCCTTGGCGGGTTACAGTGGTGCTCATCGGTCTTGTTCTAACCCTGCTATCGGTAACGGGGGTATTGATCTGGCAGCGAAAGCGTCGCGTCAAGCTGCCCGCAGTCAAGTCATGACTCAAAGGCTTCATCCTCCGGCCCGATTCTGAGATGCTGACACGCGTAGGTTCAATAGCGGCACGCTTGGACGTATGAATGCTGTTTTCAGGATTTCTCGTCGGACTGCCTCTGCTCGATCTGCAACCGCGCTCGCTCCGTCGCCTGCTGTAACTTCTCGCCCAGCACCGCACGCGGCGGCAAGCTGGTCAGGTACTCGGCAACGTGGATGCCTGACTTGTCCAGTTCCAGCAACTCGATCTGTTCGCGCTTCTTGCCAGTGCAAAGGATGATCCCCAATGGAGAAGCCTCTTCTGCTTCCCGCTCGTGCTTGTCCAGCCAACGCAGGTAAAGCTCCATCTGCCCCTTGTAGGCGGCTTTGAACTCGCCAATTTTTAACTCCACCGCCACCAGTCGGCGAAGCTTGCGGTTGTAGAACAGCAGATCAAGGTGGAAATCCTCGTCGTCGATCTGGATGCGCTTCTGCCGGGCAACGAAGCAGAACCCCGCACCCAGCTCCAGCAGGAAAGCTTCCATTTCGCGGATGATGGCCGCCTCCAGGTCGCTTTCCTGCCAGCTATCCCGCAGCCACAGGAAGTCAAGGATGTACGGGTCGCGCATGACCAGCGCCGGGGTCATGAGCTGCGCATCACGCAGGGTCGCCAGCTCCTGCGCGATGGTTTCTTCCGGCTTTTGGGACAGCGCCGTGCGCTCATACAGCATCGAGTCGATGCGCTCGCGCAGCGTCCGCACGCTCCTTGAGCGCCAGCAGCAGGACGAAATGCGACCAGCTCAATTGTCGCGACAGTGTCGCGACAATTGGTTCCTCGGGAAACGTGGCGGCGAACTTGACCATCCGGCGCAAATTCTTTTCCCCAAAGCCGCGCCCATAGTCGAGGGTAAGCTGCTCGGCCAGGGTCGGCAGGATTTCTTCGCCGTACCCGGCCCGCTGCCCGGCCAGCACCTCCGTATGGATGCTCTGGCCGATCTGCCAGAACAACAGGGTCAGCTCGGCATTGACCGTCGAGGCGACGCGCTGCCTCGATGCCTCGATCAGTGCCCGTATGTCGCCCAGCAGCGTCGTCGGCGCTATGGGTGACGCGATGGATGCCTTACGCTTGGTCATGCTGTCGCCTCCGCAGCCGGAAGATGCTGCTTGGTGCCAGTGATAGTTTTACGCCGGTTCGCCACCAGTTCGGCCGCTTCCCGCACCGGTTTGTCCTCGGTGTGGACGTAGCGCATAAACATCGCCACGGTCTTGTGCGCCGTCAGCACCATGCCGACCTTGACCGGGATGCCCGAGTTGGCAATGTCGGTCGCCGAGCGGTGGCGGATGCCGTGCGTGCCCACATGGGACACGTCGGCGCGCTTGAGGATGCGTGTCCAGCCGCTGTAATACTCGCCGGTGGTCATGTGTTGCCCCGGATGGTTCGGTGACGGGAACACATACGGGCATCCGTCTTGGCGGGGCGCGGTGGACAGCAGCCGATAGGCTTCCTCACTCAATGGCTTGGACATGCCGCCGGTCTTGCTGTCGGGCCAGACCACACGCCGGTTCTCCAGATCGACCCAATCCCATTGGAGCGTGACAATCTCGGAGCGCCGACCGGCGAACTCGAATTGCAACCGGATAGCCAGCGGCAGGACGGCATGATCCAGACCCAGCCCGTCGTTTTCCAGATAGTCGAGATACCGGAACAGCTTGCCCATTTCTTCGTCGCTGATGAGGTGTGTGGCCTTGCCGTTGGGATACATCGGGACGTGACGGCACGGGTTGGTGCCGTCGGGCCGGTAGCCCCACACTTCGGCCAGATTGAACATCTTGCGCATCACGCTGAACGTGCGGTTTGCGTCGGCGGGCTTGTGGGCCATCTTCTTCATCATCGTCGCCACGTCCGGGCGCTTCACGTCCTGCACCTTCATGCGGCCCAGCATCGGGATGATGTTGTTGTCGATGCACTTCTGGTAGCCGACTTGCGTGCTGGGCTTGTTGCGCTGCTTGGAGTGATCCTCCATGAACTTCTTGCACAACTCCGCGACTGTAGGAGCGGATCGGGCCGCTGCCTTGTCGGCGGCCGGGTCGCCGCCCCGGCGCACCTGGGCCAGCCATTCCTGCGCCAGCGAGCGGGCCTGTTCCACGGTCAGTTCCCCGTACAGGCCCAAGGCGGGTTTGCGGCGCTCCCCGGCGTTCGTCCGGTACTGGAGCATAAACACCTTGCGGCCCGCTGGTGTAATCTTGCACAAGAAGCCGGGCACCAGGGTATCCCTGAGTTCGACGGCTTGCGCCTGAGGTTGTGCCGCATCGACTGCGGACTTGGTGAGCTTGATCTTAGCCATGATGACTCCTCGGAAAGACCCGTTTCCAAGAGCCACATGGGGGCCAAGCGGACGGAAGCCGGGTCAGGTTTCAGAAAGCACCGGCATATGTTGAACCCGCGTAACCTATTGATAAACCTGCTGTATAGGGTCTGAGCGCAGTCCAGCGAATTTCGGTGCTGGAGTCATGGTGAAATAAAAAAGACGCAGCCTCGCGGCTGCGTCCATCGTGAGCCTGTTGCCGGGAGAGAGTCGGCGTCTAGGCTTACTTGACCTCAAACTCCTGCGGCGATCCAGCCGCCTTACCATCTACCGTGACTTCCGCGCGGTACTTGCCCGCCGGCCAGCCATTGGCATTCTTGAAGGAGATGTTCGTGGTCTCGGCACCGGTGGTATTGACCACCTGGTTCTGCTCACCGGCGACCTGACCGTTCTGGAAGGTCAGCTTCGCCGCCACGTTGGCATTGTTGGCGCTGCCGTCGGTGCGGATCGAGACGATGATGTCGTCCTTCGGCGCGAACAACGCAGCCGAAGTAACCGTCTTGTCGGCCGCAGCGGTCTTGCCGACAGTCACGTTGGAGACGTTCACCCCGGCCGCGGCGGTCATCGGCTGCGGGGCGGCTTCGGTCATCGGCGCCGGTGCGGCCGGTGTGGTCGCCGCCGGCTGCGCATTGTTGTCAGCGGTGTCTTCTTTCTTCTTGCAGCCGGCCAGGGCCACGGTGGCCAGAAGCGCGGCGAGAACGGCAGTACTGATGGACGACTTCTTCATGGAGGTTGCTCCCTGTGTGATGGTGGGCAGTGCAGCGGATCAGGCTTTGGGCGGCAGTTTCAGGGTCTGGCCCGGCTGGATCTTGTCCGGGTCGTCCAGCACGTCGCGGTTGGCCTCGAAGATGCGCTTCCACGCATTGGCATCGCCCAGTTCCTGCTTGGCGATCTTCGAGAGCGAATCGCCCTTCTGCACCGTGTAGGTGCCTCCGACCTTCTCCGCGGTGGTATCCACCGAGGCGGTCACGCCCGAGAAATCGACCTGATCGACTTTCTGCGCGGTGGTATCAACGCTGGCGCTGACACCGGAAAAGTCGACTTTCTTATCGGTACTCATCCATACACTCCCGTCTTGATTGACGACATGGGAGGCACGGTGTCACAGCCCTTGTTAATGGGGCATGGCGTGGATGTGAAGACGTGCGGAACGCCTACTGGCGCAGGTCGCGGACGGTGCGCGCCGGGGCGGCGATGCCCGGGCTGGCCCGCCACGGGTTGATGTCCAGCCCACCGCGGCGGGTGTAGCGCGCTTCCACTTCCAGCCACTGCGGCTGGCAGCGCTGGGTGATCTCGCTGAAGATCCGTTCGACGCACTGCTCGTGGAACTCGGCGTGTTCGCGGTAGCTGATCAGGTATTTCAGCAGGCCGTCGCGGTCGATCTTCGGGCCGCGGTAACGCACGCTGACGCTGGCCCAGTCCGGCTGGCCGGTGACCGGGCAGTTGGACTTGAGCAGGGCCGAACTCAACGTTTCGGTGACCACCTCATCGGCATCGGCAAACAGGAACTCCGGGGCCGGCGGGCCGTAGCGCTCAATGGTCACCTCGCGCTCGTCCAGCGATTCCCCTTCGGCCTCTTCCACCAGCGGCGGCACCCCGAGCACCACGGTCACCACCGCGCCGGCACACGCCGACAGATCGCGGGTGATGCACAGGCGTGCGGCCGCGTCATCATCGAAGCGCGTGCTGTTGAGCGAGTTGAGATACAGCTTGAACGACTTGGATTCGATCAGGTTCGGCGAGGTGCACGGCACGCTGACCGTGGCCACGGCCACGCGCGGTTTGCCGCGACCGTCCAGCCAGCTCAGCTCATAGGCCTGCCAGCGGTCATGGCCGACGAACGGCAGCGCCGCCTCGTCCAGGCCGATCTCCTCGCGGGCGCCACGGCGCGGGATGGGGAAGAGCAGGCCGGGATCGTACTGCGACGGGTAAGCCACCTCGCGACCGAGGCTGGAGTCCTGGGGGGTATTCATGCCGCCATTTTACGCCGGTAGGCGCGCGGCGTCCGCCGGCGAAAACGAAGAGCCCCGGCCAGCGGCTGGGACCTACCGTCTACCAGCCGTCGTCTGACGTCAGCCTGCGCCAGGCGCCGCAGCCGCCGTCCCATTGAGATAATCCAGGCTCACCTGCAGCAGCGCGCGCAGGCCCACATCCAGCGCCTTCTCATCGAGCAGGAACTTCGGCGAGTGGTTGGCCGGCGCCGTGGCCGGATCGATCCCCTCGCTGGTGGAGCCCACGAAGAAGAACATCCCCGGTACCTGCTGGGCGTACAGCGAGAAGTCCTCGGCGCCCATCTGCAGCGGCGGCTCGTAGACGTTGCCCTCGCCCACCACGGCCTGAAGGCTCGGCAGCATACGAGCGGTCAGTGCAGGATCGTTGACCGTGGCCGGGTTGCCCTCGGACTCGTAGATCTCGGTTTCCGCCTTGGCCCCGTGCGCGGCCGCGGTGTGCTCGGCCACGTTGCGCAGGTCGGCGAAGATCTGCTGGCGCATGCCTTCGTCGAAGGTGCGGATGGTGCCGACCATCTCCACTTCATCGGGAATGATGTTGTAGCGGATGCCGCCCTTGATCGCGCCGAAGGTCACCACCGCCGGCTGCTTGGACAGGTTGGCGCGGCGGCTGACGATGGTCTGCGCGGTGCCGACCAGGTCGGCGGTGGCCACGATCGGGTCCACCCCGTTCCACGGCGCCGAGCCGTGGGTCTGGCGACCGATCACCTTGATCCCGAACCGGTCCGAGGCGGCCATCAGCGGGCCGCCACGCACCGCGATCTGGCCGGCCGGCACGCTTGAGAACACATGCAGGCCGAACACGGCTTCGGGCTTGAAGTCCTTGAACAGCCCTTCCTTGAGCATCAGCGCCGCACCGCCCTCTTCCGGCGGCGGCGCACCCTCTTCGGCGGGCTGGAAGATCAGCATGACTTCGCCGGGCAGGTTCGCGCGCATCTTCACCAGCGCATCGGCCACGCCCAGCAGGGTGGCGGTGTGGGCGTCGTGGCCGCAGGCGTGCATCACCCCGACCGTCTCGCCGCGGTAGGTGCTGGTGGCCTTGGAGGCGAACGGCAGGCCGGTCTGTTCGGTCACCGGCAGCGCATCCATGTCCGCACGCAGGGCGATCCGCGGGCCGGGCTTGCCGCCCTTGATGATGGCCACCACGCCGTGGTGGGCGATGCCGGTCTGCGGCTTCAGGCCCATCGCGCGCAGGCGCTCGGCCACCTTGGCCGAGGTGCGTTCTTCGCGGTTGGACAGCTCCGGGTGCTGGTGGAAGTCACGGCGCCAGTCGATCACCTGGGCCTTGAGGCGGGTCGCAGCGGCGGCCACTTCCGGGCGTTCGGCGGGGGCGGCGGCGGCCAGGCCGGGGGCGGCCAGCAGCAGGGCGGACATCAACAGCGACAGACGGGGCATTGAAGGTCTCCACGGGTCAGAACGGCGGTCGAACCTGAATGTAGGGCATCGGCGCCGGTCGCGCTGTAACTTTCTGCCCCGGCGAACGTTCATGGATGGAACCTCATCCGTCACATCCGGTCTGATCGCCCGTCCCATCCGTCATGCATGAAAGGCCACGGGCGACGAGTATGCTTTGCGCCTAGCCAACCGGGCCCCCGCCCTCCGCCAGCCCTCGGGAGTTATTGAATGTCGCGTTTCTGGAAGATCGTGCTGCTGGTGGTCGCAGTGCTGGTGATTGCCGTTGTGGGTATGCGTCTGATGGGTGGCAAGAAGGGTGACGCGGCAGGCCCTGCAGCCGAAGGGCGCCAGGGCGCTGACCCGGCCAACGCAGGCCCGGTGCCGGTCACGGTGATCGAGGCGGTCCGCCAGGACGTGCCGGTCTACGCCAGCGCGCTGGGCACGGTGGCGGCGATGAACACCGTCACCGTGAGCCCGCAGGTCGGCGGACAGCTGATCAGCCTGAACTTCAAGGAAGGCCAGGAAGTGAAGAAGGGTGACCTGCTCGCGCAGATCGATCCGCGTACCCTGCAGGCCAGCTACGACGAGGCCGCGGCGGCCAAGCGCCAGAACCAGGCCCAGCTCGCCACCGCCCGCTCCAACTACCAGCGCTCCAATTCGGCCGAGTACCGCCAGTACGTGGCCAAGACCGATCTGGACACCCAGCGCAATCAGGTGGCCCAGTTCGAAAGCGCCGTGGCCGCCAACGAGGCCAGCATGCGCGCCGCCCAGGTGCAGCTGCAGTACACCCGCGTCACTGCCCCGATCTCCGGCATCGCCGGTATCCGTGCGGTTGACGCCGGCAACATCGTCAGCGCCGGCACCGCGCTGGTGACGCTGACCCAGATCCATCCGATCCATGTCGTGTTCAACCTGCCCGAGCGCCAGCTGCCGGCCGTGCGCGAGGCCCAGGCCGCCGGCGCGGTGGACATCGCCGCCCTGGACCGCAACGACGCGCACGTCCTTACCGACGGTGGAAAGCTGGACGTGGTGGACAACCAGATCAGCAGCGACAGCGGCACCTTCCGCGCGCGTGCCCTGTTCGACAACGCCGACAATTCGCTGTGGCCGGGCCAGTTCGTCAACGTCCGCATGCAGCTGCGCACCATCGCCGGCGGCGTGGTGATCCCGACCCAGGCCGTGATGCGCGGGCCGGACGGTGAGTACGTCTACATCGTCACCCCGGATAGCACCGTGGCCATGCAGACGGTCAAGAGCGGCGTGGAGGTCGGCGACAGCCAGGTGCAGATCACCGAGGGCCTGAAGGGTGGCGAGCGCGTGGTGAGCGAGGGCCAGTTCCGTCTGAAGCCGGGCGCCAAGGTCACCGCGCTCAAGCCGGGCGAAACCCCGGCCGCACCGACCGAAGCCGAGCTCAAGGCCGCCCAGCAGCAGGGTGGCGGTGGACGCCGCGGCGGCGGTCCGCGCTGATCGCGCCCGCCCTACGTTCCTGACGCCGGCTTACGTGCCGGCGTTCGCCTGATCCAACGCAGCACGACGCACCAGCAAGGACCCGCCCGTGGGCTTTTCGACGATTTTCATCCGCCGCCCGATCGCCACCTCGCTGCTGATGGCGGGCCTGCTGCTGCTCGGCATCCTCGGCTACCGGCAGCTGCCGGTGTCGGCGCTGCCCGAGATCGATGCGCCCAGCCTGGTGGTGACCACGCAGTATCCCGGTGCCAACGCGGTCACCATGGCGTCGCTGGTGACCACGCCGCTGGAGCGCCAGTTCGGGCAGATTTCCGGGCTGGAGATCATGACCTCCGATTCGTCGGCAGGGTTGTCCACGATCATCCTGCAGTTCTCGATGGACCGCGATATCGACATCGCCGCGCAGGATGTGCAGGCCGCGATCCGCCAGGCCACCCTGCCCTCCTCGCTGCCCTACCAGCCGGTCTACAACCGGGTGAATCCGGCCGACGCGGCCATCATCACCCTCAAGCTCACCTCCGACACGCGCCCGCTGCGCGACGTCAACAATTACGCCGACTCCATCCTCGCCCAGCGCCTGTCGCAGGTGCAGGGCGTGGGCCTGGTCTCCATCGCCGGCAACGTGCGCCCGGCCGTACGCATCCAGGTCAACCCGGCACAGCTGTCCAACATGGGTTTGACCCTGGAAGAGCTGCGCAGCGCGCTCACCCAGGCCAACGTCAACGCGCCCAAGGGCTCGCTCAACGGCAAGACCCAGTCCTACTCGATCGGCACCAACGACCAGCTGACCAGCGCCGCCGAGTATCGCGACACCATCATCAGCTACAAGAACGTCCGCCCGGTGCGCCTGTCGGACGTGGCCAACGTGGTCGACGGCGTGGAAAACGACCAGCTGGCCGCGTGGGCCGATGGCAAGCCGGCCGTGCTGCTGGAAGTGCGCCGCCAGCCGGGCGCGAACATCGTGCAGACCGTCGAGCGCATCCGCGCGTTGCTGCCGCAGCTGCAGAACGTGCTGCCGGCCGACGTGCACCTGGAGATCTTCAACGACCGTACCGAGACCATCCGTGCCTCGGTGCATGAAGTGCAGTTCACTCTGATCCTGACCATCGGCCTGGTGGTCGCGGTGATCTTCGTGTTCCTGCGCCGCCTGTGGGCGACCATCATTCCCTCGGTGGCAGTGCCGCTGTCGCTGGCCGGCACCTTCGGTGTGATGGCGTTTGCCGGGATGTCGCTGGACAACCTTTCGCTGATGGCGCTGGTGGTGGCTACCGGCTTCGTGGTCGACGATGCGATCGTGATGATCGAGAACATCGTGCGTTACATCGAACAAGGAAAGAGCGGACCCGAAGCGGCCGAGATCGGCGCGCAGCAGATCGGCTTCACCGTGCTCTCGCTGACGATTTCGCTGGTGGCGGTGTTCCTGCCGCTGCTGCTGATGCCCGGCGTCACCGGCCGCTTGTTCCATGAATTCGCCTGGGTGCTGAGCATCGCGGTGACGCTGTCGATGCTGATCTCGCTGACGCTCACCCCGATGATGTGCGCCTACCTGCTCAAGCCCGATGCGCTGCCCGAAGGCGAGGATGCGCACGAACGCGCGGCCGCTGCCGGCAAGACCACCGTGTGGTCGCGCACCGTGGGCCTGTACGAGCGCAGTCTGGACTGGGTGCTCGAGCACCAGCCGCTGACCCTGGCCGTCGCTGCCGGTGCGCTGGTGCTGACCGTGGTGCTGTACCTGGTCATTCCCAAGGGCCTGCTGCCCGAACAGGACACCGGGCTGATCACCGGCGTGGTCCAGGCCGACCAGAACATCGCCTTCCCGCAGATGGAGCAGCGCACCAAGGCCGTGGCCGAAGCCCTGCGCAGCGACCCGGCGGTGACCGGCGTGTCGGCCTTCATCGGCGCGGGCACCATGAACCCCACGCTCAACCAGGGCCAGCTGTCGATCGTGCTCAAGGAGCGTGGCGACCGCGATGGGCTGGATGAGATCCTGCCGCGCCTGCAGAAAGCCGTGGCCGGCATCCCCGGCGTGGCGCTGTACCTCAAGCCGGTGCAGGACGTCACCCTGGATACCCGCGTGGCCGCGACCGAGTACCAGTACTCGCTGTCGGACGTGGACAGCGCCCAGGTCGCGCTGCAGGCCACCCGCCTGACCGAGGCGCTGCGCCAGCGCCCGGAGCTGGCCGACGTGGACAACAACCTGTCCAACCAGGGCCGCGCGCTGGAGCTGACCATCGACCGCGACAAGGCCAGCGTGCTCGGCGTGCCGATGCAGACCATCGACGACACCCTGTACGACGCCTTCGGCCAGCGCCAGATCTCCACCATCTTCACCGAGCTCAACCAGTACCGCGTGGTGCTGGAAGTGGCACCGGAGTTCCGCACCAGCACCGCGCTGATGAACCAGCTGGCGGTGGCCTCCAATGGCGCCGGTGCGCTGACCGGCAGCAACGCCACCAACTTCGGCCAGGTCACCTCGTCCAACTCTTCCACTGCCACCGGCATCGGCGCGCAGAACACCGGCATTCCGGTCGGCGCCGGCAACATCATCCCGTTGGCCGCCCTGGCCGAAAGCAAGGTCACCAGCACCCCGCTGGTGGTCAGCCACCAGCAGCAGCTGCCGGCGGTCACGGTGTCGTTCAACATCGCGCCGGGCTATTCCCTGTCCGATGCGGTCAAGGCGATCGAAGACACCAAGGCCGGCCTGGACATGCCCTCGCAGGTGCATGCGCAGTTCATCGGCAAGGCCGCCGAGTTCACCGGCAGCCAGACCGATGTGGTGTGGCTGCTGCTGGCCTCGCTGGTGCTGATCTACATCGTGCTGGGCGTGCTGTATGAGAGCTACATCCACCCCTTCACCATCATCTCCACCCTGCCCCCGGCCGGCGTGGGCGCGCTGCTGGCGCTGATGGTGTGCGGCCTGCCGTTGTCGGTGGATGGCATCGTCGGCATCGTGCTGCTGATCGGCATCGTCAAGAAGAACGGCATCATGATGGTGGACTTCGCGATCGAGGCCCGCCGCACCGGTGCCAACGCGCATGAAGCGATCCGTCGCGCGTGCCTGCTGCGCTTCCGCCCGATCATGATGACCACCGCTGCCGCGATGCTCGGTGCATTGCCGCTGGCGCTGGGCACCGGCATCGGCTCGGAACTGCGCCGCCCGCTCGGCATCGCCATCGTCGGCGGCCTGCTGCTCTCGCAGCTGGTCACCCTGTACACGACGCCAGTGATCTATCTGTACATGGAGCGCTTCTCCGAGCGCCTGCGCCAGCGCCGCGAACAGCGCGCGCTGCGCCATGGGCACGCGCCGGCGCAGGAGCCGCAGGCGTGATGATGAGCACCGTAGGCCGTTGCGGAGGCGTTCGATGAACATCTCCGGTCCGTTCATCCGCCGCCCGATCGGCACCGCCCTGCTGGCCATCGGCCTGTTCGTGGTCGGCGTGATCTGCTACCTGCAGCTGGGTGTTTCGGCGCTGCCGAACATCCAGATCCCGGTGATCTTCGTGCACGCCAACCAAGCCGGCGCGGATGCCACGACGATGGCCTCCACGGTGACCGCGCCGCTGGAGCGTCACCTTGGCCAGTTGCCGGGCATCGACCGCATGCGCTCGTCCAGCTCGGAAGGCAGCTCACTGGTCTTCATGATCTTCCAAAGCGACCGCGACATCGATTCGGCCGCGCTGGATGTGCAGACCGCGATCAACTCGGCTCAGTCCGACCTGCCCGCCGGGCTGGGCACGCCGATGTTCCAGAAGGCGAACCCGAACGATGACCCGGTCATCGCGATCGCCCTGACCTCGGAAACGCAGTCGGCCGATGATCTCTACAACGTGGCCGACTCGTTGCTCGCCCAGCGCATCCGCCAGATCACCGGCGTGTCCTCGGTGGATATCGCCGGTGCTTCCACGCCGGCCGTGCGCGTGGACGTCAACCTGCGCCTGATGAACGCCCTCGGCCTGACTGCCGATGATCTGCGCAACGCGGTGCGTGCGGCCAACGTGACCTCGCCGACCGGCTTCCTCACCGATGGCAACACCACCACCGCGATCATCGCCAACGACTCGGTGGCGCGCGCGGCGGACTTCGCCCAGCTGGTGATCAAGACCGCCGACAATGGCCGCGTGATCCGCCTGCAGGACATCGCCAACGTCTACGACGGGCAGCAGGACGCCTACCAGGCCGCGTGGTTCAACCACAAGCCGGCGGTGGTGATGTATGTGTTCACCCGCGCCGGCGCCAACATCGTAGAGACCGTGGACCGGGTGAAGGCGCAGATCCCGACCCTGCGCGACTACTTGGAACCGGGCACCACGCTCACCCCGTATTTCGACCGCACCCCGACCATCCGCTCCTCGCTGCACGAGGTGCAGATCACCCTGCTGATCGCGCTGGCGATGGTGGTGCTGACCATGGCGCTGTTCCTGCGCCGGCTGGCCCCGACCCTGATCGCCGCGGTGACCGTGCCGTTGTCGCTGGCCGGCGCGGCACTGGTGATGTATGTGTTGGGCTTCACCCTGAACAACCTGAGCCTGCTGGCGCTGGTGATCGCGATCGGCTTCGTGGTCGACGATGCGATCGTGGTGATCGAAAACATCATGCGCCACCTCGACGAGGGCATGCCGCGCATGCAGGCCGCGCTCACGGGCGCGCGCGAGATCGGCTTCACCATCGTCTCGATCACCGCCTCGCTGGTGGCGGTGTTCATTCCACTGCTGTTCGCCGAAGGCATGATGGGCGCGTTCTTCCGCGAGTTCACCGTCACCCTGGTGGCGGCCATCGTGGTCTCGATGATCATCTCGCTGACGCTGACCCCGGCGCTGTGCAGCCGCTTCCTGAGCGCGCATGCCGATGCGGGCGAACCGAGCCGCTTCGGCCGCCTGCTCGATGCCGGCCACGACCGCATGTTGCGGATCTACGTGAAGCTGCTCGACTTCTCGCTGCGCCACGCACTGCTGCTGTCGCTGACCCCGCTGCTGCTGATCGGCGCGACCATCTTCCTGTTCGGTGCAGTCAAGAAGGGCGCCTTCCCGGCCCAGGACACCGGGCTGATCTGGGGCCGCGCGAATTCCAGCGCCACGGTCTCCTTCGAGGACATGGTCAACCGCCAGCGCCGCATCACCGACATGCTGATGGCCGACCCGGCGGTGAAGACCGTGGGTGTACGCCTGGGCAGTGGCCGCCAGGGCTCCAGCGCGCAGTTCAATGTGGAACTCAAGTCCCGCAAGGATGGCCGCCGCGAAACCACGGCACAGGCACTGGCGCGCCTGAGTGCCAAGGCCGACCGCTACCCCGATCTGCAGCTTCGCCTGCGCGCCATCCAGGATCTGCCCAGCAACGATGGCGGCGGTGCCAGCCAGGGTGCGCAGTACCGCGTGTCGCTGCAGGGCAACGATCTGGCCCAGCTGCAGGAGTGGCTGCCGAAACTCCAGGCCGCGCTGAAGAAGAACCCGAAGCTGGCCGACGTCGGTACCGACGTGGACGCCGCCGGCCTGCGCCAGAACATCGTGATCGACCGCGCCAAGGCCGCGCGCCTGGGCGTCTCGGTCGGTGCCATCGACGGCGCGCTGTACGGCGCCTTCGGCCAGCGCCAGATCTCCACGATCTACTCGGACATCAACCAGTACAGCGTGGTGGTCAACGCCCTGCCCGAACAGACTGCAACACCCGGAGCGCTGGACCAGATCTACGTGCGGGCCGGCAATGGCGAAATGGTGCCGATCACGGCGGTGGCCGAGCAGGTGCCGGGCCTGGCACCGTCGCAGATCACCCACGAAAACCAATACACCACGATGGAGCTGAGCTACAACCTCGCCCCCGGCACCAGCATGGGCGAGGCCAAGGCCATCATCAACAGCACGGTCAACGGCATGCGCATGCCCGGTGACATCCGCCTGGCCGAGGACGCAGGCTTCGGCTTCGATTCGGACCCGATGGCAATGCTCATCCTGGTGATGGCGGCGATCATCACCGTCTACCTGGTGCTGGGCATGCTGTACGAAAGCCTGATCCACCCGGTCACCATCCTCTCCACGCTGCCGGCGGCAGGCGTGGGCGCGCTGCTGGCGCTGTACGGCACCAACACCGAGCTGTCGGTGATCTCGATGATCGCGCTGGTACTGCTGATCGGCATCGTCAAGAAGAACGCGATCATGATGATCGACTTCGCCGTGGTGGCGCAGCGCGAGCACGGCAAGACGCCGCTGGAGGCCGCACGTGAGGCCAGCATCGTGCGCTTCCGCCCGATCATGATGACCAGCATGGTGGCGATCCTGGCCGCGGTGCCGCTGGCCATCGGCCTGGGCGAAGGCTCCGAGCTGCGCCGCCCCTTGGGTATCGCGATGATCGGCGGCCTGCTGTTCTCGCAGAGCCTGACCCTGCTCAGCACCCCGGCGCTGTATGTGATCTTCTCGTGCCTGCGCGAGCGCTGGGTGGCCCGGCGGGCCCGCCGCAGGGAGCGACGGGCGTTGAAACGCGCCGCACGCGCCTGAGGATCAGCGCGCCTGCACTGAACGTGGTTCATGCAGGTAGGTGCCGACCGTTGGTCGGCACCCCGCCGGATTGACGCTTCCGGCCTAAAAGAGAACAATTCGCATCAGCCACGGTCCTGCACTGCCCCTTGCGATGCCCCGCTGCCGCTGACGCGGCACGCCTGACGACTCAGCCACCCCCTCTTTTTCCGCCTTCTTCTGATCGCGGACGGTGTGCTGCTGTCCGCGGAGGACCCCCACAACATGCGCCAGTCTGTGTCTTTGCTCCCGGCCGTGGTGCCGGGCCGCCGTGCCCTGCGCCCGGCCCTGCTCGCCCTTTCCCTTGCCGCGGCCTGCGCTGCGCATGCCCAGTCCACGCCCGACGGCGCCGCCCGGGCGCGCTCGGCCACCGATCTGGATGCGATCAAGGTCACCGCCGAACGCACCCATACCGACACCGGTGCGCTGGGTGACCGCGCCGTGCGCGATACCCCGTTCGCGATCTCGGTGGTGGGCCGCGAGGATATGGATAAGCGCCAGGTGGTCTCGCTGGGCGAGGCCTTCCTGACCGATCCCTCGGTGGTCACCCAGGTCAGCGCCTACGCCAGCGGCTGGAGCTCGCCGATCCGCAACCGCGGTATCGACCTCAGCTATGACAGCTACCGCGTCAACGGCCTGCAGGTGTCCTCATGGGGCACCGAGTGGCCGCTGGAAGTGATGGAGCAGGTGGAACTGCTCAAAGGCCCCGGCGGCTTCATGTACGGCTTTGGCCAGCCCGGCGGCATCGTCAACTACGTGACCAAGAAGCCGACTGATGTGACCACGCTGTCGGCACAGCTCGGCTGGCGCGAGGCGGGCATCGTCAGCGGCCAGGTCGATGTGGGCGGACGCTTCGGCAACGAGGACATGTTCGGCTACCGCTTCAATGCCTATCAGGAGAAGGGCGAGACCTTCAACGGTGGCGAGGTAGACCGCAAGGTCGGCGCACTGTCGCTGGATGCGCGTCTGAGCGACCGCCTCACCTGGACCTTCGACGGCGTGTTCCAGTCACGCGATCTCAGCAACGAATCCCCGCAGTACTACTTCATCGGCCTGACCGCGCTGCCGCGTCCGCTCGCGGGCGACATCGACAACAGCATCGACGGCAGCTACTACGACACCCGCTCCAGCCTGCTCTCCACCGCGTTGAACTGGCAGATCAACAGCGACTGGAAGGCCAGCCTGAGCTATGGCGTGACCACCTCCTGGAACGACGTCAACAAGATCTTCGCCTACATCGATGACGTCAACGGCGACTACAACGTCAACACCTACGAGCTCGGCGGCAAGAGTGAGTGGAAGCTGGCCCAGGCCATCGTGCAGGGGCGGTTCCAGACCGGCCCGTTGTCGCACCAGGTCGTTGCAGGCGTCTCCCACCAGACCGGCCTGGGCTGGGACCGCCCATACGAATGGAACACCATCGGCCGCGGCAACCTCTATCAGCGCCCGACGCTGCGCCATGACGCGGTCGGCTCGCGCGTGCTCAGCCGCGGCAGCGAGACCGTGCAGCAGGCCGTGTTCGTGAGCGACACGGTCAGCTTCGCCGATGGCTGGTCGCTGCTGGCAGGCGCGCGCTACAACGACTTCGAAAACAAGGGCGCGTACCACACCTATCCGGTCACGCCGACCTACGCGCTGATGTACAAGCCGGCCGATGCGGTGACGGTGTACGCCAGCTATGTCGAGTCGCTGGAAGCCGGCAGCCGCGTCGGCAGCGATTACATCAACGCCGGCGACGTGCTCGACCCGACCATCAGCAAGCAGGTCGAGATCGGCGCCAAGATCGAGTACCCGCGCTGGAGCGCCAATGCTGCCGCTTTCCGATTGGAGCGTGGCGCCAACATCGACCTGATTACTCCCGCCGGCAAGCGGCTGGTGCAGGACGGCATCACCCTGTACGAAGGTGTGGAAGTCAGTGGCGATGTGCGCCTGACCGATGCCTTCACCCTCGGTGGCGGCGTGACCTGGCTGGACCCGACCTACGACAAGCTCTCCCCCGACAGCGTCGCCCAGGAAGGCAACCGCACCGCCGGCGCCGCCCGCTGGCAGGGCGTGCTGCACGCCGACTACAGCATCGCGCAGATCGAGGGCCTGAGTGTGTACGCACTGGCCCGCTACTACGGTGACGTCTACTACGACGCCGACAACACACTCAAGCTGCCCGACTACACCCTGGTCAACGCGGGCGTCGGCTACCGCATGCAGGCCGCCGGCCATCCCGTCACCTGGCGCGCCGGCGTGGAGAACATCGCCTACAGGAAGTATTGGTCCAACGCAGGCGTCGGCATGCCGCGCACCTTCGCGGTCAGCGTGCGGTTCGATATGTAAATTGCACCGGTCCCGCTTTTCGATGCGCACCGACCCACTGTCGGAGGGTCGGCGTGGGCACGCCGACCCAGCCCCGCAGACAGAGGTGTCCCCTTCACCCCGCTCCGGCAATAATGGCGGCCTGCCTTCCGCCGAGTCGCCATGCCTTCGTTCGAAACCCGCGTCAGCCGCCTGTGGGCGCATGAAAAGGCCAGCTATGGCCTGCGGGTGTTCATCGCGCTGTCCGCAGCGATGGGGCTGTGCTGGCATCTGGACCAGCTGCCCGCCCTGCCCGGCGTGTTCCTGGGCATCATCGCCAGCGCGATCGCCGAGACCGACGACAACTGGTGGGGCCGGATCAAATCGGTGGCGCTGTCACTGCTGTGCTTCGTGGCCGCCGCAGCCGCCGTGGTGGTGCTGTTCCCGCATCCGTGGTGGTTCATCACCGCGCTGGCCGCCGCGACGTTCGGGCTGACCCTGCTCGGCGCGCTCGGCGAGCGCTATGCCTCCATCGCGCAGGCCACGGTGACGCTGGCCATCTACACCATGATCGGGCTGGAACAGCACGGCGCGACCGACCTGCCCCAGGCGATCAACGCGGTCAGCCACCTGCTGGCCGGTGCGGTCTGGTATGCGTTGCTCTCGATCCTGTGGACCGCCCTGTTCGCCAACCGCCCGGTGCGCGAGCGGGTGGCCCGCCTGTATCTGGAGCTGGGCCGTTACCTGCAGCTCAAGGCCGATCTGTTCGAGCCGGTGCGCGATGCCGACGTGCAGAAGCGCCAGCTGGCGCTGGCCGAACAGAACCGGCGCGTGGTCGAGGCCCTCAACATCGCCAAGACCGCGATCCTGGCGCGCTTCGGCCGCTCCGGCCGGCCCGGCGTGCAGTCCGGCCTGTACCTGCGGCTGTATTACATGGCGCAGGACTTCCACGAGCGCGCCAGCTCCTCGCATTACCCCTACGGCGCATTGACCGAGGCGTTCTTCCACAGCGACGTGCTGTACCGCTGCCAGCGCCTGCTTGCGCTGCAGGGGGAGGCCTGCGCCAACCTCGGCCAGGCGATCCGCCTGCGCCAGCCGTTCCAGTACGGCGAGCGCACCAAACAGGCCACCGCCGATCTCACCGATTCGCTGAGCTGGCTGCGCGCCCAGCACAACCCGCAATGGCAGCGTCTGCTGGCCTCGCTGGAACTGCTCGGCCACAACCTGCAGAGCATCGAGCGGCGCCTGTCCGAGGCCGAGAAGTCCGAGTCCACGCTGGACAACGTCGATACCCGCCTGCGCGATACCAACCCGCATACCCTGCGCGAGATGGGCGTGCGCATCCGCCAGCAGCTCACCCCCGGCTCGGTGCTGTTCCGGCACGGCCTGCGCATGGCGCTGGCGCTGATCGTCGGGTTCGCCGCGATCCGGCTGTTCAACGCCCAGAACGGCTCGTGGGTGCTGCTGACCATCGTGTTCGTGTGCCGCCCGCACTTCGGTGCGACCCGCCAGCGCCTTGCGCAGCGGATCGCCGGCACGCTGATCGGCCTGGTGCTGACCTGGGCGCTGATGCAGCTGTTCCAGGACCTGCGCATCGAACTGCTGATCGCGCTGCTGTCGGCACTGCTGTTCTTCTTCACCCGCAGCGATCGCTACCTGGTGGCCTCGGCGGCGATCACGGTGATGGCGCTGACCTGCTTCAACCTGATCGGCGATGGCTTCCTGCTGATCTGGCCGCGGCTGGTGGATACATTGCTGGGCTGCGCGATCGCCGCGGCTGCCGCCTTCCTGATCCTGCCCGACTGGCAGGGCCGGCGCCTGAACCTGGTGATGGCGCGCGTGCTCGACAACTGTGCCAAGTACCTGCACGCGGTGCTGGGCCAATACGGTAGCGGCATGCAGGACGATCTGGCCTACCGCATCGCACGCCGCGACATGCACAACGCCGATGCGGCGCTGTCCACCGCGTTGTCGAACATGCTGCGCGAGCCCGGTCACGTGCGCCGCAATCTGGATGCCGGCTTCCGCTTCCTGGCGCTGTCCAACACTCTGCTCGGCCATCTCTCCGCACTGGGCGCCCACCGCACCCAGCTGGACAGCTACGGCCAGGATCCGCTGGCGCTGTCTGGCGGCGAACGGGTGCAGCAGGCGATGCAGCAGATCGCCAGTGCGCTGCAGCAGCGGGAGCCGGTGGCCGAGGACGCCAACGAGGGCGATCGTGCCTTGGCCGAGCAGCTGGAGCAGATCACCGACGACATGCCGCCCAAGCTGCAGCTGATCCGTACCCAGATGGGCCTGATGCTGCGCCTGCTGCCCAAGCTGCGCGGTGCCGCCAATGAGGCCGCCCGCACGCTGCGCTGAATCCGGCCGGGCCGTTCCGCGGCGCTGCCATGCTGCGCCAACAGGGAGAGTGCTAGGCTGCGCCGGTTCGCAAGGAGTCTCCATGTCCGGCCATAGTCAGTTCGCTCTGCTCAGGCAACGCCGTTTCCTGCCGTTTTTCATCGTCCAGTCGCTGGGCGCGTTCAACGACAACGTCTACCGCCAGGCCATCATCGCGCTGCTGTTCTTCCTCGGCACGCCGATCGAAGAGCGCTCGCTGTATACCAACCTGGCCCCGGCGATCTTCATCCTGCCGTACTTCCTGTTCTCTGCACTGGCCGGCCAGATCGCGGAGAAGCTGGAGAAATCCCGGCTGATCGTGATCACCACCACCATGGAAATCGCGATCATGTCGCTGGCCGCGCTCGGCTTCCTGACCGAGAGCATGCCGGTACTGCTGGTCGCACTGTTCTGCACCGGCATGCAGTCCACGCTGTTCGGGCCCGTGAAGTACTCGGTACTGCCCTCCATCCTCAAACCCGAAGAGCTGACCGGTGGCAACGGCCTGGTCGAGATGGGCACCTCGCTGTCGATCCTGACCGGCATGATCGCCGGCGGCCTGATCTTCGCCCTGTCCGGGAGCCATGGTCCGATCGTGGCCGCGACCGCGGTGATCGTGCTCGCCGTGGCCGGCAACCTGACCGCACGGATGATTCCCAAGGTCGATGCGGGCGCGCCGGACCTGAAGATCAACTGGAACCCGCTGCCCGAGTCGCTCGCGGTGCTGCGCATGGCCAAGAAGCAGAAAGCCGTGCGCAACGCGATCCTGGGTGTGTCCTGGTTCTGGTTCGTCGGCACCATGCTCACCTCGCAGCTGCCCACGTATGCCGAGGTCAACCTGGGCGGCGGCTCCCTGCTCTACATCTTCGCGCTGGCCCTGTTCTCACTCGGCACCGGCACCGGCTCGCTGCTGTGCGAGAAGCTGTCCGGGCGCACCGTGGAAATCGGCCTGGTGCCGCTGGGTGCGTTCGGCATGACCGCCTTCATGCTCGACCTGTACTTCGCCCGCGTCGGCGAGGCTGCCGTGGCCGGGCTGTCGATCTGGCAGTTCGTGCAGGCCCCGGGCAGCGCGCGCATCATCATCGATCTGATCGGCATCGGCCTGTTCACCGGCTTCTTCGTGGTGCCGTTGTTCGCGCTGATCCAGAGCCGCACGGCCAAATCGGAAATGTCGCGCGTGTTCGCCGCGCTCAACATCCAGAACTCCGGCTTCATCGTGCTCGCTGCGGGTCTTGGCCTGCTCACCCAGCGCGTGCTGGACTGGACCATCCCGCAGCTGTTCCTGGCGCTGGCGATCGCCAATGCCGTGGTGTCGATCTACATCTTCACCATCGTGCCCGAATTCCTGATGCGCTTCCTCAGCTGGGTGATGGTGCGCACGCTGTACCGGCTGCGCCCGCATGGGATCGAGGCCAACGTACCGGACGAAGGTGCTGCGCTGATCGTGTGCAACCACGTCAGCTACATGGACGCGCTGATCCTGTCGGCGACGATCCCGCGCCCGGTGCGCTTCGTCATGTACTACAAGATCTTCAATATCCCGGTGATGCGCTGGATCTTCCGCACCGCCAAGGCGATTCCCATCGCCGGCGCCCGCGAGGATCCTGCGTTGATGCAGGCCGCCTTCGACGAGGTGGACAAGGCACTGGCCGAGGGCGAACTGGTGTGCATCTTCCCCGAGGGCGCGTTGACCCGCGACGGGCAGATGGGCGCGTTCAAATCGGGCGTGGAGAAGATTCTCGAACATCGCCCGGTGCCGGTGATACCGATGGCGTTGCGTGGGATGTGGTCGAGCATGTGGAGCCGGCGCGACACGCGCCTGGGCCGCATGCGTGTGCCACGCCGCTTCCGTGCGCATGTGGAGGTGGTCGCCTCTGCGCCGATCGCGGGGGATGCTGCCACCGCCCCGATGCTGGAAACCCAGGTGCGACAGCTGCGGGGCGATCAGGCCTGAGCCCCGCCCTGCCTGCATGTAACCGTATACATAGAGGCAGGGACATCGGTTAGATTACCGCCCGGGACACCTCGTGCGTCCACACCCACCCAAGCAAATGGAGTTTCGCTGATGAATGCCACCGCCCCACTGCCGCCCGCCCCGGGCAGCATTCCGAACCACCTGATCTGGTCGATCGTCGTCACCATCCTGGCGTTCTTCGTGTGCTGCCTGTCGTGCCTGAGCTTCCCGGGCATCGTCACCGGCGTGGTCGCGATCGTGTTCGCCAGCAAGGTCAACGGCCTGCTCAACCAGGGCGACCTGGAAGGCGCACGTCGTGCTTCCAAGAACGCCAAGATCTGGGCATGGGTCACCACCGGCTTCCTGATCGCCGGCGTCGTGCTGTTCGTGATCTCGCTGGCCTTCATGGGCGTGGACGGTTACATGGAGCAGATGCAGCAGTTCCAGCAGCAGATCGAAAGCAACAGCTGATGATCGCGCTGCACGGCAAGCGCTGGTTGCTGGCGTTGTTGCCACCGGCCGCACTGGCGGCCGGTGCGGGGTTCTGGGTGCTGCGGCACTACGACCCCAACAGCGCCGGCAGTCCGTTCCCGCCGTGCAGCTTTCTGGCGGTCACCGGGTATTACTGCATCGGCTGCGGGCTGACGCGTGCACTGCACGCGCTGGCCCACGGCGATGTGGTCACGGCGTTTTCGATGAACCCCCTGGCCATGCTGACGCTGGCCATCGCTCCGCTGGTACTCGGTTGGGCGCTGGGCTGGCGCCCACGCGTGCTGCAGCCGCTGATCACGCTGCTGATGAAGCCCGCCTTCTGGCTGATCCTGCTGCCCGCGTACTGGATCGCACGCAACCTGCCGTGGGTGCCGTTTTCCTGGTTGGCACCGGGCTGATCCCAACCGCTAGGTGACCCAGCCGGCGATCACCAGCAGCGCCAGCACCGCCATCCACAGCAGCAGCATGCGCCACACCAGGCTCATCGCATCGCGCAGCTCCGGCAGACGACGCCACACCGGCACCATCCCCGCATCACTGTAATCGTGCGCGTCCTCACGCAGCTCGGCGCTCACGCTTGCCCGCGCGACCGCACCGAGGAAATGTGTGGAGGCCGACCACTGATTGCCGTGCGCCTCGCGCCAGGCCTTGAAGGCCGTATCGAAATTGCCGACCAGCGCCATCGACAGCGACATCAGCTGCGCCACCGGCCACTCCAGCCAGGACAGCACCACGCGTGCACCGGCAACCGCTTCCACGCTGGCCAGCGAGCGCATCGGGCCCACCGCCAGCAAGGCCAGCAGGCGATACAGCAGCGCGCCGACCGGGCCCAGCAGCAGGAACCAGAACAGCACCGCGAACCAGCGCCGCAGCGCGTTGAGCACGGTGGCTTCGACCAGCGAAGGGACGTCTTCGTGCAGGCTGCCACCGGCCGATTGCAGCTGTGCGATGCCCAGGTGCCGCGCGTGGGCGTCATCGGCGTCGATCACCGCCTCGACATCGCGGTCCAGATCGCGCGGGCCCCAGCACATCACCAGCACCAGAACGCCCAACAGCAGTGACGGCAGGCCGTAGACGCGGTCATCGAACAGCCACTGGACCAGACCCAGCGCCACCACGAACGGCAGCACGGCCAGCCAGGCGCCCTTGCGGCCGCGCCAGAACCCATCTTCGGCAGCATGCCGGTCCAGCCACTGCAGCCAGCGCCGGTACAGGCCGAACCGCCGCAGCGCGACGGCCACGCCAGGCGCGACATGGCCCAAGGCCAAGGCAACCAGCACGGCGACCAGGGTGGTGAACATGTAAGCCTCCGGCTCGGGACGTGGAACGCGCCGCTACTATGCCTTGCGGCCCGGCAATTCCCCGGGCCGTTGGTAATGTACCGCGCCGCGTGTTCAGCCTGCGGCAACGGCAGGCGACCGTCAGGCGACCTGCTGGCGGTACCAGTGTTCGATCAGGCTGCGCGAGATCGAGATGGGCGGGGACAGACGGATGCCTTCGCCGTCATCCTCCACGTCGCGGGCCAGGGCCGCTCCTACTTCCTCGGCGGTGAACCAGCGTGCATCTTCCAGCTCGCCGTTCACGGTGGGCACGTCGTCTTCGGCCGTCGCCGCGAAGCCCAGCATCAGCGCGCCGGGGAACGGCCACGGCTGGGTGCCCAGGTAGCGGCACTCGCGCACGCGCACCCGGCTCTCTTCGAACACCTCGCGGACCACGGTCTGCTCCAGCGATTCGCCCGGCTCCACGAAACCGGCCAGCACCGAGTAACGGCGCGGGGCCCAGTTGGCCTGGCGACCGAGCAGCAGCCGACCCTGGTTTTCCACCGCCACGATCACCGCCGGGTCCACGCGCGGGTAGTGCTCGGTGGCGCACTGGCAACACCGGCCGACGAAGCCGCCCCGGCTGAAAGTCACCGCGCCACCGCAGACCCCGCAGAAGCGGGTGCGCGACTGCCAGTAGGACATGCCACGGGCGTAGCAGAAGGCGGTGGAATCGGCGATGGACCAGGTCGCGGCCGACTGGCGCAGATCCACGCGCTGCGGCGCGGTCACCGTCACAGCGGCGGCCTCCATCGAGAACCACGCCTGCTCGCCGCGCAGACCGAGGAAGATCGCGGTGCCGGGCCCGCCGCCGAGATCGGCGCCGGTCAGGGGCAGTGGCTGACCGTCATCGCCGGCCAGGGCCGTGCCATCGGGATCGAGGACCAATACGCGCGCGTCCGGCCACAACCGCAACAACGCGTCGGCGTCATCGCGCAGGGTATCGGCGCGCTCCAACGGCTCGCTGACAAAGGCGAAACCGGAAAGCTGCGAAGAAAATCTGGACATCGCAAGAGCCTGCCCACATTCGGCGGGACTGGCAAGCGGCAACCGACCGTTGTGGCCGGTTGCACGCGCATCACATGCTGAAACTGCTGCCGCAGCCGCAGGTGGTCTTGGCGTTCGGATTGCGGATCACGAACTGCGCGCCGGTCAGGCTTTCGGTGTAATCCACCTCGGCACCCATCAGGTACTGCAGGCTCAGCGGATCGACCAGCAGCGTGACGCCGGCGGTATCCACCGCCAGATCGTCCTCGGCGCGGTTCTCATCGAACTCGAACCCGTACTGGAAGCCGGAACAGCCACCGCCTTCGATGTAGACGCGCAGGGCGAGGGCAGAGTTGCCCTCATCCTGGATCAGCTCCTTGACCTTGGCCGCAGCGGCCTCGGTGAAGTTCAGCGGACGGTCCAGGGACTGGTAATTCGGCGCGGCGGCGGGAGCGCCGGGCAGGGAAACAAGCGTGCTCATGCCCCCAGCATGGGGGTGCATGAGCACGGTTTCAAGCTCAGGCCATCGCCTCGGCCAGCTTCTTGCGGGCCGCGGTGTCCTTGCCCTTGCCCTCGTCCGCATCCCCGGACGGCGGCGGCAGGGCCATCTGCGCCGAGGTATGGATCAGGCGGCCGGTCAGCTGGGCGCCGGCGTGCATTTCCACCACCTGGTAGTGGATGTTGCCCGTCACCCGGGCGCTGGGGGTCAGTTCGACCCGCTCGGTGGCGTGTACATCCCCGTCCAGGCGGCCGCTGATGACCACGACCTGGGCGCGGATCTCGCCCTCGATGGCGCCGTGCTCGGCCACCGTCAAGGTGGCGTTGCTGGCGCCGTCCTGGGCGATCACCTTGCCCAGGATGGTGCCTTCCACGTACAGGCCACCACTGAATTCCACGTCCCCGCGGATCACCACCTGCGCGCCGATCAGCGCGTCCACGACCAGATGTCCGTCGCGGTTGGACTTGTTGCTGCCAAACATGGGCTTACTCCCCTTCTTTTGCCGATGCCGCCGGTGCGCCGGCCTGCTTCCAATCGAATACCTGGGTGGCGCCCCCCGCGCCGGATCCCAGCGTGACCCGCACACGTTGCGGGGTGAAGCCTTTGGGCAGCATCACACTGCCGGTGAGCTGCTGGAAGTACCGGAAGGAATAGTCCTGGCCCGGCACCTTGGTGCGCTGGTGCAGCTCGTCCCAGCTGACCGAGGTCAGCTTGCCGTCCTTGACGCCTTCCACCGTGAAGCGCATCTGCCCTTGGCTGATCGCCCCGCGGTTCAGGTTCTGGGTCAGCACCACGGCGTACTGCCAAGTGCCGCCCGTTTCCGGCGCGAACTCCACCGAATGGGTGTTCAGCCCCTTGCGCTGGCTGGTGGCACCGACCAGGCGCTCGTAGAAGGCCACGTCGGCGCGCAGGCCGGCGATCTCTTCATCGCGCTCGCCCAGCGAGGCCTGGACCTCGGTGTTGGCGGCGCGGCTGATGCGATCGGACGCCTGCAGGGTCGCCTGGCGCTGCTGCAGCTCGATGAGCTGCTGCTGGAGGCGATCATTGCGGGTCTCGGCGGCCTTGAGCTGGGTGCCGACGTCGCCGCCGGGCGAGCCCATCCAGGCACCGAGCAGCGCGGCGAGGACCAGCGACACCACCCAGGCCCCGCCCAGCACCAGCAGGCGCTTGCGGTCCTGCACGGGCGGCGCGCCCGGCCGGCGGATCTGGATGCGGGAAGGTGTGGGTTTGTTCATGGCAGTCCTGGGCGACCGCGCCTGGCGGCGATGTCGCAACGGCCCCTGTCTGGAACGACTTGCTAGTGTAAGTCAGGGAAAAGGCCTTGTCCGCGCAGGGCCCGGATCGGGGCAGTGGCGTTCATGGACGTCATCCCCGATAGTGTGCGCCTGTGCACATTCTGCAGCCGGAGCGCGTGCCATGACCGAAGCCCACCTGTTCGTGATCGGCATCCTGCTGGCCTGGCTGGCCGGCATCCGCGTGTACCTGACCGTGTTCGGCGTCGGCCTGGCCGGGCTGCTGGGCTGGGTCGATCTGCCGCCGGCCCTGCAGGCCACGGAGTCCTGGTGGGTGCTGGGCACCTCGGCCGCGCTGGCCATCGCCGAATTCTTCGCCGACAAGATCCCCGGGGTCGATTCGGCCTGGGATCTGGTCCAGACCCTGGCCAGGGTGCCGGCCGGCGCTTTTCTCGCTGCCGCTACGCTTTCGCCCAGCGGCGAGCTCAGCAGTACCGCGCTGGTCGCCGGGGCCGGTGTCGCCCTTGCCAGCCACGGGCTCAAATCCGGTACCCGCGCCCTGCTCAACACCTCGCCCGAACCGGCCAGCAACTGGGTCGCCTCGGCGGCCGAAGACACCGTGGTCGTCGGCGGGCTGGCGCTGGCGCTGGCCCACCCGTGGCTGGCATTGATCCTGGTGGTGGCCTGCAGCCTGATCGGTGCGCTGATCGTGTGGATGATCTGGCGGACGTTGTGGAGAGGCATGCGCTGGCTGATGCGCCAGGCTGACAGTGGGCAGACCCAGGTCAAACCGGGAACCCTGCCACGGTAATGCGTGCCCTGCCCTCGGGCGTTCGTCGCATAATTGCGGCGCAGACTGGGAGTACTGATGGCCGTTCACGATAATGTTGTTGCACCCTCGCGCGCCGTGCGCGCTGAAACGCCGCCGGCCGACCACTGGCAGCGCTGGCAGCGCCCGGACGCGCCGGCACCCGTGCCCATCAGCAATGTCATCGCGCTCAATGCCGCACCGGCCAGCCCGCCGCCGCTGCTCCCGCCACTGCCCACCGACGCCAGCCAGATGGTCCCGCCCGGGATCGACTCGCCTTACCGCGTGCTGATCGTCGAGGACGACCGCTCGCAGGCCCTGTTCGCGCAGAGCGTGCTGCACGGTGCCGGGATGGAGGCACTGGTGCACAGCGATGCCGAGGGCGTGCAGCAGGCCATCGCCGAGCACCGCCCCGATCTGATCCTGATGGACCTGCATCTGCCCGGCCTGGATGGCATGCGCTTGACCGCGCTGATCCGCCAGCAACCCGGCCAGCAGTTGCTGCCGATCGTCTTCCTCAGTGGCGATCCGGATCCGGAGCGCCAGTTCGAGGTGCTCGACAGCGGCGCCGATGATTTCCTCAGCAAGCCGATCCGCCCGCGCCATCTGATCGCCGCCGTGTCCAACCGGATCCGCCGCGCCCGCGCCCAGGCCGCCTCGCAGGCAGGCAACGCCGGTGCCCCGGCAATGAACAACCCCGAGACCGGCCTGCCCACGCGTCATCACGTGTTGCAGCAGCTCGGCGCCTCACTCGCCCATCGTGATCGGGGCGGCCTGTTCTTCATCGAGATCGCCAGCGCGCTCGGCCTGCGCGAACGCTATGGCTATGCCGCGTTCGAGCGGCTGATGACCCAGGCGGGTCAGCGTTTGGCCGATGCGGCCCAGCCCCATCTGCTGGCACGATTGAACGACAACAGCTTCCTGGTGCTGGGCCGCGATGCCGACGAGGACAACCTCGATGCGATGGCCCACGCGCTGCGCGAGCAGTTGTCCACGCGTGCGTTCGTGATCCGCGATGACGAATCGGTGCACCTGCGCGGTGTGGTCGGGCATGCCCAGCTCTCGCCGGGCTTCCCCGATGCGGGCAGCGCGCTGGAGGCGGTCGAACGCACCACGCTGCAGGCGCGCCTGCTGACCGCGGGCGTGGCCGCCTACGTGCGCCGCGAGGATGTCGCCGCGCAGGAGCACCTCGCGTTGCTGGAAGGCCAGTTGGAACTCGCCTATCAACCGATCGTCGCGGTGGCTGGCGGCAACACCGCGCAGTACCAGGTGCTGCTGCGGCTGCGCCAGGCCGATGGCAGCGTGCTCGCCGCCGGCCAGGTGATCCCGGCGGCCGAAGCGGCCGGGCGCATCGCCGATCTGGACCAGCAGGTGCTCGACCACGCATTGGGCCTGCTGGATCTGTACCGCCACGCCGCGCAGCCGCTGCACCTGTTCGTGTCGCAGTCGCTGCGCACACTGGCCCGCGATGCCTTCGGCGACTGGCTGCTGGAGTCGCTGGCGAGCCGGCAGATCGACGGCAGCGCGCTGGTCATCGATGTGCGCCTGCCCGATGCACTCATCCACACCGTCACCCTGCAGCAGTTCTGCACGCGCATGCATGCGGCCGGTGTGCGCTTCTGCCTGAGCCAGTTCGAGCCGGGCGATGAAGCCAATGTGCTGATGTCGCAGCTCCCGCTGGCCTTTGTGCGCATGGCAGCGCGCTTCTCCAACAGCCATACCAACCAGCAGACGCGTGACGAACTGCGCGCGGCGATCGATCTGGCCCACCGCGCCGGGCTGCGCATCATCGGCCAGCAGATCGAAGACCCGCAGGCTGCTGCGGCGATGTGGATCGGCGGGGTCGATTTCATCCAGGGCAACATGGTCCAGTCGGCCGGCAGCGAACTGAACTTCGACTTCCAGAATTCGGTGCTCTGAACATGGGACGCCACGGACGGCCAACCCACTCCCCCACCCCGGCCTCGCTGTGGATCGCTGCCGCGGCGGCCGCGGTCTGCGCCACCGCTGGCGTGATGGCGCGGATCGGGGCCAACGGCCCGTGGATCGACATCGCCGCGGGTACCGGCGTGATGGCACTGCTGGCGGCGATCCAGGTGGTGCGCCGCTGGCGGCAAGCGCAGGACTCCATCCACACACTGCAGCAGCGCAGCGAAGCGCTGTTGCTCGAGCGCGATCAGCTTCAGCAGCGCCGGCAGCAGCAGAACCAGCTGGAACAGGAACTGCTCAGCGCCAAACAGGCCGCCGAAGCCGCCGCACTGGCCAAGGGCGAGTTTCTGGCCACGATGAGCCACGAGATCCGTACGCCGCTCAACGGCATCCTGCCGATGCTCGATCTGATCGCGCGCGGCCAGCTCGGCAGCGACCAGCGGCAGATGCTGCAGACCGCCGCCACCAGCTCGCAGCAGCTGCTGCGCATCGTCGATGACATCCTCGATTATTCGCGGCTCGAGGCCAAGGGCCTGAACCTGGAGATCACCACGTTCAACCTGCGCGAGCTGCTGGAAGGCCTGGTGCAGCTGATGCAGCGCGCCGCCGATCCCAAGGGCCTGCGGCTCTCGCTTGAACTGGACCAGGCGGTACGCCTGTCGGTGCGTGGCGACCCGGTGCGGCTGCGCCAGGTGCTGAGCAACCTGCTGGTCAACGCGATCAAGTTCACCGAGCGTGGCCAGATCCGGCTGCGCGTGCAGCGCCAGGGCGAAACCAACGCGCAGCACCAGCTGCGGTTCGAAATCGTCGACAGCGGTATCGGCATCGACGCGGCACTGCAGGCGCGCCTGTTCCAGTCCTTCAGCCAGGCCGATGCCTCGACCACACGCCTGTATGGCGGCACGGGCCTGGGTCTGGCGATCTGCAAGCGCATCATCGACCTGATGCACGGCCGCATCGGCGTGCACTCCACGCCCGGGCACGGGGCCACGTTCTGGTTCGAGATTCCGCTGCTCAAGGTGATCGGCGATCTGCCTGCCGCACTGACTGCGCGCCGCGCGCTGCTGGTCACCCGCGACCCGTTGCTGGTCCAGCGCATCGAGCGGGTGACCCAGCACCATGACCTGCGCCTGCACGCGGTGGAGACCAGCGCCGAGGCGATCGATGTCCTGCGCGCACCGCAGCGCCGCGGCGTCGACCCGGTCCTGGCCTGGGTGATCGCAGACACCGACGGCCTGCGTCTTGGCAGCCAGGCACTGCAGAACGCGGTGGCCGGCAATGATCGGCACCCGGAGGCACAGCTGCTGTGGCTGTATGGCGATGACGCACCCGCGCCCGAAGCGCTTGGCCCGGGGCCGGCGCTGTCGCGGCTGGCTGCCGAGAGCGAGCTGCACGCGCTGCTGCGCCCGATGGTGCCCAGTGCACGCCCAGCCGCCCTGCTTGCCGAGGTGGAATACGCCGGCTCGCCCACGGCACTGCCGCAGTTCCCGCTGCGTCTGCTGCTGGTGGAAGACAACAGCGTCAATCTGCTGGTCGCGCAGCGGCTGCTGCAGGTGCTCGGGTGCGAAGTGGTCACCGCCACCCAGGGTGAGCAGGCACTGGAGGCGCTGCATTCCCAGGCGTTCGATCTCGTGCTGATGGATTGCCAGATGCCGGTAGTGGATGGCTACGACGCCACCCGCCGCTGGCGCGCGCACGAAGCCACGCAGGGAGCCGCACGGCTGCCGATCATCGCGATGACCGCCAATGCGATGGCCGGCGACCGCGAGCGCTGCCTGCAGGCCGGCATGGACGATTACCTGTCCAAACCGATCAACCGCGAAACCTTGCAAGCCGTGCTGGCGCGCTGGGGCAACGTGGTGGCGGACGTGGTGGCGGACGAGACGGCCCAAGCGCCGTCGCACGCCACGACGCCGGTGACCCCGGGCCCGCCGTCATCCATGCGCGACGAGACACCCGCCGCGGTGCTCGACCAGGACGTGCTGGATGAATTGCTGGAGGTGATTGGCGAGGACACCGCGCGCATCATCGGCGTCTTCCTCGATGACACCCCGCCGTTGATCCGTCAGTTGCAGGATGCCTCGGTCGCGGCGGACCTGGACCAGCTGCGCGCGTTGGCACACAGCCTCAAATCGGCCAGTGCGAATGTAGGCGCGATGGCGCTGTCGTCAGCGGCCTGGCGGATCGAGCACGATGCCCGCGCCGGCACGCTGGAGCGCCCCGCCGTGGCGGTGGCGCTGTTGATCGCTGAATTCGCGCGTGCGCGGATCGCGCTGGCCGGCTATCACGCCCGCCTGCGCCTTCCGCTGCAGGGCTGAGTCAGTCTTCGATCTTGGTCAGCAGGTAATTCGGTTCGCCGATGCGCTCGATCAGATCCAGCTGGGTTTCCAGCCAGTCGATATGCTCTTCCTCGGACTCGAGGATCTTCACGAACAGCTGGCGGCTGACGTAGTCGCCGATCGAATCGGCATAGGCCACCGCTTCGCGCAGCGTGACCACGCCATCGCGTTCCAGGCTGAGGTCGCACTGCAGGATCTCGGCGGGGTTCTCGCCGATGCGCAGCTTGCCCAGCGCCTGGAAGTTCGGCAGGCCCTCGAGGAAGAGGATGCGGTCGGACAGGATGTCCGCATGCTTCATCTCTTCGATCGATTCCTTGTACTCGTGATCGGCGAGTTCCTTCAGACCCCAGTTCTTCAGCATCTTGGCGTGCAGGAAGTACTGGTTGATCGCGGTCAGCTCGTTGTAGAGGACCTTGTTGAGGAATTCGATGACTTTGGCGTCGCCCTTCATGAGCGTGCTCCTGCTGCGTGGAATCGAGCGCACTGTAGCGTGTCGCGCGCAGGCATGAAGGAACGCGAATCGTGCTCAGTTGCGGCCCGCGACCGGGCAGGCGATCTCAGGCGGCTTGCAGGCCCAATACCGGCAGCGGCAGATCGTGGGTGGCGCTGAACTTGGCCAGCAGGTCCGCCGCCATGTCCAGGCAGGAACCGCAGGTGGCGCCGCAGCCGGTGCGCATCGTCAACTCGGACACGCTCACGACACCGCTTTGCGCGGCTTCGCGGATCTGATGGTCGGTAACCCCGTTGCAGATGCAGACGTACACGTGCGGACTCGGCAGGCAGGCCCGGATCGGCCTGCTGCTATTCCAATCGAAACGAGAATGGTTGTCAATTTCGAACCTGAATCATTCTCGATACGGTTCAGAGCCGCCGCCGAGCGATCAGACGGCGCCCGGCTCGCCCTTGGCCTTGCTGCGCGGCCAGTAGCCACCGCCCCGCTTGGGCGTGGTGCGCTTGCGCGGCCGGTCGTGGCCGGCGGCGTTGCCTGGCATCCAGGCCTCCTGGGCGGACTTGGGCATCGATTCCACCCCGGTCCCGGCCACCCCCCGCGCCAAGGGCGCCAGATGGCGCAGGGCGCGCGCGTAGACGCCCCGCTTGAACATCACCACATGCTCCACCGGGTACCAGAAATCGACCCAGCGCCACTGGTCGAACTCGGGGCTGTCGGTATGGTCCAGGGTGACGTGGGATTCGTCCCCGGCCAGCCGGAGCAGGAACCACACCTGCTTCTGGCCGATACAGACCTGCCGTTCATTGCGGCGGATGGCCCGTGCCGGCAGCCGATAGCGAAGCCAACCCGGCGTCGCCCCGAGCACTTCAACGTGCTCAGGCAACAGCCCGGTCTCTTCCTGCAACTCGCGATACATGGCTTCGACAGGCGTCTCATCGGTGTTCATGCCGCCCTGCGGGAACTGCCAGCCATCCCGGCGCACACGTCGTGCCCAGAAAACCTGCCCATCCTGACGCATCAGCACAATACCGACGTTCGGTCGATAGCCGTCCGGATCGATCACGATGCGGACTCCTAGAAAAATCTACTGATCGGACTGTGCCATGCCCGCTGCCCACTCACAAGCGCGGTGAAAAAGTGTTGACAGATTCCGAATACATCTCCAGAATTGCCGGCTCCCTGAGGCTATGTAGCTCAGCCGGTTAGAGCACAGCACTCATAATGCTGGGGTCGGTGGTTCGAGTCCACCCATAGCCACCAAGTCCGCTTGGTTTTTCAGGGAAAAAGTGCAATAATTGCACGCACATATTGCCCCGTCGCCAAGCGGTAAGGCACCTGACTCTGACTCAGGCATTCGGTGGTTCGAATCCATCCGGGGCAGCCAAACAAACAGAAAAGGCCGATCGAAAGATCGGCCTTTTCTGTTTGTTTGGGCGCTTGTCCGGGCGCGAAGCGCCCGGACCCCACACCTTGCGCAGCAAGGTGTGGGCGCCAGCCCTCCCCTGCCACATCCCCGCGCCTGGCGGCGCGCCCCCTTGGACTCCAAGGGGGCTGCTTCACCAGAAAGAGGGTGGGCGGCCGACACCCTGCCCATGCCGGGCCGCGAAAGCAGCCGACCAGCGGTCGGCACCACCACCCGCGCCACACCCCACATGAAACAGCGGCGAGCGCACAGTGACGCCGCGGCGTCGCCAGTCCGCGCAGCACCCCTCCGACAGCCAGATGATCTGCGCGGCGGACACCCACTCCCGGAAACGACAAAAGCCCGGCCGAAGCCGGGCTTTTGCGTACCTCCCAGGGGGATCCCGAAGGATCCCACGCCAGGCGCGATGGATCAGCGCTTGGAGAACTGGGTGGCGCGACGTGCCTTGTGCAGGCCGACCTTCTTACGCTCGACTTCACGGGCGTCACGGGTCATGAAGCCAGCCTTGCGCAGCTCGGACTTCAGGGTTTCGTCGTACTCGACCAGTGCACGGGCGATGCCCAGACGGATCGCACCGGCCTGACCGGTGGTACCACCGCCAGCGGCGGTGACCATGATGTCGAAGCTTTCGGTGTTCTTGGTCAGTTCCAGCGGCTGACGCACGATCATGCGTGCAGTCTCACGGCCAAAGAACTCGTCCAGCGGACGGCCATTGACGGTGATGTTGCCGGCGCCCTTGCGCAGGAACACGCGGGCGGTGGAGGACTTGCGGCGGCCGGTGCCGTAGTTTTGCGTGATAGCCATGATTAGATATCCAGAACCTGAGGCTGCTGAGCGGCGTGCGGGTGCTCGGAACCCGAGTACACCTTGAGCTTGCGGTACATGGCGCGGCCCAGCGGGCCCTTCGGCAGCATGCCCTTGACGGCGGTCTCGATGACACGCTCCGGGTGGCGCTCAAGCGCCTGGGCCAGAGTTTCGGTCTTCAGGTTGCCGATGTAGCCAGTGAAACGGTGATACAGCTTGTCCTGCAGCTTGTTGCCGGTGACGGCAATCTTTTCTGCATTGATGACAACCAGGTAATCACCGGTATCAACGTGAGGGGTGTAAACCGGCTTGTGCTTGCCGCGCAGACGGCGGGCCAGCTCGGTGGACAGACGGCCCAGCGTCTTGCCGGATGCGTCGACGAGATACCAGTCGCGCTGGACGGTCTCGGACTTTGCAGTGAAAGTGCTCATGAAAGAACTCTAGTAGGTCGGGCTCATTACGGCGCAGTACGGCCGGAACTCTGCCACGCGTTGTGAAGAGGCGGGATTGTACTGGCCATCCCCGCCACATGCAAGTTGACCCTGATCCCGGCTTGGCACACCGGCCGCGGGGGGCGAGAATCGACAGTCCCCCGCCGCGACATCCCCCTGCCATGACCGCGCTCCGCCAGATCACCCCGCTCGACCACCTGCTGACCGAAGCCCAGCGGGCCCTGGATACGGTGTTCGGCAATCCGCCGGCCAGCCGCCCCTACCCTGCCGAGGCGACCCCGGACGTGCAGATGGCCGCTCCCGAGCGCCGCCACGCGGCCGGGCTGATGCGCATCAACCATGTCGGCGAAGTCTGCGCCCAGGGCCTGTACTTCGGCCAGGCCGCGGTCGCCCGCGAGGCGGAAACCCGCGCCCACCTGCTCGACGCCGCCCAGGAAGAGACCGACCACCTGGCCTGGTGTGCCCGGCGCCTGCGCGAACTGGACAGCCGCCCCAGCCTGTTCAACCCGATCTGGTATGCGGGCAGCTACACCATCGGCACCCTGGCCGGCCTGCGGGGCGACGGTTGGAATCTGGGCTTCGTGGTCGAGACCGAACGCCAGGTCGAAGCCCACCTCGATGAACATCTGGACACCCTGCCCCCGGCCGACCTGCGCAGCCGCGAGGTGATCAAGGTGATGAAGATCGACGAGGCCCGCCACGCCGACCACGCCGAGCATGCCGGCGCCCGGAAGCTGCCCGCACCGATCCCGTCGGTGATGGCGCTGGCCTCCAAGGTCATGAAGACCATCGCGTACCGCCTTTGAGCCTCCACCGCGCCGCGTGCATCTGGTGAAAAGCCCCCCCCCCCTGAGTCAGGGGGGGCGCCGCAAAGCGGCGGGGGTGTGGGTGTTCAGTGAGTCGGGGGCCCACGGTTCGCACAGCGAACCGTGGGAGCGCCAGCGCGAATGCGAGGGCGTTACCCCGAGACCAGCTTCAGGCCGATCACACCGGCCACGATCAACGCGATGCAGGCCAGCCGCGACGGCGAGGCACTGTCGCCGAACAGGAAGATGCCGAGCATCGCCACGCCAAGCGCGCCAATGCCGGTCCAGATCGCATACGCCGTGCCAACCGGGATGGATTTCATCGCCTGGCTCATCAGGTACAGGCTGACCAGCGCGGCGCCAACGGTGGCCAGGGTGGGAAGCGGCTTGCTGAAGCCTTCGGAGTACTTCATTCCGATGGCGAAGCCGATTTCGAACAGACCGGCGACGAGAAGATAGATCCAGGGCATGGGGGATTCCTTGGGTTAACAAAAGCAAAACGGCCCGGTGTTTTCACACCGGACCGTCGTCGGTAGCTGCCGTGGAACCGGGCTTTGCGCAAACACCGGTTCCACAGGGCGGGCCGTCCCGCCTGAACGAGGCCGCCCGGGGATCGCCCGGCGCGGCATCGCGAATCACTCACTCGGCCAGGTTGCGCCCGTGGAACAGCTCTTCGATCTCACGGCGCAGCAGCGCCTCGATCTTCATGCGTTCCTTGAACGACAGGTTCTTGGCCTTCTCTTCGAACAGGTACTGATCCAGATCGAAGTCCTTCAAGTGCATCTTCGTATGGAAGATGTTTTCCTGATAGACGTTCACGTCGAACATCTCGTAGCGCGACTTGATGTTCTTGGCCAGGAAGTTCTGGATCGAGTTGATCTTGTGATCGATGTAGTGCTTCTTGCCCTTCACATCACGGGTGAAGCCACGCACGCGGTAATCCATGATCACGATGTCCGATTCCAGACTCTCGATCAGGTAGTTCAGCGCCTTCAGCGGGGAAATCACGCCACAGGTGGCCACATCGATGTCCGCGCGGAACGTGGCGATGCCCTCCTGCGGGTGGGTTTCCGGGTACGTATGGACGGTGATGTGGCTCTTGTCCATGTGCGCGACCACGGCGTCGGAGATCAGCTCCTTGCCGGCCTGCTTCTTGTCGATCACCGGCTCTTCCGAGATCAGGATAGTCACCGAGGCACCCTGGGGATCGTAGTCCTGGCGGGCCACGTTCAGGATGTTCGCGCCGATGATCTCGGCAACGTCGGTCAGGATCTGAGTCAGCCTATCGGCGTTGTACTCTTCATCAATATATTCGATGTAACGCTGACGCTCCTCTTCGGTGCGGGCGTAACAGACGTCATAGATGTTGAAGCTCAACGCCTTGGTGAGGTTGTTGAAACCCTGCAACCTCAGGCGAGGCAACGGCTTGACCACGGCGGTCGATCCTGTGTGTGGTGGGAAAGAAGTAATTATGGGGCAAAGTGATCGAGGGCGAAACTTGCATTGAAACGAGTACCTGTGTTCGGTTTGCCCTTAACAATTCGGATCGTTAAGCTCCCGGCACATAGCCGTGAATTCTTCATGAGCAATCGGAGCGCCTCAACGTGTCAACTGTGCGCCTTGCTACAAGTCCGTTGGCCCTGGACATCGCCACCATCGATCGCTTCCTGGCTCACAGCCACCGCCGGCGCTATCCCGCGCGTACTGACGTCTTTCGTCCGGGGGATCCGGCCGGGACCCTGTACTACGTGATCAGTGGCTCAGTCTCAATAATGGCTGAGGAAGATGACGATCGTGAGCTGGTGCTGGGCTACTTCGGCTCTGGCGAGTTCGTGGGTGAAATGGGGCTGTTCGTGGAATCGGACCGCCGTGAGGTCATCCTGCGCACCCGGACGCCGTGTGAACTGGCCGAAATCAGCTACGAGCGCCTGCATCAGCTGTTCCTGGGCCCGCTCTCCGCCGATGCTCCGCGCCTGCTCTACTCCATCGGCCAACAGCTTTCCAAGCGCCTGCTCGATACCAGCAGGAAAGCCAGCCGCCTGGCCTTCCTGGATGTCACCGACCGCATCGTGCGGACCCTGCATGATCTGTCGCGCGAGCCGGAGGCGATGAGCCACCCGCAGGGCACCCAGCTGCGCGTCTCGCGCCAGGAACTGGCCCGCCTGGTCGGCTGCTCGCGTGAAATGGCCGGCCGCGTGCTGAAGAAGCTGCAGACCGACGGGCAACTGCATGCCCGTGGCAAGACCGTGGTTCTGTACGGCACCCGCTGATCCTGCCCTGGTAGTGCCGGCCGCTGGCCGGCAACCACGCAACTCCACACCGACGCCCGTCGACCTGGACGAGGTTGCCGGCCAGCGGCCGGCACTACCTGCCATTTGCCGCTAGGCTGTTCGCATGGAACTTGGCAGTGAATTCTATTGGTTCATCCTGATCGGCCTCGGCGCGCAGCTGGTGGATGGCGCGCTGGGCATGGCCTTCGGGTTGATCTCCTCCTCCGTGCTGCTCAGCATGGGCCTGCCGCCAGCAGCGGTCAGCGCCAGCATCCACACCGCGGAAGTCTTCACCACGGGGGCCTCCGGGGTCTCGCACCTGGTCGCCGGCAACGTGGACCGCCGGCTGTTCCTGCGCCTGGCGCTGCCCGGCGCGGTCGGCGGCGTGGTCGGCGCCTACGTGCTGACCCAGCTTCCCGGTGACGTGATCCGCCCCTTCATCTATATGTATCTGCTGGTACTGGCCATCTTCATCCTGCTGCGCGCGGCCGGACGGATGCTGCCGGCACAGGAAGTGAAGCGTGTCCCGCTGCTGGGGTTCGTGGCCGGGCTGCTGGATGCCAGCGGCGGCGGCGGCTGGGGGCCGGTGGCCACCTCCACCCTGCTCGCCCGCGGCGGCCAGGCCCGTACCACCATCGGCACGGTCAACGCGGCCGAGTTCGTGGTGACGCTTGCGGTCTCGATCACCTTCCTGCTGACCATGGGCGTGCAGTACCTGAACATCGTGGCCGGCCTGCTGATCGGCGGCATGATGGCTGCACCCGTCGCCGCGGTTCTGGTCAAAAAGGTCAAGGAGCGCTGGGTGCTGATCGCCGTCGGCGTGCTGGTGCTGGGCATCAGCCTGTTCCAGATCGGTCACGCCATCGTGCGGTGGCGCGCAGGCTGAGCCGGACGCGACACTTTTCCAGACCCTTCCTGGCTATTTCAACGTCGCATCAGACCTTGTCACCGGCCCGATCGACACAGCCCCAGTTGAGCACCGGGGTGCCCGGTGGCAGCACCTGGCGGAAATAGTCCACGCGTGACGCCTTCGGATTAACCACCACCGGGGCCGCCGCGGCCAGCAGCAGCGGCAGGTCGGCGCTGCTGTCGGAGTACGCAACGTCGATGTCGCCATAGCCGCGTTCGCGCAGCATCCGCATCTTTTCTTCGTTGTGGCAGTGCCGGGTGGCGATCACCGCGCCCAAGAACGGGCCGACCTCACTGCCGATCACCGGCACGCCCTGGTGGGCGACGAAGGCCAGGATGGCGCGGGCAAGCTCCGGCGGTGCGCCAGTGGCGACCACCACGCGGTCGCCGGCGGCACGATGCCGGGCAAACACGTCCAGCGCGACCGGTAGCAGGCGGCGGCGGATATCGGCCTCGTGCTTGAGCACATAGCGGTCGATCACCTTGTTGAACTCGCGCGCCCGGTGCAGACCGAACGTGGCGATCCAGACATAACCGGAAATGCCCCGGCGGCGGGTGGGCAGGAACGCCACCAGCGGGCCGAGCAGCGGCGTCGCGATGAGCGCGGCCAACAGCCGCAGCGGGTTGCGCTTGATCAGCCAGGCAAACAGATGGCTGCCGGAATCGCCGTCATACAGGGTGTGATCGAAATCGAAGACCACCAGCGGGGCGTCGTCGCGCGGCGTTGGGTAGATCGCTGTCATGCGCTGAAGAATAGCTGACGCAGGCCCTCGCCGGGCTCTTCCACACGCATGAAGGCCTCGCCGACCAGGAACGCGTTGACCCCGGCCTGGCGCATCACGGTGACGTCCGCCGGGCCGAGGATGCCGCTTTCGGTCACCAGCAGGCGGTCGCGCGGCACAGCCTGGCGCATGTCCAGCGTGGTCTGCAGCGACACCTCGAAGGTGCGCAGATTACGGTTGTTGATGCCGATCAGCGGCACCGGCACCTGGATGGCGCGCTCAAGCTCATCGATGTCATGCACTTCCACCAGTACGTCCATGCCCAGCTGCATGGCCAGGTCGGACAGTTCGGCCAGCTGACGGTCGTCGAGGGCGGCCACGATCAGCAGGATGCAGTCCGCGCCGAGCACGCGCGCTTCATACACCTGGTAGGCATCGATCACGAAGTCCTTGCGCAGCACCGGCAGCGTGCAGGCGTCACGCGCCTGCTGCAGGTAGGCGTCGCTGCCCTGGAAGAAATCCACGTCGGTCAGCACCGACAGACAGCTGGCACCGCCGAATTCGTAGCTCACCGCGATGTCGGCCGGATGGAAGTCCGGACGGATCACGCCCTTGGACGGGCTGGCCTTCTTGATTTCGGCGATCACGGCCGGGTTGCCCGCGGCAATCGAGGCGCGCAGCGCATCAGCGAAGCCGCGCACCGGCGGCGCCTGTTCCACGCGCGCGATCAGTGCTTCAAGCGGCACCTGGGCACGGCGTGCAGCGACTTCGTCGGCCTTGCGGGCCAGGATGGTATCGAGGATGTCGCTCATGTCATTGGGGTCCTGGAGGCCGGCCATTATCGACCAGCCCCGCTGAATTCTGAAAACGCGGGCTCAGACGGCCGCCCGGATACGTCGGGTGGCGGCAACGTACTGCTCCATCCGCGAGCGCGCACTCCCATCGGCCAGCGCCGCACGGGCACGGGCCAGGCCATCGGCGATGCTGTCGGCGACACCGGCCACATACAGCGCCGCACCGGCGTTGAGCGCCACGATGTCCAGCGCCGGGCCGGGCTGGTTTTCGAGCACCCCGCGCAGCATCGCGATGGATTCCTCCGGGCTGTCCACCTTGAGGTTGCGGCTGGCCGACATCGCGATGCCGAAATCTTCCGGATGGATCTCATACTCGCGCACCTTGCCGTCGCGCAGCTCGCCCACCAGCGTGCCGGCGCCGAGCGAGATCTCATCCATGTTGTCGCGGCCCCACACCACCAGCGCGCGTTCGGCGCCGAGTTCACGCAGCACGCGCGCCTGGATGCCGACCAGATCCGAATGGAACACGCCCATCAGCACGTTGGTCGCACCCACCGGATTGGTCAGCGGGCCGAGGATGTTGAAGATCGTGCGCACACCCATCTCGCGGCGTACCGGCGCGACGACCTTCATCGCCGGGTGGTGCATCGGCGCGAACATGAAGCCGATACCGGTCTCGGTGATGGCACGTGCGACCTCCTCCGGCTGCAGATCGATGATCGCGCCGAGTGCTTCAACCGCATCGGCGCTGCCGGACTTGGAGGAGACACTGCGGTTGCCATGCTTGGCCACCTTGGCCCCGGCCGCGGACACCACGAACATCGCGCAGGTGGAGATGTTGAAGGTATGCGAGCCATCGCCACCGGTGCCGACGATATCCACCAGATGCGTCTTGTCCTCCACCGGCACCGCCAGCGCGAGCTCGCGCATCACGGTGGCGGCACCGGCGATTTCGCCGATGGTTTCCTTCTTGACCCGCAGGCCGGTCAGGATCGCAGCGGTCATCACCGGCGACACTTCACCGCGCATGATCTGCCGCATCAGGTCGACCATTTCGTCGAAGAAGATTTCGCGGTGCTCGATGGTGCGCTGCAGGGCTTCCTGGGGGGAGAAGGTCATGCGGGGTCCTTTGTGATGCAGGTGCAGCGCGCTCAGCGCTGCAGGAAATTCTTCAGCAGGGCGTGGCCATGCTCGGTGAGGATCGACTCGGGATGGAACTGCACGCCCTCGACCGGATACTCGCGATGGCGCAGGCCCATGATCTCTTCGATCGAGCCGTCCGCGTTCTCGGTCCAGGCCGTCATTTCCAGACACGCCGGCAGCGTGGTCTTGTCGACCACCAGCGAGTGGTAGCGCGTGGCCTGGTAGCGGTCCGGCAGGCCGGCGAACACGCCCTTGCCCTCATGCCGGATCGGCGAGGTCTTGCCGTGCATGATGTTGGTGGCGCGGATCACATCGCCGCCGTAGACCTGGCCGATGCTCTGGTGGCCCAGGCACACGCCCAGGATCGGCGTGGTCGGGCCGAGCCGGCGGATCAGCTCCAGCGACACGCCCGCTTCGTTCGGCGTGCACGGGCCGGGCGAAATCACGATGCGCTCGGGGGCAAGCGCGGCGATCTCATCGACGCTCAACGCGTCGTTGCGCACCACCTTCACCTCGGCGCCCAGCGTCTGCAGGTACTGCACGAGGTTGTAGGTGAAGCTGTCGTAGTTGTCGAGCATCAACAACATGGTCAGGGTCCGTCTTGAATGAGGAAAATGGCGTACACGTTTTCGGTGTACGTGATGGGGCCGGATGCGATGACTTCGCCGCTGTCGCTGAAGCCATCTTGGGGCGCGCCGACCGGGCCTGGCTTGGGCGGAGACAGGTTCTTGACCGGCGGCAGCGCGTCCTGCGCACGCGACCATTGACCTGCCTGCACGCCGTAGGCGAAATCCGGGGCGACATCGGAAATGCTGTATAGGCCGATGACCTTTGCGCCATAGGCCGCCGCCAGGCCCTTGGCAGACTCGCGAGTATGCGCGGCTGCCTCGGCCTTCAGCTCGGCGCGCAGCGTCGCTTCCGCGGAATAAGTAGGCCTCTGGGTGGACACCTGCACTTCCTGGCTGGCCTGAAGATCACCGAGAAACCGCTGCAGACTCGCGCCATCGGCGAAAGTGGCCTGCAATGACTGGCTCACCGAGATGCCAACAAAGACGCTTGTGCCGTCCTTGTAACGGGTCTGCGGACTCACCTGCAGGTTCTCGGCCTTCACGCTGTCGGCCAATGCTCCATTGCGCTTCAACAGCGCGATGACCTGCCTCCCGTTTGCCTGCACGCGACGTCGCGCCGATTCGGTCTTCAGGTCCACCGACACCAGGTGCACTGAAACACCGAAACGATCAGGCATGACCTGGCGCGCAGCATCGCCCTTGACCAGCAGGTGTGGCTGCGAAGGAATGGTATTCGCCTGCGCCCACGCATTCGGGGCCACCATGGCAAGCGTCGACGACAGCAGCAGTGCGTGCAGCAGCTTCATGCATTTGATCCTTGTCGAGTGTGGGATGCAGCGAACGCCGCGGCCAAGGCCACGGCACGGAAGCCTTACAGGCCCTTGGCAGCCTGCGCGACCGCACGGAACAGCGCGCGGCCCTTGTTCATCGTCTCGTCCCATTCCTTGCCCGGGTCCGAGTCGTAGACGATGCCGGCGCCGGCCTGCACGTGCAGGCGGCCATCCTTGATCACCGCGGTGCGGATCGCGATCGCGGTATCGGCATCGCCATGCCAGCCGATGTAGCCGATGCTGCCGGCGTAGACGTTGCGCTTGATCGGTTCCAGCTCGCGGATCACTTCCAGCGCGCGGATCTTCGGCGCGCCGCTGACGGTGCCGGCGGGGAACGTCGCGCGCAGCACGTCGGCGTAGCTCAGGCCCGGCTGCAGCTGCCCGGTGACTTCGCTGACGATGTGCATGACGTGGCTGTAGCGTTCGATCACGAACTGCTCGCCCACTTCCACGGTGCCGGCCTTGGAGACGCGGCCTGCATCGTTGCGACCCAGATCGATCAGCATCAGATGCTCGGCACGTTCCTTGGGATCGGCCAGCAGTTCGACTTCCAGTGCGTTGTCTTCTTCCACCGTCGCGCCACGCGGGCGGGTGCCGGCGATCGGGCGCACGGTGACTTCACCGTCCTGCAGACGCACCAGGATTTCCGGCGAAGAGCCGACCACCTGCACGTCGCCGGTGTCGAGGAAGTACATGTACGGCGAGGGATTGAGCGCACGCAGCGCGCGGTACACATCCACCGGGCGCGCCTTGAACGGCACGCTCAGGCGCTGGCTCAGCACCACCTGGAAAATGTCGCCGGCGCGGATGTATTCCTTGGATTTGTCGACCGCGGCGATGAAGCCCTCGCGGGTGAAGCCGGAGACGAAATCGTTCTCGTCCAGCACGTCGCGGGTGATCGGCGCGGGATAGCCGGCGCCGGGGGCACGCAGCTTGGCGACCAGCGCATCCAGCTTGGCCTGGGCATCCTCCCAGGCACCGGGCTGACCCGGGTCGGCATGCACGATCAGGTACAGGCGGCCCTTGAGGTTGTCGAACACCGCCAGCTCTTCGGAGTGAAGCAGCAGGATGTCCGGCGTGCCCAGCTCATCGCGGCCACGCGGCGGGGCCAGGCGCGGCTCGATGTAACCGATGCACTCAAAGCCGAACCAGCCGACCAGGCCACCGGTGAAGCCCGGCAGACCGGCCAGCTTGGGCACCGAGTGGGCGCTGCGCAGCGCTTCAACTTCGGTGAAGGGGTCGGCGACCTCGCGGGTTTCCACCACGGCGCCGGACTCGCTGATGATCAGGGTATGGCCGTGGAAGGCATACACCCGGCGCGCCGGCAGGCCGATGATGGAATAGCGCCCGAAGCGTTCGCCGCCTTCGACCGATTCAAACAGATAGGTATGCGGGCCGTCGGCGAGCTTCAGATAGACCGAAAGCGGCGTGTCCAGGTCGGACAGCACTTCACGGACGACGGGGATGCGGGTGTGGCCTTCAGCGGCCTGCTGCTGGAACTGCTCGAGCGTAATCAAGACGACTTTCCTTCCGGGAAACGGCGGTGGCGGGACGGACGACGGCAACAGGCCACCATCGCCACCAACGGCGAGCGGAAGAAAGGGTATGCGGGGTCGTCAGAATGGACACCCGGCGACTGTACCGCATTGACGGCACCGGATGGAACCCGGCGCCGCCTGGCGTATCAGCCCCGCGACAGCAGCGGGCTGTCCAGCGCCACATGCAGGTTGACCCGCCCCGGCACGCAGTCGATGCGGAAGTGCCGGGCCTGGACCGGTTCGCCATCCAGATTGAGCGTCAGCGGCGCCTCGGCGTCGATCTCCACCCACGGCGCCTGCACACGTTCGGCTACCTGTTCCAGCGCACCGCGCTTGCCGCCTTTGACCAGTGCGGCAAAGGTGGAGGCGACCTCCCCGCTCAGCTCAGGGATCACCGTGATATCGAGCACACCATCGTTGATCAGCGCCTCCGGGCACAGCACCTGCCCACCGCCGGCCTGGCGGCCGTTGCCGACGCCGAGGGCGATGAAGCCACCGGCCCACTCGAACCCCGGCGCCCGGACCCGCGCCTGGATCGGATCGATCCGCCCCAGCCGCGATATTCCGGTAACCAGATAGGCCAACCCGCCGAGCACCTTCTTCAGGCCCTCATCGGTCTCCACCGTGACTTCGGTGCCGAACCCGCCGCTGGCGACGTTGGCGCACCACCACACCTTGCCATCGGCATCGATGCGCAGCAGATCGACCGGGCGCGCCGGCGCATGCATGATCAGCTCCAGTGCCCCCAACGGTTCATCGGGAATCTCCGCCGCGGTGGCGAAGTCATTGGCAGTGCCCAACGGCAACAGGCCCAGCGACGGCAGCGCGTCAGCCGACTCCTCGCGATGCGCCAGCGTTTCGGCCACCTCACTGAGGGTGCCGTCACCGCCGGCCGCGATGATCGTATCGACTCCATGCGCGATGGCCTCGGCCACATAGCGCTCGGCATCGCCCGATTCCCAGGTCACCCGCACCTCCAGCTGCACCCCGCGCTCGCGCAGCGCCGCCACCGCCTCGCGCACATCCTCATTGCCGGTGGCCTTGCCGTTGAGGATCAAACGCCAATGGGGACGGCTCATGCGGTACTTCCAGGGAGTGGGGAAGCGAAGGCTAGCAGCGGACGGCGTGGCCGCCGGTGAACGTCATCAAAGCGTCACCAAAGGCCAGGAGAATGGAAGGCCATAGCAAGGAAGATGGATGGAGGCAGGATCAGCCTCCCGCTATTCCCAGGGCCGCACCAGAAATGGTGCGGTCTTTTTTTTAAGACAGCTCAGCCTTGGGCGAAGGTCCGCAACGCTTCACCTTCCATCCGGTACACCGTCCACTCGCTTTGCGGCTTCGCACCGGCGGCCTGGTAGAACTGGATCGCCGGTTCATTCCAGTCCAGCACCGACCACTCGAACCGGCCGCAGTTTTCGGCTACGGCGATGCGGGCGATGTGCTGCAGCAGCGCCTTGCCGGCACCGCTGCCGCGGCTCTCCGGGCTGACGTACAGATCCTCCAGATAGATCCCGTTGCGGCCCAACCACGTCGAGTAATTGTAGAAGTACACGGCATACCCGATGGCCACGCCGTCAGCTTCGCAGATCAGTGCATGCGCCTTGGCATCGGGGCCGAACAGACTCGCCCGGATGCCCGCTTCATCGGTCTGCACCGACGACTCGGCCTTCTCGTAGATCGCCAACTCGCGGATGAAGCGCAGGATCAGCCCCGCATCCTCGGCGGTGGCCACGCGGATGGTCACGGCAGCCACCGGTTGCATGGCTCAGCCCCGCGCCGCGGCGACGTTGCTGCGCATCTGCGCAATGATGTCCTGGTAGCTGGTCTTCGCATTGAAGATCGCCGAGCCGGCCACGAACGCATCGGCCCCCGCCGCCGCGATGGCGCCGATGTTGTCGGCCTTCACGCCACCGTCGATCTCCAGGCGGATGTCCTTACCACTGGCATCGATCTTCTTGCGGATCGCGCGCACCTTGTCCAGCGCCGACGGAATGAAGGCCTGGCCGCCGAAACCCGGATTGACCGACATCACCAGCACCAGATCGAGGTCATCGAGCACCCAGTCCAGCACCTCAACCGGCGTGGCAGGATTGAGCACCACGCCCGGCTTGCAGCCCAGCGACCGGATCAGCTGGATCGTGCGGTGCACGTGGCGACTCGCCTCCGGATGGAAGCTGATGTAGGTCGCGCCGGCCTCGGCGAAATCGGGAATGATGCGGTCCACCGGCTCCACCATCAGATGCACGTCGATCGGCGCGGTCACGCCGTGCTTGCGCAGGGCCTGGCAGACCAGCGGGCCGATCGTCAGATTCGGCACGTAATGGTTGTCCATCACATCGAAATGCACCCAGTCGGCGCCGGCCGCGAGCACGTTGTCCACTTCTTCGCCCAGGCGGGCGAAATCGGCGGACAGAATGGAGGGAGCAATGATGCAGTTGGACATGGCCGGGGCCTTCAGGAGGTTGAAAGGGGGCGCCGCGCGGAATCAGCGCTTGCGCAGGGTCTTGATGCGGTCGTAGGCGGCATTGAGCTGGCGCGACTTGCGCTCGGCCTGCTGGCGCAGCTCCGGCGCTGCGCCGACCACCTTGTCCGGGTGGTACTGGGACATCAGCCGGCGGTAGGCCAGGTCGATCTCGGCATCGGTCGCCTCGGAGGTCAGCCCCAGCTCGCGGTAGGGGTTTTCCCTGTTCAGCCGGAACCAGTCGGCATCGAAGGCATGCCCCAGCAGCAGCCCGAACACGGCCCCGAACAGCGGATTGGGCCTGAACAACAGGGCGCCAGCAATGAATCCGAGCAGTTTTCCGTACCAGCGCATGGTGGTCTGGGCAGCCGAGGCGATAAAGGATCCTCATTTTACGTCACAGCGGGCCCAACCCGCTTTACACTAGGCCGCCCGCTGTCTGTGCGGGCCCTCCGGGTCCCCTGGACAGCTGTCATGACGAAGCCTCAGGAGTGCCCGTGCCGACCACGTTGTTGCAATCCGATCTCCCCGGCCTGCCCTTGCGCCATCGCGGCAAGGTGCGTGATGTTTTCGACATTCCGCGCGACCGGCTCCCCGCCGGCACTCCGCCGGGGGACTACCTGCTGATGGTCGCCACCGACCGTCTGTCAGCCTTCGACGTGGTGCTGCCCGACCCGATCCCCGGCAAGGGCGAAATGCTCTGCCAGGTCTCGAACTTCTGGTTCGCCAAGACCGCGCACCTGATGCCCAATCACCTGACCGGCATCGATGTGGCCAGCGTGCTGCCCGAGGGCGTCGATCCGGCCCTGTACGCCAAACGCGCCGTGGTCACCCGCAAGCTCAAGCCGGTCCCGGTCGAGGCGATCGCCCGCGGCTACCTGATCGGCAGTGGCTGGAAGGACTACCAGCGCACCGGCAAGATCAGCGGCATTGAGCTGCCGGACGGCCTGCGCCAGGCCGAACAGCTGCCCGAACCGATCTTCACTCCCTCGACCAAGGCCGCCGTCGGCGACCATGACGAGAACATCGATTTCGATGCGATGGTCAAGGCGGTGGGTGCGGACCTGGCCGAGCGCGTGCGCGATGCCACCCTGCGCATCTACACGTACGCGGCCGAGTACGCCCGCGAGCGCGGCATCATCCTGGCCGACACCAAGTTCGAGTTCGGCACCGATGCCGATGGCCGTCTGTACATCATGGACGAGATGCTGACCCCGGATTCCTCGCGCTACTGGCCGGCCGACGAGTACGAGGTGGGCACCAGCCCGCCGAGCTACGACAAGCAGTTCGTCCGCGATTACCTGGAGACGCTGGACTGGGGCAAGACCGCCCCGGGCCCGAGCATCCCGGCCGAGATCATCGAGCGCACCCGCGCCAAGTACGCCGAGGCGCTGCAGCGCTTGGCGGGCATCTCGGTCGACTGACCGGCACGGCGTTCCCCGGCCATGCGCCGGGGAACGCGGTTTTCGATGCCGGGGCCATGTCGGGCCGCCGATGGAAGGCAGGCGACCAACGGTCCGCTCTACCGGCGGTATGCTCTGCAGATCCTGGGAGGGAACATGGCCACCACCACCGTCGCACGCCCGATCGACCGCTACTTCGCCAGCTATTCCGACGATCACCGCAATGCGCTGAACCAGCGCATCCACGTCGCGGCCGTCCCGGCGATCGCATGGTCGGTGATCGCCCTGCTGTGGTGCCTGCCGCCACTGATCACCTGGTTCCAGAACGGGATCTGGGCCGGCCTGGCGATGTTCGCCGCCTGGTGCTTCTACAACCGCCTCTCGCGCACGCTGGGCTACGGCATGCTCGCGTTCTTCTTCGTCAGCGGCTGCGTCTGCCGGCTGCTGGAGGCCGAGATCGGCCTGGTGAACCTGTTCTGGCTGGCGCTGGGGGTTTTTGCCGTGGCGTGGGTGGCACAGTTCATCGGCCACAAGCACGAAGGCCGCAAGCCGAGCTTCCTGACCGATCTGGTCTACCTGCTGATCGGTCCCCTGTGGGTGCTGGCCAAGCTCTATCGCCGGATGGACTGGCGCTACTGACCCGCTTTTCCTGAACGAGCGCGGACACTCACCGGCACTCCACGCCGCACCCTCCAGCATCGTCCGCAGTGGCCTTTCGAGCGACGGTCACCGTTCATCTTCGTGCACACCGTTTCGGCCCCGCAGCCCCTGCGACGACTGGTTCCGGACCCGTTTCGACAGGCGTCGGGAGGCCACAGTCGGCAAAGTCGGCAGCGGGCTTCCATACGGCCGCCGACGGACCCGAATGGGGCCGGGCGCTGCCCGGAAAAAATGAATCAGTGCACGTTACATGCAATTGAGGGCGTATTCGGGTGTATCGGCAGCAATTGCCTGCCTGTTAGACTGAACGGCCTGCTCGTGAATCCCGCATTCCCTGCATGAATCCTAGTCTGCTCCTGCTGCTCGCCCTGCCCTTCCTGATGGCAGTGGCCGTCGCTTCATTCCGCCGCACCTCCCGCTCCACGGCCGCCTGGGTAGCCGCGGCCGCTCCGCTGGGAGGACTGGCGCTGTTGGCGACGATGACCCCGGCGATCATGGACGGCGGGATCGTCCGCAGTTACGGGGAATGGATACCGCAGATCGGCCTGGCCTTCTCGCTGCGCCTGGACGGCCTGGCCTGGATGTTCGCCGGGATGGTGCTGGCGATCGGTGCGCTGGTGGTGATGTACGCCCATTACTACCTCAGCGCCCGCGACAGCGCCCATCGCTTCTACTGTTACCTGCTGCTGTTCATGGGCGCCATGCTGGGCATGGTCCTGTCGGGCAACTTGTTGCTGCTGATGGTGTTCTGGGAAATGACCAGCATCAGCTCGTTCCTGCTGATCGGCTTCTGGTCGCACCGCCAGGACGCCCGCGAGGGCGCCCGCATGGCCCTGGTGGTCACCGGCGGTGGCGGCCTGGCCCTGCTCGGCGGCGTGCTGCTGATCGGCCGCATCGTGGGCAGCTTCGAACTGGATGCCGTGCTCGCCGCCGGCGATCTGATCCGCGCCAGTTCGCTGTATCCGTATGCGCTGTTCCTGGTCCTGGCCGGCATCTTCACCAAGAGCGCCCAGTTTCCGTTCCACTTCTGGCTGCCGCACGCGATGGCCGCGCCGACCCCCGTCTCGGCCTATCTGCACTCGGCCACGATGGTCAAAGCCGGCGTGTTCCTGCTGGCACGGCTGCATCCGGCGCTGGCCGGCACCGATCTGTTCTTCTATACGGTCAGCGGCATCGGTGCGATCACCCTGCTGATCGGTGCCTGGAACGCGATCTTCCAGCATGACCTCAAGGGGCTGCTGGCCTATTCGACGATCTCCCACCTGGGCCTGATCACCATGCTGTTCGGCCTGTCCACGCCGATGGCGGTGGTGGCCGGTGTGTTCCACATCCTCAACCACGCCACCTTCAAGGCCTCGCTATTCATGGCCGCGGGCATCATCGACCACGAGACCGGCACCCGTGACATGCGCAAGCTGGGCGGCCTGCGGCGGTTGATGCCGATCACCAGCGCGCTGGCGATCATCGCCTCGCTGGCGATGGCCGGTATTCCGCTGCTCAACGGCTTCCTGTCCAAGGAAATGCTGTTCGCCGAAGCGCTGACCGCGGGCGGTCCGGAAACCATGCGCGTGGTGATGTCGATCGCCGCACTGCTGGCCGGCGTGTTCGGCGTGGCCTACAGCCTGCGCTTCGTGCACGACACCTTCTTCGGCAAAGGCCCGCATGATCTGGACCGCGTCCCGCATGAGCCGCCGCGCTTCATGAAGGTGCCCGTCGAGATCCTGGTCGTGGTCTGCGTGGCCGTCGGCGTCGCCCCGGCGATCACCATCGCCCCGGTGCTGCACGCGGCCGCCTCCTCGATCCTCGGCGCGGCGATGCCGGCCTACAGCCTCTCGGTCTGGCATGGCTTCAACACCCCGTTGATGATGAGCATCGCCGGCGTCATTGGCGGTATCGCGCTGTACTTCGGGCTGCGCCGCCTGATCAACCTGCATGCGGTGGTCAGCCGCAGCATCGGCCGCAACCTGTTCCACAAGCAGCTGGACCTGGTGTTCGGCTTCGCCCACCGGCTCACCCAGGGCCTGGCCAACGGCAGCCTGCAGCGCATGCTGATGGCGCTGGTGGTGGTGGCGATCATCGTCGCCGCCGCACCGTTCGTGGCCAATCCGGCGTCGCCCAACTGGCCCTCGCCACAGCCGATCCCACTGCTGGGCTGGGCGCTGTGGCTGGTGATGATGGCCTGCGCGCTGGGCGCACTGTTCGTCTACCGGCAGCGCCTGCTGGCGGTGCTGGTGGTCGGCGGTGTCGGCCTGATGGTCTCGCTGACCTTCGTGTTCCTCTCCGCGCCCGATCTGGCCCTGACCCAGCTGCTGGTGGAGATGGTCACCCTGGTGCTGATGCTGCTGGGCATGAACTACCTGCCGATCCAGTCGCCCCCGGAGAAGTCGGTCTGGCGCAAGCGGCGCGATGCGGTGATCGCGATCGTCGCCGGCGGCGGCCTGGCCGCGATGGCCTACACCGCCATGACGTTGCCGCCGAACACCATGGCCGGCGAGCTGCTGGCGCGTGCGCTGCCGGAGGCGTATGGGCAGAACGTGGTCAACGTGATCCTGGTCGACTTCCGTGGCTTTGATACCTTCGGTGAGATCACCGTGTTCGGCATCGCCGCGCTGGTGGTGCACGCCATGCTGCGCCGCTCGCGGATGGCGCCGGAACAGATCATGCCCGGCCCGCCGATCAAGCTGCCAGTGCCGGCCGATCTGGCCCAGATCATGTTCCCGCTCACCCTGACCGTCTCGATCTTCCTGTTCCTGCGCGGCCACAACGCGCCCGGCGGCGGCTTCATCGCCGGCCTGGTGCTGGCCGTGCCGCTGCTGATCCAGTACGTCATCCAGGGCACCACCTCGGTGGAATCGCGCTTCGGCTTTGACTACATCCGCTGCATCGGTGCCGGTCTGCTGATCGCCATCCTCAGTGGCTGCGCCTCGATGCTGTTCGGCGTGCCGTTCCTGACCAGTGGTCATCTGGACCTGCACATTCCGCTGATCGGCGAGGTACCGCTGGCGAGTGCGATCGGCTTCGATACCGGTGTGTACCTGGTGGTGTTCGGCGGAGTGATGCTGATGCTCTCGATGATGGGCACGATCAAGCCCTCGCGCACCCGCAGCGCCCGCAAAGGCGAGATCGATCCCACCCGCCGTTCGGCAAAAACCGGGGAGATGCACTGATGGAACTGGCTCTGGCAAGCGCCATCGGCGTACTGAGCGCGATCGGCATCTACCTGTTGCTGCGCGCGCGCAGCTTCGATGTGATTCTCGGCATGACCTTCCTGTCGTATGCGACCAACCTGCTGATCTTTGCCGGTGGACGCCTGGTCCAGGGCAAGGCCCCCGTGCTCCGTGAGGGCATCGACAGCGATCTGGGCAACTACACCGATCCGCTGCCGCAGGCGCTGGTGCTGACCGCCATCGTGATCGCCTTTGCGATGACGGCGGTCAGCATCGTGCTGGCCATGCGCAGCCGCAGCGACAACCACAGCGACCACGTGGACGCGCACGAAGAAGAAGAGCTCCCCGCCGATACCGCGCCGGGCCGGGAGGGCGGCCCATGAACCATGCGGTGATCCTGCCCATCCTGATTCCGCTGTTCGGCGCGGCCTGCTCGCTGTTCGTCGAGCATCGCCGCTATGGGCCGAAGGTGCAGCGCACTGTGGCGTGGACCACGCTGACCGCGCTCGCCGCGGCCGTCGCGCTGCTGTTCGCGCAGACCGCCGATGGCAGCATTGCGGTGTACCTGCTGGGTGACTGGCCCTCGCGCCTGGGCATCGCGCTGGTGGCCGACCGGCTCTCGGCATGGATGCTGGTGACCACACTGCTGCTGGCCATCCCCTGCCTGCTGCACGCCTGTTCGGGCTGGGACCGCCGCGCGCCGCACTTCCATGCGTTGTTCCAGTTCCAGCTGGTCGGCCTCAACGGCGCCTTCCTGACCGGCGACATCTTCAATCTGTTCGTGTTCTTCGAGGTGATGCTGATCGCCTCCTACGGCCTGCTGCTCAGCGGCGGCCGCGGCCTGCGCATGCGCATCGGCCTGCACTACGTGGTGTTCAACGTCACCGCCTCGACCCTGTTCCTGATCGCACTCGGCCTGCTGTACGCCTCGCTGGGCTCGCTCAACATGGCCGAACTGTCCCAGCGCATCGCTGAAGTGCCGGCTTCGCACCTGACCCTGGTCAAGGCGACGATGGGGCTGTTGCTGCTGGTGTTCTGCAGCAAGGCCGCGCTGATGCCGCTGTACCTGTGGCTGCCCGAAGCGTATGCGCGTGCGCCCGCCGCGGTGGCCGCGCTGTTCGCGATCATGACCAAGGTCGGTCTGTACGCGGTGCTGCGGGTCAGCACCCTGTGGTTCGGCGACGGTGCCGGCCCGATGGCCGGCTATGGCAGCCAGTGGCTGCTCTGGGCCGGTGTGGCCACCCTCGTGCTGGGCGGCCTGGGCGTGCTCGCCGCGGCACGCCTGCGCGTGCTGATCTCCTATCTGGTGGTGGTCTCGGCGGCGACGCTGTTCATCGCCTTCTCGGTGCGTACGCCCGAGGTGCTGTCGGCCGGCCTGTACTACCTGCCGCACAGCACCTTCGTGGCCGCCGCGCTGTTCCTCATCGCCGACCTGATCCGCCGCCGCCGTGGCGGTGCCAGCGACAAGAAGGAAATCATCGCGCCGATGCCGGGCAAGGAAACGCCTGCGGTGCTGTTCCTGATCGGTGCCGTCTCGGTGGCCGGCCTGCCGCCGCTGTCCGGCTTCCTGGCCAAGGCGGCGCTGCTGGCCGGCATGCCGGCGCAGTACACCTGGGCGGTCTGGGCCGCGGTGCTGGGCAGCAGCCTGATGGTGATCGTCGGCCTGACCCGTGGCGGCATCCGCCTGTTCTGGCGCGTCCCGGTGGTTGAAGAAGGCGCACCCAAGCCGCGCAAGGCGCCCACGCGCACGGTGGAATTGTTCGCCGCCGCGTTGCTGCTCAGCTACGGCATCGCGATGAGCGTGTTCGCCGGCCCGCTGATGCAGCACACCGATGCGATGGCCACCCAGCTGCTGCAGCCCCAGGATTATGTGGGTGAACTGCGCGCCACTACGCCGGAGATCCGCCAGCCATGACGCGCAAGCCTTCCCTCTACAAGCGCATCCTGCCCTCGCCTTCGCTGAGCGTGATGGTGGTGGCGTTCTGGCTGCTGATGTCCGACAGCTTCACCCTCGGCCAGATCGTGCTCGGCATGATCCTGGGCGTGGTGGTGCCGTTGTTCGCCGCGCGGCTGGACCGCGAGTTCGCGCGCATCGGCTCGCTCCGGCCGCTGCCCAAGCTGCTGTTCGTGACCCTGTGGGACATCCTGATCTCCAACATCCGGGTCGCGATCCAGGTGCTGGGGCCGGAGCGCCGCATCCACCCCGGCTTCATCTGGCTGCCGCTGGACATCGCCAACATCCACGGCATCGCCGCGCTGACCAGCATGATCACGCTGACCCCGGGCACGGTCTCGGCCGCGTTGTCCGATGACCGCCGCTATCTGCTGGTGCATGTACTGCATCTGGATGATCCTGACGAGCTGATCCGGCAGATCAAATCCCGCTACGAAGCCCCGCTGATGGAGATTTTCCCATGACCGGACATATGTTCATCCAGACCACCATGGTGGTGTGCATGCACGTGGTCGGCCTGGCCATGCTGCTGGCCACCTGGCGCCTGCTGCGCGGCCCGACCGTGCCGGACCGCATCCTCGCCTTGGACACGTTGTCGGTGACGGCCATCGCCGAGCTGATGCTGTTCGGCATGTACCTCAACTCGGCGGTGTATTTCGAAGCCGCGCTGATCATCGCCATGCTCGGCTTCGGCAGCACGGTGGTGCTGAGCAAGTTCGTGCTGCGCCGGGACATCGTCGAATGATCACCTTCATCCAGATCGTACTGTCGATCCTGCTGCTGTTCGGCTGCTTCTTCATCCTGGTTGGCGCGCTGGGCCTGGTGAAGCTGTCCACCTTCTTCAAGCGCCTGCACGCACCGACCAAGGCCAGCACGCTGGGCGTGGGCTGCGTGCTGGTCGGCTCGGTCTGCTATCACATTTTCTTGGGCGAAGATCCGCAGCCGCGCGAGCTGCTGATCACGGTGTTCCTGTTCATCACCGCACCGATCAGCGCGCACATGATGGCCAAGGCCGCGCTGTCGCTGCTGATGGAAACCCGGCCGCAGCTGCCGGGCCACAAGTCCGCCGAGGACGAGGCCCTGCCCCCGCCGGAACCGCGTCATCCGGGCGATACCGAGGGTGCCGAGGCCCCCGTTTCCCGGGACAGCCAGTAGAGCCGACCGTTGGTCGGCTGCATGCATCGTGGCAGACAGCAGCCGACCCACGGTCGGCGCTACGCATTGCGACGTTCAGCCGCCCCGGATCAACGCCAGCTCCAGCGCGATCCAGCCGACGAAGGCCACCACCAGCACCGCGCCCTCGCGCCGGCTGATCGTCAGGTCACCGCGCAGCATCGGATAGAGCACCAGCACGAAGGCGATCGCGGCCGGCAGCTCCAGTTTCACGAATGATCCGGGCAGCGCCAGCGGCCGCAGGGCGGCCATGCCACCGACCACCACCAGCAGGTTGAACAGGCTCGAGCCGATCACGTGGCCGAGCACCATGTCGCCCTGACCACGCCGGGCGGCGGCAATGGCGGCCGCCACTTCGGGCAATGCCGTGCCGATCGCCACTGGCAGCAAGCCGACCAGCAGCGGCGACCACCCCAGCCCGGCGCCGAACACCGGTGCGGCCTGCACGATCCAGCGCGCGCCGAAGTAGAGGGACACACCCGCAAACAGCAGCCGCAGAAGATTGAGGAACAGCCCGGTACGGGTCATCGCAAAGCCGGCGATGGCCTCGCGCACCGGCTCGGATTCCAACCGTGCCCGGCGCAGCAGGAACACCAGCAGACCGACGAAGGCGAGCAGCAGCACGCCCCCTTCCCAGCGCGCGATCACGCCATCCAGGCCGAACAGGATCAGCAGCACGCTGGCGGCGGCAAGACACACCAGCAAGGGCGAGAGCAGCCGCGCGCGGACCAGCAGTGGCGCGGCCAGCGCCGCCAGGCCCAGGGTCAGGCCGACGTTGACGATGTTGCTGCCGACCGCATTGCCCAGCGCAAGTTCTTCCGCGCCGACCACGAAGGCGCGCGCATTGACCACCAGCTCCGGCAGCGACGTGCCAAAGGCGACCAGCAACAGCCCTGCAACGAACGGCGACGCCCCGAAGCGCTGGGCCAGCCCCGAGGCCGCCCGGACGATGGAGTCACCGCCCAGTGCCAACAGCACCAGGCCCAGCACGAACCAAACAGTGGCAGCGATCATCTGGGGCTCCCCGGTGACAGATGTGAGCCGATTCTAGGGCCAGCCCACGCCAAACAGTGAAGGCCCGCCCCGGCGCTGTGGCCGGGGCGGCGCCGGTGGCTCAGGAGCAGCCTTCCACGTAATCCACCTGCGGAGTCTTGCCGACGCGCCAGGCGGTGACGTTGCCATCGCCGTTGATCTCGAAGTTGACCAGCGCACCGCCCTCGGTGGCCGGGCGCACGCGCAGGTTGTGGCCCTTCTCATCGTACTTGTGCGGGGTCAGGTCGCCGCGATCCGGGTACAGCGTCTGCAGCTGGCCCAGCGACATGCCGACCTTGCCGCCACCGGGGGCGACGATACGGTCATTGCGCACGTCGTAGCGCACCAGACGCTTGCCTTCGATCATGAAGATCACGTCCTCGGCCTGCGCGCCTTCGGGCCGCAGCGCGTGGCAGTAGTCGTCGGCCACTTCGCCCTGCAGGGGTTCCTTCCAGGCGGCCCGGACTTCCTCAAGGGTGCTGCCCAGCGCTACGGGGCCGTAGCCATCCAGCCGCGCCGGGCCCTGCGTTGCCGGGCCCGGGGCCGCCGTGGCGGGCGCTGCCGGCGCGGTGTCCGCCGCCGGTGCAGGCACGGCCGCTTCGGCATCGGCCGACGGCGTCTCCGGCGTGCGCTCGCACGCGGCCAAGGCCAGCACCATCCCCACTGCCATCATGCTTCCCAGCTGTTTCATGCCTGCATCCTCCCGGTGAATGGGCGCAGCCTACCGCGAGCGCCGTGTGGGCGGCATGCACAGTGTCGCTGTCATCCGCGTTTCACCTGCCGCGTTCAGGCTCGGCCTGCACCGCATCGACCCCGCCCCCATGCAACCGCAGAAGACCGACCTCGCCCGCACCGCTTTGCAGGCCCACCGTGCGCCCTTGGACATGCGCCAGCGCCGGCTGTTGATCCTGTGCGACGGCCAGCGCGACCTGGTGCAGCTGGGCCAGCTGGTGGGCCCGGAAACCCCGGCGATGGTGATCCAGCTGATCCAGAGCGGGTATCTGGTGTTGAGTGCGGTGACACCGACCGCGGTGCCGGTGCCGGTGCCGGTGCCGATGACCGAACGCCGCCGATCGCTGGTGGCCGCCCGTATCTATCTGCTGGACATTCTGGAACTGCAGCGTCATCCGCAGGCGGCGGCGCTGTTCCACACCCTGCAGCAATCGCGCAGCGACGAGACGGTCATGGCCGCGCTGCAGGCCGCACTGGATGCGCTGCCGGGCCTGACCTCCACCGGCTACGCCGAGCGGGTGCGGCAGCGGTTGCTGGAGGTGCTGCCGAAGGAACATGCCGAGCGGTTCCAGATTTCGGTGGTTTGAGCCCGTATTGAGCGGATCGGGTTTCGATGAGGACATTGAATTGGACGCGGCGAGGGGCAACGCGCAGGGTGAAGGCCTGTCCGAGAGCGAGGTTTTACTAATGTATGATTCCCAAATAACAGTTAATTGGGAGTCGAGCATGGTCGATACGATCAAACTGGCGACTGCCCGGGAACTTGCCGCCGCTGGCAGCCTGCGAGACACCACGGTGACCGCGGAACCGGGTGGCTACGTCGTCACCTTCGCCTTGGAGAACAGCGACCGCGCCCTGGCGACCAAAGATGGGACGACCCGTCTGTTCTCCGGCGTCCAGGCAGCCGCGCGTGTCTTGGCCCAGTTGGGGATCACGCGCTATCGCGTTGACGCGACAGCGATTGCCGGAGCCGAGCCCTCGCGCCGGTTACGTCCGGATCGGTCACGCGCCCTGAAGCAGTTGCATGAAGACTCGGCCTATCTGGAACGCATCCGTGAAGCAGTGGCCGAGGCGCGCGCGGATTCACGGCCGGCACTGTCCCGCACCGATGCGCACCTGCACATGGCGGCGCTCAAGGCGCGACTCGGTGACGAATTGCAAACGGCATTGAAGCCCCCCTCGTCCACGAAATGACGGTTGCGTGGGGCAGGCTGGCCCTCGAGGATAGAACCCAGCTACTCATTGCAGCCTTTGAGCGCGCCGTGGCGCTGCCGGACCCGCACCTGTTCATCGCAGCCCTCGCACGCGACGATGCGATCGAGAACGAAGGAGATGCCTTGGATGGTGCGGCGGTGTATCGCGTCGATGCCATCAGAGGAACATTTCTGTATGCAACACGCGACGGCAGGTATCTGATCGCCTACCAACGCACGGGGAACGACGTTCACATTGACCGCGTGCTGCCGACCCGCCGCGGGTCGGACGGCGTCTAAGCGCCCGTTTACTCCGAAAAATTCGCCTTCAATCCCTGCCAGCACTGCTGGTACCCGCGCTGGCGATGCGCCGCGTCCATCGCCTGTGCGGTGGGGCGGATCACGCCGCGGGTTTCGAACATGAAGGCCATGGTGTCCTTGATCACGTCCGGCCTGCTCAGGTCGGCGGCGGAGGCCTTTTCGAAGGTGGCCGCGTCCGGGCCGTGCCCGCTCATGCAGTTGTGCAGCGAGGCGCCGCCGGGCACGAAGCCTTCGGCCTTCGCATCGTAGGCGCCGTGGATCAGGCCCATGAATTCGCTGGCGATGTTGCGGTGGAACCACGGCGGGCGGAAGGTGTTCTGCGCGACCAGCCAGCGCGGCGGGAAGATCGCAAAATCCATGTTGCTGGTGCCCGGCGTGTCACTGGGCGAATGCAGCACGAGGAAAATCGAGGGATCCGGATGGTCATGACTGATCGAGCCGATCGTGTTGAAGCGGCGCAGATCGTAGCGGTACGGCGCGTAGTTGCCGTGCCAGGCCACCACGTCCAGCGGCGAATGATCGATGTCCGCACGCCACAGCTGACCGGCGAACTTGGCGATCAGTTCGAACGCGCCGTCGATGTTCTCGAACGCCGCATGCGGGGTTTCGAAGTCGCGCGAGTTGGCCAAGCCGTTGGACCCGATCGGCCCCAGGTCGGGCAGCTTGAGCAGCGCGCCGAAGTTCTCGCAGACGTAGCCACGGGCATCGCCATCAGGCAGCTCGACACGGAAGCGCACGCCGCGCGGGATCACCGCGATCTGCTGCGGTTCGATCTCTATCACGCCCATTTCGGTGAGCAGACGCAGGCGGCCGAGCTGCGGAACGATCAGCAGCTCGCCATCGGCGTTGTAGAAATAGCGGCCCTGCATGTCGCGGTTGGCGGCATACAGGTGGATACCCACGCCATGGTGGGCGTCGGGCGAGCCGTTGCCCCCCATCGTGTACAGCCCGTCGATGAAATCGGTGGGCGTGGTGGGCAGCGGCAACGGATCCCAGCGCAGCTGATTGGGCGACACCGCGCCGTGCGCGAAATCGCCGTGTAGATGCGGCTGGGTAAAGGGGGTGAACTCACCGTGGGTCACCGCCGGGCGGATGCGGTACATCCAGCTGCGGCGGTTGCTGCCGCGCGGCGCGGTGAACGCGGTGCCGGACAGCTGTTCGGCGTACAGGCCATGGGCGACACGCTGCGGGGAGTTCTGCCCCACCGGCAGCGCACCGGGCACCGCCTCGGTGGCGAACTCGTTGCCGAAACCGGTCTGATAGCCGCGCGATGACATCGGGTTGTTCATGGTCCTGCTCCGCCGAAGGCGTGGATGGCAAGGGAATACAGCCGGTGGCACCCACGCGGACGCGGATGCCACCGTTGAAGCGTAACGCCGACGGGTGCCGGGCGCTTTACAGCAGGCGGCTTACAGCACGCCGCGCTTGATCTGATCGCGCTCGATGCTCTCGAACAGCGCGGTGAAGTTGCCTTCGCCGAAGCCTTCATTGCCCTTGCGCTGGATGATCTCGAAGAAGATCGGGCCGATGCAGTTGGTGGTGAAGATCTGCAGTAGCTTGCGCTGGTGGGTCTCCGGGTCGGCATCGATCAGGATCTTGTTCTTCGCCAGGCGGGCCACGTCTTCACCGTGGTTGGGCACGCGCATGTCGATCACGTCGAAGTACGTGTCCGGGGTATCGAGGAACTCCACGCCCTGGGCGCGCATCGCTTCCACGGTGTCGTAGATGTTTTCGGTGAAACAGGCGATGTGCTGGATGCCCTCGCCCTTGTAGGCATCGAGGTATTCGTTGATCTGGCTCTTCGGATCGGAGGATTCGTTGAGCGGGATGCGCACGATGCCGTCCGGGGCGGTCATCGCCTTGGACACCAGGCCGGTCTTGAGGCCCTTGATGTCGAAGTAGCGGATCTCGCGGAAGTTGAACAGGCGCTCGTAGTAGTCCGACCACTGCTGCATGTTGCCGAAGTACAGGTTGTGGGTCAGATGATCGATGAAGGTCAGCCCGAAGCCCTTCGGGCGCGGGTCCACGCCGTCGATCGGCGCGTAGTCGGTGTCGAACATGCTGCCGTTGGCGCCGTAGCGGTCAACCAGGTACAGCATGCAGTCGCCGATGCCCTTGATGATCGGGGCGGCAACCGCACGGGTTTCAGGCTTGAAGTCGATCGCTTCGGCGCCGTTGCCCAGCGCCATCTGGTAGACCTCGTCGCCCGGCTTCTTGAAGCGGATCGCGAAGCCGCAGGCGCAGGGGCCGTGCTTGTCGGCGAAGTCCGAGGCGAACGAGTCCGGCTCCTCATTGACCAGGAAGTTCACGTCGCCCTGGCGATAGACCGTGATCGCTCGCTGCTTGTGGCGCAGCACCGCGGTGAAGCCCATCTTGCGGAAATAGTCGTGCAGTTCCGCGCCACGGCCGGCCGGGGCGGCGAACTCGACGAACTCGAAACCATCGATGCCCATCGGGTTTTCGAAGGTGGTGACCTGCATGCCCGGATCGGGTGCGTAGGACGCGGTGCTCGTTTGGCTGGTCATGCTGTGGCTCCAAAGCAGTCCGCATCGGAAAAAACCAGGTGCGGTAGGAAGGCAGACCCGCGAGAATGCGGAGTCCGGAACGTAGGTTATAGTTTCACATGAAACCACCATCAAGGTGCACCGCAGCATGAGCCCGCCCGATCCCAGCAGTCACAGCATCCGCGCCTCGCACGCCCTGCTCGATCTGGAGCAGTTCCTGCCCTACCGGCTGAGCGTTCTGTCCAACCGCGTCAGCGGCAACATCGCCAAGCTGTACGGAGACCGTTATGGCCTGGCGATCCCCGAGTGGCGGGTGATCACGGTCCTGGCGCTGTACCCGGGCTCGTCGGCCAGCGAGGTGTCCGATCGCACGGCGATGGACAAGGTCGCGGTCAGCCGCGCCGTGGCCAGACTGCTCGAACGCGGCTTCATCAAGCGTGAAACCCATGGCGACGACCGCCGCCGCTCGGTGCTGGCGCTGTCGGCGGCCGGGTTCGAGGTGTACGAGACCATCGCCCCGCTGGTGATCGATATCACCCGCAAGCTGATGTCCGTGCTCAGCGAAGAAGAGGAGCAGCTGCTGGAAACGCTGATCCTGCGCCTGGCCGGGGAAGGCCTGCAGCGGATGGACGAGTAGCCAGCAACCGTTGGCCACTGGCCGACGCGGCTCAGCTCAGGTGTTTGCGCCGTGCATGCACCCAGGGCGCGGCCAGGGCGCCGATGGCGCCGGCGGCAAAGCCCAGCGAGGCGGCCACTGCGGCCGCCTCGATCGCGCCTGGCAGGGCCAGTGCAGCGACCACCAGCAGCAGTGACGGCAGGCCGATGAACACGGCCATGAAGTAGCGCCAGCGCGGTGACCAGGTCCCGACCTGGAGCAGGCTGACCGGCATCCACGTCTCTGCCGATGCGTCCTGCGCGACCTTGGCCGCGACCTTGGTCAGGTCCGCCTCCACCGGCCCCTTGCCGGTGCGCGCGGTGGCCAGCATCGCGGCCACCTCATCCACGGCCGGGAAGCTGGTCGGCCAGGTCTGCGGTGGGTTTACCCCGTAGGCGGTCAGCAGCGGCACGCTGATCCAGGGCGCCAGCAGCGGCCGTACCTTGCGGCGGTCGAGCACGCACCATAGCTGCGGCACGCCGTGCGCGACGACGCTGTAGAGCGCCAGCTGCGCGGCGGCCGGGTACGGCAGCATGTGCACCCGGGCGGCCATGCTGTCATAGCCCATCGCGCGCAGGAAGCCGGGGCGGGTGCGGCCCTCGTGTACCCACGCCAGGCCAAGCGCACCGACTAGGTAGGCCTCGGCCGGATCTTTCACGCCGGCACTGGCGCGATCATCGCTGGCCAGGAAGAACGCCAGCGATTTGGGCTCGGCGACGTCGTGCTGATCCCAACGCCCGGCATCGCCGAGCACATGCTTGAGCGGCAGGCGGGCCGGCGCGGTTTCGTCCTTGCCCGCGTTCTGCAGGAACGGCACCACGCTCAGCACGAAGCCCTGCAGGTCCACCCCTCGGATCCCACTACCCTGCCACTCGGCGGGAATCAGGCCGGGCAGCGTGCCCTGGCGCGCGAGTGCGTCCAGCTGCGCTTTCTGCTCGACCAGTTTCTGCACGGCCGCTTTGAGCAGTACGTTGTCCGGAACGGACACCATCGGCAGGCGGTAACGGATCGCGCCCGGTGCCGGAGTCTCCGCCTCGGCATCCAGCGCATCCGGCGCGGTCTGGTCGTCGAGCAGCACATCGACCGGCGGCAGGCTCACGCCGGCCGGCGCATCAAGGGAAACTTCGGTGGTGCTGTCGCTGGTGCCCGGCTGCATGCGTGGATTCCGTCGGTTGTCCGCCACGAACAGCGCGGCATGAGGTCCTTGGAGGTAACGGCAGACCAACGAAGAAGTTGAGCAGAAATAAACGCCTCGATCCCTGGTGGGATCGAGGCGCTCTTGTTCAACGAACTGCAGTGCGACCGTGGATCGGCCGTCATTGGGCGCCGGTCAGCGCGCCCCGGTCATCCCTGCCCGCGGCACAGCGGCAGACACACAACCGGCTGGCATGTCAGCGCACGCCGGCTGCGCCTGTGCCGCACCCAACAGGTCGTTGCCCTGAGGACGCGAGCGCACGGTGGGCGCGCTGCTGCGGCTCCCATAGCGCACCTGCAGCCCGATGCTGTTGCTGCGCAGCGTGTTGCGGCCCTGATCGTGACCGATCAGCAGCGAGAACATCCAGCCGCTGTCGAACTGCAGGTCCACGCCCGCGCCGACCGACAGGGTGTCGTCGTTGTAACTGTGCATGGCCAGCAGGTAATCGCGTGCAACCGGACGCTGGACGTAGTTCATCGCCACGTCGCTGCGATCATCCAGCGCGGTGCGGTATTCCAGGCTCCAGTACGGACGCCAGGTCACCCGGTCGGTCTTGAACGCGTGCGTTCCTTCCAGACCCACCGCCAGCGCGTTGCTCTCCACGTCCTGACGCCCGTAGCTCAGGTCGTATACCCCCAGGCCATGCTCGCGGTAGGGGTCCAGCTCGGCCTTGTGTCCGTCATAGCGGCCGTACGTGGTAAGCGTGGTTCCGGTGGCGGTGCGGTGTTCGTAACCGAAGGTGAGCGAGCCGAACAACTGGTCGCCGGCACGATTGCTGCGCGCCGATGCCGCAGCCAGCTCACTCCAGCGGTTCATGCTGAAGTCCAACTTGCCGGCTGCCAGCATTGCATCGATGAAGACGTGCTCGCCACTGCGCCACAGGCCGTAGACGGCCAGCGAGCGCTGGTCGGCGTCGGTAGTGGACGGGCTGCCATCGAACGAGGTGTCCTGGCGCCCCCAGCTGCCCGCCACACCCAGCAGCACGTTCTCGCCCAGCGCGCGATCCGCGCCGACCGTTATGCCACCGGTGTTGAAGTCGGCACTGGTGCGGCCCCGACCGACACTGCCAAAGCTCAGCGTACCGGCCGCCCACGTGCCCCAGCCCTGCGGCAGCGCCGGCGCCTCGAGCAGGCCATTGCCCACCGGCACCGACAGGCCCTGCTGACCGTTGCCGCCGGCATAGGCCAGCACCACGTTCATGCTGGACGCATTGGTACCGGTGCGTATCTGACGGAGGCGATCACGGATGTTGGCCTGCTGCACCTGGGCAAAGCGCACGGTGGAGTCCACCTGTGCCTGCAGGCTGCTGACCACCTGCTGGTCCTGGGTCGGGTCGGGACGACCGACGACCACCAGCTGCACCTGCACGCTTGCGGCGGCATAGCCGGCGCTGGCGGCCTGGGCCGCGGTGATCGTGGTGGTGCCCTCGCCCTGCAGCGTTACCGTGCGCCCGTTCAGGGTGGCCACCGCGGTGTTGGAGCTGCTGAAGGTGAACGCGCCAGGGCTGTTGCTCTGCGGTGCCTGCAGCTCGAACGCGTCTTCGCCGTACACCTTGGACAGGTTCTCCACCCAGGTGATCACCGGCGTGGCCGCCGCGACCACCACGTCCATGCGCACCTGCGGGGCTGCAGCGTACAGACCGTTGCCGGCCTGATCGGCGGTCAGCGCGCAGGTGCCGGCGGCGAGCATGGTGACCGTGCCACCCTGCACGCTGCACACCGACGGGCTGGCGCTGGCGAACAATACCGGCTGGCCGGACGCACCGCCGGCGGCGGACACGGTGAACGTGCCGCCCGGGCGGTACACCGGGGCGTCCGGGGTAGCAACGAAGGCAGCGATGGCCTGGGCTGCGGACTGCACCACGAAGGTATAAGCGCGGTTGCCGCCGAAGCCGTTGGCATCGGTTACCTGCACCTCGAAGGCGAACGTGCCCGCCTCGCTTGGCTCGCCGGATACGGCACCGGACTCGGACAACACCAGGCCCGTCGGCAGGCGCCCCGCACGCAGCGCGAAACGATACGGCGCGGTACCGCCGCTGGCGGACAACTGCTGGGTGTAGGACTGTGCACCGCCGGCATCGGGCAGCGTGGGCAGATCCAGCACCACCGACGGCGCGGCAATGACAAGGCTGTAGCTGCGGTTGGCCGTAAACGGGCCATCGCCGGTGCTGCTGTCGGTGACGGTCACGTCGAAGGCAAAGGTGCCAGCAACCGTGGCGCGGCCGGACAACGTGCCGTTGCCCTGCAGCGTAATGCCGGCCGGCAGCGCGCCGGCGGTTACTGCAAAGGTATACGGCTCGGCTCCCCCGGTGGCGTGCAGCGTCTGGCTGTAGGTGGCACTGGTACTGCCTTCGGCCAGCGTCGCCTGCGTCAGCGCAACGGCCGGCGGGGACACAGTGATGCTCACTTCGGCCGGCGCGGACGTACTGAACGCATCGCTTGCGCGGTAGCTGAAGCGGTCAGCACCGGCATAACCCGGATTGGGCGTGTACTGGATGCCGTTGCCGCTGATCACGGCGGTGCCATGGGCAGGCGCGGCGACCACCGCGACTGTGGCTGGCACACCGTTGATGACCAGTACGATCGGCGTGGCCGATGCACCGTAGGCGATCGTGGCGTTGACCGGGCCTACCACCAGCGCCGCGATCGGCGTGGCGGTATTGGACGGCGCCGAGCCCACGCTGGTACCGGCCGCATTGGTGGCGGTGACCGTGAAGGTGTACCCGGTGCCGGCGGTGAGGCCTGTCACCGTCAGCGGCGAGCCGCTACCGGTGACGGTGGCGCCACCTGGGTTCGCGGTCACGGTGTACTGAGTGATCGCGGCACCGCCGTCGCTGGGTGGGGCGCTGAAGGTGACCGTGACCGCACCGGTGCCGGAGAGCGTGGCAGTGCCGATGCTCGGGGCGCCCGGTACCGAGGCACTGATGGCAAGCGTGAGCGCGCTGCTGGTGGCGGTGAAGGCCGCGCTCGAGCTGTCGGTGATCTCGGCGGCAAAGGTGAAGCTGCCACTCTGGGTGGGGGTGCCGCTGAGCGAGCAATCCGCGTTGAGCTGCACACCGGCCGGCAGCGTGCCCGAGGCAGGCATCGCCGCACAGGTGTATGGCGCACGACCGCCGCTGACGCTGATCGCCGCTGCCGAGAGGGCAACGCCGTGCACGCCGTTGCCGGCAAGCGCTGCGGTCAGCGTCGGGTTGCCCAGCGTCAGGGTGACCGTTGCCGGCGGCGAGGTACCACCGCCGTTGCTGGCGGTGTACTGGAAGCTGTCATTCACCGCGCGATGGCCGACCGGTGCCACGTAGCTGACCTGGCCGGCAGCGTCGATGCTGACCGAGCCGCCCAGCGTGGTGACAGACGAGGTCACCGCGAAAGCCGTGGGCGAGTTGCTTGCCTGGCTGGCCAGGTTGAATACCAGCGGCAGGTTGCCGCCCGCGTTGTAGGGCACTTCGCTGGCATAGGTGAAGCTGCTGGCTACCGGCGCTGACAGGTAACGGTATTCGTTGCCCACCCCGTCCGCACTGACGCCACCGGCGGTGGTCACCCGCACGTTGACTGTGCCGGTGCCTGCCGGTGCTTCGGCACGGATCTGGGTGGCGCTGTCGACCGCGTAGCCAAGCGCAGCCTGGCCACCAAAGGTGACCGCGGTGGCGCCGGTGAAGCCGGTACCGGTGATCAACAGCGTGTTGCCCCCACCCGGTGGGCCCGCCGTCGGAGACACCGAAGTCACTGTTGGTGCGCTGACATAGGTGAACTGATCGGCGACGCTGGTCGCGCTGGTACCGCCACCCGTGGTCACGCGGATGTCCACCGTGCCGGTGCCGGCCGGTGCGGCCGCGGTGATCTGCGTGGCGCTGTTGACCGTATAACCGGTCGCTGCGGTCGCACCGAAGCTCACCGCCGTGGCGCCGCTGAAGTTGCTGCCGGTGATGGTGACGCTCGTACCGCCCGTGCCGGGCCCGGACGTCGGCGATACCGAAGTGATCGTTGGCACAGCGGCGTAGCTGTACTGATTCGCTGCGCTGGTCGCACTGGTGCCGCCGGCGGTGGTCACCCGCACGTTGACTGTGCCGGTGCCTGCCGGTGCTTCGGCACGGATCTGGGTGGCGCTGTCGACCGCGTAGCCAAGCGCAGCCTGGCCACCAAAGGTGACCGCGGTGGCGCCGGTGAAGCCGGTACCGGTGATCAACAGCGTGTTGCCCCCACCCGGTGGACCCGCCGTCGGCGACACCGAAGTCACTGTTGGTGCGCTGACATAGGTGAACTGATCGGCGACGCTGGTCGCGCTGGTCCCGCCACCCGTGGTCACGCGGATGTCCACCGTGCCGGTGCCGGCCGGTGCGGTCGCGGTGAGCTGCGTGGCGCTGTTGACCGTGTAACCGGTCGCTGCGGTCCCACCGAAGGTCACCGCCGTGGCGCCGCTGAAGTTGCTGCCGGTGATGGTGACGCTCGTGCCGCCCGTGCCGGGCCCGGACGTCGGCGATACCGCAGTGATCGTTGGCGCAGCGGCGTAGCTGTACTGATTCGCTGCGCTGGTCGCACTGGTGCCGCCGGCGGTGGTCACCCGCACGTTGACTGTGCCGGTGCCTGCCGGTGCTTCGGCACGGATCTGGGTGGCGCTGTCGACCGCGTAGCCAAGTGCGGCCTGGCCACCAAAAGTGACTGCAGTGGCGCCGGTGAAGCCGGTACCGGTGATCAGCAGCGTGTTGCCCCCACCCGGTGGGCCCGCCGTCGGAGACACCGAGGTCACTGTTGGTGCGCTGACATAGGTGAACTGATCGGCGAAGCTGGTCGCGCTGATGCCCGCGCTGGTGGCGACGCGCACATCCACCGTGCCGGTGCCGGCAGGTGCGGTCGCGGTGATCTGCGTGGCGCTGTTGACGATGAAGCCGGTTGCATGGGTGGCACCGAAGAACACCGACGTCGCGCCAGCCAGGTTGGCGCCGGTAATGACCACGGTGGTACCGCCAGCGGTAGGGCCGGATGTTGGCGACAGCGATGTCACGGTCGGCGCGGAGAGATAGGTGTACTGGTCGGCGACGCTGGTCGCACTGGTGCCACCGGCGGTGGTCACCCGCACGTCGACCGTGCCGGATCCGGCCGGGGCGGTCGCGGTGATCTGGGTGGCGCTGTTGACCGTGTAAGCGGTCGCTGCGGTCGCACCAAAGGTCACCGCATTGACGGCACCGAAGTCGGTACCGGTGATGATGACGGTGTTGCCTCCCGTGCCTGGACCGGACGCCGGCGACAGCGAGGTTACCGCGGGCGCGGGCACGTACGTGAACCGGTCTGCCACACTGGTCGCGCTGGTGCCACCGGTCGTGGTAACGCGGATGTCCACCGTGCTGGTGCCGGCAGGTGCGGTCGCGGTGATCTGGGTATTGCTGTTGACAGTGAAGCCAGTGGCCGACGTACCGCCAAAGGTCACCGCGGTGGTGCTGGCGAAGTTGCTGCCGGTGATGATCACCGTCGTGCCGCCCGTGGTCGGGCCGGCCGCCGGCGACACAGCGCTGACTACAGGCGCGGCGACATACGTGAACTGGTCCGCGGCGCTGATGGCACTGGTACCCGCGCTGGTGGCGACGCGCACATCCACCGTGCCGGTGCCTGCCGGGGCAGTCGCGGTGATCTGGGTAGCGCTGTTGACCGTATAACCGGTCGCTGCGGTCCCGCCGAAGGTCACCGCCGTGGCGCCGCTGAAGTTGCTGCCGGTGATGGTGACGGCCGTCCCGCCCGTGTTTGGCCCGGCCGATGGCGACACCGCAGTGACCGCAGGCGCAGCCGCCGTGGCTTGGCTGTTGCCCGCGAAGCCGTTGAGGGTCACCCCGAGCAGGTCCAAGCCCGTCATGCGGATCTCATCCACCTCCAGGGCGCTGAAAGACTGCACGCCGTAGAAGAAAGGCGTTATCTGCCGCTGCATTACCTCCGAGCCGCTGCGTAACAGGCTGACGGTAACATCAAAGTCTGGCCCGTAATCGCCATTGAACCCGAGCGTATTGAGCACGAACGGCGCGTTGTCCAACCGCCGGATGGTCATTTGGGTGACGGATCTATTGACCAGCAAGCCGGAGACGGGCTCCCAGACAAATGCATTGGTGGGAGCGGTGAAAACAAACACTTCCCCCCCCAGGGTCATCTGGAACGAGGCAACGCCAGCGCCGTTGGTATTGGCTGATACCCCCGATGGTGGGCTGCTGAAGCTCTCGTTGAACGACGCAGCGCGGGCCGTTGGCATCAGGATCCAGAACAGCAAGAGTGTCGAGGCGAGCCAGGTCCACGCCATGCGGCGCGATGTACCCGTGCGTCCTGCGTGCCCAGCATCCTCTGCGGCGACGATTCCCATGTGCAGCTCCATGTTCTGATCCTTGAGTACGCTTGCCGACACGCAAGCCAAGCCAGTGCGGCACGCCAGGCAACTGCCCGGATGCGATCGCACCTTGTTATCCCTGATAAAAAAAGCCCTGGCACCAGAGCGGGCCGCCCGGTCCTTCCCCCGCCTACATCGCCAGCGCAACCCTCGCCTGCCGGCGTGCCCGAAAAGGCACCCCGACTACAGGTAATAGCGGCTGGACGCGGCGGTTGCTTTAGCAACCGCTATGTTGCCGCAGTCCCACCTGCCGCTTTCCCGCGTCATTCCGTGAACACCAGCACGGAAATTTATTCACCAATATGAATCAGATGATGTCGAATCGTGATCCTGATGGATAGTCAGGATTTTCCGGACACGCCACTCCGGTGGAGCCGACCGTTGGTCGGCTGCTGCTGATCTACGGCGCACTATCGGCAGGGACACCGAAGGCCCCCCACTCCGACGCAAGCCGACCAGCGATCGGCTTCAACGGGATGCGACGCGTCACGTCGTCTGGCACGCAGCTGGCAGTAACGCAAAAAAAAGCCGCGGAATCCGCGGCTTTTTCGATCACGACGCCTTGGGTGGCGCCCATTGCTTCATGAAGGCGAAGAAGCGGCCACGGTCGTAGCCCTTCTTCTGCCCCTTGTCCGCCTCCAGCTCCCCGGTGAACTGCGAATGCAGCAGCGTGCCGTCGGCATCGAGCACGAACAGGTGCGGATAGCCCTTCACTGCCGGGAACTGCGACAGGAACGCCGCGTTCTCGTTGTCTTCGCTGTAGTTGACCTTCATCCAGACATAGTTCGCATCGCGGAAGCTGCGGATCTGCGCATCGCCCTCGATGAAACCGTCCATCAGATGGCACCACGGGCACCACTCGCCGCCCACGTCGAGGATGATCCGCTTGCCGCCGCGCTGGGCCTCGACCTTGGCCGTGGCCAGATCGGCGACCGGATCGCGGGCGGGATCGAACTGGGCGTTGAGCGCCGCGATCGCGGCGATGTCCGCCGCGGCCGGGGTGTTGACCGAGGCCACCGGTTCGCCGGGATCGGCGACCGGGGGCTTCTGCTCGGAGGTATCCAGCGGCTGCGCAGGCGCAGCGGTGGGCGCCGACGACGGCGAACAGGCGGCCAGCAGGCCGGTCACGATCATCGACATAACCGCTGCTTTCATGCGCATCGCAGACCTCACTTGACGCCGTGCATCAGCTTGTTGATCAGCGGCGCGACCAGGAACAGCAGCACGCCGGAGCCAACCAGGGCGATGAAGCCGAAGGTGTAACCGGACTGTGCCGACTGCACGGTCATGCCGCCTTCGCCACTGACCCGACCGGCAAAGATGCCCGCCAGGTTGTTGCCGATGGCGATCGACAGGAACCAGCAGCCCATCGCCATGCCGCCCAGGCGGGCCGGGGCCAGCTTGGTGGTCATCGACAGACCGATCGGCGACAGGCACAGCTCACCGACGGACTGGATCACGTACACCATGAACAAGGTCCAGAACGGAATCTTGCCGGCGCCATCGACCATGCTCGACAGGGCCACCATCAGCAGCAGGAAGGCCAGGCCGTTGAACACCAGGCCCAGGCCGAACTTGCGCGGAATCGACGGATTGGCCTTGCCCATCTTGACCCACAGCCAGGCCAGGATCGGGGCCAGGGTGATGATCGCGATCGAGTTCACCGACTGGAACCATTCCAGCGGGAAGGTCCAGTCACCGAACTCGCGGTTGACGATGCGGTCGGCCAGGAAGGTGAAGGAGCTGCCGGCCTGCTCGAAGAACATCCAGAACAGCACGTTGAACACGAAGATCACCAGCATCGCGATGACCTTGTCGCGGCTCACGCTGCCGCCACGGACACCTTCGATCAGCAGCATCACCGCCGGCACCACGAACAGCGCCATCAGCAGGGCCTGCAGGGCCTGTGCGTCGATGGTGAGCAGGAAGTAGAACAGCGGGATGCCGATGATGGCGCCCAGCACGGCCACCATGCCCACGCGGCCGACACTCTCCTGGCCCGGGGCCGGTTCGCCAATGCCCTTGAGCTGGCGACGGCCCAACCAGAACCAGACCAGGCTGACCAGCATGCCCACGCCGGCGGAGATGAACACCACCTGGTAATGCGGCATCGCATCGGTACCGAAGATCTCACGGGCAAGCCAGCCGGTGATCACCGGGGCGATCATCGCACCGAGGTTGATGCCCATGTAGAAGATCGTGAAGCCCGAATCGCGGCGCACGTCGCCCTGCAGGTACAGCTTGCCGACCAGGGTCGAAATGATCGGCTTGAACAGACCGTTGCCGACGATGATGGTCGCCAGGCCGAGCTTGAACAGCAGCTCGGTCGGCGAGGCCAGCATGAACAGGCCGACCGCCATGAACAGCGCGCCCAGCAGGATCGACCGCTGGAAGCCGATCAGTTTGTCAGCGACATAGCCGCCGAAGATGGCACCGGCATACACCAGCGCCAGGTAGGCGCCATACAACTCGCTTGCCGGCTTCTCACCGGAGGCCTCGCCGCCATGGAACTGGGCCACGATGTACAACACCATCGCCCACCGGATGCCGTAGAACGCAAAGCGTTCCCAGAATTCGGCCATGAACAGCATCCACAAGGGACGCGGATGGCCCAAGAGGGTCTTGAACTCCGGCAACGCCGGTTCGGGAACGGATTTCGCGGCGGCGTCTACGCTCATGCGGGATTCCTGGGTTCGGTGGAAGACATGCACGTCCGATGTGCGAAACAACTCGGGAGAATCCCAGAACAAACGCGTTCACGTCAAATACACGCCGATGCCCGCAGCTGGCGGCACGGTCGCTGAACTTGCATCTGAAACTGCCGGGGTGAAACCGCCAGCGCAGCAATGGCGGGGCTTGCCGCGCGATACGGGTAATGGAGGCGCCAAATATGAATAGGCTTATTGGCGCCCGTGATCGGTTACGCGTCCGGCGGCATCGGGTCGTCGTTGCGGATCGTGGTGCGCACCTGGAACAGTTCCGGGAAGAAGGTCAGCTCCAGCGCCTGGCGCAGGAACCCGACCCCGCTGGAGCCGCCGGTGCCGCGCTTGAACCCGATCACCCGCATCACGGTGCGCATGTGGCGGAAGCGCCACAGCTGGAAGGCGGTCTCCAGATCGACCAGGTCTTCGCACAGCGAATACTCGCGCCAGAAGCGGTCGGTGTTCTGGTAGATCCGCTCGAACACCGGGTGCAGCGCATCGTCGGCCACGTGCGGCTGCTGCCAGTCGCGGCCCTGATAGCCGGCCGGGACCGGATGGCCGAAGCGGGCCAGATAGCGCAGGAACTCCTCGTACAGGCTGGGGGCATCAAGCACCTCCTGCAGTTGGGCCTGGCCGGCCGGATCGTGCGAGAACACCTGCAGCATCTGCGCGTTCTTGTTGCCCAGCAGGAACTCGATGTAGCGGTACTGCAGCGATTGGAAGCCCGAGGACGGACCCAGCACATCGCGGAAGCCCATGTACTCCGAGGGGGTCAGCGTCTCCAGCACCGACCACTGCTCGGTCAGCTGGCGCAGCACCTGCTTGCTGCGCGCCAGTACCTTGCGGCACTGCCAGACCTCATCGCGCTGCAGAAAGCCGATCGCCGCGCGCAGCTCGTGCGCCAACAGCTTGAGCCACAGCTCCGAGGTCTGGTGCTGGATGATGAACAGCATTTCGTCATGGTGCGGCGGGTTGGACAGCGGCTGCTGGGCCGACAGCAGCTGATCCAGGCGCAGGTAACCGCCGTAGGTCAGCCGCCCCTCCAGATCGGTGTGGATACCAGCTTCGAGATCGCGTTGGTTCTTGTCGACGGACATGGCAGGGACCGCTTGAGGGGCAGAAAGGGTAGCGCAGTGGCCGGGGAGCCGCGCATCCGGCCGTCAGCGGCTCACCGTTCCACCAGCTCGACCGAACCGACGATGGTCACGCCCGGCGTCGGCGCCAGAGCTGCTTCGACCAGCGCGGCCGCGATGATCCCGGCCGGGTTGATCCGCCAGGCACGCGGCAGGACCGGGCCCAGTACGCCCAGCACCAGGCTGGCCAGATGCTCGCCGGTACGTCGCTCGGCACGCTCGCCCCCGATCAGCCCCGGGCGGACCAGGGTCAGCGAGGGGTAGCCCAGTGCCCGCAGGTCCTGCTCCAGCCGGCCTTTGACCTGGTTGTAGAAAATCCGCGAGCCCGCATCGGCGCCCATCGCAGAGTTCAACGCGAAGGCATGCGCGCCTTGCGCCCGCGCCAGCCGCGCTACCGCCAGCGGCGCGTCATGGTCGACCCGTGCGAAGGCCGCCTGGCTGCCGGCCTGCTTGATCGTGGTGCCCAGCGCGCAGATCACGGCATCCACGGCCCACCACTCGGCCTCGGCCGGCAGCTGCGCGAAGTCCACGACTGGATTGACCAGCGCGGGATCGGTGATGCCCACCGGGCGTCGGGTCGGCGCAACCACCGCATCGCAGCGCGGGTCCTCCAGCAACTGCCGCAACACGTGGCTGCCGACCAATCCGGTCGCGCCCACCAGCATCACCTTCATCGCACTCTCCTGCCTGGCTCGTGCTTACCATCCTGCCATGCAGGATCGGTTCAAGCGTGACCGGACTGCGCCGATACTGTTCCAACCTCTCCACCGCTCCGGCCCCCGGCCGTGCCCTGCAAGGACCTGCCGCATGACGGACCCGCACGACCCTCCCCCCGGCCCCGGCACTGCTGTCGGGCGGCTGCTGTCGCGGCGGCAGAGCGTGGGGACCGCGGTGGAGACGCGCAGTGAACCGGCCCCGGTCCTGAAGGGCGGCAGCAGCGCGATGCTGCAGCGCCTGTTTGCCGGGATCGACAGCCCCGAGCCCCTGCTGGCCGCGTTTGCCAATGGCATGTCCACCCTGCCCGGCGAGCTGGGCGACATGGGCCTGCGCCTGCAATCGGCGCAACGCAGCGGCGACTGGGTCAGCTACGGCCGCGCGATGCGCCAGCTGATCGACAAGTACATCCGCACCATCGAACAGGAAACGCCGGACGGCCAGCCCGACAGCCTGCGCCTGCGCGAGCTGCTGCGGCACACCCTCGGGGTGACCGTGGCCAGCCTGCTGCAGAACATGCCCGAGCTGCGCGAGGAGCCTGGGCAGCTTGCCGGCGAGGTGCATCGCTGGCATCCCGGCCAACCGCTGCAGCCGATCGAAGTGCGGCTGCGCGAGCTCTCCCATCAGATCGGCGTGCGCAGCGATGGCTGGCAGGAGCAGCAGGAGCTGCTGCTGAGCCTGTTCGATCTGCTGCTGGACAACATCGGCGAGCTGCTCGATGACAGCAGCTGGCTGCACGGCCAGGTGCACGCGGTGCGCTCGCTGATCGGCGGCCCGCTCGATCGCGACTCGGTGGAACAGGCGCGCGCCAACCTGCGCGAGGTGATCTACAAGCAGGGCCTGCTCAAGCAGGGGATCGTGGAATCCAAAGCGGCGATGAAGAACGTCATGGGCGGCTTCATCGAGCGCCTGGATGGCATGGCGGTCAGCACCGGCGAATACCACGATCGCATCAGCAGCTATGCGCTGGCCCTGAAGGAAGCCCGCAGCATCGCCGATCTCAATCAGCTGCTGCAGGACGTGCTGGTGGATACCGGCCGGGTGCAGGAACAGGCGTTGCAGGCACGCGACCACCTGGGCAATGCACGCCGCGAGGTGGAGCAGGCCGAGCAGCGCATCGCCGAGCTGGAGCAGGAGTTGCGTGATGTTTCCGGGTTGGTCCGCACCGATCCGTTGACCGGTGCGCTCAACCGGCGCGGGCTGGATGAACTGCTTGAGCGTGAGATGGCACGCGCGGCGCGCCACGGTCATCCGCTGGCACTGGCGCTGCTCGACCTGGACAATTTCCACCAGACCAACACCCAGTACGGCCACGCCGGCGGCGATGCGGTGCTGCGCCATCTGGTCGAGGTCTGCCAGCTGCACCTGCGCAGCAGCGATGCGATCGCACGGCTGGGCGGTGACGAGTTCATCCTGCTGCTGCCGGAAACGCCGGCGGCGGACAGCATGTCCACGCTGCTGCGGCTGCAGCGCTCGCTGGCACAGCGGCCGTTGCCGCTGGACGAACAACGCGTGCCGGTGCATTTCAGTGCCGGTCTGGCGCAATGGCTGCCCGGCGAAGCGGCGGACGCGCTGTTGCGCCGTGCCGATACCGCGCTGTATGCGGCCAAGCGCGTCGGCAAGAACCGCGTGCAGGCTGCCGAGCCGGCGCGCTGATCCGGTGGCTGTGATATCCGGCGCCCTGGCGCGAATCACCCGGGTATGGACATGACCCTGCCCCGCGCCGCCCACGATCCACGCGCGCGCTTCGCCGCGCTGCTGGAGCAGCACCGCGGCATTGTGTTGAAGGTGGCGCGTGGCTACTGCCACCACCCGGAGGATCGACTGGATCTGGTCCAGGAGATCAGCGTGCAGGCGTGGGCCGCGTTCGAGGCGTTCGATCCGTCGCGGGCACGCTTCTCGACCTGGCTGTACCGGGTGGCGCTCAATGTGGCGATCTCGCAATGGCGTCGCCAGCAGCACCGGCAGGGCCACCACGCACCATTGGACGACGATCTGCCCGCGGTGGACGACGCCGCCCCGCCCGAACAGCGCCACGCGCTGCGCCAGCTGGAGTTCGCCATCCACGCGCTGCCACCGCTGGACCGCGCCCTGATGCTGCTGCACCTGGACGACCACGACCATCGGCAGATGGCCGAGGTGCTGGGCATCAGCATCGCCAATGTTTCCACCCGCCTGCACCGGGTGCGCCAGCAGCTGCGTACCCGCTTGAACCCCACCGACTGAGGGAACCGCCATGCAACCGGATGAACTCAAGCAGCTGTGGAACCGCAGCAACGACGCCACCGATGCGCAGGAAGCGTTTGCGCTGGATGCATGGCGCAGCCATCGGCAGCGCGCCGTGCAGCATCAGTTGGGTGTCTTCAGCCTGTGGCAGTGGCTGCAGCTGGCGATGTGGCTGGCCGTGGCGGTGTACTGCGGCAGCCAGTGGTGGCAGCAACCGCCGCTGGCGGTGATGCTCAGTGCGCTGTCGCTGCACGCGTACTGCATCGCGGCCATCATCGTCAGCATCACCCGCCTGCAGCGCCGACGACAGCTGCACCCCACCCATACGGTGCTGGAGCAGTCGCATCACCTGGCCACGCTGCGCTGGCACACCGCGCTGACCGAGCTGCTGCTCGGCCTGCCGTGGTGCTGGCTGTGGCTGTCGGTACCGGTGCTGGTGGCCTGGCAGGCTTGGCGCGTGGATCTGGGCGCCGTCGCCGCGCCGTGGCTGCTGGTATCGCTGGGTGCGGGAACCTTGGCCATGATCGCCGCGATGGTGGCTGCACGGCGCTGGGTGCGGCGCGCGCCGAGCTCACCGCGGCTGCAGCGCGCGATCGATGTGCTCTCCGGGCACCGGCTGGCGCGTGCCCGCGCCGAACTGGAGGCCCTGCGCGGGTGGGAATCGGCCTGAGCTGGCCGAGCCTCAGTGCGCGGGCTTGGCTCCGCGCAGCTTCTGGAATGCGGTGACCACGCCCAGCACCACCGCGCCGATCACCACGCCGACGATCACGTTGCCCAGCGCGTTGATCAACCAGCCCCAGCTGCCATCGCCCCCCATCTCCAGAATGGCGTGATGCAGCGGCGCGATGCTGTGCACCAGGATGCCGCCGCCGACCAGGAACATGGCCGCGGTGCCAGCCACCGAGAGGAACTTCATCAACCACGGTGCGGCCACCAGCAGGCCCCGGCCGATCGCGGCCAGCGCAGCCCCCTTGTTGGACAGGTACAGACCCAGATCGTCGAGTTTGACGATGCCGGCGACCAGGCCGTAGACGAACACCGTCATCGCCAGCGCGATCACCACCAGGGCGGTGACCTGGTTGAGGAAGGGAGCGCTGGACACTACGCCCAGCGACAACACGATGATCTCGGCCGAGAGGATGAAGTCGGTGCGGATCGCGCCCTTCACCTTGTCCTTCTCCCACGCGACCATGTCCACCTTCTCGTCGGCCAGGGCCTTGACCCGTTCGGCCTTGCGCTGTTCATCCTCATCGCGCGAGTGCAGGAAGCGGTGCGCCAGCTTCTCCACACCCTCGTAGCAGAGGAACGCACCGCCGATCATCATCAGCGGGGTGATCGCCCAGGGCAGCCAGGCGCTGATCGCCAGCGCGGCCGGTACCAGGATCGCCTTGTTCACCAGCGAGCCCTTGGCGACCGCCCAGACCACCGGCAGCTCCCGGTTGGCGCTCACGCCGGTCACCTGTTGGGCGTTCAGCGCCAGGTCGTCGCCGAGTACGCCGGCGGTTTTCTTGGCCGCGACCTTGGTCAGCACCGCCACGTCATCCAGCAGGGACGCAATATCATCGAGCAACGCGAACAGACTGGCACCGGCCATGGTGGATCCAAAGGAGGAAGCGGGAGCGCCGATTCTGACCGATCCGCGCCCTTGCGCGGTAGCGGGTGCGGATTCACCATCCCACCACCGCCGCCCGGCCACACTGCCGGTGATCGTCGCCCCGGAGTCCTGCTTGAACACCACGCCCGTCGTCCCCGGTTCGCCGTCGCTGGTCAAGGGCATGAACCGCCGCAGCCAGATCCTGCGCCTGCTGTTGCGCTACCGTAATTCCGGCGTGTTTTCCGGCATGAACCTGGACGCGCGCGCGGTCCACGATGTGCCGCCGGACGGCAATCCGGAGCAGTTCGTCACGGATCTTGAGTCACTGGGGCCGACCTTCGTCAAACTGGGCCAGATGCTTTCCACCCGCCCGGACATGGTGCCGGTGGAGTTCGCCACGGCGCTGGAGCGCATGCAGGAGAAGGTCGCGCCGATCCCGGTCGAGCGCATCTCGGCCATCATCGAACAGGAGCTCGGTGCCTCGGTCTCCAAGCTGTTCGCCAGCTTCGACCCGGTTCCACTGGGCTGCGCCTCGATCGCCCAGGTGCACCGCGCGGAGCTGCACGATGGCCGCCAGGTGGCGGTCAAAGTACAGAAGCCTGAGGTCGCCGCACAGCTGCGCTCGGACCTGGAGGTGCTGCGCAGCTTCGCGCTGGCCGCTGACCACCTCACCCAGGTGGGCCGTCGCGTGCGCCTGCGCGACTGGCTCAACGAGTTTGCCAAAACGCTGATGCAGGAGCTGGACTACCAGGCCGAAGCGGAGAACCTGCAGCGCTTCGGGCAGCACCTCAAGCCGTTCAAGCCGCTGTGGGTGCCACAGCCGGTCTGGGACTACTGCAGCCACCGCGTGCTGACCATGGAGCTGGCCCAGGGCGTGCGCGTGGACATGATTCCCGACGTACGCCGCACCGAGCAGCCGATGGCCCCGCTCGCCGCTGCATTGATCCGCGGGTATGTCGACCAGATCTTCGTGCATGGTGAAATCCATGCCGATCCGCACCCGGGCAATCTGCGTGTGACACCGGCGGGTCGCCTGGCGATCTTCGACCTGGGCATGGTCGCGCACATGCCCCCGCGGCTGCGCGAGCGGCTGCTCAAACTGCTGTTCGCGGCAGTGGATGGTCGCGGCGAGGAAGTCGCCGATGAGATCATCGGCATCAGTACGCGGCTGGAGTTCTTCGATGAAGAGCGCTATCTGCGTGAGACCGGGCAGATCATCGCGCGCTATGCCGCCAACAGCAGCTTCTCCGAGGGCCGCGTGGTGCTGGATCTGGTGCGCATCGCCACCGCCAGCGGCCTGCGTACCCCGCCGGAGTTGAGCCTGCTCGGCAAGGCACTGCTGAATCTGGAAACCGTGTGCCGGCTGCTGTCGCCGGACCTGGACACCCGCCGCATCGTGGAGAAACAGCTGCAGCACGTGATGCGTGCACGCCTGAAGAAATCGCTGTCTGCGGCCAATCTCGCCAGCGAGGCCATGGAGATGCAGCAGCTGCTGCGCGATGGGCCGCGCAAGATGACCGACATCCTCGCGCTGCTCGCCGAAAATCGCCTGCAGATGAAGGTCACCGGGCTGGAAGAATCACGCCTGATGGAGAACCTGCAGAAAATCGCCAACCGCGTCTCTGCCGGCATCGTCACCGCCGCACTGATACTCGCTGCGGCGATGATGATGAAGGTCGATACCGGCTGGCATCTGTTCGGCTATCCGGCGATCGCATTCACCTTGATGTTGATCGGCGTGGTCCTCGGATTGGGCATCATCCTCAGTGCGCTGATCTTTGATCGTCGCGCACGCTCCAAGGAAGAACGCGGGCACCGGTAACACGTTCGCACGCACGTCACGCCTTCAGCCGACCCTGAGCACGCGCGATGCAGTGCAGCATCGCGCGCGCTTCTTCACGCGCGTTTTACGTCGCATATCGCAGTGCGAAGCGGGATGTTCGTTGTCGTTTTCAACAAACATTTCAGTCAGGTTCGTGCAGGCATGATCGAGTCATCGGCTTGTCATGCATGTGTGGTTGGGACAGCCGGTCGGATGGGACATACGTCGTCATGGCGTCCATCACCACCTGTCTCCACTGCCAAAAGTGCTTATGCTCTGGATCCTGCTGCTGTCACTGTTGCTGCTCGCCTGGCTGTTCCTCGCATCTGACAAGTGGGTGTGGTGGAAGGCAAGCCTCATGTCATTGCTGCTGCTGACCCTCAGTGCGTGGTGGTTGATCAACAAGTTGTCCGGTGACGGTCTCAATGCCGCCACGCTGTACCACCTCGGCGCGGACATGGAAGGCGCCGGTGTCGCCGACTTCAAGCACTACATCGCCGGCTTCATCGCGCTGGCCCTGGTCTCGCTCACCCCCTTGCTGCTGGCGCGCCTGCGTCCTCGGCGCCGCCCCGCGCATGGCAAGGCGGTGTTTGCCGGCTTCATGGCCATGTGGTTCGTCGCCATCGTGGTGAGCCCGCTGTACAGCGATGCCCAGCGTCTGTACCAGCAGATGCGCCCGGTGGACTACAGCATGGTCAAGGCCGAATACCGCGTGCCGACGCAGCCGCTGACCAAGCCGCGCAACATCGTGTGGATCTACGGCGAAAGCCTGGAGCGCACCTATCTCAATGAAGAAACCTTCCCGGACCTGATGCCCAACATCAACCGGCTGGCCGCGCAGTCGCTGGACGTGCGCGGGCTGGTGTCGGCCGAAGGCGGTGGCTGGACCATCGCCGGCCTGGTCTCCTCGATGTGCGGTGTGCCGCTGACGACCGCCAAGGAAGACGAAAACAGCATGGGCCGGATGGGCAGCTTCCTGCCCGAAGCGGTCTGCCTGGGCGACTACCTCAAGCAGCAGGGCTACACCAATCACTACCTGGGCGGGGCCAACGGCCAGTTCGCCGGCAAGGGCCAGTTCCTGGCCACGCATGGCTTCGATACCGTTGACGACCTGGCCTGGTTCAAGCAGCAGAAGATCACCCGCGCGCATTTCTCGCCGTGGGGCTTGCATGACGATGTGCTGCTGGACAAAGCCTACGACCGTTTCGTGCAGCTCTCGCGCAAGGGCGAGCCGTTCATGCTCACCACGCTGACCATGGACACCCATCATCCTGCGGGTCACCTGCCGGTAGCCTGCAAGGGCACCCGCTACAAGAGCGAGCATGGCAACATCGGCATGCTCAATGCGCTCAAGTGCACCGACGGGCTGATCGCCAAGCTGGTCGACCGCATCCAGGCCAGCCCGTATGGCGAAGACACCTTGATCGTGATCGCCTCCGATCACCTGGCCATGCCGAACGATCTCAGCCACATCCTGGCCAAGCAGGACCGCGAGAACCTGCTGCTGTTCCTGGGCAAGGACATCGCCCCGCGCCAGCTGACCGCGCCGGCCGGTTCGACGCTGGATTCGGGTGCCACCCTGTTGAGCCTGATCGATCCGGCCATCGATTCGATCGGCTTCGGCCGCTCGCTGCTGCATCCGGAGCGCTCGGACAGTGCCAGTGCCGCCGTGTTCCGTGACAACGGCAAGGACTATCCGCGGTACCTGGCGTTCTCGCGCTCGCTGTGGCTGGGCGACAAGACCCGACAGCTGCGCATCGATGACGACAACCAGGTGGTGATCGGCCTGCAGCATGTGCAGCCGCCGGTGCTGCTGGAGTACGACAAGCACTGGGACCTGAAATCGGTCTACCTGGAGAACACCTCCAAGCAGTTCGATCTGGCAGACCCGTCCAATACGCTGGCCTACGTGGATCGCTGCACCGCATTCGAAGACGGCTCGGCCGATGGCGACTGGTGCGCGATGCTGGTCAACCAGGACAAGGGCATCAAGCTGTTCCGCGATGACCAGCTGCGCGGTGGCGTGGCGGTGGACGGCCCGCTGGATCCGTTCAACGGCCCGCGCCCGAGCATCCGCCAGGCGCACATGATCACCCACAAAGGCCGCCGCACCCGCGCCGGTCAGTACATGGTGCAATTGGTGACCAAGCAGTCACCGGACCGCGGTTTCTGGATCGAAGCGGTGTCCTCGCAACGCAAGGTGGTGGTCGCCCAGCAGTGGGTACAGCCCGATGCCGACGGCCGCGTCAACCTGAGCTTTGGTCTGGACCACGAGGTCGATGATCTGGAAGTGCGCGCCTGGTTGAACCACGCCGAGAAGCTCGCCGTGGATACCTTCGCGCTGGTGCCGTCGCGCCGCGGCAACCGCGGCTGATCCGGCACCCCCGGCCGACATCGGGGGCTGTCGACGGTCGGTATCCGTCCATCGTCGGTTGCGCTTACGCGTGCGGGTCAGGCGCCGCCGGATCACGCACGAGATGGATATCGGTTGGCGAGGACAACGCGATCCCGGCCGCCGCAAACTTCTGCAGCACCGTGAAGTACAGCTCGCTGCGGGCGCCGTACACCGCCCGCGGGCCGGACACATAGGCGAAACTGTTGATCGCGATCTGCCCATTGGCGATCGAGTCGATGAACACCGACGGTGCCGGGTCGCTCAGCACGCCCGGGTGATCGGTGTAGGCATCCAGCAGGATCTGCCGCAATGCGGCCACGTCCGTGTTCAACGGCACCGAGAACTGGATCTGGATCCGGCCCTGCGCGTTGCCCATCGTCATGTTGCGGATGGTCTTGGTGATCAGCTCGGAATTGGGCACGATCAAGGTGGACTTGTCGCCGACCTGGATCTCGGTCGAGCGCACGCTGATCCGCTTGATGTCGCCTTCCTGGTCGCCCAGCTTGACCCAGTCGCCGATCTTCACCGGCCGCTCGGCCAGCAGGATCAGGCCCGAGACGAAATTCTGGGTGATCGCCTGCAGACCGAAACCGATACCCACCGACAGCGCGCTGACCACCAGTGCCAGCTTCTCCAGCCCAATCCCCAGCGCGGTGACGCCCCACAGCACCGCGGCGATGATGCCGAGATAGCGGGTGACGGTGCTGATCGAGTTGCGCGCACCGGCATCGAGCTCGGTCTTGGGCAGGTAGGTGTCGCTCAGCCAGCGCTGGAAGGTCTGCATCACCGCCCACACCACCAGGAACACCAGCACCGCATACAGCACGCCCCCCGGCCTGAGCGTGGTCTCACCGATCTTCAGGCCGCCGGACAACGAATCCAGCCCACCCAGGAAGGCGTTGAGGTTGCCGAATGGCGCGGCCAGCATCAGCACGCCCAGCAGGATCACCGCGACCCGCAGCACCGCCGAGAGCAGCACACCGGCCTGCTCCACCCGCGACTCACTGAGCCCGGTGGTCAACACGATGGTCTGCCCGGCACGGCTGCTGGGCGCGAGCGCCCAGGTGGCCAGGTCATCGGCAAACTTGAGCAGCAACGAGACGGCCATGAACACGACCGCGACCCAGACCAGCTGCTGGGCCACGAACAGCGCGAAGTTGAGGTACCCCAACAGGGTGGCGATCACCGCCGCGGCCACGGCGATGTGGCCGACCAGACGCGCCAGCACGATCCAGCCACTGCGGCGTGGCGCCCCCCGCACCTTGCCATCGCCACCGGCGCGGGGGTCGGCCCGTGCTTCGGCTTCGGCGGCTTCGGCCGCCTGGCGGTTATGCATGCGCGCCAGCGAGGTCAGGATCGCGATGATCAGCCCCAGGTAGGTCAGGGCCATCAACCCATCGGCGGCCACCGTGGTCACCTCGCTGGTGCGGGCGGCGCGGTCGAGGGCGACCAGCATGATGCTCAGCCAGGTCAGGCCGGCCGCGCCCCAGGCGTACTTGCGCAGCCGCAACGCCGCGCTGTCATCCAGCGGCAGCAGCCGCCACGATGGCCGCTTGGGGACCAGCAGGCAGGCACTGAGCGCGGCGATGAAGGCCGCCACGAAGGTGGCCACCTCGAAGGTCTCGGCGACCTGCTGCAGGCGCGGGGGGATCGCGCCGATCGCATCCAGCGATTCCACCAGGGCCACTGCCGCCAGCCCCGGCAACAACGTGCCGACCAGCAGCAGCCACACCGCCAGGCCAGAGCGGCGCAGGCGTCCATCGGGTGCGCGCTCGGAGGCGGCAAAGCGGCGTCCCAGCACGCGCAGCCACAGCCGCAACGGGAAGAACATCACCAGTGCGACCGCCAGCCCGATCAAGGGCGCGTTCCAGCCATGCTTGGCAATGGCGTTGCGGGCCGCGTCTTCGCCAAGACGGTAGAGGATGACCAGGCGATGCACATCGTCCGGCACGTCCTTGGCGAAGCTGCGCCACAGCGACGGTGACAGCGGTGAGGCAACCTTGCGGCTCAGCTGTTCGCTGAACTGGGTGACCCGCATCTTCTCGATGCGTTCGCCCAGTTGCCTGGCATCCACGGAAAGGAGCTTGGCGCGGGCGATCTGCGCGGTGATGTCGGCCTTCTGCTGGTTCAGCGCCTTGCGCTGCCGACTCACTTCCGGCGGCTCGACGGTGCCTTCGGCAACCTGGCCAAGCTGCTCAAGCCGCGCATCCACCTGCTGAAGCTGCGGGTCGAGGGCGCTCTGCAGGCCGTCGGCATCACGCTGGACGGCCAAGGCGCGGTCGGACAGCGCTTTCAGGGTTTCCGTGGTGCCCGCATCTTCCAGCGCGTCGCTGGTGGCGCGGAGCGCTTTTTCGGCCTGGACCAGCTGCTTGGCGGGATCCGGGGCCGGATCCGTGGCCTGCCCGAGGGCGAGCGGCGCGGCACCCAGCCAGGCGAACAACAGCAGCCACGACAAGGACCGCACCACAAACGAAGAATGACGAAGCGACACGCCAGCACCAACGGTTCGCGCGGACCACCGCGCCTGCCCGCGACTATAAACCGGCCCCTGTTCAGAACAGGTATGTTGGCGCTCAGTACTTCAGGCGGAGCTCTTCGACCTGCGGCTGCAGGCGGGCATACCAGTCCTGGAATTCTTCTTCGGTGATCTCTTCGGGCGCATACACCGCGATTTCGTCCCAGGCGTGATCGGTCGGCAGTGGCTGCCGCGGACCGGCGCGCAGGGTGTAGGTCACGCCCTCATGGTCGACCACATCGTCGGCCGTCTCGCGCTGCTGGCGGGCAACGCCGGTTTCGCTCTTGAGCAGAATCACCTGGTACATCCGCATCTCCATCGCTGTTGAAAGAAGCGCCAATGGCGCTGCGGCCCAGCATAGCGCTGTGACCGGAAGCGGGACATGACGCGACCACAACGGACTGTCTCGACGCCGCACTCGCCCCGGCTTCACCCGGCCGTGGCAGCAGCCCCGGCATCGTGGGATCGCACTCCCACCAACCGTTGCCCATGACCCCACATCCCGACCTGAAAACCGTTCCCGACCTCAAGCTGCCGCGTTACCTGGGCACCTGGTACGAGATCGCCCGTCTGCCGATGAAGCACGAGCCGGAAGGCTGCACGGATGTGTCCGCGCACTACAGCCTCAAGGACAACGGCCACGTCGCCGTGGTCAACCGCTGCCGCATGGGCGATGAGATCGAGGAAGCCGAAGGCGAAGCCTGCCCCGTGGACAACGACACCGCTCGGCTGGAGGTCAGCTTCCTGCCCAAGGGCCTGCGCTGGCTGCCTTTCACCAAGGGCGACTACTGGGTGATCCAGATCGCACCGGATTACAGCGTCTCGCTGGTCGGCAGCCCGGACCGCAAGTTCCTCTGGCTGCTTTCGCGTACGCCCACGCTGGACCGCACCACCCAGGAGCACTACCTGGCGCAGGCGCGGCTGCAGGGCTTTGACCTGACCGAACTGATCCAGACCCCGCACACCGGTCTTCCCACCGCCTGAGGCTTCCATGGATCTGAAGAGCGGGTACCCGTTCTGGGCCGTGCGCAACGGCCTGATGCATGCGTTTCCGCCGCTGGAGAAGGATCTCAACTGCGAGGTGCTGGTGGTTGGCGGCGGCATCAGTGGCGCGCTGATCGCGGACGAACTCTGCGCGCACGGCCATGACGTGGCGCTGATCGAACAGCGCGACATCGGCTGGGGCAGCACCGCGGCCAGTACTGCGCTGCTGCAATATGAGATCGACACCCATCTGATCGACCTGACCCAACGCTATGGCGAGGACGCGGCCGTGCAGGCTTACCAGGCCTGTGCCGAGGCGATCCCGGCCATCTGCGAGGTGGCCGCGCCGTTCCGCGATGTGGACTGCCACCGCATGGCCAGCCTGTACTACGCGAGCAAGCGCGGGCACCAGGCGGTACTGGCCGAAGAATGCGCGCTGCGTGCCAGGCACGGCTTCGATGTGCGCTGGCTGGAGAGCGAGGCGGTCGAGGACGGGTACGGCATCCGCGCTCCGGGCGCCATCCTCAGCGCGCTGGCGGCACGCATCGATCCGTACCGGCTCACCTATCGCCTGCTGATGCGGCTGCACAAACGCGGCTGCGGGGTCTACGACCGTACCGTGCTCGATACACTCACCCCGACCCCGCGCGGCGTGACCGCCACCACCCTGGGCGGCGCCCGCATCCGTGCCCGCCATGTGGTGCTGGCCACCGGCTACGCCGGGCAGCGCTGGTTGAAGCCCTCGGTGGCCCGCAACCGCAGCAGCTACGCCTTCATCACCGATCCGATTCATCCGGACCTGCTCGGGCCGCTGCGCGAGACCATGGCGTGGGAATCGGCGCGTCCGTATCTCTATCTCCGAAGCACCGGCGACAATCGGCTGTTGATCGGCGGCGAGGACGATGCCATCGATCTCCCGGCCCGGCGCGACCGGCGGGTGGAGAGCAAGACCGCCACGCTGCTCAAGAAGACCGCCAAACTGTTCCCGCACCTGCCGCTGCAACCGGCCTTCTCATGGGGCGGCACCTTCGCCGAGACCCACGATGGCCTGCCGTTCTTCGGCCCGCATCCACAGTGGGGACCACGGGTGCTGTTCGCGATGGCCTACGGCGGCAACGGGATCACCTACTCCATGATCGGGGCCGGGCTGCTGCGCGCGGGCATCGAGCGGCGCCGGCATCCGCTGGCGGAGCTGTTCGGATTCGGCCGGTTGCGCTGAGTTCCCCTTGCAACGCGCGCCATGACAGGCATCATTCAAACTACGGCTGCTAGCGTCAGCGCTGTCGGCCGTCCTGCCTGTCTGCTCCGGAGCCTCTCATGATCCGCCTGCTTCCCCTGCTGCTGTGCCTGTCCCTGCCCGGTGTGGCGCTGGCCCAGTCGGCCGCAGGCGCGACTGGCCCGCAGTCCTCGACCGGGCTGGATCTGAGCATTCCCGATGCGCCCATGCAGTACCTGAGCGATCAGTCACTGCGCGGCGACCCGCCGGGCACGTTCTACGGTGACCGTACCGGCCGGCGATCCACTGATCGGGCCGCCAACGGCATCGCCCACGTGACCGACGACAAGCTGCGGGTGAACGGCAGCCTGACCACCGGCATCGGCTACTCAGAGAATTTCGGCAACACCCACTACAACGCCGCCGAGCTCAACCTGAGCAAGAACTACACCAGTGACGAGGGCAACACCCGCAACGTCAACATCAACATCCGGGTGAGCGAAGGCAAGGGCCCTGGCTTCTTCGGCCCTTATGGTGGCTACGGTTATGACGGCTTCGATGGTTACCGTGGCTACGGCCGCGGCCCGGGCTATTGGGATTACCCCTCGCGCTGGTAAGCGCGGCACCCTTCAAGCGGACATGCGGACGGCCGGGGAAACCCGGCCGTTCGTGCACCCAGCGCGCGCTGGCGAGTGGGATCAATCCCACCAGCCGTCGCGCTTGCTGGCCAGCACACGGCCATCGTGACCGCTCATGCGCACTTCCACGCGCTGGTTGCGGGCGTTGCGCGCATCCAGGGTCCACGTCGCGCCATCGCGCTCAAGGGAGTCGATCTGCTTCAGACCGGCCTTGCCCGCCAGCGCCAGGATCTGACCGGCGTCCAGCACGGCGCGGCCATCGCGCGGATCGAAGATCTCGCCCTTGGTGTCATCGATGATCACTTCATCGACAGTGCCGTCCTTGCGGGTCACGTCCGCCTCCCACACACCATCGTCGTGCTCCAGCTCATGCACTTGGGTGTAGCCGGCGGCGCTCAGCTTGGCCTGCACCTGTGCAGCGGACAGGTTGGCGGCAAAGGCCGGAGTAGCGAACAGGGCGGCGGCCAGGGCGGTAGCGGCAATCATCGTCTTCATGGGAATCCTTGAGGGGGCACCGGTCCATTCCGGCACCGCCAGTCTGGCCACCGCGCCTAACCGGACCATGAGGGCGACTGTTAGATACTGTTTAGACAGCCCCGGTATACCGGTGCCCTGCCCTTCCCCCTGCGTGCCCGCATGTCTGCCCTTTCCCTGATGCTGCCCCTGCTGTTGACCCTTGCCCCGCAGGACCCGATGCGGGTCCTCGACGGTGGCAGCCGCCAGCAGGACAGCGTGCGCCAGGCGGTGCGGCAGGGACGCTTCGTACCGCTGGAACAGGTGGTTGCCGATGCATTGCGGCGTTATCCGGGCAAGCTGATCGAGGTGGAACTGGATGACGGAAAATACGAGGTCGAGATCCTTGGCCCGGACGGGGTGGTGATGGAGCTGGATTACGATGCCGCCACCGGCCGCCTGCTGAAAATGGAAAAAGACTGATGCGCGTGCTGCTCGCCGAAGATGACGCCCTGCTCGCCAGCCGGTTGCAGACGCTGCTGGAAGAGGCCGGCTATGTGGTCATCCACAGTGCGGAGGGGCGGGATGCCGAGTACCAGGGCCAGATCGAGGACATCGCCGCCGCCGTGGTCGATCTGGGCCTGCCGGGCGTGGACGGGCTGAGCGTGATCGAACGCTGGCGTCAGGCCGGGCGCGACTTCCCGGTGCTGGTGCTGACCGCCCGCGCTCGCTGGCACGACAAACTGGCCGGCTTCGATGCCGGCGCCGATGATTATCTGACCAAGCCGTTCCAGCCCGAAGAGCTGCTGTTGCGCCTGCGCGCGCTGATCCGCCGCAGCGCCGGCCACGCGCATCCGCGCCTGCAGTGCGGCCCACTGGTGCTGGACGTCAACGCCGGCCGCTTCGAGCTGGACGGCGCGCCGCTGGCGCTCAGCGCGCAGGAGCACCGCATCCTCAGCTACTTCATGCATCACCCCGATACCGTGTTGAGCCGCTCGCGGCTGGGCGAGAACGTCTACGAAGACGGCTTCGATCCAGACTCCAACACGCTCGATGTACTGATCGGCCGCATCCGCCGAAAGCTCGGCAGCGAGCTGATCCACACCCACCGCGGCCAGGGCTTCCGCCTGTCGGCGACGCCATGACCACCGGTTCGCTGCGCACCCGCCTGCTGGTCGCCGGTGGCCTGGGTCTGGTGCTGGTCTCGGCACTGGCGACCTGGTGGCTGGGCGCGATGTTCGAGCGCTCGGCGCGGACGGCGATGGATGAGCGCCTGGGCAACGATCTGATCGCGGTGCTGGCACTGGCCGAGAGCGATGCCACCGGCCGACTGCAGTGGCGCGACACGCTGGCCGATGAGCGCTACCGGCGGGTGTTCTCCGGCGACTACTGGCAGGTGCTGGATCTGCAAGGGCGCCCGCTTGGGCAGTCGCGCTCGCTGTGGGATGACGCGCTGGCCGCACCGACCTCGCTGTCGGCTGGGCCGGCACAGGCCTTCGATGCGCCCGGCCCGCTGCAGCAATCGCTGCGTGTGCTGGCCCAGCAGGTCAGCCTGCCCCGCGCCGCCGCGCCGGTGATCGTGATGGTCGCCACCGATCGCAGCCCGCTGGATGCCCAGGTCGCCAGTTTCCGGCAGCGCACCGCGCTCGCCCTGGCCGTGCTGATTGCGTTGTGGTTCGGCGTACTGGTGACCCAGGTGCATTACGGCCTGCGTCCCCTGGCCGAACTGGGGCGCATCGCCGGGCAGGTGCGCAACGGCGAGCACGTGCGCTTCCCGCAGCAGGGTCTGGTCAAGGAAGTCGCGCCTCTGGCCGGCCAGCTCAATGCGCTGCTCGATCATCACCAACGCATGGTGGTGCGCGCACGCCGCAGCGCCGAAGACCTCGCGCACGCGCTGAAGACACCGCTCACCGTGCTCACCACCGAAGCCGAGGGCGATGGCAGCGACTGGCGCCAGACCCTGCGCAGCGAGACCGCGCGCATGCAGGCCAGCATCGATCGTTACCTCGCTGCAGGCCTGGGGGCCGACAGCCAGCAGCGCACGCCGGTGGCACCGGTGGTGAGCGCACTGTGCGGGCTGATGCAGCGCGTGCATGCCGCGCGCGGGCTGCGTTTTGCGTGCGACAGCAACACGGCGGGTGTGTTCGCCGGCGCGCGCGAGGATCTGGAAGAGATGCTGGGCAACCTGCTCGACAACGCGGGCAAGTGGGCCGCTCACGCGGTGCGCGTGGAGGTCGCCGCGCTCGATGGCCAGCTGCGGATCACCGTGGCCGATGACGGCCCCGGGCTGCCCGCCGAACAGCTGCAGCGCGTGCTGGAACGCGGTGTGCGGCTGGATGAGCGCGCTTCAGGGAGTGGGTTGGGCTTGTCGATCGTGGCGGACATTGCCGAGAGTTACGGCGGCACGCTGGTGCTGGCCACTGGCGCACCAGGGTTGCAGGCGACGTTGACGTTGCCGGCAGGGTGAGCACGTCATCCACGCATGGCGTGGACCTACCGGCCAGCGTGCATCCACCAGCAGTCAATGGCATCCAGCACGATGTGGATCATCAGGCCGATCCCGAACAGGCGCGTTTTCTTAGGCACACACAAGCCTGCGTACACCGCGATCGCCGGTGCGGTGTGCAGCGGATGGAAACCGATGCTGCAGCGGTTCGGGGCGTAGATCGGGTCAGCCAGCAGGTGGTCCAGATCGATGATCCAGCCCAGCAGCATCAGTACCCAGGCGGACATGAACCGCTTGCGCCAGAACATCCACGCCAGCAACGCCGGCACGGCCGCATGCAGGAACAGATGAAAGATCGCGCGCGCGCTCATAAGGGGGGCGGGTGCCTTGGAGGGACCGCCGGGCAGTGCCCGGCGTTACAGGCGGCCGGGTGCGGCCCGAAGGCCGTCACCCGTCGTCACGTGGCTTACGCCAGCGGTTCGTCGGACAGGTAGGTGTAACCGGTCAGACCGGCTTCCAGTGCCTCGGACAGTTCCTGCGCGCGCTCGGGCGAAAGCTTCGCCGCCGCCACGCGCTCGGCGTAGCTGGCGCGCAGATCGGCCAGGCTGTAACCCACGTAGTCCAGCATCACATCGGTGGTATCACCGCGGCGTTGCTGTGTGATCGCGTAGCCATCGGCGTCGGCCAGCACTTCCACCGCGTCGGTATCGCCGAACAGGTTGTGGATGTCGCCCAGGATTTCCTGGTACGCACCGACCATGAAGAACGCGATGCGGTAGCTCTCACCGGACTTCAGCGCATGCAGTGGCAGCGACGTGTCCAGGCTCTCGTTCTCGACATAGGTCTTGACCATGCCGTCCGAATCGCAGGTCATGTCCGCGATGATGCCGCGGCGCTCGGGCTGCTCGTTCAGGCGCTCGATCGGCACGATCGGGAACACCTGGTCGATCGCCCAGGCATCCGGGATCGATTCGAACACGCTGAAGTTGACGAAGTACTTGTCGACCAGGCGCTCGTTCAACTCGTCCAGCGCCGGGCGATGGCTCTTCTCGTCGTAGCTCAGGCGCGCGCGCACGGCATGGGCGATGGCGTAGAACAGGTCGTCGATGCGGGCGCGCTGCGGCAGATCGATCTGGCCCAGCGCATAGCTGGACAGGCCTTCGGCATGGAAGTGCTGCGCTTCCTGGAACAGTTCCACCGCCGGGCGCTCGTCGAGCTCGGCGTGGATCTCGCGCAGGTGGCGGATCGCCGCCGGCTCGTCGTCGTGCTGGTCCGGCACGCGCCCTTCCTGCGCCTCTTCCACTTCCGAGACGTTGGCGATCAGCACCGCGTGGTGCGCGGTCATCGCACGGCCGCACTCGGTGACGATCCGCGGCGGGGTCAGGCCGTGTTCTTCGCAGGCATTGGCCAGCGGCTGCACGATGTTGCTGGCGTAGGAGTTCAGGCCGTAATTGATCGAGCAGAAGCTGCGCGAGCGGGTGCCTTCGTAATCCACGCCCAGGCCACCGCCGACGTCCACGTGGGTGATCTTCGCGCCCAGGCGCGAGAGCTCCACGAAGTAGCGGGTGGCTTCGCGCATGCCATTGGCGATGTCGCGCACGTTGGAGATCTGCGAGCCCATGTGGAAATGCAGCAGGCTCAGGCAGTCGGCGTATTCGGTATCGCGCAGCGACTTCCACAGGTCCAGCAGCTGGCGCGGCGAGAGACCGAACTTGGCCTTGTCGCCACCACTGTTCTGCCACTTGCCCGCGCCCAGCGAGGCCAGGCGCATGCGCACGCCCAGGCCCGGCTTCACGTCCAGCGCCTTGGATTCCTCCAGCACCAGCTTCAGCTCGGAGGGCTTCTCGATCACGATGAAGGTCTGCAGACCCAGCTTGCGGCCGATCAGGGCCAGGCGGATGTATTCGCGGTCCTTGTAGCCGTTGCAGACGATCAGGCCACCCGGGCGCGACAGCGCCAGCACAGCCATCAGCTCGGGCTTGCTGCCCGCTTCCAGGCCGAAGCCCTCGCCGTGGTGACTGGCGAGCGTGCCGGCCACGCCACGGTGCTGGTTGACCTTGATCGGGTACACGGCGGTGTAGCCGCCCGGGTAGTCCCAGTCGGCCTGCGCCTGCGCGAACGCGGCCTGCAGCTTGCCCAGGCGCTGGCCCAGGATGTCCGGGAAGCGCACCAGCAGCGGCAGCTTGGCGCCGGCCTCGCGGGCAGCGTCCACGATCTTGGGCAAGGACACCACCGGGCCGTCCTGGCCAGTCGGTCTCACCACCATGTGTCCTGCCTGATCCACGTCGAAGTAACCATCCGCCCAATGCGGAATCGAGTAGGTCTTGCGGGCTTGGTCGAGGGACCAATCGGTCATTTCAGTGGGCCTGGTTGGTAAAAAAGGGGGTGCATGATAACGCCTATGTGGCGACAGCTCCGTTATCATGCGCGCCCGCGCCCGTGCTCAGGCTTGAAACCTGAACGGGCCAACCCGTCCGGACGTGGCTTGCGCCACGCGGCACCGCCGCCAGCCCGGCTCCAACACCCTTCCGAACAGGACTGCTCCTCCATGACTGACAACAACAACTGGTACATCGAACACTTCGAGCGCACCGGCTCGGCCATCGGCTACCGCCTGACCGGCAAGCTGGATGAAGTGCAGTCGCCGTTCCAGAAGATCGAGATCTTCGCGACCACCGATTGGGGCAACCTGATGACCATCGATGGCGCCATCATGTTGACCAGCAAGGACAACTTCTTCTATCACGAGATGATCAGCCACCCGGTGCTGTTCACCCATGCCGCGCCCAAGCGCGTGGTGATCATCGGCGGCGGCGACTGCGGCACCCTGCGCGAAGTGCTCAAGCACGCCGGCGTGGAGAGCGTGACCCAGTGCGACATCGACGAGCAGGTCACCGTGATGGCCCGCAAGCACTTCCCGGAACTGTGCGATTCCAACGATGACCCGCGCGCCGAGCTGATGTTCGACGACGGCGTGGCCTACATGGCCAACTGCCCGGCCGGCAGCGTGGACGTGGTGATCGTGGATTCCACCGATCCGGTCGGCCCGGGCGAAGGCCTGTTCAACAAGGCGTTCTACGAGAGCTGCTTCAAGGCCCTGAAGGATGACGGCATCCTGGTGCAGCAGTCCGAATCGCCGCTGATGCAGCTGGACCTGATCAACGAAATGCGCGCCGAGATGGGCAAGGCCGGCTTCGGTTCGTTCAAGACCCTGCCGTTCCCGCAGCCGTGCTACCCGACCGGCTGGTGGAGCGTGACCCTGGCCCGCAAGGGCGAGAGCAGCTTCGATTTCCGCCAGGCCGATTCGGCTGGCAAGTCGTTCGATACGCTGTACTACACCGCCGCCCTGCACACCGGCGTGCTGGTGACCCCGCCGTTCGTGGCTTCAGCCCTGAAGGGCTGATCGAAGGCGTGCCGACCAACGGTCGGCACCTACCGGTTCGCCAACAAAAAACCCGCGCTGGCAGCAGCGCGGGTTTTTTGTTGCTCAGATCGCCCAGATCCCGGTGATCACCGCCACCACCAGGCCCCACTTGATCACCTGGTAGGCCACCACGCTGCGCTCGCGCAGCGCCTTGGCCTTCAGGCGCACCTTGTAGACGCTGCCGAAGGCCTTGTTGACGCCACCGGTGGGGTCACCCGGCAGGTTCGGCGAGGCGCCACCGGCCAGCAGCGTGGAGGCCACCGCGCGGTTGAACAGGCCCGGCAGGCCGAAGCGCAGCGGGCGGGCGATGTCGCAGAACAGGATCACGCGGTCGTCCGGCGTCTCGTTGTGCGCGTGGTGGATGTAGGTCTCATCGAACATCATCCACTCGCCATCACGCCAGCTCTTCTTGATGCCATCCACCACGATGTAGCAGCCATCGTCGTTGGGCGTGGTCAGGCCCAGGTGCAGGCGCAGCGAGCCGGCGAACGGGTCGCGGTGCGGGCGCAGCTCGCTGCCCGAGGGCAGCTGGGCGAACATCGCCGCACGCACGTCCGGCAGTGATTCCAGCAGCGCGGTGGTCTTCGGGCACAGCGCCTTGGCCGAGGGGTGCGACGGGCCGTACCACTTCAGGTAGAAGCGCTTCCAGCCGCGGCGGAAGAACGAGTTGAAGCCGGCATCGTTGAAGGTGCTGGAGGCGGCGATCTTGTCGGCGTCGCGCAGGGCCAGTGCCTCGTCGCGGATCATCTGCCAGTTCTGGCGCAGCGGCTCAAGCTGCGGGAAGTCCTTGCCCGGGTCCAGGAACGGCGTGGTCGGTACCTTCGAGAACGCATACATGATCACGTTGATCGGGGCCATGAAGCTGGAGTGGTCCAGCAGCTGGCGCGACCAGCGCGCGCGCACCTTGCCGCGGTAATGGATGTACAGCACGCAGGCGATGAACAGCCCTGCCAGCACGATCTTGATCATCAGTCTTCCTCCGGCAGGGCCGGACCCGAAATGGTGGGGGCGATGCACGGCAGCGACCGGCATCGAAAGGGCGGCAGAGGGCGGGGACGTGCCGGGGAGGGGCGGCCGCCGATGTCGCGAACAACAGCATATGGTCGGCAGCGCCCGGGTTGCGGTCAAGCACGAGGTGAGCGGCGTTCAGCGCAGCGTGGCGGACCGGGCCACCCCAGCAGAAGCCTGCGGCGCTCGCCTGTACTTGGAACAGACGAGCGCGCGGAGCCCCTGAGGGTTCACCGAATGGCCCCCTGCACGGGGCGCACGGCAGTCATGCCTGCCCTGCACTCTCCAGACGTGGCCACCAACCCGCTGATTAAAAACGAAATTGTTCCGAACGATACAAAATTGTCCGCTTCAGCGTGACGAACTGTTCCACGCCGGGCTACGACATTTCTCCGACATCATCTGGATTCGTGTACTGGCGAGTACTAAAATTAACGAAATCTTTAGTTCCCCACCGTAAGCAGCACCGGTACGCCTGACGCATTGCGCCGACCGCCGGGTCGCACAGACCCCTATGAACACAATTGTTGCCCCGTGTGTCGATGACACCGCCCCCGCCGAGCTGCTCAAGCGCGGCGAACGCCTCCTGGAACCCGACGTCTACCGCACCTGCCTCAATGGCCAGCCCGCGGTGGTGAAGGATTACACCCGGTATCGCGGCACCCCGCTGTCGCCGATTGCCCGCCTGCTGGTCCGCCGCGAAGCGCGCATCCTGCAGCGCCTGAGCGGCTGGAAGCATGCCCCGGCCCTGCTCGGCACCATCGGCGGCCTCGCGCTGGGCATGGAATTCATTCCCGGCCAGACCCTGAGCGCGGCCCAGTCGGTCGGCGTGGAGGTCTTCGAGCAGCTGCAGTACGCGCTCACCCGCCTGCATGCCGCCGGCATCACCCACAACGATCTGCATGGCACCAACGTAATGGTCAGCGGTGGCGTGCCGGTGCTGGTGGATTTCACCTCGGCCTGGCGCAGCCCGCGCTGGCTGCCGGTGCACCCGGTCTCGCGCCAGCTGCGCCGCAGCGACATGAAGAACCTGCTGAAGATGCGCCAGCGCCTGACCGGCGAGCGCCCCAGCGCCTCCGAGGCGGCCCAGGTGGCCGACCCCCGCTGGGTAGCCGGCGTGCGCGTGGCCTGGAAGCGCTTCTACCGCTGGTTCAAGGGCCACGCCTGAGGGCGGGCACCCTTGGAAGGCCGGCGCGGGTTACAGCGCGTCGGCATCCAGTTCACCGGTGCGGATGCGTACCACGCTGCCCAGGTCGTACACGAAGACCTTGCCGTCGCCGATCTTGCCGGTGCCGGCGGCTTTGACGATGGCTTCCACCACCTCCTCGACCTGATTGTCGACGACGGCCACTTCGATCTTCACCTTGGGCAGGAAATCGACCACGTACTCCGCCCCGCGGTAGAGCTCGGTGTGGCCTTTCTGCCGCCCGAAGCCCTTGACCTCGGTGACCGTGATCCCGGTGACGCCGCGCTCGGCCAGCGCTTCGCGCACGTCGTCGAGCTTGAACGGCTTGACCACCGCCATGACCATCTTCATCCGTCTGCACTCCTGTGTTCCAGGCTGCGAGGATAACGCCTGTCCCCCGGTGAACGCGATGCGCGCGGTCAGTGTCGCCGGCAGCGTGGCGGCTTATCCTTGGCACATACCCCGCGGAGCCGCAGCATGATCGACCTCAACCACCTCGATGACCTCGCCCGACGCCTGAGCGACATGGTCCCACCGGGCCTGCGCCAGTCGCGCGAAGAACTGCAGGCCACCTTCAAGACCGCGCTGCAGGCTGGGCTGGGCAAGCTGGACCTGGTGACCCGCGAGGAATTCGACGTGCAGCGTGCCGTGCTGCTGCGCACGCGCGAGAAGCTGGAGGCGCTGGAGAAGGTGGTGGCCGAGCTGGAAGCGCGTGGGCCGGCTGCACCCCGCGAGTAAACCGGTCGGGCTGACCGTCGCTTAGACGTCCTGCAGCACAAACCGCTCGATCGCCAACGCCACGCCATCTTCGGCGTTGGTCGTGGTCACGAAGCGCGCCGTCTGCTTGACCGCCGGAATCGCGTTGCCCATGGCGACGCTGGTGCCGGCGAACTGCAGCATGGTCAGGTCGTTCTCCTGATCGCCCACCGCCATCACGTTGGCGCGGTCCACGCCGAGGTGCGCGGCGAGCTTCTCCAGGCTCGGTCCCTTCCCGGCACGGTGGTCGAACACCTCCAGGAAGAACGGCGCACTCTTGAGCACCGCGAAGCGATCGGTCAGTTCCGACGGCAGGCGCTGGATGGCCGCATCCAGGACTTCCGGCTCATCGATCATCATAAGTTTGATGAACTGCATCGCCGGGTCCATGTCCGCCACCCGACGATACGACAGTGGCACATTCGACAGGTGCGAATCGGCCACGGTGTAGTGGCTGATGTCCTGGTTGGGCGTGTACATGCGTCGGCCATCGAGCGCCTGGAAGTGGATGCCCAGTTCCCGCGAGATCCGCTCGCAGAAAACGAAATCGTCGAAGCTCAGCGGAAACTCGATGACGCGCTGGCCGCTGCCGATGTTCTGCACCACCGCGCCGTTGCAGGCGATGCAGTAGTCCTGCTCGCTCTGGATACCCAGCTGTTGCAGGAACGGCGCCATCCCCGACACCGGACGGCCACTGGCCAGCACCACCTGGACGCCCTGCGCGCGGGCGCGGGCGATGGCCTGCGTCACCCGGGGCGTGAGCGTGTGGGACGGATCCAGCAGGGTCCCGTCCATATCGATGGCGACCAGTTCGATGGGGCCGGAGCGGTGGTGCATATCCATGGTGTTCGACGGCGTGGTGCGTGGGGGCATCCAGTCTAGCGGGAGTGCCGTATACGAGGAGGTGCTTGCCTACCCGATGGCGCGGCAAGTGCTGATGGGTTGGGTTCTTCGTGTCCTGCCATTGTGGTCGGCATGCCGCAGACCCCGGAAACAACCGCATGAGCCTCGCGCTGGTGCACAGCCGTGCCCGCGCCGGCGTCAAAGCGCCGGCCGTGCGGATCGAGGTATTCCTGTCCGGCGGGTTGCCGCATACCCAGATCGTCGGTCTGCCGGCCGCGGCCGTGCGGGAATCACGCGACCGCGTGCGCGCCGCGCTGATCTGCGCTCGCTTCGAGTTTCCGCAGCGGCGGATCACCATCAACCTGGCCCCTGCCGATCTGCCCAAGGAGGGCGGGCGATTCGATCTGGCCATCGCACTTGGCATCCTCGCCGCCAGCGGCCAGATCGATGCGCAGTCCCTGGACAAGTACGAGTTTCTCGGCGAACTGGCCCTGACCGGCGAGCTGCGCGGTGTCGACGGCGTCCTGCCTGCGGCGATCGCTGCCGCCCGGGATGGTCGCAGCCTCATCGTGGCCGCCGCCAACAGCGAAGAGGCCGCCCTGGCCCAGCACGCGGACGTGCGCGTTGCCCGCACCCTGCTGGAGGTCTGCAGCGCCCTTGAAAGCGGCAGGCTGCCTCCGGCCGTGGCGGCTGACCCACTGCCGGTGAGCATTCCCGACCTGCGCGACGTGCGCGGCCAACTGCAGGCGCGGCGGGCGCTGGAGGTAGCGGCGGCCGGCGGGCATCACCTGTTGTTGCTTGGCACCCCCGGCTGCGGCAAGACCCTGCTGGCCTCTCGACTGCCCGGCATCCTGCCTGCGGCCAGCGAGCTTGAGGCACTGGAGGCGGCCACTATTGCGTCGTGTAGTGGCCAGGGAATTGATGCGGGGCGCTGGCGGCACCGGCCGTACAGGGCGCCGCACCATACGGCCAGCGCGGTGGCGCTGATCGGGGGCGGTTCGCATCCACGCCCAGGCGAAATCTCCCTGGCGCATAACGGCGTCTTGTTTCTGGATGAACTGCCCGAATGGAGTCGGCACGCGCTGGAGGTCATGCGCGAGCCGATTGAATCCGGTGTTGCGGTCGTCAGCCGTGCTGCGCGGACCGAGCGCTTTCCTGCGCGGTTCCAGCTCGTCGCGGCGATGAACCCCTGCCCCTGTGGCTGGGCCGGGGATCGCAGTGGGCGCTGCCTCTGCACCGAGGAGGTCATCCGTCGTTACCGCGGGCGGGTCTCCGGACCGTTGATGGACCGCATCGACCTGCATGTGGAAGTGCCGCGGCTGGACCCGCGCGAGCTGCGTGATGATGCGCCGCTCGGCGAGGACAGCGCGAGTGTTCGCGCCCGTGTGGTGGCAGCACGGGAAGTGCAGCTGTTACGCAGTGGGAAGGCGAATGCACAGCTGTTGCCGTTCGAGTTGAGCGAGCATTGCCGGTTGTCGCCGGAGGATCAGCAACTACTGGAGGATGCGGTGGAGCGGTTGCAGCTGTCGGCGCGCTCGATGCATCGCATCCTGCGGGTGGCGCGGACATTGGCGGATCTGGGGCATGCGGAGGAGATCAAGACCGCGCATGTGGCGGAGGCGATCGGGTATCGGCAGTTGGATCGGGGTGGTGGCGTGTAATGCAAATGCCTCCGTGACCGCAGAATCTCCAGCCAACCAGCAGAACCGTCGTCAGTGCCGAGTATCGCCTCAACGGCTGGCACGGTTGGAAAGTGTTATCGCCTGACTTACTATCCGCGCTCGCGCCTCCCCGCTGACGCATTCAACACCAGCCGACAGGCGACTCGGCGTCACACCGTGGGCGATGCGCACAGCGAGAGGCGCGCCGGGTCAGATGTTTCATAGGCATGACGACCCGGCCCGGTCACCCGGTTTATCAATCATGGACAGTTGGAGTTTCAAGGACGTATATGGGGCGATCACGAGCAATTGATGACCTGCGTGGCTGGATAACGCATGCCGAGCAGGAACTCAACCGCCAGGCCACGTGGCTGAGCGACATGGGCCATGGCAGTGCGCTCCGTCATTGGCACGCGGTACTGTCGAGCTCCAAAGCGGTCGATCTTCTTTCAAGCGCCGGCTTTCTTGCAGAGGCCGTGCTGGCAGCTCGACTTGCAGGTGAGCATCTGTTCGCCATGGCCGCCACGCTCAAGGATCGAACAGCATGCGCGAAGATGGCGGGCAGCTCATTGAAGGACGTCGACAGGGCGATCCGGATGGCGCGCGACGATCGCCACCCGATCAACCCGCACAGCGTTGCGCTGGCGGGAGAAATCGACGCCGCACCGCGCTTGGACACCGATCCTGAGCATGTCTTCAACGGCCAGCGTGAGATCGCAGAGAGAGCCGGCCTTCTGGCGATCTACGGTACCCGATACAGCGTGATAGCGGCCATGGCCGACAACGCCAGCTTCATCGCCGTAAACCTCCAGGACATGATGCAGGACGTACTGGATGTGACAATCGATGCCGTCACCGAGTTTCTTCAGCAGAGCTGTGCCGAGGCTTCGGCAGTTATTGCCAAAGGTATCGTAAGCGAGACCTGCCGCTGACCCACCGTTGAGATGATTTCCACGCACATGCAAGGAGCATGTATGCAGCACGCTGGCTCACGCATCGATATCGACGTGTCGTACCAACTCTCGGAGTACCGGCAGTTGCTGCATGACGTCATCGCGATGGACATGGCGACCGGTAACGCGCAGACCAATCCTGCCAGCCCCTGGAACTGGCCGATCGTGCAGAAGGTCGTCCTGGCCATTGTGGTCCCGCCGATCTTTGCCTGGAAGATGCTCCGCGTCGGTCGCTGTGCGTTCGTCTTCAGTGCGGCTGGCCTCTCGCGCACGAGCAAAGGCAGGACTGCCTTTCGAACGTGGGACCAGGTAAAGCATGTGCAGCGGTTGCAGGCGGCCTATCTCATCGAACTGGTCGAGGGCGGCGCGATGCCCATTCCCTTCCGGGAAATGGACACGGAGAAACGCCAGCAGTTTGAGCGTCTGCTGGCATCTGTGCCGGTGGTGATCCTCGAACCAGCTCACTGACGGATTGGCAGCTACGTCAGTAAGCCCGCTGCGGCCCCACCGGCACGATCCCCGACGGATTGAGATGCCGATGACTCCCGTAATAGTGGTGCTTGATGTGCTCAAAGTTCACCGTATCCGCCACCTCCGGAATCGCCATCATCCGCGCCACGAACGCATGCAGGCCAGCGAAGTCCGCAATACGCCGCACGTTGCACTTGAAGTGCACGTAGTAGACCGAATCGAAGCGGATCAAGGTGGTGAACAGACGGATATCGGCTTCGGTCATGGCATCGCCCACCAGCCACTCGCGTTGCTGAAGGCGTGCGTCCAACCAGCTGAGTGAGTCGAACAACGGACCAACAGCCTCTTCATAGGCCTTCTGCGTTGAGGCAAAGCCTGCCTGGTACACACCGTTGTTGACGGTGGCATAGACGCGTTCGTTGATCGCGTCGATCTCAGCACGCAGCGCTGCCGGATAGAAATCACCGGCTTTCGCACCCAACCCGTCATAGGCAGTGTTGAACATCCGGATGATGTCCGCCGATTCATTGCTGACGATCCTCCCGCGCTCGCGATCCCAGAGCACCGGAACGGTCACCTTGCCAGTCATTCCCGGCTTGGCGGCGGCATACAGTTCATGCAGATAGCGTGCACCGCGTTCGGGCTCCGGCGTCACCTGCGGGCCGGGCTCAAAGTTCCAACCCTGCTCGCCCATGTGCCAGTTGACCACCGACACCGGCACCAGATCCTCCAAGCCCTTCAGCCCGCGCACGATCAACGTGCGGTGTGCCCACGGGCAGGCGAGACTTACATACAGGCGGAACCGCCCAGGCGCCGCGTTGACACCAGGCTCGCCATTTGGGCCAGCACTGCCGTCGGCGCTTAACCAATCCCGGAAGATGGATTCCTCGCGCTTGAAATGACCGTCCTTGTCAGCGGCACCCGCGGTGCCTTCCTGCCATGTTCCCTCGACCAGCATGCCCATCGCGGGAGGACTCCTCTGATAGTGGTGTGTGGTGCGCCGGTGGTGCGTCCCGGCATCGATACATCGTTGTAGCAAATGCGGCTGCAATGCCCGGTGATGGGTGGCCGCGATCGGCTTGTGGTGCATCGGGTTCATTACTGAGACACACGCATCTGCGGCAGAATGTCGACGTATCCATGTGGAGACTTACACCACCATGCGCATCCACCAGATCGACCTTCCCGTGTCCGATGTCGCCGCCACTGTGGCCTACTTCCGCGATGAGCTTCAGCTGCCGGTAGACGACGCCGCCGTGCGCATCGGCTGGAGCACCCTGCAGCTGCAACCCGCAGGATCGAACCCGGTCGGCGGTGTGCACCTGGCGTTCAACGTACCGGCCAATCGATTCGAGGCGGCTACAGAATGGCTCAAAGCGCGCGCCACCCTGCAGCGCGATCTGAAGGGCCATGACCACTTTACGTTCGATGGTCGCTGGGATTCGGAGTCGATCTATTTCACCGGCCCGGACGGTCTGATCCTGGAGTTGATCGCGCGGCGGCGCCTGCCTGCCGGCGAGCGTCAGGGCGAGTTCCATGGCAGCGAGATGACCTGCATCAGCGAAATAGGCCTGCCCGCGGAACACGTCGGCGAGGTGCAGGCCAAAGCGCAGGCGGCCTTCGGGCTAGAGCCGCTGTCACAGCCCACGCCGCACTTCGCACCGCTCGGCGATGACGAAGGCCTGCTGATCGTGGTCGATGCGACGCGCCGCTGGTTCCCGGAGCAGAAAGTGCTGCCGAATGCGCGCGGCCTCCGCGTCGTGTTGCATGACGTCATGCCTGGCGCGGTGGTCGCAGACGACGCACTGGGCTGGCACCTGCGCTCTGCCTGAGTAGGCCCGAACGAACGAAGCCCCGCCGGAGCGGGGCTTCAGTTCACACAACAGCCGGCTGGGCTCACTCTTCCTCGTCCTGCTGGCCGCCCTGCTGCTGGTTCTGGTTGCGCTGCTGCTGTTCCTGCTGCTGTTGCTGCTGCTGGTCGCGACCGCGTTCCTGCTGTTCACCGCGCTGATTCGGGTTCTGCTGGTTCTGCTGAGCCATCTCGATTCTCCGGTTGCCGCAAACGGAATGTCGCGGTCGGGGCCATCCTCTGCAGCGGCAGGTTAACGACGTGTGCGGGTTTGCATACGAACACGTCAACGCATCCGCGCCGGCGTCTTCCGCACTGTCAGGGCCCATGCAGCAGTAAGGGTTTCCCTGCATATGAACGGTTCGAATTCCCTTATTCCACTGCCTTGCAAACCCCTCGACGCGCCACTGAACAGGGCATGGTTGAGCCTGAGAGAGCAGATGACGCGCAGATGACGATCACGGCATCACCGGCGGCACGTAGGTCAGCGTCATGCCGAGCAGCCACAGCAGGCCAAGCACCAGCGGGATGTGCACCAGCAGCTGGATGAAGGTGAAGCCGACGATGTCACGCGCCTTCAACCCAAGCACACCCAGCAGCGGCAGCATCCAGAACGGGTTGATCAGGTTCGGCAGCGCCTCGGCGGCGTTGTAGACCTGCACCGCCCAGCCCAGGTGGGCCTTGAGTTCGTTGGCCGCCTGCATCACGTACGGCGCCTCAATGATCCACTTGCCGCCGCCGGAGGGCACGAAGAAGCCGAGGACGGCCGAGTACACGCCCATCACCAGCGCGAAGGTGTCGGTGGTAGCGATGTGCACGAACAGCGTGGACAGGCGATGGGCGAGGGTCTCATCGCCACTGCCGGTGGCGTGGGTGAGGATCATCGCGATGCCGCCGTACAGCGGGAACTGGATCAGCACGCCGGTGGTGCTGGGGACGGCCTTGGCCACCGCGTTGAGGAAGCTGCGCGGGCGCCAGTGCAGCAGCAGGCCGAGCGAGATGAACAGGAAGTTGTAGGTGTTGAGGTTGGCGATGGCGGTGACCACCGGCTTGCTGGCGAACTCGCCGAATAACCAGCCGAACGCCAGCAGCGAGAGCAACACCGTCAGCAGCGGGCTGTACTCCAGCCACTCGCCGGGGCGGGTGCGCGGCTGCAGCGGCTCGGCCTCGGCGCGGGCAGCGCCTTCGAAGTCCTTGGCGGTGCGCGCAGTGGCGGCGCCGGGCGCGGTCAGCCAGGCAATCAGCAGCGACACCAGGATCAGTGCGGATGTCAGCGCGATCGACTGCCACAGGAAGATGGTTTCGGTGAAGGGCAGCACGCCGGTGATTTCCACCAGGCCGGGCGGCATGCTCGCCGGGTTGGCCTGCAGCTGGGCGGCCGAGGAGCTCAGGCCCATCGCCCAGACCGCGCCGAGGCCAAGGTAGGCCGAGGCACCGGCGGCGCGGTAGTCCATGTTGAGTGCTTCGCGACGCGCCAGTGCGCGCACCAGCAGGCCGCCGAACACCAGCGAGAAGCCCCAGCTCAGCAGCGAGGCGAGCATGCTGATCAGGCCGACATAGACCACCGCGCCACGGCCGGTCTTGGGCACACGGGCCAACAGCTCGATGAAGCGCGCGACGATCGGCGCGGTAGCGACTGCATAGCCACCGATGACCACGAAGGCCATCTGCATGGTGAAGGGGATCAGGCTCCAGAAGCCCTCGCCGAAGGCGGTGGCGGTGGCCTGCGGGGTCGCGCCGAAGCCCATCGCGGCGGCGGCGACGATGACCACGCCGAGCACCGCGAACACGTAGGCGTCGGGGAACCATTTTTCCGCCCAGGCCGCCGAGCGCAGTGCCGCGCGCGCCATCCAGCCGTCCTGTACCACCGTCGACGTGTTCATCGTCCCGCCCTCCCCGATCATTCAATGGGAGGGATTCTGGGCGTTGGGCGCGGCGCTGTCAGTCGCCTAATGGTCGTAGTGCCGGGCGCTGCCCGGCTCTGCGAGGGGGTCGGGCGCCGGCCAGCGGCCGGCACTACCCATGTGCGCGTTACCGGACATCACCGTGCGCTCGACGGTAGCACCCGACCGTTGGTCGGGTGGCCCCCTCAGCGCAGCGCCAGCGACACCGCGATGCCGGCGAACAGCGCGGCGCCGACCCAGTTGTTGTGCAGGAAGGCCTTGAAGCACGGATCGCGCTCGCGCTTGCGGGCGATCCAGAACTCGTAGGCGATCAGGCCGGCGGCCACGCCGACGCCGAGGCCGTAATAGACGCCCAGCCCGGCGCGCAGGCCGACCAGCGCCATCGTGCCCAGGAACAGCGCGTAGAGAATCCCCTGGATCACCAGGTCCAGATCCCCGAACAGGATCGCGGTGGAGTGCGAGCCCATCTTCAGGTCGTCATCGCGGTCAACCATGGCGTACCAGGTGTCATACGCGGTCGACCACAGGATGTTGGCGCCGTAGAGCAGCCAGCCGATCACCGGCACCTCGCCCTGCACTGCGGCGAAGGCCATCGGGATGCCCCAGCCGAAGGCCATGCCGAGGTAGACCTGCGGCAGGTGGGTGTAGCGCTTGAGGTAGGGGTAGCTGGCGGCCAGGAACACGCCGATGAAGCTCATGCCGATGGTGAGCCAGTTCAGGGTCAGCACCAGGGCGAAGGCGACGATCATCAGCCCGGCGAACAGGGCCAGCGCCTCGCGGCCGGAGACAGCGCCGCTGGCCAGTGGGCGGTCCTTGGTGCGCTTGACGTGCGGGTCCAGCCAGCGGTCGGCGTAATCGTTGATCACGCAGCCGGCCGAGCGGGTCAGCCAGACGCCGGCGGTGAACACGAACAGCGTCCACAGCGGCGGCAGCCCGCCCGAGGCCAGCCACAGCGCCCACCAGGTGGGCCAGAGCAGCAGCAGGGTGCCGATCGGACGGTCGGCGCGCATCAACTTCCAGTAGTGCCGCCAGCGCGACGGGGGCGCCGCCTCGGGCGCCTCAAAACGTTCGTAAGCCATCGGTAAAGGATACCGCCTGGGCTGGCCGGGCGCGCCGTCGCCCGGCGCATCGGTGCGGGGGGCAGACCTGCGCGGCGTTTACGGATAGAATGCTCCTCCCGCGCCGCTTTGGCGGTCCGTGGCCCCATCAGGCGGCCCGGCGGGACGCAGGACACAACGCGCTCGTAGCTCAGCCGGATAGAGTAGTGGCTTCCGAAGCCATTGGTCGGGGGTTCGAATCCCTCCGGGCGCACCATCCAAATCGATGAATTCAGTCGCAGCGTTTGTTCAAGTCTGATCTTAGGATCGACTTGTGCGGCGACGCCTTGGTTCCTGTAGAGACGTCGCGACTTAGCACCGGGGTTCTGGCAGGTTGCGATGGCGCTCAAGCCTAAACTGGTACCGGTTCAACAGGAACTTCCCAGCGATGGCAATATACGCGGGCGCTGATGCCCAGATGCCTATACGACACGGCAGGTCCAATCGGACCAGCATAATCGATTGCCTATCAACGCGTTGAATGGGCTGTCGCTGAACAACCATGCAGTTGAACAAAGCTTGCCTTGCCGCCAACGCCTAAGCGCAAGTCGCGCTCATACGGTCCAGAAGACTAGACAGCTTCGACAAGTTCCGCAACCAAGTAGTCCAAGATAAAAGGCAGGAAAGTTTGACAGCTTGGAACTGGCAACGTTAGCTTAAGTGAATACTACGTTATGGGTAATTCAATGGCCCTGAAGACGGCTAGGCAGCTTCTGCTAGAACAGATCGCGAGCGAAGGCTACAACGTCGGCTACAGCGCGAGCCTGCACTTTGCAACCTTCGATATCGCATCTAAAGTTCCCACACTTGTGACCGTTACGTCCTTTGCCGTCGGCATTTTGGGGTTGGTTTATCCGGATTTTTCCGAAAAACTTCCGTCTGCGATTCTCCTGATAATCGGCATTTGCATGCTTTATGCGCGGGACTACGAGTCACGCCTCGGTGAATATGAGGCGGCTGGCGTAAAGCTCAACAATCTGTACAAGCGCCTGCATGATCTTATCATTGATGCGCAAAGCTCAACGGACGAAGATCAATTAGGTCTGGAGGAAGTACGCTTGCGCCTAATCCAAATTCGATTAGAGGCATCCGGCGTGAATGTCTCTCCACAAATCTTTGGAGCAAGCTGGAAGGCTCATCATCGATTCTTCTGGGTGATTGACTCTTCGTGGGTCCGAGACCATCGAAACCCCAGTTTCACGTGGCGTGACATGGTTCCGCTTTCTGCATTTGCTGTCATGGGCGTAATTGCCTCGGCACTGGTAGTAGGCACCATCCACTTTGCCTTCAATAATCTCTGTCGATAGCGGTGCACATCCATGAGTGCAGCAGCGTTCAATAAGTACCTCTCAAATCTTACAGTCGCCAATCTACAGAGCATTCTGAACAGCTATGAGGGTATAACTGCCCGCCTCAATCTTGATTTCTGGACCCAAAACTCGAACACGGAGCACAACCTGCAAATTGGCTCATTCGGTCGTCAAACCGCCATCCAAGGAATTAGCGATCTCGACATGATTTTTGAACTGCCGCCAGATGATCTCGCTAGATATCAGGCCCGCTCAGGAAATGGCGCCTCTCAGATGCTCGCAGACGTTAGAGCATCTCTGCAGAAAAGATATACGAGAACAAAAATTCGTGGGGATGGGCCTGTCGTCGTCGTTGAATTTGAGAGATATGTCGTAGAGGTTCTTCCTGCGTTTCTCCAAGCTGATGGATCATATATATATGGCTCAACTAGAAATGGCGGTTCTTGGGAAAGAACTAATCCGCGCACCGAAATAGAGGCGTTCGATGCCTATGATTCGGCTTGGAATGGGAACGCCCGCATATTGGCGAAGATGTTGCGCGCCTGGAAGAACAACATGGGGGCACCGATGGGCGGCTACCTCATAGACACCCTAGTGGTTCAGTTCTTTCTGGCACACCCATCTCACCAGAACGCTGCTACAGCTGACTATCAAGAGCTGTTGGTCACGCTCTTCGCGTGGCTTAGCGGACTCGACAATGGCGGAGATTGGCCAGCCCCCGGAAGTGGCGATCTCGTAAAGGCAAAGGGCAAGTTCACGGGCAGAGCTCGGAAGGCGCTACGCAGGTGCCAAGAGGCGAATGATTCTGTAGATCTTGTGGAGAAGACTAAGAAGTGGCGATCTGTCTTTGGTCGGTCCTTCCCTGTCATGACCAAGATGATTCTCCAAGAAACCGTACTCGCCGATTTTACGGCGCCTGGTGAAGAATTCATCGAGGACAGATACCCAATAGATGTTCGCTATAGGGTGAGACTCGACTACGAAGTGATGAAGGACAAAGCTGTGCAATGGGACTTCATGCAAGTTGCACGCCGCAATAGACGGCTATCCTCCGGACATCGACTGCGATTTTTCTTGCGCGAATGCAACGTACCAGAGCCATACATAGTTCACTGGAAGGTGAAGAATCGAGGCGATGCAGCACGCGGCAGAGAAAGAGGAAGTATAGAGGTGGACGGCGGCAATCGACAAAAACACGAAAGTGCAAGTTTCGAAGGCGGCCACTATGTTGAGGTCTACGTAATCAAGAACAGTGTCTGTGTAGCTAGAGATCGAGCGGATGTGCCAATTATTTGCTAATTAGCAATCAGCCTTCTTGACAGTCTAGGCTTTGCGTCTGATGTTCTGCTCGAGCTGCTAAGTTCTCTATCGGCGAACCGAGCCACGGAGCCAAACTCGCTCAGCCCAGCTTTCCCGGGACATGGGTGTGGGGCCGGACCGCCCGTCACAGGACTGTTTCGGACTCGATTTGCTTTCGTAGTTGGCTGCGAGCCTCTTGTTGTCAATACGCCAGTTCCGCTAGAAATCGACAGACGCCGCGCGGCACATCTACGGACTTCTGCCATTACGAAAAGATGGAATTTTAAAACATGGAGGCCCATCTCGATGACGAAGCGATTTCGGCCGCGGCGACAGCGACGGCACACGCCACCACAATCGCACAATATAAAAATTCATACGCTTCGCTATCACTAGCCATCTTTCTTGTATAGCGCCCGCACCTACTGCATTTTTAACTTATGGCCAATGACACTCCTTTTTCATCCACCTAAGGAAATACTGAATGCTAGTCAGGAAAATTTCACTGGAGAATGTTAGGAGCTTCCTTGATCGTCAGGAGATGACCTTTGACGGGCCCATCTCGATAATTGTGGGACCTAATGGCGGGGGGAAGACGAATCTGCTCGATACCCTGGTCACAATGCTCAGGCGTCATCTATTTGCCTCACCGTATGTCCAAGAGGTCAACTACGGGGACGGTCAGATCTACCTGCAAGCCACGCATAACGATCTACTGAATAGCTTGGCATTCGATAAGCACTCATCAGCACTAAACTCCTCACAATCTGTTGAAATTACAGTAGAAGTTTCACTGACAGATGTTACGAGCATGGCGAAGATCAAGGAAGACGCCGAGGAAGTTGAGACGGCACAGAGATGGAAGTTTCATTCCAGTCCTTGGAGTGTCACCGAGACTTGGGAGGTCGGAGAAATACGTCCCGGTGATCGCTTTACTTACACATGGCAGGACGGATCTCTGACCCAGCCTGCGACAAAGCCTGCCCTGAATTTCCTTCAGTACTTACAAATATTTGAGCTAGATAACTCCATGCGCAGCGAAGCGAAGATGGAGAGGCTCCAACTACCGATGATCTACCTCCCCGTTAGTAGGACGAGTTCAGCATTCCAGTCAAGCGTTGCTCTATCAGGATTCAATGACCGCGACCAGAAGAGACAGTTCGATTCCACAACATCGCGATCAGGTGGCTCAAACATCGTTCAACTTGCAATTGGACGGCTAGGCCGGCGCTACCGGAGGCTCGAGCTTGACGACAACACGTCTGTAAAGATCGCTTTCTATGAAGATTCTCAGCTGGCATTTCTCACGAAGTCCCTCTCTGATCTTGGCTATACGTGGTCGTTAGAGACTGTGAATGCCGATACAAACGAATACGATGTAATTCTTACAAAGCAAGGAACAAGATTCGCTTCCAGCGCAGCATCCTCAGGTGAGAGAGAGCTACTCACTTATCTATTCGCGATATTCGCTCTTAATGTAAGGGATGCTGTGATCTTGGTAGACGAACCAGAGCTTCACCTTCACCCGCGGTGGCAAAAGACACTGCTCGGACTTTTCGAGAAAATTTCTCAAGAGACAGGCAACCAGTTCGTTCTCGCGACCCATTCACCGACATTCATCTCGCCAACCTCAATTCAGTATGTATCCAGAGTTCACACTGAAGAGCAGAAGAGCAAAATATCTCGACTAGATTCGTCCAGCCTTCCAAACTCCAAGCACCTCTTCAACATTGTGAATAGTCAGAACAATGAGCGACTTTTCTTCTGTGATCACGTGGTGCTGGTCGAGGGTATCTCTGACCGAATGTTCTTTGAGAAAATTCTAGAGCGGTTCAAAACTGCTCCACACGGTGATGTTATTGAGATCATCAGCGTAGGCGGAAAAGGCTTGTTCGACAGCTACTCAAAGTTGCTAACTGCATGCCGCGTGCCGCATACAATCATTGCTGACCTTGACTACGTTGATCAGGTGGGATCGCCAGAGGTAAAACGGCTTTTCCGTCGTAACGACTCTAAGATCAAGACAGACGTGATTGATAACATCGGTAGCCTAGACGGGAAATCACTAGTTGAACGAATTGAGGAGGCGATGGCGTCCAAAGATTGGTCGGACGCTAGTGCACTCTGGGAATACATCAAGTCAAAGCGCGTCGCACTGAAGACAAGCCTAACGAAAGATGAACAGGATGAATTAAAATCATGCCTTGATTTGCTTCGGTCTCAAGGAATATACATTCTTTCAAAGGGAGCGCTTGAGAGCTACCTTCCACCCGGCTATAGAGGCAAAGATGTGGAGAAGCTCATTACGTTCCTTCAAGGGGATGACTTTTGGAGCAGGCTTCCTACTCCAGAGAGAGATGAAATTGAGGAAATTGCAAGGCAAGTATTCTCCAGCAGGTTGTTGGAATTGCAAGGTTCGAATCACGTTGAGATCGATGGGTCAACAAATGACTAGGTGCAGGAGTTGATCGACGCTGGACCTACAGTTGCGTCTGAGCGTTCTTTGACCACTCCAGCTATAACCGACTGATCGTTAACCGTGCTGCATGCACGACCGATGGCTTTGGGTGGGGCCACCCTTGGTGGCTCCCTATGTACGAATCACGGTTGCACTCGCCATCGCATGTGGGCTCTAGAGCTCCTCGCCGCATTGCTGAGAGGTATCGGATGGCGTAGCACTGAGCGGTGTTGGAGAGCGGCGCACCCGTCACCTCCTCCTCAGTACGTCCCATCAAACGCAAAGATCGGCTTGCGCTGCTTCCACAGCCCGGCGGTGAAATCCGGGAACTCCAGCGTCTGGAAGCTGTTGGCGATGGACTGCTCGGACAACGGCGTAATCGCGCTCCAGGTGATCGCGTCGTAGATGTCGATCGGCATCGGCGCCTTGGCCTTGAGCGCCTCCACGAAGGCATGGATGACGAACCAGTCCATGCCGCCGTGGCCAGCGCTGGCGGCGGTCGCGGCGTGCTGCTTCCACAGCGGATGCTCGTACTGGTCCTGGTAGGCCTGGAACGGTTCCCACTTGTGCGGCGGACTGCGGCCTTCGATATGGATGGACTGGTTCACATCCATCCACAGGCCCTTGGTGCCCTGCACGCGGAAGCCCATCGAGTACGGGCGCGGCAGCGAGGTGTCGTGCTGCAGCAGGATGGTCTCGCCGTTCTCGCAGGCCAAGGTGGTGGTGACGATGTCGCCGAGCTTGAAGTTGACCTTGGTGCTCGGGTGCGTCGTGCCACCGCTCTTGGCCACGGTGTACTCGTGCAGACCGCGCGCCTTGCTGGCGAATGCGTTGATGTGGGTGAAGCGGTTGCCGCGATTGATGCCGGTGTACATCGCGCACGGGCCGATGCCGTGGCTGGGGTACAGCTCACCGTTGCGCTGGACAGAGTGCTCGGTGCGCCAGCGTGCTTCGGACCAGCCCTTGGCGCCGAACTCCACGCCACTGTCGTAGGGCTGGCTGGGGTCGCCGGAGTTGAACTTCACCCCGCGCAGGTCGTGCTGGTAGCCGCCCTGCAGGTGCACCAGTTCGCCGAACAGGCCCTGGCGCACCATCTGCAGCGCCGCCATCACGTCGCGGCGATAGCAGACGTTCTCCAGCAGCATGTACGGCGTGCCGGTGGCGAGCTGGGTCTTGAGCACGTCCCAGTGGTCCTGCAGGGTGATGCCGGCGACCACTTCGCAGCCCACCGCGACCTTGGCCTGCATGGCCGCAATCGCCATCGGTGCGTGGTATTCCCAGGGCGTGGCGATGATCACGCCGTCCAGGCCGCGCTGCTCGATCAGCCGCTTCCAGGCGTTGACGTCGCCGTCCTGGCCATACGCCTTGGGCGCCGGCTTGCCGGCCTTGGCCACCATGTCCATGCCGCGCTTGAGCATGATCGGCTCGATGTCGCACAGCGCGACCACCTCCACGTCATCGCGGCGGACCAGCTCTTTCAGCAATACCTGGCCGCGCATGCCGGTGCCGATCAGGCCCAGCCGTACCTTGCGTCCACGTGCCCAGGCAGGCGTGTTGGGCAGCAGGCTGGTGGCGGCGACGGCCGCACTGGCGACGATGAATTCTCTGCGTTTCATGGACAGTACCTCGTGTGAAGATCGCGCCGGCCGGGGCCGGCGCGAGGGATGCATCAGAACTTGTAGCCGACGGTCAGACTGTAGCCGCGACCGAAGATGGTGGCGTAATCGCTGGAATCGCCGAGGAAGCTGTTCGGGTCATAGAACGGCAGGCGGTCGAACAGGTTCTTGATGGTGAAGCCGACGTTCCAATGATCGTCCGGACGCCAGGCCACGCTCAGGTTGGCGGTCCACCACGACGGGGCGCCATCGCACTTGCTCTGCTCCACCGGCAGGTAGCCGGCGGTGCAGGTCTGCGGGTTGTTGTCTTCCTCGTCGATCCGCTGCAGCGCCCACTTGGTGCCGCCCACGTAATTGACGAAGACGCTGGTGGTGACCTGTTTGTAGCTCCAGTCCGCGTTCAACGTCGCGCGCAGACGCGGGTTGTTGTAATAGCCGACCAGGTCGCCGTAGTACCAGCCACTTTCGTCGTCCAGGTAGGAGCGGTTGCGGTTGGCGATGGTGGCGGCCACCCCGATGTTCAGGTTGCCCCACTCGCCCAGCGAGAAGCGGCTGCGCGCGTCGATGTCGAAGCCGTCGATCAGGGTCTTGCCGCGGTTCTTGTACTGACCCACCACGCTGGCCACGTTGCCCACGCTGTAGCCGGGCAGCGTACCGGGACAGGCGACGCCGCTGGCCGGGTCGGCGCACATCGCCGCCAGGGCGGCCAGGTTGGCGCGGTCGCTTTCGGTGATCGGCGAACGAGTGGAGGCGATGATGTCTTCGTCACGGGTGAAATCCGGGGCGACGATTTCATTGCTGCGGTAGATGAACCAGTAATCGGCCGACACCGACAGCCACTGGGTCGGCTCGTAGACGAAGCCCAGCGTGGTGATCTTCGCCTTCTCCGGCTTCAGGTCCGGGTTGGGCTGGGTCATGCGCGCCACGGTGCGGCTGCAGTCGGTGTTGAGCAGGGACTTGCCCAGGTCCACGTCACCGCCACGCTGCGATCGCAACAGCAGGTTGGCGATGGCGTTGGTCTCGTTGCAGCGCACCTCGTCGCGGTAGCCGCCCAGCTGGGCGAACACGCCACCATTGCCCGACTCGGCCAAGCTGGGTGCACGGAAGCCTGTGGAATAGGTGCCGCGCAGCATCAGCTGATCGAACATCTGGTACTTCAGGCCGATCTTCGGGGCCAGGTTGGCGCTGAAGTCCGGGTATTTGTCCACGCGCAGTGCGGCGTCCAGTTCCAGCTTCTCGGTCAGTGGCGCCACCGTCTCGGCGAACAGCGCATAGGTGTTGCGCTTGCCATCGAACCACGAGCCGCCCTGCTGGGTGATCAGGCCGTTGGCCGCGTCCGGGTTGCCCGGGGTGTAGAAGGTCTCGCGGCTGGCGTTGAAGCCGAAGGCTGCACGCACTTCACCGGCCGGCATCTGGAACAGCGGACCTTCGATCTTGCCGTCCAGGGTATGCAGGCGCGTCCAGGACTGGATATCGAAGGTCGGGAACGCTTCGCGGATCAGCGCGGCGTTGGCCTCGCTGATCTCACCGAATTTGTACGCCGGGTGATCGGAAATGATGACGCGGCCGGTGCCCGGATCGACGGCGTACGGGCCGAAGGCCTTCTCGAAACCGGCCAGGTTCACGTTGGTGGTCTGGTAGGTGACCGAGTGGCTGCCGGCGGTGGCGAAGGCGGTTTCCCAGTTCCAGTCGCCGACATCACCGCGCATTCCGGCCACCACCCGATAGCTCTGATCGGTGTTGCGCTGGCCGAAGTGGTTGGCGCCGACGTCCTGCAGCAGGTACTGCAGGCCGACCACGCCGCCCATCAGTGCCTTCAGTTCGGGCGAGGCATTGTTGTATTCGTTGTTCGGGCCCAGGTACGGATACAGGAACTGGTTGACCGTGGTGCCGGTATTGCGCGAGAACCAGCTGGTCGGGTTGCCGGTGGTGGTGCCGTAGGCACGCGGCGTACCGCCGTTGGCGGTCAGGTCGATGTCGGTGTACGTGGCTTCGGCGAAGGCTTCGGTGCTGTCGCCGATCAGGAAGTGGGCGTTGACGTAGGCGGTGTTGCGCTCGGACTTGGCGCCGGCGTCGATCTCGTTGTTCATCCACGTCTCCCAGATACAGCGCGGGCCGGCCGCTTCGCTGGTGAGTACGTTGTTGCAGCCCGGGGCGGCTTCCTGCACGCGGCGGCCGGTGACCGGATCGAAGGCGAAGTAGCTGCCCGGGTTGAACTCGCCCGGCTTGCTGCCGGTCCCCAGGCGCAGGTTGGGCAGGTAGTTCGGGTTGTTGACGTAGTACTGGTCGGGCCGCTTGTCGTAGAAGTCGCTCAGCGGAATCGCATCGCGCCGGTACAGGTTCACCGAGGCGTAGACGTTGTAGCGGTCTTCATCCAGGTCGCCGAAGCCGGCGGTGATGCTGCCCTGGTGTTCGCCGTAGGAGCTGATCCGCGAGGATTTGTCGGTGGTGAGATTGATCTCCGCGCCCTGGTAGGAGCGCTTGGTGATCACGTTGATCACACCGGCCACCGCATCGGTGCCGTACACGGCCGAGGCCCCGTCGGTCAGCACTTCCATGCGTTCAATCGCTGCAGCGGGGATCGCATCGATGTTGACGAACTGGGTCTGGAAGCCGGCCGGCGCGCCGTAGTAGGACAGGCGGCGGCCATTGAGCAGCACCAGCGTACCCTGTGCGCCGAGGCCGCGCAGGTTGGCCTGCGAGGCGCCATCCGAACCGGTGAACAGCGAGCGCGCATCCTGCTGACCCGGACGTGCGGCCGGTAGATTGTCGAGCACCTGCAGCAGGGTGCGCGCACCCATGTTCTCGATGTCCTGCTTGCTGATCACCTGCACCGGCGAGGCGGTTTCCACATCACTGCGGCGGATGTTGGAGCCGGTCACCTCGATGCGCGACAGCTCGGTGGCCTTGGTATCGGGCGTTGCGTCCTGGGCGCTGGCACTGCCGACCACCGCGACGGCCAGGCCGAGTGCGATGGACAAGGGGGTGGCGGTGATGCGGCGATGGCGATGGCGTTCGGTCAACATCTTTGGCTCCTTGTTCGATCCGCAGCGTGGGGCTGGCGGTGGATGGGTGTTTTCGGGCAAACGTCCCCCGTGCCGCGGCCAGACGGCCGCAGACGGGAAACGGGAGAGAGCTGTTTTTCTGAAAGCGTGTTTCTTCGGTTACGGCGACACGATGCTGGCGGTATCGCCCTCCTGTCCGATCAGGGCGGCATTGGCCCAGTTGCCACAGACCTGCGCGGGTCGATCGCCCTGCGCCCCGAGCGTGCGCAGGCTCAGCCGCTGCAGGCCGCGTACGTCCAGCTCCGGTTTGACCACGCCGGGTGCGTTGACCAGGCCGCTGTCGTACAGCAGCCGACCGTCACCCCACACCTGGAACTGCATGCCGCCCGCGGTGCGGCACTGATCATCGATGCCCAGGTCGGCGCGCAGCAGGCGCCAGCTGCCCGTGAGTTCCAGATCGATCCGGCTGCTGGCATTGACGCCCAGGCCGCGGCGGAAATGCAGACCGTTCATGCGCATCTCGGCCTGCCCACCCAACGCGTGGTCGGCAGCGACGCTGGCCTTCAACGGGGTCGGCATGGGCAGCGCGGAGAGATACAGCTGCTGCACCGGGCCTTCCGGCTGCGGATGCTCCAGCACGTGGAACGTGGACAGCACGATCGGGCCGACATCGCGCGGCTGCAGCGCATCCACCGCACGCGCCACGCTGCCCTGCGCCGCGGTCACCATCGGGTCGGCAGCGCTGGCACCGTCGCCTTCCGGGTTCTGCGTGCTCAGCACGCGGAAGCGCAGCAGGCGGCCGGCATGGGCGGGGAAGTCGATCTGCTGCATGCCCTGCTGCAGGGTCAGGTGACCGCGCTTGATCGGTTCGCCCCACTCGCCGTTGCTGTCGGCCATGTAGATCTCGTAATCGCGGATCTGGCCGTTCTTCCAGTGCGGCTCGTTGCGCGGCGCCAGTTCGATGCCGTCGATCAGCTTGCGTTCGCCGAAGCCGAGCACCCACTCATGCGCACCGGTCTTGACCGCCTGGTTGCGCACGGTGCGGAACCACGTGGCCGGATCATCGTCGAAGGCTTTCTCCATCTCATAGCCCTGCTCCTCGGCCGGCCGGTTGACCACCAGCAGGCTGTCGGAGGGCAGCGCGCGGCCCAGTTCCGGTGCGGCCGGGAAGGCATCGTCGGCCGGTGCGGCGGCGATCGGCAGATCCAGCTGCAGCGTGAGTGCCTGGCGGATGTCGGTCGGCGCGGTGCGCACGTGCAGGGTGCCGCGGCGCTCTGCCGCATCGAAGTACCAGCCCTCGCCCGCACCTTGCCACGCTGCCTGGTCGGCCAGCATCGGCAGCGCGCGTCCGCCCAGCGTCACCGTGGCCGGGCGCTGGCGGCTGAGCACGCGCAGCGCATAGCGGCGCTGCGGCAGCTGGCCGGCATACCGGCCCTGCACCGGATCGATGCGCACCTGCACCGGGCCAGTGCCCTGCGCCGGGGCCTGCACCGTGATCGCCTGCGTGCTCGATTCGCCTTTCTCATAGCGGCGGGTGGCGCCATCATCTTCGTACAGCGTGTACTGCGAGGTGCCTTGCGGGTACAGATCGAAGGTCACTTCATCCAGCGGCTTCTCACCGTCGTAGAGCATCGCCGGGTACATCGGGATGATGGCGCCGGCGCGCACGAACACCGGGATCGTGGCCAGATCGACCGGACGATCCAGCGAGCGCCCCTCGGCGCCGGCCTGCAGCTGGCGGCCATCCCAGTAGTCGATCCAGCGGCCCTGCGGCAGGTGGATGTCGCGGCGCCAGCCACGGCTCGCGGCCTGGCTGCGGTACACCGGTGCGATCAACAGCTCGCGGCCGAGCAGGAACTGGTACTTGTGCGCTTCGGTGTAGGCCTGCGGGTCCTGGGGGTAGTCCCACATCAGCGCGCGCAGCAGCGGTGCACCGCTGGTCGCTGCATCGTGTGCCAGCCCGTACATGTACGGGGTCATGCGCATCTTCAGCTTGAGGTAGTCGCGGTTGACGCTGCGGTAGGGCTCATCGAACCACCACGGGTGCTTGCGCGCATTGCCCGACCAGCCGGACATGCCCATCAGCACAGGGGTGAAGCTCTTCCACTGCAGGTCGCGGGTGAAGGTCTCGGCGCTGCCGCCAAAGATCGCGTCCACGTCGCCACTGGCGTAGGCCATGCCGGACAGGCCCGAGCCGATCAGGGTCGGAATGTGCCAGCGGATGTAATCCCAGCTGCTGCTCTGGTCGCCGGTCCAGGCCACCGCATAGCGCTGGATGCCGCCCCAGCCCATCACCGTCCACAGGAACGGGCGCGAATCTGAGTTGTCCATGATGCCGTTGAACGCGGACTGGTTGGCATCCATCGCGAACTGGTAGCCCTTGCCGGTCCAGGCCACGTCCAGCTTCTGCACGCGGCTGCCGGCGGTGCCCACTTCCCAGGCGATCTTGTCGACGCCGTTCTCGGTCCACAGGCCGGTCTTGAAGCCGTACTTCGCCAGCCCCTGCACGGTCTCGGGCAGCTTTTTGTAGCCGCAGCCGTAACCATCGTTGGGAAGGATCCAGCCCCCCGGCATGTCGTGCTCGCGGTACTGCCTGGCCACGCTGTCGACCACGTCGGGCGTGGTGCCGGTCGGGCCGTCGCTCCAGCCGTCGGGCACGCTGCCCGGCTTCTTGATGTTGTTGCCATCGTTGTAGCAGTCGGCGTCGCCATAGGAGAACGCCCAGCGCGGCAGCAGGCCGGCGCGGCCGGTCAGCGTGGTGTAACGGTCCAGCAGCGTATGCAGGCTCGGCCCGACGAAGTAGTACGCATCGAAGCGGTCCTCGCGGTGCAGCAGCGTGGCCTGGTCGGCCTGGCGCAGATCGTAGGTGCCGTCGCTCCACGTGTTGCGCAGCATGCCCCAGCCCCGCGAGCTCAGCAGCATCGGCGCCGGGTTGGGACGATCGCCTTCTTCCCAGCCACCGGAGTACGAGACCTCCAGTTCGCGGCCCTTGAACTCGAAGCGCCCGTTCTGCTGGCCACCACCGTAGAAGTGCTCATCGCTTTCGCTGGAGAGCACCTGCACGCTCTGGTCCTTGTCCAGGTCCAGCGGCTGCAGTTCGCGCCACAGCGCGACGTCGCGGTCGCCCTCGCGGCGGACCAGCGACAGGCGCAATGGTTGGCGCTGGATGTGCAGGACCAGCGCATCGGTGCGGATGCGCACCTCGTTGGCATCCTCTTCCAGTTGGACGGCGACCTTCGCGGGCGGCTGCGGCAGCACGATCGGGGCGGCCTTGTCGCCGGCACCGGTCAGCGTGCCGTTGCGGCCGGCGCGCACGCGCAGGACGTCATCGCGCAGCAGGTCCACGCGCAGCGTGGCGCCGGTATCCGTGCTGAGTGTCCAGCCGGCGGTGCCGTCTTTGGCGGGGGCGGCGGTGATCGCACGGAGGTTGCCCACCGGCTCAGCGTGGGCGGTGGCAGCCAGAGCCACTGCGGTGAGCAGTGTGATCGTCAGACCAGTGCGTCGAAACCGGAAGTCCACCTTGCCCCCAAGCCCGCGGTCAGCGGGAAACTGAAACCAGTGCGGCCGACTCTAGGGCACGGTCTCGAAAGATGTCAACAAATTGCAAAGAAAAAGAAAGGATATTTTGGTATAAACGAAAGATTCGGCAACGCCGCGCTTTCCAAACCCCACCTGAATACGCATTTTTGGAGTGCTGAAACTGTGGTGCAACGCGGCATTCGCGCGCATCTCCCGCCGGTCAACCCCGAATGAAAGACGAAAACTGTGACACACAGACCTTTTCTTTATCTTTCGATATTTGACATTTCGAAAGAAAACGCAGAAGGTGCGGTCGCCCAACAGGAATTGCGAATGGACGCTTCTCTGCTCCCTGATTTGCCCACGTGGCAGCGCCTCGGTGGCGCCTATACCGCCGAAGAAATCGCCCAGCAGCCCCGCTTGTGGGCCGCGCTGGCGAGCCTGCTGGACGCTGCGCAGGTACGCATCAATGGCTTCCTCGGGGAGGCCCTGCGCGATCCCGACCAGTTGGTGATCTTCACCGGCGCCGGCAGCTCGGGCTTCATTGCCGAGATGGTGGCCGACCAGATCAATGCGCAGTGGCCGGCGGAGGTGCGCGCTGTGCATACCACCAGCCTGCTGACCCATCCGGCGCTGTACCTGCGCCGCGAGCGCCCGACCCTGCTGGTGTCGTTCGGGCGCAGCGGCTCCAGCCCGGAGAGCGTGGCCGCGGTGGATCTGGTCCGCGACCAGGTCGAGCACGCGCGCTTCGTCGATATCACCTGCAATGCCGAAGGCGAACTCGCCACACGTGGCCAGGGCCGCAGCGATACGTTGTCGCTGCTGATGCCGCCGGCCAGCTGCGACCGCGCCTTCGCCATGACCAGCAGCCTGAGCTGCATGCTGCTGGCCGCATTGAGCGCGTTCGACAGCGCACCGTGGGCGCAGCGCCTGGAGCATCTGCGCACCCTCGCCACCCACGGCGAACGTGCGCTGGATGCCTGGGATGCGGCGGTGGCCGCCCTCGCGCAGGCGCCGTATTCGCGCGTGATCTATCTCGGCAGCGGTCCACTGGAAGCCGTCGCCCGCGAAGCCGCGCTGAAGGTGCTCGAACTCACCGCCGGCCGCGTGCTGGCGCTGGCCAATACTCCGCTCGGGTTCCGTCATGGGCCCAAGTCCACCCTCAACGGTGAAACGCTGGTGGTGATGCTGCGCAGCGCACAGCCGCTGGCCCGCCGCTATGAGCAGGACCTGTTGAACGAACTGCGCCGCGACGGCATCGCCGGGCGGGTGCTGTCGATCGGGCCGGACGACGCGGACCGCGCCGACGGCGACTTCGTCCTCGCCGCCCCCGCACTGCCCGATCCGTGGCTGGCCCCGCTGTGGCTGCTGGTACCGCAGTGCTATGCGCTGCAGCGTTCGGCCGCGCTCGGCATGACGCCCGACAATCCCTTCCCCGACGGCACAGTCAACCGTGTGGTGCAGGGCGTGACCATCCACCCCCACGGCTGAGCACGCATGCAGACCTGGTACGGCATCGACATCGGCGGCACCAAGATCGAGCTGGTCGCGTGCGACGCCACGCTGGGGGTGCATCACCGCCAGCGCGTGGCGACGCCGACCCGGGATTACGCCGCGTTCCTGCAGGCGATCGTCGATCTGATCGACGCCGCGGATGCCGCCCTCGGCCAGCGCGGCGTGGCAGTCGGCATCGGCCTGCCCGGTGTGCGTGATCGCGTCAGCGGCCGCCAGCTCAGCGCCAACGTGCCCAGCCTTACCGGCCAGACGGTCGGTGCGGACCTGCAGGCACGCCTGCAGCGCCCACTGGAACTGGGCAACGATCTGCAGTGCTTCGCCTTGTCCGAAGCGCATGACGGCGCCGCCGCCGGGTATCCCAGCATGTTCGGGGCGATCCTCGGCACCGGTGCGGGTGGTGGCTTCTGCGTCGGCGGCCGGCTGATCGCCGGGCACAACGGCATCGCCGGCGAGTGGGGCCACTGGAGCCTGCCCGCCACGCTGCAGCAGCGCCATGATCTGCCGGTGCTGGCGTGCGGCTGCGGCCTGCAGGGTTGCCTGGAGCGCTACGTCTCCGGCAGCGGCCTGGCAATGATCCATGAACGCCGCGGTGGCGACGCGCTGGATGCCGCCGAGGTGGTCGCCCGCGCGAACGCCGGCGATGCGATCGCACAGCAGGCCCTGGCGATCCACCGCGATCTGCTCGGCTACAGCTTCGCCAGCCTGATCCTCGCCATCGATCCGCACGTGATCGTGCTCGGCGGCGGCCTGTCCAAGCTGGAACAGCTCTACCGCGACCTCCCCGATGCGATCGCGCCCTACCTGTTCGCCGGTGTGCGGGTCCCCCCGATCCTGCCGCCCACCTTCGGCGATGCCGGCGGTGCGCGCGGCGCGGCACTGCTCGCGCGCCAGCACCATCTATCCCCCTGAACACCGTTGTCATTGGAGTTGCCATGTCCGCCGTCCAATCGTTGATCGCCGCCCACCGCCAGGGCCACCCCGTTGGGCTGTACAGCGTCTGCTGCAGCAACGCGCAGGTGCTGCTGGCGGCGATGCAGGTCGCGCAGCGCTACGACACCCTGCTGCTGATCGAGGCGACCTCCAACCAGGTCGATCAGTTCGGCGGCTACACCGGCATGACCCCGCCGCAGTACCGCGACTACGTGCTGCAGCTGGCACGCGATACCGGATTCCCGGCCGAGCGGCTGGTGCTCGGTGGCGATCACCTCGGTCCGAACGCCTGGCAGAAAGGCCCCGCAGCGGCGGCAATGGCCAACGCACGCGAGCTGATCGCCGCCTATGTCGCCGCCGGTTTCCACAAGATCCATCTGGACTGCAGCATGTCCTGCGCCGATGACCCGACCCCGTTGCCGGACGCCATCGTCGCGGCGCGCTCGGCCGAACTGGCGCGGATTGCCGAGCGCACCGCCGCCGAGCACGGGCTGCCGCCGCCGGTCTATGTGATCGGGACGGAAGTACCGATTCCCGGCGGGGAGGCCTCGCTGGCCGGCGGCCTGCAGGTGACTACCCCGGCCGCGGCAGCCACCACGCTCGCGATCCACCGCGAGGCGTTCTCCGCGCCGGACCTGTTGCCGGCGTGGGCGCGCGTGATTGCGATGGTGGTGCAGCCCGGCGTGGATTTCGACCACAGCAGCGTGCACTACTACAATCCGGCCGCCGCCGCGGAGCTTTCGGCCTTCGTCGAGCAACAGCCGCGCATTGTGTTTGAAGCACACTCCACCGATTACCAGACCGAAGCCGGCCTGCACGCGCTGGTCCGCGATCACTTCGCGATCCTGAAAGTCGGCCCGGCGGCGACCTACGCCTTCCGCGAGGCGGTGTTCGCGCTGGCGATGATCGAATCCGAACTGCTGCCTGCCACGCAGCGCTCGAACCTGATCGAGGTGCTGGACCGCTGCATGGTCGACAAACCGGGCAGCTGGCGCAGCTACTACCAGGGCGACGAGCACGAACTGCGGCTGTTGCGCGCGTATTCGCTCAGCGATCGCAGCCGCTATTACTGGGGCGAGCCGGCGGTGCAGGCAGCGCTGGACACGCTGGTCGCCAATCTCACCGCGCACGCGCCGCCGCAGATGCTGCTCAGCCAGTTCATGCCCGAGCAGCTCAAGGCCATCGAGGCCGGTGAGCTGCAGCCGGCGCCGCTGGCGTTGATCCAGCACAAGGTGGCGCTGCGTCTGGCCGAGTACGCCCGGGCCTGCAATCGCAACCTCTCAGGCACACATAACGAAACCCGGCAGACCAAGGAGCTTTCGGAACGGTAAGCTTCGGCTTTCCCTTTCGAACGGAATCGCCCCCATGCGCAACACCCGACAGCGCCGCCAACAGATCCTGCAGACCCTGGTCGAGCACGGCAACGTGCAGGTCAGCGAGCTGGTGCAGCGCTTTGCGGTGTCGGCGGTGACCATCCGCGCCGACCTGACCCACATCGAATCGCAGGGATTGGCCACGCGCACCCACGGGGGCGCGACACTGGTGCGCACGCCGCCGCAGGAACAGGACATCCATGAAAAGGATGCGCTGAACCTGCCCATGAAGGACCGCATCGGTATCGAGGCGGCCAAGCTGGTCAAAGCCGGCGACAACATCATCATCGACTCCGGCTCGACCACGATGACCCTGGCGCGCCACCTGCGCGGGCATCGCGATGTCACGGTGATGACCAACGGGCTCAACATCGCCTGGGAGCTGGCCAATGCGCCCGGCGTGGAGCTGCTGCTCACCGGCGGGTTGCTGCGCAAGCAATCGCTCTCACTGCATGGCAGCCAGGCCGAGGCCAGCCTCAACACCTACAGCTTCGACACGTTGTTCCTCGGCGTGGATGGCCTGGACCTGCAGTTCGGCCTGACCACCCACCACGAGGCCGAAGCCAGCCTCAACCACCGCATGGTCGAGCGCGCGCGCCGCATCGTGGTGCTGACCGACGCCTCCAAGTTCGGCCGGGTCAGCCTGCATCGCATCGCGAGGCTGGATCAGGTCCATACCATCATCACCGACGCCAGCATCGAGCCCGAGCACCTGGAAGGGCTGCAGCGGCTGGGGATCGAAGTGATCATCGCCGAGTCCCCACCTTGACCGAGTCCCGCTCCCTGCACGGCCGCCTGCTCACCGACACCGGGTGGGTCCGCGGCGATATCCATTTCGATCAGCGCATCACCGCCATCGACACCGCGCACACTGATCCGCGCGGCGACGATGAGGTCCCGTTGATCCTGCCCGGCTTCATCGACCTGCATGTGCATGGCGGTGCCGGCGTGGACATCATGCAGGGCGGGACAACCGCGCAGACGGTGGCACGCGCGCATGCCCGGCACGGCACCACCGCGCTCCTGGGCACCACCATGACAGCGGAGGAAGACGACATCACGCGCGCGCTCCAGGGCCTGTCCACTGCGATCGCCACGCGCGAACCCGGCATGGCCCGCGTGCTGGGCGTGCACCTGGAAGGCCCCTTCATCAGTGCGCAGCGTCTGGGCGCGCAGCCACCGCTGGTGCTCGAGGCCACGCTGGCCGACGTGCAGCGCCTGCAGGCGATCGCACCGATCAAGGTGCTTACCCTTGCGCCGGAGATCGGCCAGCACCTGGCGCTGATTCCCGCGCTGAGCGCGCTCGGCATCCGCGTACAGCTCGGCCACAGTGCCGGCAGCTACGAAGACGGCGTGGCCGCATTGAACGCCGGTGCGGCCGGCTTCACCCATCTGTTCAACGGCATGACCGGCGTGGATCACTATCACCCGGGCATCGCCACCGTTGCGCTGGCGCATGCGCAGTACGCCGAACTCATTCCCGACCTGCAGCACGTGCATCCCGGCGCGATCCGCACCGCGCTGCGCGCGATTCCGCGCCTGTACTGCGTCACTGATGCGACCGCCGCTACCGGCATGCCCGATGGCGAGTACGCGCTCGGCGTACAGCGCGTGCACAAGTGCCTGGGCTGCGTGCGCTTGTCCAGCGGCTCGCTGGCCGGCAGTGCGCTGACCATGGATCAGGCGCTGCGCAATCTGGTCTCGCTGGGCCTGGACATCGCCGACGCGTCCAACCGCCTGTCGCGCTACCCGGCCGACTACCTGGGCATCAAGGACCGCGGCCGTCTCGCGACCGGCGCCTGGGCAGACCTGGTGGTGCTCGACCATGACCTGCGCGTGCGCGGCGTGGTGGTGGAAGGCGATGACATCGCGCTCGACTGAGCGTTGACTCCCGCGCCGCCATGGCGCACACAGTTGCAGACAGGACCGGCACGATGAACGACGTTTCCGCAGCCCTTCCCGTGCACGCCGGCGCCTCCGCGCCGCGCTGGCCGGTGCGCTATCTGTTGTTCATCGGCGGCATGGGGGGCCTGCTCTACGGCATCGACATCGGCATCATCGCCGGCGCCCTGCCCTATCTGGAGGCCACCGCCACCGCGAGCTGGCACCTGACCAGCCAGCAACTGGGCTTCGTGGTCGCCGCGGTACTGCTTGGCAGCGTGTTGTCCTCGCTGTTCGCCGGGATGGTCGCCGACCTGATCGGGCGCCGCGGCGCGATGCTGCTGGCCGGCGTGCTGTTCACCGCCAGCATCCCGGTGATGGCCTTGTCCGATGGCTATGGCGCGCTGTTGATGGGCCGCCTGCTGCAGGGCATCAGTGGCGGATTGATCGGGGTGGTGGTGCCGCTCTATCTGGCCGAAGTGCTCAGCCCGGAACGACGCGGGCGCGGCGCGGCGATGTTCCAGCTGTTGCTGACCATCGGCCTGGTGCTGGCCGCGGTGATCGGGCTGTACCACGCGCATGCGGTGGATGCCGCGACCGCCGCGGTGCGCCACCTGCCCGGCGCGGAGCAGCAGCGGCTGCTGTTCGACGTCAAGGACCATGCCTGGCGCACCATCTTCTGGAGCTGCCTGCTGCCCGGCCTGGTGTTCACCGGGGGCGTGCTGCTGATCAGTGAATCGCCGCGCTGGCTGGTGCGCCGTGGCCGCATCGACGCGGCCCGCCGTGCCCTGCAGCGTACCGTCGCCGCGGACGAGGTCGAGCCGACGCTGCAGCGCATGCAGGTTCCCGAGCAGATCCAGGTCGGCCGCAACGGCAAGCGCGACCCGCTGCTCAGCCGCCGCTATGTGTGGCCCTTCGTGCTGGCCTGCCTGGTGCTGGCCTTCACCCAGGCCACCGGCATCAACTCGGTGCTGGCCTACGCGGTCAACATCCTCAACCAGGCCGGCCTGCCCGGCTCGGTGGCCAATGGCGCCGACGTGGCGATCAAGCTGCTCAACGCGGTGATGACCGTGGTCGCGCTGGTGCTGGTGGACCGCAAGGGGCGCAAGTTCCTGCTCATGCTGGGCAGTGGTGGCATCACGCTGTCGCTGCTGGCTGCTGCACTGTTGTTCGTGCAGAGCGAACGCGGGCGCCTGGATGTGCAGGCCGCGCTGCAGCAGCAGGTGAGCGGCACCACGTTGTCGCTGCCGTTGGACGCCGCGCAATGGCAGCAGCTGGATGGCACTGCCGGCACCGCGCCGCAGCAGCTGACCGTGTCCTACGCCTACGGTGGCTTCAGCAACGTGCGCTCACTGCGCAGCGACAACCCGATCGACGCCACGCTGCAGATCCGTCGCGAGGACGCGGTCTCGGCCGACAGCGTGATCGGCCGCTTCTTCCGCACGCTGCACCTCAACCCGTTCCCGGACCCGGCGCAGGCCGCCAACGCGCCGCTGGTGATCGAACGTGCGGTGATCGGCCCGGTGCCCTCGCCCACCCACGGCTGGCTGGTCGCCGGCTGCATCCTGCTGTTCGTCGCGTTCTTCGCGGTGGGCCCGGGCGTGTGCGTGTGGCTGGCGCTGTCCGAGCTGATGCCGACCCGCATCCGCTCCAACGGCATGAGCATCGCCCTGTTGATCAACCAGTTCATCTCCACCGTGATCGCGGCGATCTTCCTGCCCACGGTCGGCCATCACGGCTATGCCAGCATGTTCTTCTTCTGGGCCGGCTGTACCTTGCTGTACTTCCTCATCGCCGCGTTCTGGCTGCCGGAGACCAAGGGCAAATCCCTGGAACAGATCGAGGCGAACTTCCGCTGAGGTTTCCGCACCCCGGTACAGGGCTCAGGGCGCCTTGCCCGTGATCTCCGTATACAGCCGGTGCGCTTCTTCCGTGCTGTCCAGCCCGCTCACCTGCATGGTCTGGGCGAAGGGGCCGGCAATGACGGCGACATTGAGGACCTGATCGCCGACAGTAAACGCCACACGCTTGGCGACGCGCGCTTCCGTCGCCGCCAGGATGCGTGGTGCCGCGGCATCCGTGAAGCGCACGATCAGGGTCCCGTGTCCGGTGTGACCATCGGTTCCCACGGCCACCGTGGCGATGTCGGCCGTCGTGATGAAAGCGGGCTCGATCAGGGACAGCGCGTTGCCGTCGCGGTCCTTGAGCGTCGTGACGCCGGGCTGTTTGGCGTCCCCGGCCACCTCACGCATCTGGATGCGTGCCTGCGCGAGCGGTGCGACGCCGGCCGGTGTCTCGATCGCCGCCGGTGCAGGAGGTGCCGGGGTGCAGGCGCTGAGGCCCCCCAGTGCCATCGTCACGATCATCAGCTTGCTGCGCATGCATGCCTCTCCATGAATAGATGACGTCAGTATCGCTGCTGCGCACTCAACGCGGCGGCAACTACGCCAATCGGCCGCGCTTACGGCACCCGCGCACAGACCCAGATCTGCATCGGCCCGGCGCCGGCGTACTGCAGCGCGCGTAGTGCGGCATCGGTGGTGGCCCCGGTGGTCATCACATCGTCGACGACGGTCAGCCCGGCGGGCGGATGGCCGCGCACCGTGAACGCATCGCGCAGATTGCAGCGTCGGGCGTCCGCGTCCAGGTTGGACTGCGCGGCGGTCTCGCGGGTACGCTGCAGCCCGTTCCAGAGCGGGCAGCACAGCCCGCGCGCCAGCGGCTTGCTCAATTCCAGCGCCTGGTTGTAGCCACGCTGGCGCAACCGGCGGCGGTGCAGCGGCATCGGCTGCAGCGGCCCAGCCAGGAACGGCGGCACGCGCTGCAGCATCAGCTGTGACAGCAGCCGGCCGGCGGCCAGGTCCTGGTGGAATTTGAACCGGATCAGCAGCCGGTCAATCGGCGGCGCATAGAGGAACGCGGCACTGGCCGCCGCTTGGCGGGGATACTCGTCCACGCAGCGCTCGCAGTGGTCGCCACCCGCATCGCCCGGGTCAGTCGCCGCCAACGGCAGCGCACAACGTCGGCAGGCGCGGTCGTTCCATGGCAGCGCCTGATGGCAAGCCCGGCACAGATCCATTCCGTCCTCGCCCGGGCAATCGCAGACCAGGCAGCGCAACGGCAGGATCTGCCACCCCAGCCAACCCAGCGCTCCGTAAACTTTTGAAAATATCATATGGTTGACAGAAGAGGGCGGTCTCACCAGACTGCCGCCCTTTCGTTCCACTATCTGTCAGGACATCCCCATGGCTTCTGTCATCCGCCACGACTGGCGTCCCGAGGAACTGCTGGCCCTGTTCGCACTGCCCTTCCCCGTGCTCCTGCACCGCGCCGCCAGCGTGCACCGCGAGCAGTTCGACCCGGCGGAAGTACAGGTCTCCACCCTGCTCTCGGTCAAGACCGGCGGCTGCCCGGAAGACTGCGCGTACTGCCCGCAGGCGCAGCGCTACAGCACCGGGGTGGACGCACAGAAGCTGATGGCCACCGATGAGGTGGCCGCCAAGGCCCGCCAGGCCAAGGCCGCGGGTGCCTCGCGGTTCTGCATGGGTGCGGCCTGGCGCTCGCCGAAAGACCGCGATATCCCCAAGGTGGCCGCGATGATCCGTGAGGTGAAGGCGCTGGGCCTGGAGACCTGCGCCACGCTGGGCATGCTCAGCGGCGAACAGGCCGCCGCCCTGCGCGAGGCCGGGCTGGACTACTACAACCACAACCTGGACACCGCGCCGGACTACTACGACTCGATCATACATACGCGCCAGTACCAGGACCGCCTGGACACCCTGGAGCACGTGCGCGACGCCGGGCTGAAGACCTGCTGCGGTGGCATCGTCGGCATGGGTGAGACCCGCGAACACCGCGCCGGCCTGCTGCTGGCGCTGGCCACTCTGCCGGCCCATCCGGATTCGGTGCCGATCAACCGCCTGGTGCAGGTCGCCGGCACACCGTTGCACGGCACCGCCGCGCTGGATCCCTTCGAGTTCGTGCGGATGATCGCCGTCGCCCGCATCGTCATGCCGCGTTCGATGGTGCGGCTCTCGGCCGGGCGCGAGGCGATGAGCGACGAGCTGCAGGCGCTGTGCTTCCTGGCCGGGGCAAATTCCATCTTCTACGGCGAAAAGCTGCTGACCACCGGCAATCCGGACACCGAGCGGGACCTGGCCCTGTTCGAACGGCTGGGCCTGCGCCCGATGGCCATCACCGTGGATGCCGACGACCACGATCACCCGGGCACGGTCCATGCCGACATCACCGCCGGCCACGGCTGCGGGTGGGCCGCCTGAGCCCCGAGCAGCGGGCCCGGCAACCGGGTACGCTAACGGCCCACCCGGACCCCTGACGACCATGGCCCGTCCTGACCTGCACGACCGCATCCAGGCCCAGCGCAAGCTCCGCGACGCGCAGGGGCGCCTGCGTGTGCGCCGCATGGTGAGCCGGCGCGATGGCGTGCGTCTGGAAGTGGACGGCCACTGGCTGACGAACTTCTGCAGCAATGACTATCTGGGCCTGTCGCAGCAGTTCGGCGTGGTCAGCGCATTGCAGGATGCCGCCGCGCGCGAGGGCGCCGGCGCGACCGCCTCGCACCTGATCTGCGGCCACCACGCGCTGCACGACGCGCTCGAACAGGAAATGGCCGACTGGCTCGGCTATCCGCGGGCGCTGCTGTTCGGCAGTGGCTTTGCCGCCAACCTTGCCGTGCAGCAGGCGCTGCTCAGCGAAGAAGACGATGTCTGCGTGCAGGATCGCCTCAACCACGCCAGCCTGCTCGATGCCACGCGCCTGGCCGGTTGCCGCCTGCGTCGTTATCCGCACCTGGATACCGAAGGCGCACTGCGCCAGCTCAAGCACGCGCCCAACGGCGCGGCGATGCTGGCCACCGACGGTGTTTTCAGCATGGACGGCGACATCGCCCCGCTGCGGTCGTTGTCGCTGGTGGCACGCATGCAGGAAGCGCTGCTGTACGTCGATGACGCGCACGGTATCGGCGTGGTCGGTGAACACGGCCGTGGCTGCGTGGCCGATGCCGGCCTGGGCGTCAACGATGTGCCGCTGCAGCTGGCCACTCTCGGCAAGGCACTCGGCGGCAGCGGTGCGGTCGTCCTCGGCGACGAGGCGATGATCCAGCACCTGGCTGAAACCGCGCGCCCTTACATCTACACCACCGCCGTGCCGCCGGCCCAGGCCGCCGCGGCACTGGCTGCCGTGAAGCTCGCCCGCCGCGACGACTGGCGGCGCGAAAAGCTCACTGAGTTGATCGGCATCTTCCGCACCGGTGCCCGCCAGCACGGGCTGGAACTGATGCCGTCCGATACCCCGATCCAACCGCTGCTGTGCGGCGCCGAATCGACGGTGATGGCGTTGTCGGCCGCACTGGAGGCGGCAGGTTTCCTGGTCAGCGCGATCCGCCCGCCAACCGTCCCCGAGGGCAAGGCTCGCCTGCGCGTGACGCTGTCCGCACTGCACGCGCCTGCCGAAGTGCGCGCGCTGGTCGATGCGATCGCGCACGCCCGCGATACCGTGGTGCAGCAGCAGGCACCGAGCGCGCTGACCGCGTGATGCCGCAGCGTTGAGCATGCATATCAATGTCATCGGCCAGGGCCCGGCGCTGGTCCTCATCCACGGCTGGGCGCTGCATGGCGGTGTGTTCGCACCGCTGGTGGAGCGCCTGTCGCCGCATGTCGAGCTGCACCTGGTGGATCTGCCCGGCCATGGCGGCAGCCGCGATGACACCACCCCGTTGCGCCTGCCGCATGTGGTCAACGCCATCGCCGCGGCCACACCGCCAGCGGTGTGGTGCGGGTGGTCGCTCGGCGGTCTGTTCGCGCTGCATGCTGCGGCGACCCTGCCGCAGGTACGCGGTCTGGCGATGATCGCCGCGACGCCGCGTTTCGTGCGCGGCGAGGACTGGCCGCACGCGGTCGAGCCGGCGGTCTTCGAACAGTTCGGTCAGGATCTGGCACAGGACTACCGCGGTACGCTGGAGCGCTTTCTGGCGCTGGATGCGATGGGGTCCGAACATGCCCGCCAGGAACTGCGCACGCTGCGCGAGATGCTGGTCGGGCGGGGCGAGCCCGCCCCTCGTGCGTTGCAGGAGGGTCTGCGCCTGCTGGAGAACACCGACCTGCGCGGCGCCCTGACCACCTTGGGCAAACCCAGCCTGTGGCTGGCCGGCCAGCGCGACCGGCTGGTTTCGGCGCGTGCCATGCAGGCCGCCGCCGCGCTGGCACCCGGCGCGCAGGCCCACGTGGTCGCGCAGGGCGGGCACGCCCCCTTCCTCGGCCAAACCGACGAGGTGGCCGCGCAGCTGCAACACTTTGTTGCCGCGCTGCCTTGACCTGTTCCGGCCCCGCATCGCCGATCATGTACGCCTGCCCTTCGCCACAGGACTGACCCATGGATCTTGGAATCGCCGGCCGCTGGGCCCTGGTCTGCGCCGCCAGCAAAGGTCTCGGCCTGGGGTGCGCGCGCGCGCTGGCGCGCGAAGGCGTCAACGTGGTGATCGCCGCGCGCGGTGAAGCCGCACTGGACCGTGCCGTGCTTGAGCTTCAGGCCCTGCCGGGCGCGCGCAGGGTGATCGGGGTAGTCGCCGACATCGCCACCGCGGACGGACGCGCCGCCGCGCTGGCCGCGTGTCCGCAGGTGGACATCCTGGTCAACAACGCGGGTGGGCCGCCGGCGGGCGATTTCCGCCAGTTCACCCGCGAGGACTGGATCGCCGCGCTGGATGCCAACATGCTGGCCCCGATCGAGCTGATCCGCGCCACCGTGGATGGCATGATCGAGCGCGGGTTCGGCCGCGTGGTCAACATCACCTCCTCCTCGGTGAAGGCCCCGATCGACATCCTCGGGCTGTCCAATGGCGCACGCTCCGGGCTGACCGGGTTCGTGGCCGGGCTGGCACGCAAGACCGTCGCCCACAATGTCACCCTCAACAATCTGCTGCCGGGCCAGTTCGATACCGACCGCCTGCGCGGCAACTTCGCCTACCTGGCGCAGCAGCAGGGCATCGATGCCGGGCAGCTGGCCGAACGCAAGCGCACCCACATTCCCGCCGGCCGCTTCGGGACCGCCGACGAGTTCGGTGCCGCCTGCGCCTTCCTGTGCAGCGCCCAGGCCGGCTACATCACCGGGCAGAACCTGTTGATCGATGGCGGCGCCTACCCGGGCACCTTCTGATTCCACCCGCACCACCGTTTGAGCCGTGAGTACTCCATGACGTCCAGCTTCGATCCCCATCACGTCCGCCGCGCCTTCTCGCGCGCCGCCAGCAGTTACGATGCCGCCGCCGCGTTGCAGCGCGAGGTGGAGAAGCGCCTGCTCGAATCGCTGGACTACCTGGAAAACCGCCAGCCGCAGGTGGTGCTCGATGTCGGCAGCGGCACCGGCCACGCCAGTGCGCTGATGAAGAAGCGCTGGCCCAAGGCACAGGTGATCGCACTGGATCTGGCCCAGCCGATGCTGCGCGAGGCGAAGAAGCAGGCCGGCTGGTGGAAGCCGTTCTCGCGCGTGTGCGGCGATGCGCAGGCATTGCCGGTGCTGGACCAGAGCGTGGACGTGATCTTCAGCAATCTGTGCCTGCAGTGGGTGGAGGATCTGCCGGCGGTGTTCGCCGGGTTCCGCCGTGCGCTCAAGCCCGGCGGGCTGCTGCTGGTCTCCACGTTCGGGCCGGAGACGCTGATCGAGCTGCGCGATGCGTTCGCTGCAGCCGACGCGGTGCCGCATGTCAGCCGTTTCGCGCCGATCGCGCAGTTCGGCGATGCGCTGATGATGTCCGGCTTCCGCGACCCGGTGCTGGACCGCGACCTGTTCACCCTGACCTACGACGACCTGACCGCGCTGATGCGCGAGCTGCAGGCGATCGGCGCCACCAACGCGCGCCAGGACCGCCGCCACACATTGACCGGACGCGGGCGCTTCGATGCCGCCCGTGCGGCCTACGAGCCGCTGCGGCGCGAAGACGGCAAGCTGCCCAGCAGCTGGGAAGTGATCTACGCACATGCCTGGGCGCCGGAAGGCGGCGCGCCGATCCGCGAGCGTGGGCACGATGTCGCCACGGTGCCGGTGTCGGCGATTCCGATCCGCCGCAAAACGCCCTGAGCCGACCACGCTGATCGCGTAGAGCCGACCAACGGTCGTCTCTACGACGGGAACAGATCGCGGTGGAAGAAATAGATTTCCTGCGCCAGGAACCGCCAGCTGGTGTGAAAGCTGCGGAAGCGCGTGCTCGGCGTGGACGAGGCCAGCGCATCGATGCCCAGCTCGCGGCACAGACGCAGCGCGCGCGCCATGTGCAGCGGATCGCTGACGATGATCACGCGGTGCAGCTTGCGCTGCTCCATCAAGCGCCGCGCCTCGATCAGGTTCTGCCGGGTGGTCCGTGAGGCGGTCTCGATGAGGATCGCGTCATCGGGCACGCCCTGCTTGAGCGCGTAGCGTCGTGCCACCTGCGATTCGGAGAAACGCGCGCCGGTCCCCCCGTAGCCACCGGTGAAGATCAGCAGCGGTGCATAGCCCTGCTGATACAGATCCAGCCCGTGCCGGATGCGCTCTTCGAACACCGGTGACGGCTTGGCGTCGTAGGCCGCCGCGCCCAGCACGATGATCGCATCGGCCTTCTGGGCCTGGTCGCGCTCGCCGATCCACACGATCCATGCCGTGACCCCGAGCAGCCAGACCGCCAGCAGCACACACAGCCGCCACAGCCAGCCGAAGAACCCCACCCCTGCGCGTCGGCTCATGCCATCCCCCACGGCAGGGCATCCAGATCGACATTGCCGCCGGACAGCACCACGCCGACACGTTTGCCGGCAAAGCGGCCTGGTTCGGCGAGGATCGCTGCCAACGCGATCGCCGACGAGGGTTCGACCACCTGCTTGAGCACCTGCCAGATCACCCGCATCGCCGCGACGGTGTCGGCATCGGCCACGGTGATCACCTGTGCTGCGCCGTGCAGGAGCGCGAAGTTGGGCGCGCCCAGTGTTCCGCGCAGGCCGTCGCAGACGGTGTCGGGGGTGAAATCGATGCGTCGCTCGCCCGCCGCCAGCGAGCGGGCGGTATCGGCCGCCCCCTGCGGCTCGGCGAGAACCAGTTCGACCGTCGGGGCGGCAGCCTGCAGCGCCAGCCGCGTGCCTGCGGCCAGGCCGCCGCCGCCGACCGGCACCACCAGCAGGTCCAGCCCATCACTGGCCTGCAGCAACTCCAGCGCGGCCGTACCCTGCCCGGCAATGACCTGGGTGTCGGTATAGGGATGCACCAGGGTCGCCCCGGTCTCGGCCTGGACCTGGGCGCACATGGCCTCACGCGCGGTGATCGAGGCGTCGCAGCGCCACAGGGTGGCCCCGTGGCGGCCGATGTTGGCCAGCTTCGCCGCGACCGCACCCTCGGGCACGATCACGTGGCAGGCGATGCCGCGGGTACGCGCGGCCAGCGCCAACGCGGCGCCATGGTTGCCCGAGGAGTGGGTGACCACCCCGCGCCGGGCCTGTTCCTCGTCCAGCGCCCAGACCGCATTGCAGGCGCCGCGGAACTTGAAGGCACCGCTGCGCTGCAGGTGTTCGGCCTTGAAGGAGACGGTCGCGCCGGTCATGGCATCGATCGTGCGCGAGCGCAGGACCGGGGTCACGCAGGCGTGCGCGGCAATGCGTGCCGCCGCCGCCAGCACGTCGTCAACACAGGGCAAGGGTGAATCGCTCATGACGCAAGATTAACGTATGGCCCGCATCCACACCCGTCTTGCTGAACATGTCAGCATGGCAACCATTCATTCGGATCGGGCCGAGTTAAGGGCTGATTCAATGCCGTGGGCTGAAGCTGGCCCTACAGCCCTTTGGGGGGACCCATCATGAAAATGCGCCTTGTTCTTGCCGGTGGCCTGTTGTTGGCCTTGTCCGGCTGCGCGACGTACGACTATGTCGGCGGTGGCGGTGGCGGTAGTGGTTACTACCACGGCGCTCCCTCGGTCGAGTACCGCTACCCGGCCGGCTATCCCTACGGTTACGGCAGCGGCTATTACGGCGGCGGTGGCTATTACGGCTACGGCGGGTATGGCGGTGGCTACGGCTACCCGGTCTACCGCCCGTACCCGAACTATCGCCCACCGCACAATCACCGTCCGCCGCCGCGCCCCGGCAACGGCAATGGCCAGCCGACCCGTCCGCCGGATCGCCCGCGTCCGAACAACGGCGGCTCGCCGTGGCGGAACATGGATTCGATGAGTGGTCCGCGTCGCCAGCCGCCACAGCAACAGCAGCGTCCGTCGCCGCCGCCGCAGGCACGCCCGGCCCAGGCACCGCGCCCGGCGTCGCCGAGGATGAACGGTTCCCCGTGGCGGAATCTCAACAATGCGAACCAACGCACAGTTGAGCCCTGAGATGGCTTGATTTTCACGCGCCCGGCGGTTCAATCTAGCCGGGCGGTGACGACCACGGTCACAAAGTGCCAAAAGCGACAAGTGGCGTCACATTCGGTTCTATGTCGATATCCGCCAGGAACATCTGGATCCCCCCTGTTCCGGCCCTGTCGGATGTCGGCACCTTAAAAGCAGAAGGCCCCGCCAATGGCGGGGCCTTTTGTATCTGCACCCCTTGAAGGCGTGCAGTCCCGCAAAAAAACAGGGCCGGCAGTCCCCCGACTGCCGGCCCCTCTGCTTCCCCACGATGCGCTTGGACCGGCCCCTGTTCCAATTCCGGTCCGTTACGCACAAGGCGCATGCCATCCTGGGTGCTATTGGGTTATCTGCAGAAAACGTGCCAACTTGAGGGTGGATTTCATGGCCCCCGACGAATGGCGCTAAAATCGCCACCCGCGCCCTGCCTCCAGGGCTGATCCGGGCCGTCCGGCCCCGTCCCGAGCTCCTCCGCCATGACTGACACCTTCTACCGCTACGACGTGATCGTCATCGGCGGCGGCCACGCCGGCACCGAGGCCGCGCTGGCAGCCGCGCGCAGCGGTGCACGCACCCTGCTGCTGACCCACAACGTGGAAACGATCGGCGCGATGAGCTGCAACCCGGCCATCGGCGGGATCGGCAAGGGCCACCTGGTCAAGGAAATCGACGCCCTGGGCGGCGCGATGGCGCATGCCGCCGACCGCGCGGGCATCCAGTGGCGCACGCTCAACGCCTCCAAGGGCCCGGCGGTGCGTGCCACGCGCTGCCAGGCCGACCGCAATCTCTACCGCATGGCGATCCGCCAGATCGTCGAAGCCCAGCCCAACCTCACCGTGTTCCAGGCGGCGGTCGATGACTTGATCATCGAAGGCGATGCCGTGCGCGGTGCGATCACCCAGACCGGCCTGCGCTTCAGCGCGGCCGCGGTGGTGCTGACCGCCGGCACCTTCCTGGCCGGCAAGATCCACGTGGGTGAAACCCAGTACGCCGCCGGCCGCATGGGCGATCCCCCGGCGACGACGCTGGCCGCACGCCTGCGCGAGCGCCCGTTCGTGATCGACCGCCTCAAGACCGGCACGCCGCCGCGCATCGATGGCCGCTCGCTGGACTACAGCCTCATGGAAGAACAGCCCGGCGACGATCCGCGCCCGGTGATGTCCTTCCTCGGCAGCGTGGCCGAGCACCCGGCGCAGGTGAGCTGCTGGATCACCCACACCAGCGAGCGCACCCACGAGATCATCCGCAACGCGCTGCACCGCTCGCCGCTGTACAGCGGCCAGATCGAAGGCATCGGCCCGCGCTACTGCCCCTCCATCGAGGACAAGGTGGTGCGCTTCGCCGAGAAGGCCAGCCACCAGATCTTCGTCGAGCCTGAAGGGCTGGACGTGGTCGAGATCTATCCCAACGGCATCTCCACCTCGCTGCCGTTTGACGTGCAGCTGGAGCTGGTGCGCAGCATGCGCGGCTTCGAGAACGCGCATATCACCCGCCCGGGCTATGCGATCGAGTACGACTTCTTCGATCCGCGCGGGCTGAAGAACACGCTGGAGACCAAGACCGTCAGCGGCCTGTTCTTCGCCGGCCAGATCAACGGCACCACCGGCTATGAAGAAGCCGCCGCGCAGGGCCTGCTGGCCGGCCTCAACGCCGCACGCTTCACCCGCGACGACACCGGCTGGTGCCCGCGCCGCGACGAGGCGTACCTGGGCGTGCTGGTCGATGACCTGATCACCCACGGCACCAACGAGCCCTACCGCATGTTCACCAGCCGCGCCGAGTACCGGCTGCAGCTGCGCGAAGACAACGCCGACGTGCGCCTGACCGGCCTCGGCCGCGAGCTCGGGCTGGTCGATGACCGCCGCTGGAGCGCGTTCCAGACCAAGCAGGCCGCCGTGGCGCAGGAAACCGCACGCCTGCGTGCGTTGTGGGCCACGCCGGGCAACGCACTCGGCCGCGAAGTTGAAGCCACGCTGGGCGTGGCGGTCAGCCGCGAAACCAACGTACTGGATCTGATCAAGCGCCCTGAACTGGACTACGCCAAGCTCATGCAGGTGCCTTCGCTCGGCCCGGCCGTGGCCGATGCCAAGGTGGCCGAGCAGGTCGAGATCGGCGTCAAATACGCTGGTTACCTGGACCGCCAGCGCGACGAGATCGAGCGCCAGCAGCGTCACGAGAACACCGCCATCGCCGCGGATTTCGATTACGCCGGCGTGCGTGGCCTGTCGGCCGAAGTGCAGCAGAAACTGGAACGCGTGCGGCCGCAGACTATCGGCCAGGCCCAGCGCATCCCCGGTATGACCCCGGCGGCGATCTCGCTGCTGCTGGTGCATCTGGAACGCGCGCGCCGCATCCGAGTCGCGTAACACAGCAACCACCGGCGGGCGGCGGGCGCACCCGCGTTATCATCGAGGGCCGGGACAACGCTGCGGGCGGCGTCCCAGCCCCTGCGTTGCCGGAGTTTGCGCATGTCCCCGATCCGCCCCTTCCTCGACAAACACCCCGTGCTCGGCGAGCGCGTCTACATCGACCCGGCCTGCACGATCATCGGCGATGTGGTGCTGGGCGATGACGTGTCGGTGTGGCCGGGCACAGTGATCCGCGGCGATGTGAACCACGTGCGGATCGGCGCGCGCAGCAACATCCAGGATGGCACCATCATCCATGTCAGCCACCACAGTCCGTTCAACAAGGGCGGCTACCCCACCCTCATCGGTGAAGGCGTCACGGTCGGCCACGGCACCATCATCCATGCCTGCACGATCGGCGATTACTGCCTGATCGGCATGGGGGCGTGCATTCTCGATGGCGCGACGGTGAGCACGCACGGCTTCCTCGGCGCCGGCGCGGTGCTTGGCCCGGGCAAGGTGGTCGGCGAAGGCGAGCTGTGGCTGGGCAACCCCGCACGGCTGGCGCGCACGCTGAGCGACAAGGAGATCGAGTCGCTGCACTACTCGGCCGATCACTACGTGCGCCTGAAGGATCAGTACCGGGGTTGATTGCGGTAAAGTCCTCAGCCGACCAGGAAGCAGTCGAGAACCGCATGCCCCCGCTGGCAGACCGGAGAGGAATCCGGCGTCCCCTGTGGCCTTCCGTACGATCCGCCGTGACGTGTCGCCGATGAGCGCGCCCATGCTGGATACCTACCGGGAAGTCATCACCCCCGAAGGCGTGCCTCTGCACCTGCCCGTAGCCGGGCCGTTGCCGCGTGCGCTGGCCTGGGGGATCGACTTCGTGATCCGGGTGGGCGCGCTGATGCTGCTGAGCATTCCGCTGGCCTTTCTGGGTGGATTCGGCCAAGGGCTCTACCTGGGCCTGATGTTCCTGTTGATGTGGGCCTACACCATCGTCCAGGAAGCGTGCTGGGGCCGCACCCTGGGCAAGCGCGCGATGGGTCTGCGTGTGGTGGCGCGCGATGGTGGACCGATCGGCTGGATGAGCGCGATCACCCGCAACCTGCTGCGCACCGTGGACATGCTGCCGTTCGGCTACGCGCTGGGGCTGATGTCGAGCCTGTTCGATGCCCATGGCCGCCGGCTGGGGGATCTGGTCGCGGGAACCGTGGTGATCCACCAGAGCGCACCCCCGGTGGGCGGCACGGTGCCGGTCGGCAGCGTGCTGGCCCCGCCGCAGCCGTTGCAGCCGGCCGAACAGGCAGCCGTGGTCGCCTTTGCCGAACGTGCGCCACGCCTGTCTGCGCCGCGCCAGCAGGAGCTGGCCCACATCGCCTCGCCGCTCACCGACAGCCACGGCCAGGTCGGCGTGCTGCGCCTGTATGCCATGGCCAACTGGCTGCTGGGACGGCGATGAGACAGGAACAGTTCGTCGCCCGCTACCAGGCCGAGTGGCAGGCGCTGGAACAGTGGCTGGCCCAGCGGGGTGAGCGCCCTCGGCAGGCGCGACGGCAGCCGGCCCATGAAGGTCTGGACGATGCCGACTTCCCGCAGCGCTACCGTCGCCTGTGCCAGCAGCTCGCGCTGGCGCGACGGCGCGGTTACAGCCCGCAGCTGGTGGCGCGCCTGCAACAGTTGATGCAGCAGGGACACACCCTGCTTTACCGTACGCCGCGCCCGCAGTGGCAGCGCGCGCTGGCCTTCCTGTTTGCCGATTTCCCCCAGTTGGTGCGCAGCCAGGCGCGCAGCATGTGGGTGGCCGCGGCGTTGTTCGTGGTGCCGCTGGTCGGCAGTTTCGCGCTGATCCTGTGGCGCCCGGAGCTGATCCACCTGCTGATGGACAACGCGCGCATCGCCGAGTTCGAGCGCATGTACGATCCGGCCTCGCCGAACCTGGGCCGCGACAGCGGCACCAACTGGACGATGTTCGGCTACTACATCATGAACAACATCAGCATCGGCCTGCGCACATTCGCGTTCGGGTTGATCGCCGGCGTCGGTACGGTGCTGGTGATGCTGTTCAACGGCGTCGGCATCGGGTCCGTCGCCGGTCATCTGCAGCACATCGGCCATGGCGATCCGTTCTGGCGCTTCGTGGCCGGCCACGGCGCGTTCGAGCTGACCGCGATCGTGATCGCCGGCGGGGCGGGCCTGCAGCTGGGCATGAAACTGCTCGCGCCCGGACGCCGGCGGCGCATCGATGCGCTGGTCGAGGGCGGCGTGATCGGGGCCAAGCTGTGCGTGGGGGTGGCCGCGATGTTGCTGATCGCCGCCTTCATCGAAGCGTTCTGGTCCTCGATCGCCGCGATCCCGGCCTGGGGCAAATACAGCGTGGCGGCCGTGCTGTGGACCACGGTGCTGGTGTGGTTGTGGCGTGGCGGACGTGGGGCGGCCGATGCAGATTGATCGGCTCAACGTCGTGCTGCGCGCGCGCTCGGGCTGGGAAGCCATGGAACTGGGCATGGCGCTGGTACGCCGGCATGCCACGGCGATCTGGGCGCCCTGGATCATCGTGTCGCTGCCGGTGTTCATGCTGCTCAACGCGCTGGCCTGGTGGACCGACAGCTTCGGCTGGGCCTGGTTGGCGATGTGGTGGCTCAAGCCGCTGTTCGAGCGCATCGCGCTGTACGTGATCTCGCGCGGGGTATTCGGCGATGCGTCGACCACCGCGCAGACATTGCGCGCGCAGCGCACGTGGGGCTGGCAGGGCTTCTGGGGCTATCTGGGCTGGCGACGGCTGAGCCCGCTGCGTTCGGTGCTGCTACCGGTCAACCTGCTGGAAGGCGCCGATCCGGCGCATCGTCGCCAACGTCGTCGCGCCATCGCCGGTGGCGCGCTGGGCTACGGTGTGCTGCTGACGATGGTATGCATGGTCTTCGAGGTGGTGCTGGTGGTGGGCGGCATCGCAGCCGTGTTCCTGTTCATTCCGGTGGACCTGTTGTCCGAGTCCTGGCGTGCGGCGTGGGAGCTGGCCAAGCAGGACATGCCGGCCTGGATGCAGCTGGGCGTGAACCTGCTGTTCTGGGGAGCGGCCACGCTGATCGGTCCGTTCTATGTCGGCGCCGGCTTCGGCCTGTATCTGGACCGGCGCACCCAGATGGAAGCCTGGGACCTGGAAATCGCCTTCCGGCGCCTGCACGCACGGTTGCAGCAGGCCGCGCCGCTGCTGGTACTGGCCGTGGTGCTGGTCTGGCCCGGCGCAGCGCTGCATGCCCAGCAGCTGCCGGCGCAGTCGAACACCAAGAGCGCGCTGCCGGCCCCGGCTGATGATGCCGCCTCGCCTGCGCAAGACGCCGAAGCGGCTTCGGACGCGGACGCGGACGGCGGCGACGACGATGAAGCCGATGAGGCGCCGCGGACCTACGACAACGATCCGGACAACACGCCCACGGTCATCTTTGGCGATGACGCGGTGGATACCGCTGGCTTCCGCCAGGCCGTGCAGCGCGCGTATGAAGACCCGCTGCAGAGCCCGACCCGTGAGGTCACCGAGTGGAAACGCATCGAACGCGATGCGGCCGAGGCGGAGAAGGCAAAACGTGAGGCCGCGGCCAAAGCCAATGGCAAACGCGGCAGCAAGGGCCCGGTGCTGCCGGCCCGGATCGCCGAGTGGACGCTGTGGGCGGTAGTCGGGGTCCTGGTGTTGCTGCTGCTGGCCACCGCACCGCGCTGGCTGCCGTGGCTGCGTGGCTCCGGCCAGCGCCGTCGTGCGAAGGCCGCCGCGGTCGTGGAAGAGCCGATCCGGATACCCGACGTGGCCCCGCCCGATCCTGCCGCGCGTGCACGTGCGCTGTGGCAACAGGCGCGCCCCCGCCAGGCGCTGGCGCTGCTGTACCGGGCCAGTGTGGAATCGATGAGCGAACGCGCCGCGATCACCCTGCCGCCGGGTGCCACCGAAGCGCAGTGCCTGCGTGCCTCGCGGCGGATGCCGGTCGAGGCCGACCGCAGCCTGTTCGCGCGCATCGTGCGGGTGTGGCAGTACGCGGCGTATGCCGGTCGGCTGCCGAGCGATGACGAGTTCGATGCGTTGGCTGCGACCCTGCAGCACCAGTTCGGGTGGCGCGCATGAGCGTCCGTCTGCGCTGGTTGTTGGTCGTGCTGGGCCTGTTGGTGATCTGCGTGCCGCTGGCGATCCTGTTCCTGCGCACACACGAGCGGGTCACCCACACCGAGCATCTGCCACCGCAGGGTGAGGCCAGCTACAACGCGCTGTACGTGCTCGGCCAGGCACTGCGGGCCGATGGGATCACGGTGCAGTCGCGCCCGCGCCTGGACCTTGCCCGCATGCCGCTGGCACCAGGCGATACCGTGGTGCTGCTACAGGACAGTGCGGAGATTCCAGCCCCCACCGTCGCCACGCTGATGGCGTGGGTGAAACAGGGCGGGCATCTGGTCGTGCGGACGCCGCCGACTGGAAAGGACACCGCGCCTAATGGTCCGCTGCTGGAAGCACTCGGCGTGGACAGCGAAGGCTACGAAAGTTACTGCCAGCGGTTCCACGTGCGCGACGACCCCCAGCATGTCGAGTTCTGCAATGGACGCCGCTTCTCCGCCGAGCCGCCTTCCGGCATCACCCTTGAGCGTGGATGGGGTGACGACTATGACCTGGTCTTCGCCCGCCTGCGCCACGGCCAGGGCCGCATCGATGTGCTGGCCGACATGGCCTTCATGCATGGCAAGGGCCGGCCCAACCCGACCGTTCCGCCAACCGCTGCCAACGCCCTCGTTGATGGCCTGCACGACAAGGCCCACCGCGATCTCACCCGCTACGTGCTGGCGCCCAACTATGGCAAGGGGACGGTGTGGCTGGTGTACGCCTCGCGCCCGCCCTCCCTGTGGAACCGCGTGTTCTACCTCGGCTGGCCAGTGTGGGCGCCGTTGCTGCTGGCGCTGCTCGGCTGGCTGTGGCAGCGCGCGCAGCGCCTGGGCAGTGAACTGCCCTCGCCGGCCGCCGAACGTCGCTCGCTGCTGGAACACATCCGCGCCAGCGGCGAGCACCTGCTGCGCTTCGGCAGCGCACCGCTGCTGTACGACGCCGTGCGCCGGGCCTTCCTGGCCCGTCTGCGGCGGCGTTCACCCACGGCAGCCGCCCTCACCGGTGAGGGCCAGGTGCACGCCATCGCCACGGTGCTGCAGTGGTCGCACGAGCGCGTGCGGACTGCCTTGACCCCACCCGCCTCCAACGACGTCGCCGGCCTGCGCGACCGCATCCGCCTGCTGATCCAGATGAGAAACCTGCTATGACCGAGCCGACGCTTCCGCCGCCGCTGTCCCCGCCTGCCGTGACGCCATCACCGTTGCCGTCGCCGTTGCCATCGCCGTTGTCCGAACGCGTCGATGCCGTCCGTGAGGCCGTGGGCCAGGCCTTCATCGGCCAGCCCGAGGTGCTGGACCAGATCCTGATCGCGCTGCTGGCCGGTGGCCACGTGCTGATCGAAGGGGTGCCCGGGCTCGGCAAGACCCTGCTGGTGCGTGCCCTCGCCCAGGCGCTGGAGCTGGATTACGGCCGCGTGCAGTTCACCCCGGACCTGATGCCCAGCGATGTCAGCGGCCATGCGGTGTACGACCCGAAGACGGAGAGCTTCAAGATCCGTCGCGGCCCGGTGTTCACCAATCTGCTGCTCGCCGATGAAATCAACCGCGCCCCGGCCAAGACCCAGTCGGCCCTGCTGGAAGTGATGCAGGAAGGCCAGGTCACCATCGAAGGCAAGGCATTCGCGCTGACCCCGCCGTTCCTGACCCTGGCCACGCAGAACCCGGTCGAGCAGGAAGGCACCTACCCGCTGCCCGAAGCGCAGCTGGACCGTTTCCTGCTCAAGGTGCTGATCGACTACCCGACGCTGGACGACGAGAAGCGCATGGTCGATGCGATCACCACCGGCCGCAGCGCCGCCGATTTCGATCTGTCGCAGGTGCCACGCGTGCTGAATGCGGCCGAGGTCGTCGCGTTGCAGCAGGCCACCGCCGCGATCACGGTCGACCCGGAAGTGATCGACTATGCGGTGCGGATCGTCGCCGCCACGCGGCAATGGCCGGGTATCGCGCTCGGTGCCGGCCCGCGCGGCAGCATCGCGCTGGTGCGTGCGGCCCGTGCGCAGGCCGTGCTGTCCGGTCGTGATTTCGTCACCCCCGATGACGTGCGCGATATCGCCAGGCCCGCCCTGCGCCACCGCATCGCCCTCGCACCGGAACTGCAGATCGAAGGGCAGAGTGCCGACGATGCGCTGACCGCCCTGCTGGCCAAGGTGGACGCACCGCGCAAATGAACCGGCGCGCCCTCCATCCCGAGCGGACGGCATGAGGCCGCGCGCACTGTTGCTGGCACTGCTGGCCGGCTGGGGCCTGCTCGGCGTGCCCGTGGTCATCGGCATCTGGCCACACTGGATCTGGTGGGCGATCGGTGCCGGGGTGGCGCTGATCGCGCTGGTGGACCTGCTGCGCCTGCGCGGCCAGCCCTCGCCAAGTGTGCACCGCGAGCTGCCGGAGTCGCTGGCACTGAATGTCGAACGTGAGGCGACGCTGCGGTTGGAATCGAGCCGCCACCAGCGCGTGGACGTGTTCGATCTGGTGCCCGGTGGCTGGAGCCTGCAGGGCCTGCCGCGATCACTGGCGCTCAAGCCGATGGTCACCAGCAGCGTGGCGTACCGACTGACCCCGACCGCGCGTGGCCGTTTCGTCTTCGAGGGCGTGCACCTACGCATGCACAGTGCGTGGCGGCTGTGGCATCAACGGCGCCAGCTGCCGCCGTCGCTGGCGGTGCGCGTGTACCCGAACTTCGCCCCGCTGACGCGCTTCGCCTTGTTCAGTGCCGAACAGGCCTCGCGCCTGGTTGGCGCGCACCTCAAGCGCCGCCGCGGCGAAGGCACGGATTTCCACCAGATGCGCGAGTACCGCGTCGGCGACAGCCTGCGCCAGATCGACTGGAAGGCAACCGCGCGTGCGCGCAAGCTGGTTTCCCGCGAATACCAGGACGAGAAGAACCAGCAGCTGGTGCTGATGATCGACACCGGCCGACGCATGATGGCCAGCGAAGGTGGGCTGTCGCATTTCGATCATGTGCTCAATGCGGCGCTGGTGGTGTCCTACCTCGCGCTGCGCCAGGGCGACGGTGTGGGCCTGTTCGCGGCCGGGGGCGACAGCCGCTGGGTCGCACCCAAGCGCGGCATGGGCACCATCGATACCCTGCTGCGCGCCAGCTACGATCTGCAGGCGCAGCCGGTTGCCACCGATTACCTTGCCGCCGCCACCGAACTGTCGCTGCGCCAGCGCCGCCGTTCACTGGTGATGCTGGTCACCAACGTGCGCGATGAGGACATTGAAGATCTGCTCGCCGCGGTGCGCCTGCTGCAGCGCCAGCACCTGGTGTGCGTGGCCAGCCTGCGCGAACGCGAGCTGGATGATGCGCTGTCCCAGCCGGTGGAGACCCTGCAGGACGCCACCCAGGCCGGTGCGATCGCGCGTTACCTGCAGCAGCGCAGCGACGCACATGACGCGCTGCGCAGCCACCGGGTGATGGTACTGGATGTCACCGCCGAAGCGCTGCCCGGCGCGTTGGTGGAGCGCTATCTGGCAGTCAAGCGGGATGGGCTGTTGTAACCGTCAGAGGTAGATGCGCGTCGGCGCTTCGTCGATGATCGCGTGCGGTACGAAGCGGGCGCTGTCGCGGGTGATCCGGCTGTTGTCCTCACGGATGCCCATGCCACAGGCCTGATCGCCCACCACCCAACTGCCGATCAGCGGATAACCGCCATCGAACGCGGTGAGCGGATGCGCGGCCTGGCGGATTGCCGGGCCGGTGTACGGGCCTTCGCTTTCCTGCCAGCTGCCATCGGCCAGGTGCATGGCCACATTGGCGCCCTCGCGTGAGAACAACGGCTTGCGCACCCAGCCACGCGGCAGCTCGCTGCCATCGTCGAATTCGGCGGCGAGCAGGTTCGGGTGGCCACGGTGACGCTGCCACAGCAGCGGCAGCACGCCCTTGTTGCTGAGGATCGCCTTCCATGCCGGTTCCAGCAGCTGCACGCCCGAAGCGGGCAGCGCTTGGCCGAACGACTCGGTCATCAGGTCTTCCAGCGGATACAGCTTGAACAGGCTGCCGATCACGGTGTCGTCGAGCGCGGTGAAGCGCCCGTCCTCGGACAGGCCGATATCCTCGATCGCGATCGCGTCGCCGCGCAGGCCGGCCTGGGCCGCACAGTCGCGCAGGTAGGCGACCGTGCCCTGGTCTTCTTCCGACGCACCGACCGCACTGAAATACAGCGGCGGCGGCAGCTGCGCGGCCAGTTCACCGAAGCGCTCGACCAGCGCCTCATGGATGGCGTTGAACTGGTCGGCATGCGGCGGGAGCCGGTTCTGGTTGCGCTGGTCTTCCAGCCACTGCCACTGGAAGAACGACGCTTCAAACAGCGAGGTGGGCGTGTCGTAATTCAGCTCGTAGAGCTTGGCCGGGCCGCTGCCGTCGTAGGCGAAATCCAGCCGCCCGTACAGGTGCGGCTCGCGGCGGCGCCAACTGTCGGCGATCCAGTCGCGGAACTGCGGCGGGATCGCCAGCTGGTCCATCAACTGCTGGCTGCCCACCACCTCGTCCACCAGATCCATCGCCATGGCATGCAGCTCGGCGCTGGGATCTTCGATGTCCTGTTCGATCTGGCGCAGAGTGAACGCGTAGTACGCGGTTTCATCCCAGTACGGCAGGCCATCGATGGTGTGGAAACGGAACCCGGATTCTTCGGCCCGAGCGCGCCATTGGCTGCGCTCGGCGATACGCACGCGCTGCATCGATCAGCCGCCGACGCTGCTGCGGTTGCTGCTGGTGTTGCCGAAGCCGCCGCGGCTGGCGGTGACCGCCCGGTTCGGGGTGGCGTTGACCGGCGCCAGGCCGGCCTTGCCGGCGCCGATGCCGCTGGCCGTGTTCATGCCACCGGTGGACGGACCCGGGCGTGCCCAGCCCTTGGCCTTGTCCTGGTAGGCCGGGCTTGCCGCCGGCTGCTGGGCCAGGCCTGCGCCGCCACGGTTGCTGAGCATCTGCGACATGAAGAAGCCCATCATCATCGGCCCGATGAACGAGTGGCCGGTGGAGGTCTTCTGTTCCACGCACTGCTCGGCGTTGTACTCGGCCTCACAGGCTTCACGCGTGGCGTACTTGGGGGCGGCATCGGCCGACTGCTTCTGCGCTTCGGCGAAAGCGGTGCGGCAGCTGGACGGATCGCCGGTAGCTTCGGTACAGGCCTGCACCGAGGTGTAGAGCCCTTCCTGCACCTGCACGGCCTCGTTCTTCTGGCAGGCGGTGAACAGCAGCGGCGCGGCGCTCATCAGCAGCAGCGCAGTGGTCCTGGAACGTTTCATGGCGTCATGCCCCCTAGTGCGGTTATCTCCCCAATCATGCCTGATCGGGGCGAACAACCAAAACCGGCAAAGTCGCCCAGCTGAACGCGGTTTCAGGTTTTGCCCGGGAAACACCGTTGGCAACGGTTGCAAACGCAACCGGAATTTTTCGGCAGAATCGAGCTGAAACGCGCCCCCACGGCCCGCCAGATCCTGCCAGCCACCATGCCTGAATACCGCTCCCGCACCTCCACCGCCGGCCGCAACATGGCCGGCGCACGCGCCCTGTGGCGCGCCACCGGCATGACCGATGGCGACTTCCACAAGCCGATCATCGCCGTCGCCAACTCGTTCACCCAGTTCGTGCCCGGGCACGTGCACCTCAAGGACCTGGGCCAGTTGGTGGCGCGCGAGATCGAGCAGGTCGGTGGCGTCGCCAAGGAGTTCAACACCATCGCGGTGGATGACGGGATCGCCATGGGCCACGACGGCATGCTGTATTCACTGCCCAGCCGCGAGATCATCGCCGACTCGGTGGAATACATGGTCAACGCGCACTGTGCCGATGCGCTGGTGTGCATTTCCAACTGCGACAAGATCACCCCCGGCATGCTGATGGCCGCCCTGCGCCTGAACATCCCGGTGGTGTTCGTCTCCGGCGGGCCGATGGAAGCGGGCAAGACGCGGCTGTCCGAGCACAAGCTGGACCTGGTGGATGCGATGGTGATCGCCGCCGATGAAAGCGCCAGCGATGAGAAGGTCGCCGAGTACGAGCGCAGCGCCTGCCCCACCTGCGGGTCGTGTTCGGGCATGTTCACCGCCAATTCGATGAACTGCCTGACCGAAGCGCTGGGCCTGTCGCTGCCCGGCAACGGCTCGACCCTGGCCACGCATGCCGACCGTGAGCAGCTGTTCCGCCGCGCCGGACGCCTGATCGTGGAACTGTGCCACCGCTGGTATGGCGGCGAAGAGGCGGGTGCACTGCCACGCGGCATCGCCACCCGCGAAGCCTTCGAAAACGCGATGACCCTGGATATCGCGATGGGCGGCTCGACCAACACCATCCTGCATCTGCTGGCCGCGGCGCAGGAGGCGGAGGTGGACTTCGACCTGCATGCCATCGACGCGCTCTCGCGGCGTGTGCCGCAGCTGTGCAAGGTCGCCCCGAACACGCCGAAGTACCACATGGAGGACGTGCATCGCGCTGGCGGGGTGTTCGGCATCCTCGGCGAACTCGCGCGCGGTGGCCTGCTGCATACCCACGTGCCGACCGTGCACAGCCGCACCTTGGCCGAGGCGATCTCGCGCTGGGATGTCGCGGTGAGCATCGATGAAAAGGTCCACGATTTCTTCCGCGCAGGGCCCGCCGGCGTCCCCACCCAGGTCGCTTTCAGCCAGGCCACGCGCTGGCCGACGCTGGATGTCGACCGTGCCGAAGGCTGTATCCGCGCCGTCGCGCACGCCTATTCGGCCGAAGGCGGGCTGGCGGTGCTGCGTGGCAATCTCGCCGTCGATGGCTGCGTGGTGAAGACCGCTGGCGTGGACGAATCCATCCACGTGTTCGAAGGCAACGCGCGCGTGTTCGAAAGCCAGGACGCCGCCGTGCAGGGCATCCTCGCCGATGACGTGGTGGCCGGCGATGTGGTGGTGATCCGCTACGAAGGCCCGCGCGGTGGCCCGGGCATGCAGGAGATGCTGTACCCGACCAGTTATCTGAAATCCAAGGGGCTGGGCAAGCACTGCGCCCTGCTCACCGACGGCCGTTTTTCCGGCGGCACGTCGGGCCTGTCGATCGGGCATGCCTCGCCGGAAGCGGCCTCGGGCGGATCCATCGGCCTGGTGCGCAACGGCGACCGCATCCGCATCGACATTCCCGCACGGCGCATCGATGTGCTGCTCGATGACGCCACACTGGCCGCACGCCGCGCCGAACAGGACGCGCTCGGCTGGAAGCCGCGCGAGGCGCGTCCGCGCAAGGTCACCGGTGCACTGAAGGCCTATGCGTTGCTGGCCACCAGTGCTGACAAGGGCGCGGTGCGCGACCTGGCCAAGCTGGACGACTGAGGCGCGCCGCGCGGGCGGATCGGCTACGCTGCGGCGCATGATCGCGCCATCGCCTCGCCAGCCCCTGATCGACGCCCTGCGCGGCGTCGCGCTGCTCGGCGTGTTCCTGGTCAACCTGCGCTTCTTCTCGCTGGATGGGTTGCTGGATGCATCCACCCAGCAGGCCCTGCCCAGCGCCGCGCTCGACCACGTGATCCGCACCGGCATGGGCTGGGTGGTGGACCTCAAAGCGATCACGGTGTTCTCCCTGCTGTTCGGGATGGGGGTTGCCATGCAGATGGACGCCCGTGGCACAGCGGGCGTGGCACCGCACCTGCGCCGCATGGCCGCACTGGCGCTGATCGGCCTGCTGCATGCCACGGTGCTGTGGTGGGGCGACATCCTGCTGACCTACGCGCTGGTCGGGCTGCTCCTGCCGCTGTTCCGTCACCTCGGCGATCGCGCGCTGGTGGTGACCGGCGTGGTGATCGCCTTGTTCCTGCCACCGCTGCTGTCGCCATGGATGCGCGAGTGGGTGATGACGATGGCGCCGCGCGCGCAGGTCTACGGCGCCGCCGTGACGGCACTGTCCTCCGGCACGCTGGTCGAGGCCTGGTGGCAGAACCTGCTGCTCGGCAGCTGGGTACGGCTGACCAACTGGGCCCTGCTGTTCTTCGTGCTGGGCCGCTTCCTGCTCGGCTACTGGGCGGGCCGCCGTGGACTGCTGCAGTCTCCGCTGCAGCATCGGCGCAGCCTGCGGATGCTGTGCCTCGGCGGCGCGGTGATCGCCGCCGTCTTCCTCACCTTGGAAACGTGCGCGCCTGCGCTGAAAGAGCTTTGGCCTGCGCTACGCAGCGGTGTGCCGGGCTACCTGCTGCGGGTGAGCTATCGCGTCGCCCCGTTGGCGCTGGGTATCGCGCTGGCCTGCGGCTTCGCGCTGCTCTATCTGCATGCCTGGGCGGAGCGCTGGCTGCGCGTGTTCGTGCCTGCCGGACGGATGGCGTTGAGCAACTACCTGCTGCAGAGCGCGATCTGCGTGCCGCTTTTCGCCGGCTTCGGGCTGGGATTGGGGACAGGGCATGGGCTGTGGCCGATCCTCGCAGCAGCGCTGATCGTGTTCCCACTGCAGTTGTGGCTGAGCGCCTGGTGGTTGCAACGGTACCGTTTCGGCCCGGTGGAGTGGCTGTGGCGCAGCCTCAGCGAGGGGCAGCGCCTGCGGTTGCGGCGGGGGTGAGCGCTTGACCCCTTATGCATCTCTGGAAAACACTCGGTGCAGACCTCTGAACAAGGATGTGACGATGCACGGCACGCGTTCTCTGCTGTTACTGGCCTTGTCGGCCGCCGCATGTCCGGCCTTTGCCGAGGACTGCGCCGTGGATCGCGCCGCGATGCTGGCGCTGAGCCCGGAGCAGTTTGATCAGGATCTGGAAGGCGGCTGGCGGCCGATGGCGGAGAAGGCCCAGTGCCAGCTCGCTGCTGCCGATCTCATCGCGGCCTATCGTGCGCAGCCCAAGGCCGCCGGCAACACCACGATGATCTGGCATGAAGCGCAGATGCGCGCGCAGGCCGGGCAGGACGCGCAGGCGGTCACATTGATGAGGCAGACCTACAAACCTGCGCCGGATGCAGGCGGCTGGAATCCTTACGTGGATGCCAGCGTCGCGCTCATCGAAAAGGACCGCGCGGCCCTGGCCGCCGCCCGCGCGACGCTCGCAGCCCTGCCTGCGCCGCCTGGGACCAACGTCGAGAACGGCTTCTTCGACTTCACGATGCCGAGCGGGGAGGTGATGCAGGTCGCCTGGCCGCCCAATCTCGATATCGTCGATGCGTTTGTCCGGTGCTTCGGCCAGAGCTACCAGCAGGCCATCTCCCACCAGGCCTGCCGTCATCCAGACACCTCGGCCGCGCCTCACGGAAGCACCCTCTGACCGAGCTGCCAGGAAGTACTCAGCGCTACCCGATCACCCGCTTGAACGGCGGCAGTGAATCGATGATGCGCTTGCCGTAACGGCGGGTCAGCAGCCGCGAGTCGAGGATGATCACGCGGCCGGTATCGGTGGAGGTGCGGATCAACCGGCCGGAGAACTGGGTCAGCGTGCGCAGGGCGTGCGGGATCGCGATCAGGTTGAAGGCGTTCAGGCCGCGGCTCTCGAACCACTCGCTCAACGTGGAGGTCTGCGGATCGGTCGGCACGGCGAACGGCACCTGGGTGATCACCACCGTGGTGCAGGCTTCGCCCGGCAGATCGAGGCCTTCGCCGAAGGAATTCAGCCCGAACAACACCGAGCCCTCCCCGGCCGAGGTGCGCCGCAGATGCTCGTCGATCATCTTCTGCTTGGCGGTTTCGCCCTGCACCAGCACCTGCTTGCGCTGCGCGGCCGGCATCAGCTCGGCCACCTTTTCCATCTTCCAGCGCGAGGTGAACAGCACGATGCTGCCCTTGCCCCAGTCCAGTTCCTTGACTAGGTACTTGGCCACTTCCCTGGGGTGACCTTCCTTGTCATCCGGGGTCACCGGAAACGCCGGCACGATCAACTGCGCCTGGTTGGGCAGATCGAACGGCGAGGCCAGCGAGACCATCTCGGCCTCGGCCGGAATGCCGTTGTCGATCGCCAGTGCCTGGAAATCGCCACCGCCGGTGAGCGTGGCCGAGGTCATCACCACCGAGTCCACTTCATCCCAGAGCAGCTTGCGCAACACGTTCGCGGCCGAGATCGGTGAGCCATGCAGAATCAGATCGCCATCGCGCGAGAGCGTGATCCAGCGCGCGGTCGGCGGCTGGCCCTCCTTGTCTTCGCGGCGCCAGCCGGTCCACAGGTTGTGCTGCTGCTCGATCATCTCCAGCGCCATGCCGAGGTTGCGCTGCAGGCGCTCGCGCGCGGCGTCCTCGGGCTTGCCCTTTGCGACCTGCGTCAACGCGGCATGCGCCCAGTTGAACAGCGCGCGGGTGTCGTCGGCGATGGCCTCGATGTCCGGCATCCAGATGTCCGGCAGGCGGCCATTCGGAGCGCGCCACATCGGTTCCTGCGCGGACGGGTCCGGTCGCCAGCTGCGGTCGATCACATCGCGGAAGGCCTTGAGCTGCTTGCTGACCTTGGCGGCGGCCTCGATCGCCTCGTTGGGCAGCAGGTTGCCGAGCTTGTCCTTGTCCACCGCGCGGTAGGACGCGGCGATCAGCACCTGCAGGCGGCCGGTGCGCTTGGCCATTTCGTCCAGCGCGAGGCTGGCCGCGCCCTGGTCGATGGCGACGTTGCCGATGTGATGCCCTTCATCGAGCACCAGCAGCATGTCCGACGGCGGAGCGATCAGCGGCTGGCCGTTGTCGCTCTCGCCGATCGACAGCGCCGACAACAGCAGCGCGTGATTGGTCACCACGATCTGCGCCTCGCGCACGGTATTGCGCGAGCGCAGCACCGCGCACTGCGCCGAGTACGCGCACTTGCGCCCGGCACAACCGGAGGCCGGCGTGGTGATGCGCGAGCGCAGCGTGTTGCTGATCGTCTCCGGGGCATTATCCAGGTCGCCGTTCCAGCGGCCTTCGAGGAAGGCCTTGCTCAGCGACTGCGCCAGATCCATCTCGATCGGCGCCAGCGGGCGATCAAACAACGGCTGCTCGTCGTCGAACATGCCTTCCTGCGCGCCATCGCCATGCGCTTCAGCGGCGTTGCGGGTGCACAGGTAGCGGGTGCGGCCCTTGGCCAGCGCCACGGTGGCTTCGATGCCGGTGGCCTTGAGGAAATTGGGGATGTCGCGCTCGACCAGCTGCGACTGCAGCGCCACGGTGCCGGTGCTGATCACCAGCTTCTTCTTGGTCGCCAGTGCGATCGGCACGCCCGCGGTCAGGTAGCCCAGCGACTTGCCAACGCCGGTGGGCGCTTCGACCACGCCGACGCCGCCACTGTGCGAGAGCGCACGCGACACCACGCCGATCATCTGGCTCTGCGAGCGCCGGGTACTGAAGCCGGGCGTATTGGCCTGCAGCTTGGCGTAGGCGTCGCGGATGCCGGCCTTGAGTTCGTCGTTCAGGGCGCGGGGGGCTTCAACTTTTTCGGTCACGCCGGGGGACTGCCTGACTGGATCACGGTCCCCATTTTCTCACGACCGGGGGGCCGTGACCGGCGCCAGTTTCCGCGCCGGTTCATATCCGTGACGCGGTCCACGCCGTACGTGTGGACCGCGACAGGCAGCTGCGCCTGCTCAGCGCGGCGGCAGCGGAGGAGCCGGTTGAACGGCACGGCCACGCAGCGCGCGGGTCATCGCCCAGACCAGCAGGACCAGCGCAAGCGCCTCGAACAGGTTGAGCGTGAAGTGGCCGACGCCGAGCATCGTGGACATCATCTGCAGATTTCCGTAGTTGCCCTGCTGCACCAACCACATCGGCACCAGGTTCAGCACCAGGCCGGCCAGGGTGGTCAGCGCCAGCAGGCCCAACGCGCTCAAAGCCACGCTGCGGATCGCACCCCGCGGGGTATCCACCACCCAGACCACCGCGACCGCCAGCGCGATCAGCACCGGCAGGCGCCCGCCGACCATGGTCAGCATCGAAATCAGAAGATCCATGTCCACCGGCTCAGTCCTCGCCAGCCAGCGGGGCCAGCTGGGTACGCAGCTCGGTGTAGACCGCATCGGTCTGTGGGCGCACCGCGTGCCACTGCAGGAAGCTCTCGGCGGCCTGTTCGACCAGCATGCCCAGCCCATCGACGATGTTGCGGCAGCCGGCCGAGCGCGCCCACGCGGTGAAGGCGATCGCGGCCTCGCCGTAGTTGAGGTCCACCGCGGTGGTCATGCTGTTGACCAGCGACAGCGGCAGCTTGAACTCCGCGGCGCGGTCGCGGCCGGCCGAGGTGGCGTTGATGATCAGCTCGAAATCGCCCAGCTCGCGGATGTCTTCCCAGTAGCGGGTGATCGCGCGGCCCGGCTCGCCCATCGCATCGATCAGCGCATCGGCACGTTCCGGGGTGCGGTTGACCACGACCAGTTCCAGGATGCCTGCATCCAGCAGGGCCGGGGCCACGCTGCGGGCCGAGCCACCGGCGCCGATCAGCAGGGTGCGGCGGCCGCGCAGGTCCAGCCCGTGGCGGTCGGTGAGGTCACGGACCAGGCCGATGCCATCGGTGGTGTCGCCGTGCCAGCGGTCGCCCTTGCGCAGAAGCGTGTTGACCGCACCGGCGCGGCGCGCGCGCGAGGTCAGCGTGGTGCACAGCGCGAAGGCGGCTTCCTTGTGCGGCGCGGTGATGTTGGCGCCCACGCCGCCTTCGGCGGCAAAGGCCTCCAGGGCCGCCAGGAACTCGCCCGGCGATGCCTCGATCGCGCGGTAGTCCAGCGCCAGGCCTTCCTGCCGGCCGAACGTGGCATGGATGTGCGGCGACTGCGAATGCGCGATGGGCTGGCCGAATACGGCGTAACGGTCGGTCATGGGTTGTCCTGCTCCGGGCCTAGAATGGAACGCAAACCCCAACGGACGCGATGATGCGCATTCCATTGTCTCTGCTCGCGCTGAGCGCCAGTTTACTCTGCACACCCGCCGCGATGGCGCTTTCCGAATTCGGCATCGAAGGCATGGGCGTGGTCTCCACCAAGGCCAACGAGGCGCAGGCCACGATCGCAGCGGATGGCCAGCGCATCGTCTGGGCGAGCGACCGACCCGGCGGCCGGGGCGGCTGGGACCTGTGGCAGGCGGTGCTGCGTGATGGCCGCTGGCAGGACCCTGCCCTGCTCGCGCTCAACAGCGCCAACGACGAGCGCGACCCGTACTTCAGCCACGATGGCCGCTGGCTGTACTTCGCCTCCAACCGCAGCGGCGGCCAGGGTGGGTTCGATCTGTACCGCGCCCCGGTGGCCACCGATGGCACGATCGGCGCCGTGCAGCCCCTGCCGGCGCTCAACACGCGCGACGACGAACGGGCGCCCGCGCTGCGGCCGGATGGCCACACGCTGCTGTTCTCCCGCAATGGGAAACAGACCCAGGGCGGCTTCGATCTGTATCTGGCGCCCGTGCAGGGTGAGGGACTCGGTACGGCGCAGGCCCTGCCCGCGCCGCTCAACACGGCCGCCGACGAACTCGGGGCGGCGTGGCTGGACAATGACGGCGCCTTGGCGTTCACCCGCGCGAGCGACGGGCATTCGCAGGTCTTGCTGGCGAGCTGCGATCACCGCCAGGCGGCGGTGCCGCTGACGCTGTCATTCAATACCGCCGGCGGCCAGACCGGCGCGCCGGTGGTGGACGCGTCCAAGCCTTCGGAGATGGTCCTGGCTGGCATGGCACGCGCACCGCGTGCCGGCGGGCTGGATCTGTACCGGATCAAGGCGCCGACAGCGCCGCGGGGCATGGGCTGCGGTTGACGCTGCGGTCGCCGAAAGGCTGCCACGCATGGCGTGGCGCTACCCGTGATCGTGCTGGCCGAGCACTAGTGCGCCTGCAGCAGCGCCGCGCGTTGCTGCTCGTACTGCGCTTCGCTGATCTCGCCGCGATCCTTGCGCTGGTTCAACGCGGCCAGCTGTGCCTGCAAGGCGGGCGACAGCTGCGCCTCACGGGCGATGCGGGCGGCGGCGGAGGGTTGCTCCGGTGCCTGCCGCGCGGCGCGGCGCACGCCACGGATCACCAGCCCGATCACCACGGCGAAGGCCAGCACACCGGCCGTCCAGGTCACCCACTGTAGCCATCCCATCGTCTGCATCATCGTCGTCCTGTATCGGGGTGGGCGCGTATTGTCAGCGCTCGCGCAGCCAACGCGCCACCTGCGGGGCGAAATAGGTCAACACGCCATCGGCGCCGGCGCGCTTGAAGCCGATCAACGACTCCATCACGCAGGCCCGCTCGTCCAGCCAGCCATTGGCGAAGGCCGCCTTCATCATCGCGTACTCGCCACTGACCTGATAGGCGAAGGTCGGCACGCCGAACTGCTGCTTCACCCGGCGCACCAGGTCCAGGTAGGGCATGCCCGGCTTGACCATCACCATGTCCGCGCCCTCTTCCAGGTCCAGCGCGATCTCACGCATGGCCTCGTCGCCGTTGGCCGGGTCCATCTGGTAGGTCTTCTTGTCCGCCTTGCCGAGGCCGGTGGAGCTGCCGACCGCGTCGCGGAACGGGCCGTAGAACGCCGAGGCGTACTTGGCCGAGTAGGCCATGATCCGCACATTGACGTGGCCGGCGGCATCGAGCGCACGGCGGATCGCACCGATGCGGCCGTCCATCATGTCCGAGGGCGAAATGATGTCCACGCCCGCTTCGGCATGCGAAAGCGACTGCTTGACCAGCGCCTCCACGGTAATGTCGTTGAGCACGTAGCCCTTGTCATCGATGATGCCGTCCTGGCCGTGCGTGGTGTACGGATCCAGCGCGACATCGGTCATCACGCCCAGCTCGGGGAAGCGCGACTTCAACGCGCGGATGGCGCGCTGTGCCAGGCCGTTTTCATCCCATGCCGCCGCGGCATCGAGCGACTTGCCGGCCGGATCGATCACCGGGAACAGGTCGATCACCGGGATACCCAGTTCCAGCGCCTCTTCCGCCACCTTGAGCAGCTCGTCGATGGACAGCCGCTCCACGCCCGGCATCGAGGCCACCGGCGCGCGGCCGGCCAGCTCGTGCACGAACACCGGGTAGATCAGGTCGTCGGTGGTCAGCGTGTTCTCGCGCATCAGACGGCGCGAGAACTCGTCGTGACGCATGCGGCGGGGGCGGTAGTCGGGGTGTGCCATGAGGAACTCCGGAACGGAATGCAGGAAGGAGTGCAGGAACTACTGCAGCAGGTATTGCCGCGGTTGCAGCGGCTCGGGCAGCGGCTGGACGCCCAGGCTGTCGAGCAGATCGATTTCGACGGTACGCACCATCGCATCCAGCGGCAGGTCGTTGGATTCCAGCCCGAACGGCTCCTCCATCTCCTCGCCGAGCTGATCCAGGCCGAAGAACGCATAGGCGAGCACGGCCGAGACCACGGGAGTGGCCCAGCCCAGCGAGCTGGCCAGGCCGAAGGGCAGCAGCACGCAGAACAGCCAGGCGCAGCGGTGCAGCAGCAGCGTGTAGGCGAACGGCAGCGGCGTGGTCAGGATGCGCTCGCAACCGGCCTGGATGCTGGACAGCGCATGCAGGCGCGTTTCGAACTGGGTGTACAGGAACGGATCAAGCTGGCCGGCGCGCAGCGCCTGGGCGAGATCGGCGGCGATCATCGCCAGCAGCTGGTCGGGCGCGTTGAGGCGCTGGCCGAACCGCGCGCGATCGGCCTCGGGCACCCACGGCAGCGCCGCCAGCGCCATGTCGCGGCCACGCAGGCGGGCGGCCAACGCATGCGCGAAGCCGATGCACAGCCGGCACACGCGGTCGCGCAGCGCAGGATCGTCGACCAGCAGCGCCTGGCACAGGCGGGCCAGGCTGCGTGATTCATAGATGAGCTGGCCCCACAGCTTGCGGCCTTCCCACCAGCGCTCGAAGCAGGCGTTGTTGCGGAAGCTCAGGAAAATCGACAGCACCAGGCCCAGCAGCGTGAACGGTGCCACCGACACGCGCTCGATGCCCGGCGGATGCCACAGCTCGGCCAGGGCAGCCACCGCGATCGACAGCAGCAGGATCGCCAGCACCTTCGGGGCCACCGCCGGAACGATGGAGCCGCGCAGGATGTAGAGCAGTTGCCAGCCGTGGGGACGAGGACGAATGATCATCGGTGCAGGGAGAGCGCCCGGACGGGCGTGGACCGCCGGCAGAGCCGGATGCGGCAGCCGGCCATTCTACGCCGATGGTACCGGGCGGCCGTGAGCTGCGACGGTCGGTCGCACCCGGGCCGCGCACGGGCCGCTCAGATGATGCCGCCACCCAGCCCCAGCCGGACGATGCCCACCACCACCACGATGCCGTTGAGCACCAGCCCGGTCCAGGCCCGGCCGCGCTTGCTGGCGTGGGTGAACAGGATGCCGATCGCGGCGATGACCGCGCCCACTGCTGCGAACGGGATCAGGAACCAGTTGCCCCAGCCCAGCAGCGGGATCAGGGCCACAATCATCCAGAGCAGCGCGACGATGCCCCACAACAGACTGATCAATCCCATGCCCTGCTCCTTGAGGTGAATGCGTGGCCCACCATAGCGGTTCCCGGCGCAGGCGCAAGCGCCGGCGAGACGCCGTTGGCGGGGGCCTCACCGGGCCGGTGTTAGGGTGCGCTGGCAGGGGTTGGGACCGATTCAGTCGCCAGCGCCGATCATCCCAGCCATCACACACAGGGGTAACGCCATGAACATCCGATGCGCTGCATTGCTGGGCCTGGCGCTGCTCAGCGCCGGCTGCGCCAGTACCTCCAAGGTCATGCTCGGCCAGGCGCGCGCGCCGGTCGATCCGGCCACGGTGCAGATCTACTCCACCCCGCCGGCGGGGTCACAGGAAATTGCCCAGCTCGAATCGGCCAGCGCAGTCGGTTTCGGCACGCAGGGCCAGACCGATGCCGCCGTCATGCGCCTCAAGCGTGAAGCGGCCGCCCTCGGGGCCAACGGCGTGATCCTGATGGGCGTGGGCTCCAGCGGCTCGCCCGTGGGCATGTCTGTCGGTGCGGGCAGCTACGGCTCGCATGTCGGCGGTGGCGTGGGCATCGGCATTCCGACCACGCAGAAGCGCGCGGCCGGTGTGGCCATCTGGGTCCCGAATCCGCCGCCGGCGCCGCGCCTGCCGACGCAGACGATCACGCCGCAGCGGTAACGAAGGCCACGGCAGGCCACGGCCGCTGGTCGTGGCTGCTGGGATAGCGCACCGACCAACGGTCGGTGCCTACCGCAAACGCGTCAGCGCTTGACCGCGTTTTTGTACTTGGGCACGAACACATCATTGACCGCCTTGGCCAGCTGGTCCGGCGGCAACAGGCCCTGGTCGAGCAGGAAGTTGTTGAACGCCAGCCGGTCGAAGCGATCACCCAGCGCCAGCTCGGTCTGCATGCGCAGCTCAAGAATGCGGGTGTAGCCGTAGAAGTAGCTGCCTGCCTGGCCGGGCATGCGCACCATGTAACGGTCCAGCTCCTGGGTGGCCATCGCCTTGGACAGGCCGACCTCATCGATCAGCACGCGCTCGGCGTTGGCCCGGTCGATCAGGCCGAGGTTGAGCATCGGATCGAGCATCGCGCGCGCGGCACGCAGCAGGCGGAACTGCAGCGCGATGAGCTGCCCGTCCAGCGGCTCGTACGGCACCATCTCCGCTTCGGCATACAGCGCCCAGCCTTCCACGTTGACCGAGTTGAACGCGAACATCGTGCGCGCCAGCGAGATGCCGCGCTCGACCATCGCGGTGAACTGCAGTTCGTGACCCGGGCGCCCTTCATGCGCGCTCAGCGTCCACGCGGCCGAGCCGAAGTTGAAATCGTCGTACTGCGCGGCCTTGTCGCCCGCGGCCGGGTTGCCCAGCGGCAGCACGAAAGTGCCCTGCTGCCCGGTGTTGCCGACCAGCGGCGCCGGCAGGAAATGCGGTGCCGGCGAGGCAGCGCTTTCGGCGGCCGAACCCAGGCGCATCTGCATCGGACGCTGCGGCACGTCGACGATCTTTTCCTTGCGGATGATCGGGTCGATCGCATCGATCACGCCGCGGTAGTGGTGCTCGAGCTGATCGTCGGGAATCTTGTCGCCCTTGAGCGCACGCACCACCGCCACCGGATCGGTGGTGTCGGTGACCTTCAGGCCCTTGGCCTGCACCACCAGCGGCGCCAGCTGGCGCATCGCCGAGCGGGTCTCCATGAACTCCAGCTGGGCACGCTGCATCAGCAACGCCGGGGCGATGTCGATGCCCACGCGCTTGAGCTGGTAGGCGTACAGCGGCTCGGGCAGGCGCGCATCGGTGCGGGCCTTGGGCAGCACCGAGGTACGGGTCCAGTCGCGGTACTCACGCAGCTGGGTGGCGATGGTCTGCAGCGCCTGCTCGGCACCGGCCACCTTGTACTTGCCGAACAGCTGCTCGATGCCGGTGATGTAGGTATCCACATTGGCCAGCGACTGCTCGACTTCGATCTTCGTCGGCTGCAGCAGGCTCTTGTCGCCCAAGCGCTCTTCGTAGCGCTGGCGCGACAGCGTGGTCACCGGCTGCGTGCCCGGGGCAAGCCCGGCGTAGGCCTTCAGGCGATCCAGCGCCTTGGCGCGGCGCTCGGCGGGCACCTGATCGGAGAGCAGCAGGTTGAGGCCGCTGAACACCGTCTGCGGGGTATCGCTCCACGGCAGCAGGTATTTCTCGTTGAGTTCGCTGCCTTCGATGTTCTGGTTGGCGGCGGCGATCATGATCGCCAGGTCCTGACGGACGTTGGGATCGCGCTCGGTGGCGAGCTTGGCCTGCAGCTCACCGCGGGCCTTGGTCATCGCCGCGCGGTAGCGGGCACCGTTGTCGGGGCCGAAGTCGGCCACCTTGTCGTCATAGCCCGGCACGCCGAAGAAGCCGGTCTCTTCAGGCTGGAACGGGCCCTGCGCATCGAGCAGGATCTGCGCCAGCTGGTTGCTGCGGGTGACCCAGGCGGGCGAAGCGGCGGGCTTGGCGGCAGCCGGGGCGGCCAACGCCGGCGGGGCCGACAGCGCGGCGGGAACGGACAGGGCCAACGCAACAGCAAGGACAAGCGGCTTCATGCAGGAACTCCAGGGCAGGATGCCTGCGACCCTACGCACTTGGCGGGTCGGGGGCAATTGGCCGGAGGTCATGGCTTGATTGTTAACCTCCCGGCCCGGGTCAGTCTGCTCACGGGTCTGGATAGAATGCAGCTATTGTGGCTCGTGTCTCATTCAACACGCGGACGTTGTCATGCAGACGCGCCGTTCCAGCCGGCAATCCGTTGTGGCTCACCCGCGGAGATGACCAGCGGTTGACCCGTCCGCATGCACGATCACTGCAATCGTAAGCCATCACTGTCCTCCACCGGTCAAGTGTATTCAATGGTGATTGATAGCCATGCCCGTATTGGAATTTTGGAGGGCTGATGGACGCGTGTGCAGGATCATGGTCGGCGCCCAAGAGGTGGCCGATTTCATGGGCGAGGCTGTTGATCTCATTAGGAAGGCAGCGACGTTCAACCACCGCAAATGCCGTTTCCTTCGTTGCCAGAAGCCGTTGTGCTTGACCGCAGACGGATTCCGGATCTTTCGTGTCGATGATCATCAGCATCAAATCCGCCTTTTCCAGATGCCTCATCCTATGCACCAGCCAGAGCGGGCCGTTAGAGCCCAGAACAAGGTCATCCAGCGTCTGTACCACGCTGGATTCAGCGTAGCCGGGCAGCGCATTTCCAGCCCGCTGTAGTTCAACCCGAATACCGCTAGCGAGGAAGCCAGCAGTTGCGTGTTCGACCGCTCCCTCCATCATTCTGAAAACCTGCTCCCTACCGTTGGCAAGCGCACCATTTCCGTACCCAAAAGCCACGCGTATCGTCGATACCGCGGTTGATGGGGAAGCAGCCTTATCCAGGATGAGCGGGTCCGCCGGATAGGGATCACGCACCGTGGGTGCTTCATTGGGAACCCGGCGCAGATCGATGCGCACCAGTAGATCCCCAAACAGCTGATACAGCAAATGGCCACGTGAAAAACTGGACATGAGGTCGCCGTTGCCCAGCTCGGTGATTTCAACAGTGCTCGACATTCCCCCAGGCCCCCGCACGCCGATGATCGTCCCTGCCCACAGTTGCCGCGACGTGGGCGAGCGCTGGACATCATGCGTGCTGACATCCGCCACATATAGAGGAACATCTTCCGGCTCTCTGGCGATCAGGGGCGTGCGCTCGATAATGAACACGTCGTCGAACAGATCGACCTGGATCCGATCGGACGCCAGTGCCGTGCGATCTACCTTGACCCGGCGCACCCAGTCATACATTCCGCCGGCATAGTGCTTGCGCGCCTCCAGCCCGGGATCCCACCCACCAGTGGGAACCTCGATGAACGGTAGCGCCGCAAAGGTTGTCGGCGCTAGAAACAAACCACACAACACAGCCATCAAGCCACTCAAGATTCGTTCCACCGCTCCACCTCGCCCGCAGCATTGCCCAAACGGGCAGGTGCATCGAGACTAGAGACCGCGGGTACGCAGAACCCAGCGTGGCATCACGGTATCAACGAAAACAGCAGTCATTGCGAATCCAGAAGGCAGCAACGTCAGCTTCGCCTCTCAAAGACTGAGCGACGGCGGACACTCGCCCTTGGCGCGGCACTCAGCCAACGCACAGCGCTCGGCCGCCTCGGCATCATCCAGCGCGGTCAGATCGATGGCCTCGTTGGCATCGGTGACCACATACAGCATCGGGTAGTCCCAGTGCTCGCCACTACGCTTGGCGTTGAGGAACAGGCGGCCCTTCCCTTGTGGACCGCTCACGCCGATCACGAACTGGCTTTGCCCATTGGAATGCATCGATCCCGCCGGCAGGTAGCCATCACGCAACGGCTCACCGAGGGCCTCGACCAGCTCGATGTTGCAGCGCGCGCGGCGCATGGCCTCCTGGTAGGGCGTGCTGGATTTGCTCCAGTACGCCCACTGCGACAGCGCGAACCACACCGCCCCCGCTGCCGCCGCAATGCCGACCACCACCGCCACTGGCATGGCCCAGCGCCAGTGGCGTCGCCACCAGCCGGTGGGCACGGTGGTACCAGGAAGTGCGGGCGGCAATGTCATCGGCAAACTCCTTGTCAGGCCGGTGGCAGGAACGGGGGATCAGGGCGCCAGGCAGCGCCCCAGGAAGTCCTCGGCCAGGCGGTAGCGGTGCAGCGCGTTGCTGCCCGACAGGCCGTGCTTGGCACCGGGATAGGTCATCAGTTCAAACGGCTGGCCGCGCTTCTGCAACGCGCTCATCAACACGGTGGAGTTGGTGAACAGCACGTTGTCATCGGCCATGCCGTGGATCAGCAGCAGCCGCGAGCGCAGGCCGTCGATATGCGCCAGCACGCGCGCTTCTTCATAGCCCTTCGGGTTGTTGCCCGGCAGGTTCATGTAGCGCTCGGTGTAGTGGGTGTCGTACAGGCCCCAATCGGTCACCGGTGCACCGGCCACGCCGCAGGCGTAGCTGTCCGAGGCCTTGGCCAGCAGCATCAGGGTCATGTAGCCGCCGTTGGACCAGCCCTGCACGCCGATGCGCGCCGGGTCGACCCACTTCTGCTGCTTCAGCCAGGCCACGCCGCGCAGCTGGTCGGCCACTTCCACGGTGCCCTGCACGCCGTACAACGCGCCGCCGAAATCACGGCCGCGACGTGGGGTGCCGCGGTTGTCCAGCGAAAACACTACGTAGCCCTGCTGGGCCAGGTACTGGTTGAACAGGTGATCGCCACGGCCGGGCCAGCTGTTGGTGACCGTCTGCGAGGCCGGGCCGCCGTAAACGTAGACCACGACCGGATAGCGCTTGGCCGGATCGAAACCGGTCGGCTTGATCAGGCTGTAGTGCAGTTCGGTCTTGCCGTCGGCGGCGGTCAGGGTGCCGAACTCGACCGGGCGCTGCGCATCGAGATAGCGCGCATACGGATGCGCCGGGTCTTCAAGATTGTTCTCGACCAGGGTGGCGATCTTCTCGCCGTTGGCCCGGTGCAGTGCGATCTGCGGCGGCGTGTTGGTATTGGACCAGCTGTCCACGTAGACGCTGGCGTTGCGCGCGAAACTGGCAGTGTGCATGCCCGGGGCCTGCGACAGACGCTGCGGCGCGCCGCCTTGCAATGACACGGCGTACAGCTGGCTTTCGCGCGGGCTGTCCATGCCGGCGCGGAAGTAGACCTTGCCGGCGTCTTCTTCCACGGCCAGCAGCTCGTCCACCGGCCAATTGCCGGCGGTCAGCGCGGTGACGGTCTTGCCGTCGTCGGAGATGCGGTACAGGTGCTCGAAACCACTGCGCTCGGACGACCACACGAAGCCACCCTGCTTGAGGAAGCGCAGGCTGTTGTGCAGCGGCACCCAGGTCGGCGAGGTTTCGGTCACCAGCGTGCGCTGCTGGCCGCTGGCCAGGTCGGTCTGGATCAGTTCGAGCGTCTTCTGGTCGCGCGACTGGCGCTGGAAGGTCAGCTGCTTGGGGTCGCGCCAATCGACGCGGGCCAGGTAGATATCGGGGTTGCGGCCGAGGTCGATCCAGCGCGGCTTGGCGTTCTGGCGGGGGGCGATCACCGCCAGCTTCACGGTGACGTTGTGATCGCCGGCGGCCGGGTAACGCTGCTCGATCATCTCGGTGCGGTCGGCATACATCTCGTAGCGCTTCTGCACCGGCACCGGCGATTCATCGATGCGGGCGAAGGCGATCGCCGAGTCATCCGGCGCCCACCAGTAACCGGTGTGGCGGTCCATTTCCTCATCGGCGACGAACTCGGCCACGCCATTGCCGATGGTGTCGCTGCCATCGGCGGTGAGCTGGATCTGCTGGCCGCTGGCCAGGTCGATCACCCACAGGTTGCGGGCGCGCACGAAGCTGACGAAGCCGCCCTTCGGGGAGAGCTTGGCATCGGTGGCGAAGCCTTCACCGTGGGTGAGCTGGCGCACCGCGGCCTTGCCCTGCTTGCTCAGGTCGTACAGGTACAGCTCGCCGCCGAGCGGGAACAGCAGGGTGCGCGCATCCGGCGACCACTGGTAATCCACGATGCCGGTCATCGCGGCGATGCGCTGGCGCTCGCGGCGGGCCTTCTCGGCGTCGCTCAGGGTTTCCGTGCCGGGCAGCACCACCTTGGAATCGACCAGCAGATGGGTCTGGCCGCTGGCGATGTCGTACGCCCACAGGTCCAGCTGGTTGCGGTCCGCATCCTTGCCGCGCAGGAAGCTGACCTGCGAGCCATCCGGGGCCACCTTGGGCTTCATCAGGGTCGGGCCGGACAACGGCAACGGGCCGGTGATGGCATCCAGGGTCAGTTTTTCAGCGTGGGCGATCGAGGTCGAGGCGAGCATCAGGGCGAGCGAAGCAAACAGGTGGCGCATGGAGGGTTCCGGCAGCGTCTGGGCAGTCCCCGGCCAGGGAAATGGCACGGGGAACGCTTCATCCTAACCAAAACCGCTCCGATCGTGCCGGGGATGGCGGGCATCCTGCCGCGCCAAGCGTGCTGGCAAGCCGGCCAGCGGCCGGCACGACCGGGCAGGCGACCAACGCGTCAGCGCTGGCCGAACAGGTGCTTGCGCTCTTCTTCGCTGAGCGGCTTGCCGGCCTGCGGGTTCACCTTCTCGCGCAGGGCATACGCGCGCCGGGTGGCCGGACGGGCGGCGATCGCGTCATGCCAGCGCTTGAGGTTCGGGAAGGCGTCAAAGTCCACCGGGAGCGTGTCGTAGGCCCCGATCCACGGGTAGCTGGCCATGTCGGCGATGCTGTAGTCATCGCCGCCGAGGTAGGCACTCTGCGCCAGGCGCGTGTCCATCACCCCGTGCAGGCGACGCACTTCGTTGTTGTAGCGCTCGATCGCATAGGGAATCTTGTCGGGCGCGTAGACGTTGAAATGGCCCATCTGGCCGCTCATCGGGCCGAGTCCGGCCATCTGCCAGAACAGCCATTCCAGCACGGCCACCCGGCCGCGGCTGTCGGCCGGCAGGAAGCGACCGGTCTTCTCGGCCAGGTACAGCAGGATCGCGCCGGACTCGAACACGCTTTGCGGGGCCCCGCCGTCGGTGGGCTGGTGGTCGACCAACGCCGGCATCTTGTTGTTGGGTGAGATCGCCAGGAACTCGGGCTTGAACTGATCCCCGGCGCCGATGTTCACCGGCTGGATCCGGTACGGCAACCCGGTTTCCTCCAGCATCAGCGTGACTTTGTGGCCATTGGGGGTAGGCCAGTAGTACAGATCGATCATGGCGAGGGCTCGCGGACAGGGAATACCGAGTCTAGTCCGTCACTCGGCTTGGCAGGGTCAAGCCGGACCGTTACGCTGCGCCGTCCCCGCAACGCAGCATTCCAGCATGAGCTCGACCTCGAAATCCCCCAACGCCCTGTCCACCCTCATCTTCGCCTCGCGCTGGCTGCAGGTGCCCCTGTACCTCGGCCTGATCCTGGCCCAGGGCGTCTACGTGTTCCTGTTCGGCAAGGAGCTGTGGCACCTGCTGCACCAGGCCAACCAGATGGGCGAGCAGGAAATCATGCTGCTGGTGCTGGGCTTGATCGACGTGGTGATGATCTCCAACCTGCTGGTGATGGTGATCGTCGGTGGTTATGAAACCTTCGTCTCGCGCCTGCGCCTGGAAGGTCACCCGGACCAGCCGGAGTGGCTGAGCCACGTCAACGCGAGCGTGCTGAAGGTGAAGCTGGCGCTGTCGATCATCGGCATCTCCTCGATCCACCTGCTCAAGACCTTCATCGGTGCCGGCAACCTGGGCGCCCTGCCCGCCTGCAACAGCGAGGCTTACCTGAAGGCCGTCGCCGCCGTGGGCGATGTCATCAAGTGCTCCACGATGACCTCCGACGGTGTGATGTGGCAGACCATCATCCACGGTGCCTTCATCCTCTCGGCAATCGGCATCGCCTACACCGACAAGCTGATGAGCGGCACGCCGAGCAAGGCGCTGTCCCACTGAGGATGCCCCCCCTGCCCTGACCGCCTGGCTCCCGGGCCGGGCAGGGTGATGCTAGATTGCACACCTGCGGGTCCGCCGTGGACGTCGGGAAACGTCCATGGCCTTCGGTCGGCCTGACCGCATCAGGCCCTACGTATCGTCGTCTTCAAAGGGGAGTTGGATGTCGCACGTCAAGACTCATGGCCCGGCGCGGCTGTTCGCGCCGATGATCCTGCTGGTGGCCCTGTCCGCCTGCTCGGGCAAGGACGAGACCGCACCGGCCACGCCGGCGGCCCCGGCATCCCCCACTGCGGCCCCGGCCGCACCGGCGGTGTCGGCCAAGGTCCAGTCGATGGGCACCGAGGAACTGCGTGAGCTGGCCAGCAAGGCGCTGCGCGAGAACCGCATGTATGCCCCGGCCGGCGACAACGCCATCGAGTATTACCTGGCGCTGCGCGACAAGACCCCGGATGACGCCTCGGTCAAGAGCGCGCTGACCGATCTGCTGCCCTACACCCTGATTGCCGCCGAACAGAACCTGGGCCGCGAGGACTTCGCCGAAACCCAGCGCCTGGTCGCTCTGATCGAAAAAGTGGACCCGACCGCCCCGGCGTTGCCGCGCCTGAAGCAGGGCATCAGCGGAAGCATGCAGACCGCCCTCAAGCGCACCCAGGAAGAGACCGACAAGGTCAAGAAGGACGCCGAGACCCGCGCCAAGCAGCTGGTTGAACAACAGCGCCTGGCCCAGCAGCAGACCACCGAGGCCGAGGCCGCGCGCCAGATTGCTGCCCAGCAGGAAGCCGCGCGCCGCGATACGCAGGATGCGGAGCGCCAGGCCGCCGCCCGTCGCGAGGCCGAACAGCGCCAGCAGCAGGCGGCTGCCCAGCAGGCGGCGGCGACCCGCCAGGCCGCCGCCGCACCGAGCCTTCGCCCGGTCAGCACGCCCGCCCCGCGCTACCCGGCCGACGCCCTGCGCTCGGGCACGTCGGGCGAAGTGCTGGTCGAGCTTACGGTGGGCACCGATGGCTCGGTGACGGCCGCCCGCGTGCTGCGCGCCACCCCGGCCCGCGTGTTCGACCGCGAAGCACTCAATGCCGTCAAACGCTGGAAGTTCGAACCGGTCGGTGCACCGGTCACGACGCGCCGTACGCTTGCCTTCGCGCCGGAAGGCGGCTGATCGCGGCGCAATGGCGTATAACGAAAGGCCCGGAGCGATCCGGGCCTTTCCTGATTTCAACGGTGGCGCATGGAGTTACTGCCGCTACAGGACAGTCGCAGGTTCTTCCACCGCCATGGCCGCGGGCAACCCATCGCTGACGAGGTCACGCCCGGATATCACCACGCCTAGCAGGGCAATCAACATCAGCAGCGCGCCTGAGACGCGCAGCATCGTCCGGTGCACGTTTGGCTTCACCAACCGCCGGACCAACAGGCAGACCGTCATCAGCGTGGCGAAGTCCAGCACGATCCACAGCACGGTCAGCAGCGCCAGGCTCGCCGTGGGCCGGGGCGTGATCTCCAGGAACTGCGGAAAGAATGATGCGAAGAAGATGATGTCTTTGGGGTTCGAGATCGACATCACGAAGCCCTTGGTGAAACTCCCCTGCGTCGCCACCGGCATGGCCGCCGTCTCCATCCTCCCGGCATCGCGCAGCATCTGCCAGCCGAGATAGCCGATGTAGGCGGCGCCGCCGCCTTTGAGCAAGGCAAACACCGTCTCATTGATGGACAGCAACCCTTGGACGACCAGCATCGACAGCGCGATCAGTACCAGGGAGGCAACGTTGGTGCCGGCAATCGCCCGAAGTGCCTGCTTCGGTCCACCGGCAATGCCGGTGCCCGCCACGAACACAGCGACAGGGCCTGGCATGGCGATCATCACGACCACGCTGACGACGTACAAGGCGAGAAGATTGGCATCGATCTGCATGGGCGGGCACCGGTTCGATCAGAGGGATGGCCCTCGGAACGGCGACGTGAGCGGGCTCTCTCTCCGTCTCCGAAAGCACATAACCTATCAATCTAGCCGGACCGCATCGCGGTAAGGGCAGACCTTTTGGTAGTGCAGCATCTGCGAGGGATGCCATCTGTCGTATCCAGCATGGACCGCGCTTCACCCGGTCAAGCGGTAGGGGTCGCTGTTGTCATGCGAGTCCCTAGTAAAGAAGGGCCCCTTGCGGAGCCCTTCATGCATCAACCCGAAATCGCCAACCGCTCCTGGTGGTAGCGACGCACCGCGGCGTACCAGAACAGGGCCGCAAGCCCGAAGCCCGCGCCGAGGTAGACCGCCCACATCTGCGGGCTGATCGCTTCGTGGCGGATGATTTTGAGCAGCATCTGGTTCTGCGCCAGGAACGGAACCGCGAACTGCCACAGCTCACTCTTGATCGGGTACACCATCAGCGCATACCCCGGCAGCATCGGCAGCAGCATCAGCCAGGTCATGTGACTCTGGGCTTCCTTCATGCTCTTGGCCGCCGCCGACAGGAAGGTCAGCAGCGAGGTACCGATGAACAGCATCGGCAGCATGATCAGCAGCATCTGCAGCATCGGCAGGAAGCCCATGTTGAGCTGCCGGCCTACCCCGCCCGAGGAAAGCTGCGCGCTGATCTTGAAGGCGGCCAGGGTCAGCAGCAGCGATGCGACACCGACGGCGCAGGCCGCGGCAATCTTGCCGCTGACGATCGCACTGCGCGGTGCCGGGGTGGCGAGCAGCGGCTCCAGCGATTGCCGCTCACGTTCGCCGGCCGTGGTATCCATCACCAGGTAGGCGCCGCCCAGGAACGAGGTGATGGTCAGCAGGATCGGCAGCAGCACCGACAGCATCATCCCGCGCTTGGCTTCGGCGGTCGCCAGGTCCTGCGCGGCGACGTCCAGTGGTCGCGCGACCTGTGCATCGATGCCTCGGGCCAGCAGGCGCAGGGCGCCGACCTGCTGGCTGTAGCCGCCCAGTGCCGCCTCCAGGCGACTGCTGGGAATATCGGCGGCTCGGCGGGTGCTGTCCTTGATGATCTCCACCAGCGCCGGGCGGCCGTCGGCCCAGTCCTTGCCGAATTCCGGGCTGATGCGCAGCGCCACATCGATACGCTGGCTGCGGATCGCCTCGGTGAGGTCTTTTGGTGCCTCGGTTGCATTCAGACCCTGCGATGCCAGGAAACGCACCAGATTGGGGGCATGCTCGCCGCCGATCATCGGAATTTCCAGCGGCTGCTCGATCTGCGTCTTCACCCGGCTTTCGGCCAGCTTGCTCATGCCCAGGATCAGTACCGGGTACAGCAGTGGCCCCAGCAGCAGCGTCAGCGCGAGCGTGCGGCGGTCACGGGAAAGGTCGCGCAGTTCCTTGCGCATCACGGTCAACAGCGTGGCGAACGAACTCATGCGTGCAATCCCTCTTCGGTACCGATTGCCTTGACAAAGGCATCTTCCAGGTTGGTTTCCCCGGTCTGTGCGCGCAGCTCATCGGCGCTGCCGGCCGCCATCACCGTGCCCTGCGCGATGATCACCACGTGGTCACACAGCGCGGCCACCTCCTGCATGATGTGGCTGGAGAAGATCACGCATCGCCCCTCGTCGCGCAGCCCCCGCAGGAAGCCACGCAGCGCGCGCGTGGTCATCACGTCCAACCCGTTGGTGGGCTCATCCAGGATCACGTTGCGCGGGTCGTGCACCAGCGCGCGTGCGATCGCGGTCTTGGTGCGCTGCCCCTGCGAGAAGCCTTCGGTCTGGCGATCGAGGATGTCGTCCATCTCCAGCGCCGTGGACAGCACCTTGGTGCGCTCACGGATCCGCGCCGCACTCAGGCCGTGCAGCTGCCCGAAGTAGGCGATGTTCTCGCGCGCGGTCAGGCGCTTGTAGACACCACGCGCGTCCGGCAGCACCGCCAGCTGGCGGCGCACTGCGACCGGGTCCACCGCCGCGTCGATGCCATCGACCAGCACGCGGCCCTGGTCGGGCGCCATCAGCGTGTACAGCATGCGCATGGTGGTGGTCTTGCCGGCGCCATTCGGGCCAAGCAGGCCGGTGATGCGACCGTCTTCGGCCTGGAAGCCCACGTCCTGGACCGCCTGGATCAGGCCGGTCTTGGTCTTGAACGCTTTGTGCAGATTCTCGGCGACGATCATGCGCGCACCTCCCCGGTGCGGTGCGAAGTACGGTTCATGGGGCCCATCCGTTGAACGAGGTGAAGGCGGGCACCGGGCTGAGGGTGTCCAGGCAGGTGGCGTCGAGCGATTTCGCATCGGCGGTGTCGATGAACTGGCCGAGGATGCGCGGCATGCAGCCGGCGTTGATCGTCCCGTGGCCCTGCCCCTTGGCGAGCAGATGACGTCCGTTGGGCAGCTGCTTGACCACCTGCTCGGCGTACCGCGGCGGCGTGACCGGATCGAACTGGCCCGACAGCAGCAGCACCGGCAACGTCGAGGCAAACGGCGCGGTGAAGTCCTTCGGCCGCGTCCCGGCGTTCCAGGCCGGGCACGCCGCGAAGAACATACGTGCCACTTCCGGGCCGAGCACGCGGTCACCCTGCGCGCCTTCCTGGTAGCGATCAGCATCTTCAGCACACAGCACCGACCACTGCATACCACGGCTCATCTGCACGCCGAGGGTGCGGCTGGCCATTTTGCTCAGCGACATCAGCGGCGCGTAGCGGCCCTGTGCGGCTTCATCCAGCATGACCGGCAGCAGTGAGGACAGCTCGGGCATGTACGAGAACATGAAGGCCAGGGCGGTGACCGAATCGGCGGTCAGCACGCCATGCTCTGCCTGACCGGTGCCCGGGTTGCGGTAGTCGACCTCGACCGGCGCCTTGGCCAGGGTCGCCATGACGTTGCGCAGCTGGGTGCGGGTATCCACCGGGAAGCGTTTGGCGCAGACCGGATCCTGGCGGCACTGCGCCGACTGCAGGGTGATCGCGTCTTCAAACGTGTTGGCGAAATCACCGCCGACCACCAGGTCGTTGGGCACGACGCCATCGATCACCACCGTGCGGGTGTGCTGCGGATAGCGCGCGGCATACTGCTGCGCCACGCGGGTGCCGTAGGAACCACCGACCAGGTTGACCTTGTCCACGCCCAGTGCCTTGCGCACCGTATCCAGATCAGCGATGGCTTCGGTGGTGGTGTAGAAGCGGGTGTCGGCCCGGCCGGTCAGCGACTGCGCGCACTGGCGGGCATAGTCTTCGATCAGTGTGGTGCTCGGCGCCGCGTTCTCGTCCAGCGGCAGTTCCTTGCCCTGTGCATCCAGGCAGGTGAGCGGATTGGACTTGCCGGTACCGCGCTGGTCGATCAGGAAGATATCGCGCTGCTTGCGCACGTCACGAAGTGCCATGTTGACCGGTGCGGCAACCTCCGTGGCGGCCTGGCCGGGGCCACCGGCGAGGAAGAAGACGGGATCGCCCTTGTCCGCGCCATCGTTGCCGGCGCCGAGCCAGGCGATGTTCAAACCGATCTTGCGACCGTCCGGTGCCGCCGGGTTCTCCGGCACCTGCAGCGTGGCGCACTGGGCTTCGACATTCGCGCTGGCCTGTGCGCTGGTGAGGGTGCATGGCTGGAAGGCCAGCGTCCCGTAGAGGCGCTCTGCCGCTTTGGGCGTCGCCTCCGGGGCAGCCTGGCAGGCAGCCAGCAGCAGCACTGCTGCGCTGGCCAGGGGACGGCAGGGAAGTCGCATGGTCGATCTCGTCCTGGAGTGAAGGGTCTCAGCATGCCATGACGACCGGGCGCCGCGGATGTGACTACACGCGTGCAGGCCTCCCTTTGCGTACCCGCCGAGCGGCGTCAGCCCACCACCATTGTCCCTGCGCTGATGGTGCGATCGCGACCCTCGGCCTTGGCGCGGTACAGTGCGGTATCGGCATCGCCAAGCAAGCGCGCCATATCCTCGCGCCCGGTATCGATGGCCAAGCCGATGCTGGCGGTGACCACCACCTGCATGCCGTCCACACGGGCCGGTGATCCACGCAGCGCACCCCGGATGTGGTCTGCGCACTGCAGCGCCTGCGCGGCCTCCGTCCCCGGCAACAACAGGATGAACTCCTCGCCGCCATAGCGGCCCAGCAGGTGCTCACGGTCGGCCACGCAGCCGGCCAACACCTCAGCGACATGCCGCAGCACCGCATCGCCCGCAAGGTGTCCCCAGCGATCATTGATCTGCTTGAAGTGGTCCACGTCCAACAGCAGGAGGGCAAGCGGCCGCGGCGTGCGGCGCACCCCCTGCAAGAGGTTCGCCCCATCGGCGAGCACGGCACCGCGATTGAGCAGGCCGGTCAAAACGTCGGTACGCGCGAGTCGTTGCAGATCGACCTGCATCCGCTCGACCAGCAGCAAGACCAGCGCGAAACAACGGGCCAGCTCCAGGATGAGGCCGGCCAGATACGTGGCGAATACCGGCGAACCGGCGCGCATGATGTCCTCGCCCGCATCCGGCGCCACCGGCAGGAACAGCCGGACCAGATACAGCAGCGTCTGCGCGCCGAACACGGCCGCCGCCAACCGGCAACTGGTGCGCTGGGCAGGCGGCGCATGGCGCAGGAGCATCCACGTCATCCAGCCGTTGAGCAGCACCGCGAACACGCTGAAGACATCCAGCCGGATGACCAGGCTGGGGTGGACCAGCAGAAAAAATGCGATCGCGCCCAGATAGATGATCGACAGCGCCACCGGCTTCCAGGCCGGCAGGCGATGGCCCAGATGGCGGGCGACGCCATACAGCATCAACACGCCGGACAACGCCACCGCGGCATTGCTGGCCAGGATGCTGGAGATCTGCGGCAGGTGGGGCCGCAGCGCGATCAGGGTGAGGCTGACCGACAACAGCCACAGGCTGGCCGTCCACAGGCGCAGTGCTGGCTGCCGCCGCAGCACCAGCAACAGCAGTGAAAAGCCCATGGCGATGCCCAGGCACAGCAGGAAGCCGAGCACGGCGATGGTGGGGAAATCCAGGGGCATCGGTCTATCGACTGGAGTGGCGCGGCGCATCTTACCGCCCGTCGCGCCGTGGCGCTGCCCGGCCCGACACTGGCGGGTGCACACATGCGACGGTCTGCCGGACGCAGCGCGCAGACGCCCGCCAATTTTCAGATTCGTTGCATTCCGGTCTGCCCCTCGCGTCCGGAGACTGACCCGGCTGCTTCCGCCCCCTGCCTGGAAACCGTGGTCACGCGTCCGCACTGCCGCGGGCCGGAGTACGCCTGCCCTTTTTCATGGAATCCACATGTCCACCCTCGTCATCCCCACATGCTGCTGGCGCTGTCACTCGCCCTCGGCGGCCTGACCGTCTCCGGCGCCGCACAGGCACACGGCACCATGGTCACCCCGCAGAGCCGCATCTATACCTGCTTCCAGGGCAATCCCGAGAACCCGACCAACCCGGCCTGCGCCGCCGCCAAGGCGGTTGCCGGCCCGCAGGCGTTCTACGACTGGATGGGCATCAACCAGGCCGCCGCCAACGGCAACCACCAGGCCGTGGTGCCCGATGGCAAGCTGTGCAGCGGCAACAACCCGACCTTCCGCGGCCTGGACCTGGCCCGCGACGACTGGCAGGCCACTCCGATCCATGGCGATGCCAACGGTCGCTACACCTTCGAGTTCAAGGCACCGGCCCCGCATGCCACCCGTGAATGGAAGTTCTACGTCACCCGCGAGGGCTGGCAGCCGGGTACCGCACTGCGCTGGGGCGACCTGGAGGCGTTCTGCACCCTGGGCAATACGCCCCTGTCGGCCGATGGCACCTACAAGCTGGACTGCCCGCTGCCCAAGCGCACCGGACCGCACATCATCTACAACACCTGGCAGCGGTCAGATTCGCACGAAGCCTTCTACACCTGCATGGACGTGAAGTTCGAGGGCGGCGGCGGCATCCCGCCGGTCTGGCTGGATGCCGGCGCGCTGACCGCGCGTGGTGACCTGCCGGTCGGCAGTGAGCTGGAGCTGCGTGTGTTCAAGGCCAATGGCAGCGATGCCGAGCGCGTCAAGACCACCCTGGCCGCCGGCCAGACTGCGACGGCGCAGTGGCCGCTGCAACTGGCCCGCCGGGTCAACGCCAGTGCCAGCCAGGCCCGGATCGGCGTGATGCGCAACGGGGTGATCACCCCGGTCGCCTCGGCCACGGCCAACCGCGTGTACCTGCAGCGCGGGCTGAGCCACCAGCTCGATGTGCGGCTGCCGGACGTGGACCCGCCGCCGGTCGGTGATTACGACCACGTCTACCCGGCCGGCATCGGCAGCTACATCCCGGGCCAGACCGTGGTGAAGGGCACCGACGGCAAGCGCTACGCCTGCCGCCCGTTCCCGGAAGGCGCCTGGTGCAACATCAATGCGGACGCGTACCGCCCGGGCACCGGCTCGGCCTGGCGCGATGCCTGGATTCCGTACTGAGCCAGGACGGCAACCGGGGTGAGGGCACTGCCCTCACCCTGGGCTGCGTTGAGCGGCCGCGCCATGCGGTGCGGCGGCCAGCGCGGTCATTTGCTGCTGACGTACTTCTCGCGGCGCACCTGCGGCGTGGGGAGCCCGGCGTCTTTCAGCGCCTCGAAGGTGGCATCGACCATGTCCGGGTTGCCACACAGGTAGGCGATGTCGGTGGCCGCGCTCGGGGCGAACTCGGCCAGGTGCTGCTGCACGTAGCCGTGACGCACATCCGGATGCGGGTTCTCCGGCAGCTCGCGGGACAGGCACGGCACGTAGCGGAAACCCGGGTGGGCGGCGGCGAAGGCGTAGAAGTCCTCGCTGTAGAGCAGTTCCGCCGGCGTGCGGGCGCCCTGCAGCAGGACCACCTCCACCCCGCGTTCGGCCATCGCGGTCGCCAGCAGCGGCAGCATTGACCGGTATGGGGTGACGCCGGTGCCGGTGGCGATCAGCAGATAGCGGGCATTGTGGTCGCCCGGCTGCAGGCAGAATCGTCCGAACGGGCCGCTGGCACTGACGTGGCCGCCGATGTCCAGGCCCTCGAACAGGGCCGTGGCGGCACCGCCGGGGACGAAACTGACCGCGATATCGACCGCATCGCCTGCGCCGAGGGCGTGATCATGAATGGTCGCCAGTGAATAGCTGCGCTTGGTAGCGGTGCCGTCGGCGTACTCGAAATGGACCTGGATGAACTGGCCGGGCTGGAAATCCAGCGGCTGGCCGTCATCACGCAGGAACTGGTAATGGCCGATGGTGGGCGCCAGCATGCGCCGGTCGACCAATTTGAGGGGGAATTGAGCAGGCACGACTTTTCGGGACAGTGTGTAGCCGGGGCAAGCCCTCGGGGTCTTCTATAATAGCCGCTCCCCGCCCCTATCCAGCGCCAGCCCATAGGCGCGAAGGCAAGAGCTTGGCTTCCCAGAACACTCCCGCGCCCACCGCCGTGCCCGCCCTGCGGGTGCGTGACCTCCGCAAGACCTATGACAACGGCACCCAGGCGCTGAAAGGCGTCTCCCTGGACGTGGCCCCGGGCGACTTCTTCGCCCTGCTGGGCCCCAACGGCGCCGGCAAGTCGACCCTGATCGGCATCATCAGCTCGCTGGTGAACCTCAGCGAAGGCCAAGTCGAGGTATTCGGCAGCGACCTGGTGCGCAACCGCAGCGCCACGATGCGCCTGATCGGCCTGGTCCCCCAGGAGATCAACTTCAACCTGTTTGAAAAGCCCTTCGACATCCTGGTCAATTACGCCGGCTTCTATGGCGTGGCGCGTGCCGAGGCCGAGAAGATGGCCGAAGAAGAGCTCAAGCGCGCCCACCTGTGGGAAAAGGCGCAGGTGATGAGCCGCACCCTGTCCGGCGGCATGAAGCGCCGGCTGATGATCGCCCGCGCGATGATGACCCGCCCGCGCCTGCTGATCCTGGACGAGCCGACCGCCGGCGTGGATATCGAAATCCGCCGCGACATGTGGCGCGTGCTCAAGGAGATCAACGCCGCCGGCACCACGATCATCCTCACCACGCACTATCTGGAAGAAGCCGAGCACCTGTGCCGGAACCTGGCCATCATCAACCACGGCCAGATCGTCACCCAGGGCCCGATGCGCGAACTGCTGGCCAAGCTGGACGTGGAGGGCTTCCTGTTCGACATCGACGGCAGCCTGCCGGCCCAGCTGCCGGAGATCGACGGCGCGATCCTGATCGCCACCGACAGCCACACGCTGGATGTGGACATGCCGCGTGCGATGGACCTCAACCGCGTGTTTGACGCCTTGAACGCCGCCGGTATCCGCGTGCGCTCGATGCGCACCAAGAGCAACCGCCTGGAGGAGCTGTTCGTGCGCCTCACCGGCAACCAGGAGAACGTGGCATGAGCAGTACCCCGACCCCGGTCCTGACCGACGGCCAGCGCAACCGCATCGCACTGATGACCATCGTGCGCCGCGAAGTGGCGCGCATCCTGCGCATCTGGGGCCAGACCCTGGTGCCGCCGGCGATCACCATGACCCTGTACTTCCTGATCTTCGGCGGCCTGATCGGCTCGCGCGTGGGCGAGATGGGCGGCTACAGCTACATGCAGTTCATCGTGCCGGGCCTGGTGATGATGAGCGTGATCCAGAACAGCTACGGCAACATCAGCTCCTCGTTCTTCGGCGCCAAGTTCGGCCGCCACGTGGAAGAACTGCTGGTCAGCCCGATGCCGAACTGGGTGATCCTGTGGGGCTACGTCTCCGGGGCGGTGCTGCGCGGCCTGATGGTCGGCGTGATCGTGCTGATCATCGCCATGTTCTTCACTCCGGTGCGCATCCCGCATCCGCTGGTGACGCTGACCACAGTACTGCTGGGCGCGACGATCTTCTCGCTGGCCGGCTTCATCAACGCGGTGTACGCCAAGAAGTTCGATGACGTGGCGATCGTGCCGACCTTCATCCTGACCCCGCTGACCTACCTGGGCGGTGTGTTCTATTCGGTGAAGCTGCTGCCGACCTGGGCCGAAGCGGCCACCCACGCCAACCCGATCTTCTACATGGTCAACGCCTTCCGCTACGGTCTGCTGGGCACCAGCGACGTGCCGCTGTGGGTCGCCTATGCGCTGATGATCGGCTTCGTGGTCGCACTGACCGCGCTGGCGCTGTGGCTGCTGAAGCGTGGTGTGGGGATGCGGAGCTGATGCGCATCCTGATCCTCGGCGCCGGCGGGACCGGCGGGTACTTCGGTGGTCGCCTGGCCCAGGCCGGCGTGGACGTGACTTTCCTGGTGCGCCCGGCGCGCGCGGCGCAGCTGGACACAGCGGGTCTGGTGATCCGCAGCCCGCTGGGCGATGCAACGTTCCCGGTGCAGCACGTCACCGCCGAGGCACTGCCCGCCCTGGCGAGCGCCGAACCGTTCGATCTGGTGATCCTGAGCTGCAAGGCCTACGACCTGGCCAGTTCGATCGAGGCGATCGCCCCGGCGGTCGGGCCGCGCACCACGGTGCTGCCGATCCTCAACGGGCTGCGGCACTATGCCGATCTCGACGCGCGCTTCGGCCGCGATGCGGTGCTGGGCGGGCTGTGCTTCATCAGCGCGACCAAGGCCGCCGACGGTGCGGTGGTACACCTGGCGCCGGCCGCCAAACTGACCTTCGGCGAGCGCGATGGCACCGGCAACAGCGCGCGCGTGCTGGCGTTGGCGGCGGCCTGCGTGCAGGCCGGCGTGGATCACGTCGCCACTGATGCCATCGGGCAGGAGCAGTGGATCAAGTACACCTTCCTGACCTCGTTGGCGGCGGCAACCTGCCTGATGCGCGCCGATGTCGGCACGATCGTGGCCACCGATGACGGTGCGGCGATCGTGCGCGGCCTGTACGAGGAGTGCGTGGCGGTTGCCGACGCGGCTGGCGAGCCGATCCCGGCCAAGGCGCGCGAGATCGCGCTGACTGCGACTACCCAAGCTGGCTCGGCCTTGAAGGCGTCGATGCTGCGCGATCTGGAAGCCGGCCAGCAGGTGGAGGCCGAGCATATCGTCGGTGACATGCTGGTGCGGGCGCGGGCGGCCGGGCAAGCGGCCCCGCTGCTGGCGGTGGCGTATGCGCACCTGCAGGCCTACCAGCAGCTGCGCAGCGCCTGAGCGGCATGCCGACCAAGCTGCCGGCCCGCGTGCTGGTGCTGGGCCTGGGCTACAGCGCCCGGTATCTGGCCGCCCTGCTGCACGCGCACGGCGTGGCCTGCAGCGGCACCGTGCGTGATGCGGCGAGTGCGCCGGCGGATGGACTGCTCCGCCATCGTCTGGTGGCTGGCGAACCGATCCGCGAGGACCTGCGCGAGGCGATCCGCACGGCCGAGGCCATCGTCTGCTCCGTGCCACCGGATACCGAGGGCGACCCGGCCTTGCGCCTGCTCACCGATGCGCTGAGTGACAGCCCTGCCCTGCGCTGGGTCGGCTATCTCTCCTCGACCGCGGTGTATGCCGACCGCGATGGCGGCTGGGTCAGCGAGGCGTCCACCGCCGATGCGACCGATGAGACCGCCCTGAAACGCCTGCACGCGGAACAGCAGTGGCAGGCCCTCGCGCAGGCTCGCGGCATCGCCTCGGCGGTGTTCCGGCTGCCTGGCCTGTACGGGCGCGGGCGCAATGCGCTGGTCCAGCTGGCGCAGGGCAAGGCAAGGCATGTGGTGCGGCCGGGGCAGGTGTTCAACCGGCTGCATGTGGAGGATCTGGCCAGTGGCGTGCTGGCGGCAATGCAGCGGGCCGAAGGCCATGCGCTGTACCTGCTCAGCGATGACGAGCCGGCGCCGCCACAGGACGTGCTGGGCTACGCCGCAACGCTGAGTGGGCTGCCGCTGCCTGCCGCACAGGCATGGGACGCACCGGAGTTGGCCGCTTCACTGCGCCGCTTCTACAACAGCAACAAGCGCATCGATGGTCGCGCCACGCGCGTGGCTTTGCAGTGGCAGCCACGCTTCGCGACCTACCGCGAAGGGCTGGACGACGCGTGGGCCCACGGCGACGGACGCCCTGCGCTGCGGTAGCCCACGACCGGCACCTACCCTTCTCAGGCCGCGTCAGGCAGCCGGAAGAACGCGCGCGTAGCCGCCGTCGCGTTGGCGGCCGTGGTCGCCACGTCTTCGCCGCGATCGCGCGCCAGCTCTTCGACGATGTGCGACAGGAACATCGGCTCGTTGCGGCGGTCCTTCGGCAACGGCTTGAGGGTGCGCGGCAGCAGATAGGGCGCGTCGGTCTCGATCATCAGGCGGTTGGCCGGGATGTGCTTGACCAGCTCGCGCAGATGCGCGCCACGGCGCTCATCGCACAACCAGCCGGTGATGCCGATGTACCAGTCCTGGTCCAGGTAGTCGAAGAGTTCCTGGCGCTCGCCGGTGAAGCAGTGCACCACCGCCGGGCCGAGCTTGCCATCGAAATTCTTCATCTGCGCCATGAAATCGGCATGCGCGTCGCGCTGGTGCAGGAACAGCGGCTTGCCGTTCTCGGCGGCGAGCTGCAGCTGGCGCTCGAAGGCACGATGCTGCGCCGGGCGCGGCGAGAAATCACGGAAGTAGTCCAGCCCGCACTCGCCCACCGCCACCACCTCGGCATGGGCGTGCAACGCGCGCATCTCCGCGTCGCATTCGTCGGTGTATTCCACCGCATGGTGCGGGTGCACACCGGCCGTCGCGTACAGGAACCCGGGATGCTGGCGGGCCAGCTCCAGCGCCATCGGCGAATGCTCGCGGCTGGCGCCGGTGATCACCATCTGCACTACCCCGGCCTCGCGCGCACGCGCCAGTACGGCGTCGCGGTCGCGATCGAAGGAGTCGTGGGTGAGGTTGGCGCCGATATCGATCAGGTGCATGGGGCTGCTGCAGGACGGGAAACCGGGCCATTGTACCTGCGCCCCGACAGCCTCAATCGGACGCCGCGCGCGCGGGGCGATCATGGCGCTCCCAGAGCGTGGGCAGGCCGAACGCTGCGCACTCGTGGCACGTCATCGCGCCGTCGGCGGCGGCGTCGAAATGCAGACGGCGCGCGGCATCGTCGTCGCAATCCGGGGTGTCATCGAGCAGCAGCTGGAAGCCGTCCGTCCGCCGGCACAGGTAGAGAATGTCCTTGCGGCGGTCCAGCGTGCTGCGTGCCAACGCCTTCAGCGTGATGTAAGCCACATCGTCGGCCAACTGCAGGCTCGGATACACCGCTTCGCGCAACGTGCCATCGGCCACGGCACGCTGGATCGCAGCGTCATCGCTCAAGCCCGCCGGCAAATAGCGCGCCTGGATCTGCGCCCGCACAAGCACGGCCCAGTGGTTGCCGTCGTAGGGCGCGTGCAGCGGCGAATCCGCATCAGCGGCAGCGGGCTCGGCAGCCATGACAGCGAACGGCGCCATCGCGCCTGCGACCAGCAACAACAGCATGCGTACAGCGCAGCGCATCAGGGCATCCAGGGGGGCGGGGCGGCACAGGGGAACACGTTGGCCGCGCGCTGACAATGCGCGGCGCAGCGGACGCCGTATCCTTGTGCAATGAGCCCTCCGATTTTCCCCATCTCCGCACTGCTGCCGCAGATCCTGACCACGCTGGAACGCGGCACCCGGCTGGTGCTCGAAGCGCCGCCCGGCGCCGGCAAGACCACCCAGGTGCCGCTGGCGTTGCTGGACGCGCCGTGGCTGGAAGGCCGGAAGATCATCATGCTGGAGCCGCGCCGCGTGGCCGCCCGCAGCGCCGCGCAGTTCATGGCGCGTCAGCTGGGTGAGAACGTCGGTGAGACCGTCGGTTACCGCATCCGCTTCGAGAACAAGATCTCCGCGCGTACCCGCATCGAGGTGGTGACCGAAGGCATCCTCACCCGGATGCTGCAGGACGACCCACTGCTGGAGGGCGTGGGCGCGCTGCTGTTCGATGAATTCCACGAACGGCATCTGGCCGCTGATCTGGGCCTGGCCCTGGCGCTGGACGTGCAGTCCCAGCTGCGCGAGGACCTGCGCATCGTGGTCATGTCGGCCACGCTGGATGGCGAGCGGCTGGCGCAGTTTCTCGATGCGCCGCGCCTGAGCAGCGAAGGCCGCAGCTTCCCGGTGACGATCGCGCATTTTCCCGCGCGCCGCGACGAGGCGCTGGAACCGCAGGCACGGCGTGCCGTGGAGCAGGCCCTGGCCGAGCACCCGGGTGATGTGCTGGTGTTCCTGCCCGGGCAGCGTGAAATCGCACGCGTGCAGACCGCGCTGCATTCCGTGCTGGATCCGGCCGTGCAGGTGCTGCCGCTGCATGGCGAGCTGCCGGTGGACCAGCAATCGCAGGTGCTGCAGCCCGATCCCGGCGGTCGCCGCCGCGTGGTGCTGGCCACCAACGTGGCCGAGTCATCGGTCACCCTGCCCGGCGTGCGCGTGGTGATCGATGCGGGACTGGCGCGCGAGCCGCGCTATGACCCCAACAGCGGCTTTGCGCGCCTGGACGTGGTGAGCATCGCGCAGGCCTCGGCCGATCAGCGTGCCGGCCGCGCAGGCCGTGTCGCCGAGGGCTGGGCGTGGCGGTTGTGGCCGCAGTCGCAGCGGTTGGAGGCACAGCGCCGGCCCGAGATCGCGCAGGTGGAACTGGCCTCGCTGGCGCTGGAGCTGGCCGCATGGAGCAGTGACGATCTTCGTTTCGTGGATACACCGCCGGCAGGCGCACTGGCCGCGGCGCGTGAACTGCTGCAGCGCCTGGGTGCGCTCAGCGACAGCGGCACGCTGACCCCGCTGGGCCGGCGCATGTTGACCCTCGGCACACACCCGCGGTTGGCGGCGATGCTGATGGCGGCAGGTGGCGGTGTGGAACAGGCCTTGGCCTGCGATCTGGCCGCGCTGGTGGAAGCGCGCGATCCGCTGCGCCAGGGCGGTGATGCACTCGCTGCGCGGTGGCGTGCGTTGGCAGCGTTCCGTCACGGGCGCGTCCCCCACGATGCCAACCGCGGTGGCCTGGCGACAATCGATGCCGCCAGCAAGCAGTGGCGGCGACGCCTGCGCTGTGATGCTACGCCTCCTTCTTCAGTCGAAGCGCATCAGCTCGGCGACCTGCTCGCGCATGCGTTTCCCGACCGGATCGCCGCCCGCCATCCCACTGATCCGCTGCGCTACCTGCTGGCCAATGGCCGCAGCGCGCGGCTGTTCGATCCCAGCGATCTGCGCGGTGAGCCGTGGCTGGTCGCCGTGGAGCTGCGCTATGAGGCGCGCGACGCATTGCTGTTGCGCGCCGCGCCGGTGGATGAGAACCGGCTGCGGCGTGATTTTCCGGAACGCTTCACACAGGAAGACGTGGTGCGCTGGGACAGTGAGAAGCGCGCACTGGTGGCACGCCGGGAAACCCGTTTCGACCGCATCGTGCTGGACAGCCGCTCGGCCGGTCGCGTGGATCCCGCGCATGCCGCCAAAGCCCTGACCGAGGCCGTGGCCGAACTCGGGCTGGAGGCATTGCCGTGGACGGACGGCCTGCGCCAGTGGCAGGCGCGTGCGCTGGCCGTGCGTGCGTGGATGCCGGAGCTTGAACTGCCCGACGTCTCCGACGCAGCGTTGATGGCATCGCTGCCCACCTGGCTGACGCCCGCGTTCAACGGCAAGACCCGCCTGGACGCGCTCGACGAATCCACCTTGGGTGAAGCGTTGAAATCCCCCCTGCCCTGGGCGCAACGCCAGTTGATCGATCGCCACGCGCCGACGCGCATCACCGTGCCTTCCGGCATGGAGCGCCCGATCCATTACGCAATGGATGCCGACGGCATCACCCCGCAGGCGCCGGTGCTGGCGGTCAAGCTGCAGGAACTGTTCGGCCTGAGCGACACCCCGCGCATCGCCGACGGACGCGTCCCGCTGACGTTGCACCTGCTTTCCCCCGGCGGTCGCCCGCTGCAGGTCACCCAGGACCTGCGCAACTTCTGGGCGAACACCTATGCGGAAGTGAAAAAGGAAATGAAGGGGCGCTACCCCAAGCACCCTTGGCCGGACGATCCATGGACGGCCACCGCAACGCACCGGGCCAAGCCACGGGGGACGTGATCGCCACGCATCCTGCCTGACGCATTCCCCCATTCATGGCTGCCACCTGACCAGCACCACCGGCCCCACTGACCGCATCGTGTCGAGCCGCTACAGTCATGACTTGGCCGTCGCTGGCGGATAACACGCCGTACACGGCCATCGCGCGACACTGGATCAGAACCGAGGCAAAGGACCCCCCATGAGCAGATTGACCGTGATTACCGACCGCGCCCTCGAGCGCGCCCTGGACATCGCCAGCACCGCTGGTGACGGCCTCAAGCATGCCGGCAGCAACCTGCGCCACTTCGGCCCGCAGGCCACCGACTGGATCAAGACGGGTGCTGCACTCGGCGCAGTCAAGACCGGCAGCAAGGTCGCCGCCAAGGTGGTGCGCCGCAATCCGGCGGTGACCATCGCCGCTGCCGCTGTCGGCGTGGGCCTGCTGGGCTACGCGTTGTACCGCAAGCAGCAGAAGAAGAAGCTCGCCAACGGTGGCGTGGTGAACGGCCAGGCGCAGCGCATCAGCGCCCGCAACCGCCGCAACGAGACCGTGGTGGACGAAACCAGCGATATCGGCAGCGACGCCTGATCCGCTGACGCGTCACCGCGTGCGAATCGAAACCGCCGGTCTCCACCGGCGGTTTTTCATTACCGGATCTCCCGCCATTGGCCCGGTTGCAGATCACCGATCGCGTGCGCGCCCATCGAGACACGCACCAGGCGCAACGTGGGCAGTCCGACCGCTGCGGTCATGCGTCGCACCTGCCGGTTGCGGCCTTCGCGCAGGGTGATCGCCAGCCAGGCATCGGGCACCGTCTTGCGGAAGCGGACCGGCGGCGTGCGCGGCCACAGTTCAGGTGAGGGCTCCAACCGTTCGACACCCGCCGGCAGCGTCGGGCCATCGTTGAGCAGCACGCCACGCCGCAGCGCCTGGACCTGTTCGTCGGTCACCGTGCCTTCCACCTGCACCCAATAGGTTTTGTCCGCCTTGTGCCGCGGGTCGGTCAACTGGTGTGCCAGGCCGCCGTCATCGGTGAGCAGCAGCAGGCCTTCGCTGTCGTAATCCAGTCGCCCCGCCGCATACACCGCCGGCGGCAGCCCGAAACCGGCCAGGGTCGCGCGCGGCGGCTGGCTGCGGTCGGTGAACTGGCACAGCACGTTGAACGGTTTGTTGAAGGCGATCAGCATCGGGGCAACAGCGGCGGTGGGATGGCCCATTGTCCCATCCCCGTGCCGCCGCCGCGATGCGCGCGGTGTCTTACTTGCCCGGCTTCACGAAGCGCAGCGTCATGCGGTCGCTTTCGCCGATCGCCTGGTACTTGGCCGCATCGGCCGCGTCATGCTGGTTGGTCGGCGGCAGCGTCCACACGCCGTTCGGGTAGTCCTTGGTGTCGCGCGGGTTGGTGTTGATCTCGCTGCTGCCAGCCAGTTCGAAACCGGCCGCCTTGGCCATCGCGATCACCTGCTGCTGGCCTACGTAACCGGTCTTGTCGTCGGCCGGCACATCGGCCTTGGCACGGTGTTCCACCACACCCAGCACGCCGCCCGGCTTGAGCACCGAGAAGAAGCCCTTGAACATGCCTTCGGCCTGGCCGCTGCTGCGCCAGTTGTGCACGTTGCGGAAGGTCAGCACCACATCCGCCGAATTGGCCGGGCCGAACACCGGGGCCTTCGGGTCATAAGCGACCACGCGGCTCTTGCCGAACACCGCGGCGTTGCCGGCGAACTTCTTGTCCAGTCCATCGCGGCTGCGCTGCTGGTAGTCGCGGCCACGCCCTTCCGCCACCGCCATCGGATCGACCACGGCGGCCACGTACTGGCCCTTGTCGTGCAGCAGCGGCGCCAGGATTTCGGAGTACCAACCGCTGCCCGGGGTGACCTCGATGACAGTCTGGCCCGGTGCGACACCGAAGAACGACAGCGTCTGCGCCGGATGGCGATACGCATCGCGCTTGACGTTGGCCGGATCGCGGCGGCTGTCCTGCACGGCCTTCTGCACGGCCGGGGTGATCGCAACCTGCGCGTTCGGGCTGGCGGGCTTGATCGCCATCGCAGGTGCGGCAAGCATCAGGGTGGAGACGGTGAACAGGCAGGCACAGGTCAACGAACGGGCTTTCATCGGCAGGCTTCCAGTAGCGGGATGCCGCGAGACTAGCAGCGAAGCGTGTACAGGTGTTCACAAAACGTTAGTGCGGCGCAGCAATCCGGAACACTGTTTTGTGTCTGCCGCCGCAACGCTGTCACCGAGCCGGCCGTATCCTGTGGAAACGATTCCCAGGGAGAACATCACCCATGACTGCTACGCGCGAACTCGGTCGTTCCGGCCTCCATGTCGCCCCCATCGCCTTCGGCGGCAATGTCTTTGGCTGGAGTGCGGACGAGAAGACCTCCTTTGCCCTGCTCGATGCCTTCGTCGATGCCGGCTTCAACCTGGTCGACACGGCCGATGCGTATTCGGCGTGGGTGCCGGGTAACCAGGGCGGCGAATCGGAGACCATCCTCGGCCGCTGGTTCAAGCACAGCGGCAAGCGCGACAAGGTGGTGCTGGCGACCAAGGTCGCCAAGTGGGCCGAGCGCCCGGGCCTGTCCGCCGACAACATCACCGCTGCCGTGGAGGATTCGCTGCGCCGCCTGCAGACCGATGTGATCGATCTGTACCAGGCGCACGAAGACGATGAAGGGACCCCGCTGGAGACGACGCTGGCCGCGTTCGGCCGCCTGATCGAACAGGGCAAGGTGCGTGCGATCGGTGCTTCCAACTACAGCGCCGAGCGCCTGCGCGATGCCTTGAGGGTATCGGCCGACTACAAACTGCCGCGCTATGAAACGCTGCAGCCGGAGTACAACCTGTACGACCGTGCCGGTTATGAGGCCGGGCTGGAAGCGGTGGTGCGCGAGGCGCAGCTGGGCGTGATCAGTTACTACTCGCTGGCCAGCGGTTTCCTCAGTGGCAAGTACCGCAGTGCGGACGACGCCTCCAAGAGCAGCGCGCGCGGCAAGAGCGTGGTGGACAAGTACGTCAATCCGCGCGGGCTGCGCATCCTGACCGCGCTGGACGACGTGGCCAGCACGCATGGCGTGAGTCCTTCGCAGGTGGCGATCGCGTGGTTGATCGCGCGCCCGGGCATCACCGCGCCGATCGTCAGTGCCACCAGTGTCGAACAGTTGAAGGAGGTGCTGGCGGCAGCGAACGTCGCGTTGTCGGCGCAGGATGTCCAGCAGCTGGATGACGCCAGCGCCGAACAGGCCTGAGCCCATAGGTCTTTGTGACGGACAGCAGCCGCAGGGCGGCTGTTTCCGTTTAGGGCGCGGCCGCTCCCGGACCGGCCGAGCCCCTGATGCTATCGGCTGGCCCGGCTGTCTTCGACCACCAGCGCGTGGTGCAGGCTCACCCCGGCGCGCACGCCTTCGGCACTGGCCAGACTGATGTTGCCGACCAGCGTCGCATCGCCCGCGGCGTAGATGCCGGGCACGCTGGTCTGCTTGCCCGCATCGACCTGCACCAGCACGCCGATTGGACTGTCCTCCAGCACGCAGCCGAGTTGTTCCACGAGGGGCGTCGCCATGTGCTGGCGCGCAGTGACGAACAGCGCACGCAGTTCAACCCGGCGGCCATCGGCGAGCACGGCGGCACTCAGGGCCGGTGCCTCGCCTTCCAGCCCGACCACCGCCGCATGCTCGATGCTGACGCCGCGTCGCTGCAGCGCGGCCAGGTCGTCGGCCTCCAGCGTCATGCCGTGCGCGAACAGGGTGACCTCGCCCCAGTCCGCCAGCAACGCGGCCATGGTGGCGGACTTCTCATGCCCGCCCAGCAGACCGATCGCACCGCCACCAATCTCATAGCCGTGGCAGTACGGGCAGTGCACCACGCTGTGGCCCCAGCGCTCGGCCAGGCCGGGCAGTTCAGGCAGTTCGTCGCGGATCCCGGTCGCCAGCAGCAGCTTGCGCGCGGCCCAGGTTTCATTGCCTGCGGTGCCCACCACGAAGCCATCCACCGTCGGTTGGGCCGTGGTGACCGTGTCGCTGATCCAGCGCACCGTGGGGTAGTCCAGCAGCTGGGTCTTGGCGTTGCGCAGCAGCTCGGCGCCGGCGATGCCGTCCTGGCCGAGCACGCCATGCGACTGCGCGGCGAAGCGGTTGCGTGGCAGTCCGCTGTCGATCACCAGCACCTCGCGGCGGGCACGCGCCAGGATCAGGGCGGCAGACAGGCCGGCGAAACTGCCGCCGACGACGATGGCATCAAACATCATGGGGAACTCCTGCTGCGTGGTGGGCCAGGTGGCGGGCGAATGCCTCGCCCAGGGTGGCCAGGGTGGTGTCGCGCAGGCGGGCCTCGAGCAGCGCCTGGGCCTGGCGGTAGCTGTCGTCGAGCGCGTCGTTGACCACGCGCTGCACCGGGCAGCCGCGGCCGGTCTCGCGGGCGCCGGTGTGCAGCAGCGCAGGCGCACCGATGGCCACGTACACGTCATACAGCGTGATCTGGGCCGGTTCCCGGGCCAGCTGGCTGCCGCCGCCATGGCCACGCACGCTGGTGACCAGCCCGCCCTTGTGCAGGGCGGACAGCAGGCGCCGGATCACCACTGGGTGGGTAGGCAGGCAGGTGGCGAGCTGCTCGGAGGTGCGCGGGCCGTCCTGGCCGACCAGATGGGCCATGACGTGCAGCGCGTCGGAGAACTGGTTACTCGATTTCATGTAACCACGGTAGTTACATATTGATTGCCTGTCCAGTCCGAGTTCGTTCCATATGCGACCAATTTTGATCTACACACCGTCGTCACAACGTTTAATGGAACGGTAACCGTGATAGGCGTCGCACTTCAGCCTGCTCTAGGCAGACCGATACCGCATTGCCCTTCCCTACTTTTCATTTCCCATGACGTCCTCCGCACCGGCGCATCCACGCGCCCTGAGTCTCCAGTTCAAACTGCTGGGCGCGCTGTCGCTTGGCCTGATCATCATCGTCGTGGCCGCCCTGGCCGGGCTCGGTTCGGCGTGGCGCAACCTCTCGACCGAGGTCCCTCCCGAACTCGCCCGCAAGGCCCAGGCCGAGCTGCTCCAGCGCGAGTTCCGCCTGCAGGTGCAGGAGTGGAAGAACGTGCTGATCCGCGGTGCGGACGATGCACAGCGCGAGCGTCACCTGGCGGCATTCGATGCGGAAGGACGCCGCATCGCCGAGTTGGCCGGCACGCTCGCCACCAGCCGCGACGAGCAGACGCGCACGCTGGCCGATCAGTTCCTGACCGAACATCGTGCCCTGGAGGCCCGCTACCGTGGGGCGCTGGAGGCGTTTGCCGCCAGTGGCTATGACACCCAGGCGGCCGATGCGCTGGTACGTGGTGCGGACCGCAGCGTTGGCGCTACGCTGGACGCGCTGGCGACACGCGCCAACGAACGTGCCGAGTTCGAAACCAATGCTACTTCCGAGCGCGCACGCGCGGCGCTGGTGGCGTCGGCGATCACGACGGCTTTGGCCGCCGTGGTGCTGCTGGTGGTGCTGGCGCTGTGGCTGCGACGCGCGGTGATCGCACCGGTGATCGCGGTGGAAGCAGCGGCCCGCGCCGTCGCACGCGGCGATCTGGAGCACACGGTGGCGGTACGCAGCCGCGACGAGATCGGCCGTCTCGGCACGGCGATGAGCGAGGTGACGCAGACCCTGAAGGCCGTGTTGACTGCCCAGGCAACGATGGCCCAGCGCCACGACGCCGGCCAGATCAGCTACCGCATGGATGCCGACGCGCTGCCCGGCGCCTATGGCCAGATGATCCGCGAGAACAACACCCTGGTCGCCAACCACATCCAGGTGAAACTGCGCGCCATCGAGATCATGGGCCGCTATGCGGTCGGTGATCTGTCGCTGGACATGGAACGCCTGCCCGGCGAGAAGGCCGTGATCACCCAGGCGCTGGACACGGCCAAGGCCAACCTCGGTGCGATCAATGCCGAGATCAAGCGGCTGGCCGAGGCAGCGGCCGTGGGCGATTTCAGCCTGCGCGGCGATGAGTCGCGCTTCCAACACGACTTCGGTGAGATGGTCGGCGGCCTCAACCGCCTGATGCGCACCACCGAGCAGGATCTGGGTGAAGTCTCGCGTGTGCTGCAGGCGATCGCGGGGGGTGACCTCAGCGCACGCATGCGCGGTGACTTCCACGGTGTGTTCGCGCGCATGCGCGATGACATGGCGCGTACCACCGGCCAGCTGACCACCATCGTCGGCGACATCAAGCATGCCGCCCAGTCCATCCAGACGGCAGCCGGTGAGATCGCCGCGGGCAACAGCGATCTGTCGCGCCGCACCGAGCAGCAGGCAGCCAATCTGGAAGAGACCGCGGCCTCGATGGAAGAACTGACCTCGACCGTTCGCCAGAACGCCGAGCATGCACGTCAGGCCAATCAGCTGTCGATCAGCGCTGCCTCGGTCGCGTCGCAGGGCGGCAACGTGGTCAGCCAGGTGGTCACCACCATGGGCGCGATCCAGGCCTCCTCGCGACAGATCGCCGAGATCATCAGCGTCATCGACGGCATTGCGTTCCAGACCAACATCCTCGCGCTCAACGCCGCCGTCGAAGCAGCGCGCGCCGGGGAACAGGGCCGCGGCTTTGCCGTGGTCGCCAGCGAAGTGCGCACGCTCGCGCAGCGCTCGGCCGGGGCGGCCAAGGAGATCAAGGGGCTGATCGACCAGTCCGTCGCCGATGTCGACAGTGGTGCGGCGCTGGTGCAGCAGGCCGGCCGGACCATGGGCGAGATCGTCGGCAGCGTGCAGCGCGTCACCGACATCATGGCCGACATCGCCGCCGCATCGCAGGAACAGTCGGCCGGCATCGAGCAGGTCAACCAGACCGTGGTGCAGATGGACGAGACCACACAGCAGAACGCGGCCCTGGTGGAAGAAGCCTCTGCGGCGGCGCGCAGCATGGAAGAGCAGGCCGTCGCCTTGAATGCGGCGGTGGATGTGTTCGTGCTGGATACGGGACGCGGTGCGGTGACCGGATTGCCTCGGGCGGCGTGACGCACGCGTCGTACCGGCCAGCGGCCGGTACTACCGGACGTAGGGGGTACCCACCATGGCCTCGGCCAGGTGATCCAGGAAGGAGCTGATCCGCGCCGAGACCGCCGTATTGCGGTAATACACGGCGTGGATCGGCTGGCGTACTTCCACGGTGAGCGCCGGCAGCAGCTGGACCAGACGGCCGGCCTCACGATCGCGGTGGGTCATGAAGTCGGACAGGCAGACGATGCCCACCCCTTCCAGCGCGAGCCGGCGCAGGGTTTCACCGCTGGAGACCGCCACCGCCGGGCGCACGTGCAGCAGCGCGTCGGTGTCGCCCGGCAGCGGCCAGTGATTAAGGGAGTCGGGCTCGTTGAAGCCCAGCAGCGTATGCTCGCCCAACGCGGCCACATCGCGCGGCGTACCGTGCTGCTGCAGGTAGGCCGGGCTGGCCATCACGCGCAGCCGGCTGTGCGCCAGCGGCCGCGCGTGCAGGGTGGAATCGGCCAAGGGGCCGATCCGGATGGCCACATCGGTGCGCCGCTCCAGCAGATCGATGTAGCGCTCGCTGCTGTTGAGCTCCAGTGCCACGTCGGGATAGCGCGCGCGGTAGCTGGCCACCAGCGGGGCGATCACGTGCAGCACGAACGGCATGGCCGCATCCACGCGCAGGCGCCCCGCCGGGCGTTGGCGCCGCGCGGCGATCTGCTCTTCGGCCGCCTCCACCGAGGCGACAATCGCGCGTGCCTGGGCCAGGAAGGCATCGCCCTCCTCGGTCAGCTGCAGGCGACGGGTGGTGCGTGTCAGCAGTGTGGTGCCCAGCTTATCTTCCAGCCGACCCAGCGCGCGGCTGACCCCGGACGTGGTCTGGCCGAGCTGTTCGGCGGCAGCGGTGATCGACCCGCTGTCGATCACGGCGATGAAGGCCTGGATCTCATCCAGGGTGGTTTTCATGACGGCGGCATCAGGGAGGCTCGCCCTATTATTGACCGTTAGGCAACAGTGATTGGCGTGAAGGCCGCTTTTTCCGCAAGAGTGCGGCGCGCAGACTGCGCAGCCTTACTCCCACCGGTATCCGTCCATGTCCCGTGGTATCCCTTTGGCCTTGTTGGCGCTGACGCTGGGTGCGTACGCCATCGGCACGACTGAATTCGTCATCGTCGGCCTGATCCCGACCATCGCCGCCGACCTCGGCGTCACCCTGCCCTCGGCCGGCCTGCTGGTGTCGCTGTATGCGCTCGGCGTGGCGGTCGGTGCACCGGTGCTCACCGCGCTGACCGGGCGGGTGCCGCGCAAGACCCTGCTGGTGGCGCTGATGCTGCTGTTCACCCTCGGCAACCTGATCGCCTGGATGGCGCCGGGCTACGGCTCGCTGATCGTGGCGCGCGTGCTGACCGGGCTGGCGCACGGCGTGTTCTTCTCGATCGGCTCGATCATCGCCACCTCGGTGGTGCCCAAGGAGAAGGCGGCCAGTGCGATCGCGATCATGTTCACCGGCCTCACCGTGGCGCTGGTGACCGGTGTGCCGCTGGGCACCTTCATCGGCCAGCACCTGGGCTGGCGCGCCACCTTCCTGGCGGTGGCCGCACTGGGTGTCATCGCCCTGATCGGCAGCCTGCTGTTCGTGCCGCGCAACCTGCAGCGCAGCGCGCCGGCCACGTTCGGGCAGCAACTCTCCGTACTGGCGCAGCCGCGCCTGCTGCTGGTGTATGCGATCACCGCACTCGGCTACGGCGGCACCTTCCTCTCCTTCACCTACCTGGCCTCGATCCTGCAGGACGTGACCGGTTTCTCGGCCAATGCGGTCAGCGGCGTGTTGCTGGTGTATGGCGTGTCGGTGGCGATCGGCAACCTGTGGGGCGGCCGCCTGGCCGACCGTCGCGGCCCCATCCCGGCACTGACGCTGATCTTCGCGTTGCTGGCCGCCGTGCTGTTCGTGCTGACCTTTACCGCCTACAACACCTGGCTGGTGCTGCTGACCGTGCTGGCGCTGGGCGCAGTGGCCTTCGGCAACGTGCCCGGGCTGCAGGTGTACGTGGTCAAGCAGGCACAGCGGTTCGCCCCGCAGGCCGCCGATGTCGCCTCGGGCCTGAACATCGCCGCGTTCAACGTCGGCATCGCACTGGGCGCGTCGCTGGGTGGGTTGGTGGTCGAACACCTCGGCCTGATGCACACCCCGTGGCTGGGCGCACTGGTGGTGATGGGCGCCTTGGGTCTGACCGTGCTGAGTGGCCGCCTGGACCGCCGCGATGGTGTAGCCGACCGCGCCGAAGGCATCGCGGTGGGCGCGCATTGATCGATCCCGGCGGCGGACCGATGGCCGGCCTCACGCGACAACAGCCGAGCAACGATTCGTTTCGTTTCCCACAACTGCAGCCGACCAACGGCCGGCTCTACGTCGCTTTACGGTGCACGGCGTAGCCTGCACCTCACCCCCATGAAGGAGTTTCCATGAGCATTCCCGCATTCGGCCTCGGCACCTTCCGCCTGAAGGGCCAGACCGTGATCGACTCGGTGCGCAACGCACTGGACGTCGGCTACCGCGCCATCGATACCGCACAGATCTACGAGAACGAGGCCGAGGTCGGCCAGGCCATCGCCGAATCCGGCGTGGCCCGCGATGATCTGTTCCTCACTACCAAGATCTGGATCGCCAACTTCCAGCACGACGCGTTGCTGGCCAGCCTGCGCGAGAGCCTGCGCAAGCTGCGCACCGACCACGTCGAGCTCACCCTGATCCACTGGCCCTCGCCGAAGGATGCCGTACCGATGGCCGAGTATCTCGGCGCACTGGCCGAAGCCAAATCACTCGGTCTGACCCGGCAGATCGGCGTTTCCAACTTCACCATCGCCCAGACCCGCCAGGCCATCGAGATCCTGGGTGCCGATGCGATCGCCACCAACCAGATCGAAGTCCACCCCTACCTGCAGAACCGCGCGCTGATCGCGTTCCTGAAGGACCAGGGCATCCATGTCACCGCATACATGAGCCTGGCCTACGGCGAAGTGCTCAAGGACCCGGTGATCCAGGCCATCGCCGAGCGCCACCAGGCCACCCCGGCCCAGGTCGCACTGGCGTGGGCGTTGCAGCAGGGTTTTGCGGTGATTCCGTCCTCGACCAAGCGCGACAACCTGGCCGGCAACCTGCTGGCGGCCGATCTGCGCTTGAGCGATGAGGACATGGCGCAGATCGCCACGCTGGATCGCGGGCATCGCCTGGCGAACCCTGAAGGGATCGCACCGGCCTGGGATTGATGGACAGCGCCCGACCGCTGGATGGTGCGTGCCGGCCGCCAGCCGGCACCTACCGGAGCAACCAGTCCCGCATTGCCACGCTGACCTCGTCGGGCTTCTCCATCGGGGCCAGATGCCCACAGTCGGGCAGCACGACCAGGTTCGAGTGCGGCACCAGCGCATGCATCTCCCCGCTGATCGCCAGCGGGGTGATGCGGTCGTTCGCACCGCACACGATCAACAGCGGATCGCGGTACCCGGCCAGCACGTCGTGGCCATCTACCCGATCCAACGCGCTCTGTCGCAGGAACACCTCCGCGCCCAGCCGCGCGGTCATGTCGCGCACGCGCTGGACCAGCACGTAGTCGTCCAGCCGCGAGGCATCGATGTAGCTGCGCATCAACGTGTCGCCGAAGCCGTGGAATTTGCCGGGCAGGCGCACGCTGGCGCGCTGGGTCTGCCGCTGCTTTGCGCGCTCGGGCGAGTCGGCATGGATCGAGGTGTCGATCAGGGCCAGGCGCAGCACCCGCTCCGGCGCGGTGCGCAGGATCTGCTGGGCGACGAAGCCGCCGAGGGAAAAACCGGCCAGGGCGAAACGTTCGGGCGCCTGCGCCAGCACGTCGTCGACCACGGCCTGCATCGTCTCGCCGCGGGTCTGGTCGCCGACGATGCAGTCGGCGATATCGGAGAGGTCGGCGATCTGCGCACGCCAGAGTTCAGCGTCGTTGAGCAGGCCGGGGAGCAGCAGCAGGGGGAGGCGGTCGGTCATGGCGTATTGTCGCCCCGCCCACGTGCACGCGTCGTACCGTGATCGGCTCAGTGCGTTGCAGGATCGGGCACCTGCGGCACCTGCACGTCCTGCACCGGCAACGTCACCACCATCACCGTCGAATCGTCCGGGTCCAGCCTGGTCTTGAAGCCCAGGCTCTGGCACATCGCCAGCATGGTGCTGTTCTCGCGCAGCACCTGGCCTTCGATGATGTTCAGGCCGAGCCACTGGGCGTACTCGATCATGATCGCCATCAGCCGCCAGCCGATGCCATGGCCCTTGAGGTCGGAGCGGATCAGGATGCCGTACTCGCCACGGTCGTAGTCCGCATCGGCGTGCAGGCGCACGGCACCGAGCATGTCGCCACTGCGCGGATCGATCGCCACCAGTGCGATGGAGCGGGCGTAGTCGAGCTGGGTCAGGCGCGCGATGAATTCGTGGCTGAAGTGCTTCACCGACTGGAAGAAGCGCAGGCGCAGGTCGTCATCGGTGACGCGGGCGAAGAAGGCGCGGAACAGCGCGTCGTCCTCGGGGCGCACCGGACGCACAAAGGCGGGGGCGCCGTCGGACAGGGTGATGGTGCGCTCCCATTCCTTGGGATACGGGAACACCGCGAAACGCGGGTGGCCACGCCCCTTGTGCAGTTTGCGCGACGGTGCGATCGCCACGCGTGCATCGAGCGCGATCACGCCGTCGCGATCGGCGAGCAGCGGATTGATGTCGAGCGTGCGGATTTCAGGAATGTCAGCGGCGAGCTGGGCGAGCTTGACCAGGATCAGCGCGACCGCGCGTTCGTCGGCGGCCGGCACATCGCGGTACGCCTTGAGGATGCGCGACACGCGCGTGCGCCCGATCAGTTCGTGCGACAGGCGCAGGTCCAGCGGTGGCAGGGCGATGGCCTTGTCATCGATGACTTCGACCGCGGTACCGCCACGACCGAACACGATCACCGGGCCGAAGGTCGGGTCGTCGGCGATGCCGGCAATCAACTCCCGCGCCTTCGGCCGCACGATGGTCGGCTGCACCAGCACGCCATCGATGCGCGCATCGGGGCGCTTCTCATGCGCGCGCGCGATGATCGAGGTGGCCGCCGCATGCACGGATTGCAGGGTACTGAGGTTCAAGCGCACGCCGTCGACATCGGATTTGTGCGGGATGTCGGCCGAGAACACCTTGATCGCCACCGTGGCGCCCTGCTCCAGCAATGGCTGGGCCAGGTCCATCGCCTCGTGGGCATCACGCGCCTGCATCACCGGCGCCGACGGAATGCCGTACGCGCTGAGCAGCTGGTGCGTGGCGATCGGGTCCAGCCACTGCTGGCCGGCGGCCAGTGCAGCCTCCACCAGCGCGCGGGCGCCGGCGGTATCGACCACGAAATCCTCGGGCAGGCTGGGCGGGGTTTCCATCAACGCGGCCTGCGCGTCGCGGTAGCGCACCAGATGCTGGAAGCCGCGCACGGCCTCGGCTTCGGTCGGGTAGGTCGGCACGCGCGCGGCATTGAGCGTGGCGGTGGCGCGGTCGTCGTTGCCCAGCCACACCGCGAACACCGGCTTGTCGCGGTGATGGCGCGGGCGCAGGCCAAGCGTGCGGGTCAGCGCCTGCGCGGCATCGGCCGAGGAAGTGAACGCGGTCGACACGTTGACCACCAGCACGGCGTCGTTCTCGGTATCGGACATCAGCGCTTCGATCGCCGCGGCGTAGCGGTCGCCATCGGCATCGACCACGATGTCCACCGGATTGCTGCGCGACCAGCCCTGCGGCAGCACCGCATCAAGCTGGGCGACGGTGGCCGGCGACAGTTCGGCGAGGCTGCCGCGCAGGGCCAGCAGCTGATCCACCGCCAGCCGCCCCACTCCGCCACCGTTGCTCAGGATCGCCAGGCGACGGCCCGGGAAGGTGCCGAGCCGACCGAGTGTTTCGGCGGCGGTGAACAGCTCGTCCAGCGCGCTGACGCGCAGCAGGCCGGCGCGGTTGAACGCAGCGCCATAGACCGCATCGGCGCTGGCCAGTGCCTGCACGTGGGTATCGGCATCGGGATTGATGCGGATGTGACGGCCGGATTTGACCACCACCACCGGCTTGGCGCGCGCCGCGGCACGCGCGGCCGACATGAATTTGCGCGCATCGCGGATGTGCTCGACGTAGAGCAGGATCGCGCGGGTGCGGTAATCGGTGGCGAAGTAATCGAGCAGATCGCCGAAGTCGACATCGAGGGTGTCGCCCAGCGAGACCACGGCAGAGAAGCCGACCGAGCGTGCCACGCCCCACTCCACCAGGGCCGCGGCGATCGCGCTGGATTCGGAGATCAGGGCCAGGTCACCGGCCTGCGGGAAGTGCGCGGCGATGCTGGCATTCAAGCGCGCATGCGGAGCGATCACCCCCAGGCAGTGCGGGCCGAGGATGCGCAGGCCCTTGGGGCGTGCCGCCGCCTCCACCTGCGCGGCCAGCGAGCCCGGGCCGTCTCCCAGGTTGGCGGTGAGGATGATCGCTGCACTGACGCCACGCTCGGCGGCGGTGGCCACCACCTGCGGCACGATGCTGGCCGGGGCGGTGATCACCACCAGTTCGGGCACCCAGTCCAGGTCCTTGAGCCGCTTCACCGTGCGGATGCCATCGATCTCGCTGTAACGCGGATTGATCCACGCCACTTTGCCGGGGAAGCCGGTGCCGCGCAGGTTGCGCATCACCGCGCGGCCGGCGGAGCGTTCACGCGGGCTGCCGCCGATCACGGCGACCGACTGCGGGCGGAAGACAGCTTGCAGGTGGTAGGTGCTCATGCGACCAGACAGTAACAGGGACGGGGGTGGTTATTAACCACCCCCGTCCCTGTTAAAGCAGGGTGCCGCGCAGGATCATCGCGGCGATGCTGAAGTAGATGACCAGGCCGGTGACGTCCACCAGCGTGGCCACGAACGGGGCCGAGGCGCTGGCCGGGTCGAAGCCCAGGCGCTTGAGGATGAAGGGCAGCATCGAGCCGGACAGCGAGCCGAAGGTGACGATGCCGACCAGTGCTGCGCCGATGGTCAGTGCCAGCAGCTGCCAATGATCGCCGTAGTCATGCAGGCCCAACAGCTGCCAGGACACGATGCGGATGATCGCCAGCACGCCCAGGATCGCGCCCAGGGTGATGCCGGTCGGCACCTCGCGCAGCGCCACCTTCCACCAGTCGCGCAGGCGCAGCTCGCGCAGGGCAAGGCTGCGGATCAGCAGCGAGGTCGCCTGCGAGCCGGAGTTGCCGCCCGAGCTCATGATCAACGGGATGAACAACGTCAGCACCACTGCGCGCGCCAGCTCGTCCTCGTAGTGTTGCATCGCACTGGCGGTCAGCATTTCGCCGAGGAACAGCACGCTCAGCCAGCCGGCCCGCTTGCGCAGCATCTCGAAGAAGCCGATCTGCATATACGGCTTTTCCAGCGCTTCCATGCCGCCGAACTTGTGCACGTCCTCGGTGGATTCCTCGATCAGCGCATCGAGGATGTCATCCACCGTGACGATGCCCAGCACATGGTGCTGCGCGTCCACCACCGGAATCGCGAGCAGATCGTGGCGACGGATCAGCTGCGCCACCTCTTCCTGATCCAGCTGCACCTCCACCGTCACCGGCGGGTTGACCTGGGCGACGTCGAGGATCGGTTCCTCGGGCAGCCCGGTGATCAGCCGGCGCATGGTGACCACCTGCACCAGTGCGCGGGTGTGCGGATCCAGCACATAGATCGCGTAGACGGTCTCGCGGGTGCGCTCGACCTCGCGGATGTGCTGCAGGGTGCGCCCGACCGTCCAGTCCGAGGGCACGCTGACGAACTCGGTGGTCATCAGTGCACCGGCGGTGTGCGCCGGGTAGCTCAGCAGCTGCTGGATCGCCTTGCGGGCGTCCGGGCTGAGCAGCGGGATCAGACGTGCACGCTCGTCCTCGTCCAGCTCGTGGACGATGTCGGTGGCACGGTCATCGGCCATCAGCCCGAGCAGGGCGGCGGCGCGGGCCACCGGCATGGCCGCCACGAGGTCGCCACCGCGGTTGAGCTCGGGCTGCTCGAGCATCTTCACCGCGCGCGGCAACGGCAACGCGGCCAGCGTGTCGGCGGCGCGCGACAGGCTCAGCGTGTTGAGGAATTCCACCGCATCGGCGGTGTTGAAATTATCGAGGGGTGCGCTCAAGGAGGCGGCATCGGCCACCGGACGCAGCAGGTCTTTCTGGTTCATCGTATTCGCCTGTGGGTATCGCATTGCGCGACGCCAACGCTGGCGAACCGACCCGTGTCAGGCGGTGGCCATCGCTGGCGTCGAGCAAGGTCGACTTCTACTGTCGCTGGACATGGGTTGGGGACTCCGGAAGGGTTTACTGCCGACGGCGGACGCCAGCAGCGGCGGGCAGTCTGGACCTGGGTGTGACGCAGGTCAACCCTTGTGCGGAACCCCGTTCCGGTGGGAGTCGCCTTCCGCACCCATCGCGGTCGCATAATGGCGCGTGGCCCCGGCCACAGGCCCCGGTCCGCCCGGGGAGGCTTTCCACCCGCACGGCACACGACCCCATGAGCAGGTTCCTCCATGCATAGCGGCGCGCTCGAGCTGGCCCTGGTGCTGCTGCTGGCTGCGGTGATCGCGGTGCCGGTGTTCAAGAAGCTCGGTCTGGGTGCCGTGCTCGGCTACCTTGCCGCCGGCGTGGTGCTCGGCCCGGATGGCCTGGGCTTCGTGCAGGACGCCGACCGCATCCTCAGCGCCGCCGAGATCGGCGTGGTGATGCTGTTGTTCGTGATCGGCCTGGAGCTGTCGCCTGCCCGCCTGAAGGTGATGCGCCGCTCGGTGTTCGGTGCCGGCGCGCTGCAGGTCGCGCTGAGCGCCCTGGTGCTGGGCAGCCTGCTGATGCTGGATCACTTCCAGTGGAAGAGCGCGCTCATCGTCGGCATCGCGCTGGCGCTGTCCTCTACCGCGGTTGGGCTGCAGCTGCTGTCCGAGCACAAGGCGATCAACAGCGATTACGGGCGGCTGGGCTTTGCCATCCTGCTGTTCCAGGACCTGATCGCGATTCCATTACTGGCCGCGATTCCGCTGCTGGGCGGTGCGCGCAACGACACCCTGCAATGGAACGACGTGGCCATCGCCATCGGCGCACTGGCGGTGGTGATCCTGTGCGGGCGGCCCGTGCTGCGCCGACTGTTCAACATCATCGCGCGCACGCGCAGCCCGGAGGTGTTCACCGCCACCGCGCTGCTGGTGGTACTGGGCACCGCATGGTTCATGCAGGAAGCCGGGTTGAGCCCCAGCCTGGGCGCCTTCCTGGCCGGTGTGCTGTTGTCCGATTCGGAGTTCCGCCACGAGCTGGAATCGCAGATCGAGCCGTTCAAAGGCCTGCTGCTTGGTCTGTTCTTCATCGCCGTCGGCATGGGCATCGACCTGGACCGCATCGTCGCCGAGCCGATGATGATCGCCGCGGGCGTGGCGATCCTGCTGGTGGTGAAGTTCGGCCTGCTGTTCGGCATCGGCAAGCTGGCCAAGCTGCGCACGCGCCATGCCGTGCTGCTGGGCAGTGTGCTGTGGCTGGGCGGCGAGTTTGCCTTCGTGGTGTTCAACGAGGCGCAGCGCGCGCACCTGCTCGGCAGCGCGAATCACGATCGGCTGGTAGCGATCGTCGGCCTCTCGATGGCGATCACACCGCTGCTGATGATCGGCCTGATCCGCTTGCTCGGTCGCGATGAGGGTCCCAAGGCCAGTGCGCCGCCAGCGGACAAGGTCGACATCACCGATGTGCAGCCGCAGGTGATGATCGCCGGCATGGGTCGCTTCGGCCAGGTGGTGGCGCGCCTGCTGACTGCGCAGAAGATCCCGTTCGTGGCACTGGAGTCCAATCCGGACACCGTCTCGGACCTGCGCCGCTTCGGCAACAAGCTCTATTACGGCGATCCCACCCGGCCGGAGATGTTGCGCGCGGCCGGCGGCGAGCACATCCGTGTGTACGTGGTCACGCTGGATGATCCGGACGCCAACATGCGGGCCACGCGGCTGATCCGGCGCATGTATCCGGATGCGGTGGTGCTGGTACGCGCACGCAACCGCCAGCATGCCTGGCGGCTGATGGACATGTCCGCCGAACCGTTCCGCGAAGTGTTCGGCACCAGCCTGGAACTGAGCGAACGGATGCTGATTGCGCTGGGCATGTCGGTGGAAACCGCGCGCAGTCATGTGCAGCGCTTCCGCGAGCATGACGAGAAGCTGCTGCGCGATCAGTACCTGGTCTACGACGACGAAGCCGCGGTGATCCAGACCTCGCGCGATGCGCGTGCGGACCTGATGCATCTGTTTGAGGCAGATGCGGAGAGTGATGGGAAGGGTGTGGATCGCGAGCGTGACGCCCCTTAGCGACCGGCAGGCCCCTCGGCAAATGTCCCCCGGCCGCCGCCTCGCGGCGGCGACCTCCTCCTTGATTTTGCCCAGGAGCCTACCGGCCGCTAAGGGGCTCGGCGTACGGTAGGCGTGCGGGAAACCGCGCCTTTCTGTGAGAGCCGGTGATCTGCACACGTGGGTCGCGATGCCCTTGTGGGCGAAATAAAGGAGGCGGCGGCGGCCGCAGGCCGACGCCGGGGGACATTCGCCGGCAAGGGCAGCGCGGCCCAGCGTTCGACTCACCTTTCGCCGCGCCAGAAAAGAAGCCACCCTCGTCATTCTCGCGACGCGGATGGGAGAAGGCCCGAACAACTTAGTCCGGCTTAGTCCGGCCGCACGCGAAGGGCAGAGACGGCAGCGGAGTTTGTCTGAACTGCTCAGCCGTTATCGCGCAGGAACCGGGCCATCGAGGACACGCCCGGCACCAGCGGTTCGAACTCGCCGGCGACATCGATGAAGCCGCGCATCACCGCGATCTCGCGCGGGCTGCGGTTGAGCGCGTCGCGCACATCCGGGTCGGCGCCGGCACGCAGCAGGCGCTGTACCAGCAACGGCAGGCCATGCAGCGCCGCCAGATGCAGGGGACCGAAGCCGCGCGGATCGCGCACGTCCAGCGAAACGTCTTCGTCGAGCAGACGTTCCACCGCGGCAAGCACGATCTGCTCATCGCAGGCGGTGCCAGGTTCGGCGCGTGCCCCCAGCAGCAGCAACAGCGGCGTGACCGAGCCGGCCGCGGCCTGGTCTGGTTCGGCGCCGGCCAGCAGCAGTGTGTCCAGCAGGGCGAGCAGACGCGAGCGGTCGCGCGCACTGAAGCCATACAGCGCGGCGCAGTGCAGCGGGCCGAGCTGCTGGGCATCGCCGGCGTGAACGTTGGCACCGGCGGTGAGCAGGCGCGAGACGATGTCCGGCAGGCCCAGCGCCGAGGCCAGCATCAGCACGGTGACGCCGCCCGGCAGGCGATATTCCAGCTCGGCACCGGCATCGAGCAGGGCCGAGACGATGTCGATCTGGCGCATGCTGACCGCGGCCGACAGCGGCGTCGCGCCACTGGCCGCGGCGTGCTGCGGATTCGCGCCACGGGTGAGCAGCAGGTCCACCACGGCCAGATGACCGCCACCGGCGGCCCGCAGCAGGGCGGTGCAGCCCTGGGCGTCCACGACATCCACAGCAAACCCAAGATCGATCAGGCGCCGCACGGCATCGGCATCGCCAGCCATCGCAGCGGCCGGCAGGTCGCCGTCGCGCAGGGCGCGGCGCGGCAGCGGCCACACCCGCCAGTCCAGCCAATCGGCAAGGTCGCGGCGGCCGATCGACAGCGCCACGCCCAGCGGCGTCTGGCCGTCGGCCGCGCGCGCTTCGGGTGAGGCACCCTGCTGCACCAGCAGCTTGATCGAGCCTTCGCGCGCGAGCGCGGTGGCCAGATGCAGCGCGGTCATGCCGTGGCTGTCGCGTGCTTCGCGGTCCACACCCTGGGTGAGCAGGGCCTGCTGCAGGCGCAGCCAGCCCAGGCGCACCGCCAGCGACAGCGGCGGATCACCGGCCGGCGACGGCGCAAACGGGTCGGCGCCGCGTTCCAGCAGTTCAAGCGCAAGCTGTTCCAGCCCGCGCGAGGCATGGTCGTGCTGGGCGCAGGCGCTCAACAGGCGCGCCAAGCCACCGCGGCCAGCTGGGGACAGGCCACGGCGCAGCAGCACCTGCAGCGCGGGCACGGCATCGATGCCACGCGCCAACAGCGCGAACATCGGGGTATCACCACAGGCATCCAGTACTTCCGGCGCCGCGCCGTGCGCGAGCAGCCAGTCCAGTGCCTGCGGATCCAACGCCAGTTCGGCATCGTGCAGCAGCGCACCCAGTTCCTCCGGCGCGCACAGGCGGGCCAGCGCGGCCATGCCCTCGACGTTGCCGAAGCTCAGCGCTTCACGCAGCAGTTCCAGTGGCGGGCGGTCCGGCAGCGAGGGCGAGGCTGTCTCCCCATCGCCGGACATCACCAGGCCATCGCTGACCGCGGACGGCAGCGGATAGGCGGGATCCAGCAGCGAGACGATCGCCCAGCGCCCGGCACCGGCCGCGATATCCACCGCACGACGGCCCTGCGGATCGGCGACGTCGACGGCGATGCCCAGGTCGCGCAGGCGGCGCACCAGCAGCGGCGACACGTTGTCGGCCATGCAGGCCAGCAGCACGGCGTTGCGGCCCTCGCCATCGACCGCATTGAGATCGGGATGGTGCGGCAACAGGTGTTCGACCACGCCGGCCCGACCGCCACGCGCGGCTTCCAGCCACGGCGTGCGCGCCAGTGCATCGCGGGCTTCCAGATTGGCGCCGGCGGCGAGCAGCACGTCGATGATGTCGACATGGCCGGCCAGCGCGGCTTCGTGCAGGGCACTGCGGCGCTGCCGGTCGCGCGCATCGGCGCGGGCCTTGTGCTTGAGCAGCAGCTGCACACCGGCCGGATCGTCTTCTTCGGTGCCGGCGGCGGCGAGCAGCACGGGCGTGCCCTCGGCCGGCTCGGTCTTGGCCCCACGCTCGAGCAGGAACTTGGCCAGGCGCCAGTTGCCGACCTGGCAGGCCACCGCCAGCGGTGACCAGCCATCGTCATTCAGCGCGTCCACTTCGGCAGCGGCATCGCGCAGCAACGCGGCGACGCCGGGATCGGAACTGCGGGCGGCATGGTGCAGCGGGGTATTGCCCTCGCTGTCCACCGCACGCGGGTCGGCACCGTTGGCGAGCAGGGTCATCACCGCTTCCGGGCGACCGTGCCAGCTGTCGCGGGTAGCGGCCAGCAGCGGGGTCATACCGCGATGCGGCGCGTTGACGCCCACGCCGCGGGCGATCAGTTCACGCAGCAGGCGCAGGTCGGGCAGCACGGCCGCGAGCACCGCCAGACTGCGCTGGTCGCGCCAGGCCGGATCGGGCAGGCCGTGCGGATCGGCACCGGCCTGCAGCAGCTGCAGCGCGCGGTCGACCCGGCCGCTGCGCGCGGCGTCGTACAGCGCCGGCTGCTGCTCGTGCAGGCCGATCGATTCCAGCGGCTTGGGTTCTGCGTACTGCTCGGCGAACGGATCCTCGCGCGCTTCGCGCGTCTGCACCGGCAGCGTCGCGGTCAAGGCGTTGGCGGGCGCGATCGCCTGCAGCAGCAGATGCGCCAGCGGCGACAGCAGCACGACCGCACCGGCGATCGGCCAGCGCAGCGCCTCCGAGACGAGCCCCGGCCATGCCGGCAGCACCACCAGCGCACAGACGAGTACCACCAGCGCGGCCACAGCCAGACCGCGCCAGGCGGTCAGGTCACGCCCGGCCAGGGTCTGCCAATGGCGGGCCAGGCTGCCTTCGCTGCGTTCCACGTCATTCCACAACGGCCAGGTCCGCCAGACCCCGAGCAGTGCGGCGCTGACCGCCACGCTCAGTCCCAGCACGGCGGCCAGGCTGCCGCTGTCGTGCAGTGCGCTCAGTGGCCAGGCCACCAGCAACGTCAGCAGCAGCGGACCGAGCGACCACAGCGCCAGCAACGCCGGACCATCCTGGCGGGCCACCTGTGCCAGCGGCTGCAGCGGCCGGGTCCGGCGCCACCACGACACCGCCAGCGCGAACGCCGGTTGCGCCAGCGCGGCGCACACGGCACCAGGCACGCCACCAACGGCCGCGGCCAGGGCCAGCAGCACACCGAGCGCGGCAGCGGAGGCAACGGCGCGGGGGCGTGGAGATTCAGTCATTGCGTCGCGGGATCCGGACCGGCGCCAACGGGGGCGGCGGCAATTGCAGGTGGAATCCACGCTCGGTCAGGTTCTGGCGCACTTGTGCGACATCGGCCTGGGCAAGGCGACGGTCGGGAGTCAGGGCCACTTCGAGAACGAACTGGAACGGCGCCAGCGAGGCCTTCACCGCGTCGGGGATGACGGAGAAGTCATCACGAACGGCGAGATAGACGAAGCTGTCCTGCTTGCGTTGGCTTTTATAGACGTAGGCTTGCATGCCGCAGGGCGTTGCCCAGGGTAGTGAATGGCAATGATTGTGGAGGAAAGCCGGCACAGGTGAAAGCTGCGTGCACGGTCCGCCGTCGGTTTTCCGTCGCGCGACAGCATCAGGTTCATCAATGTCGCGATGTCGTTCAGCTGCGCGCCGCTGCAGTCTGCCGGTCCGGCTGTGATGAATACGTCGGTTTTGCGCCACCACCGCCCCGATGAGGCGGTGGTGCGTCGTGCTTACTTCACCTTGGCGTAGGTGCCCTTCAGCGCCACGCCGGCCAGGATCGCGCCCGCATAGCATTCGTAATTGGTGGTGCTCTTGAACTCGTTCTTCTTGTAGTAGCTGACAATGTCGACCACGGCGTTCGCACCGCGCGACTTGGCGCCATCCTGCAGCGCGCGCAGCGCCGACAAGGCCACCCAGCGGCAGGCTTCGGCGTCACTCTTGTTGGCCGCGTTGGTCTTCTTGTTGGTCACATCCTCGCCCAGGCGCTGCAGGACGCTGACCTTTTCGCCAGCCAGGTAGAACTTCACGCTGCCGTCGATGCCGACATTGCGGGCTTCGGCGGAATTGACCAGCTCGTGCAGCGACTGCTCCACGCGGGTGTCACGGGCCTGGGCGGTGCTGGCAACGGCCAGCAGGGCGGTGGCGGCAATCAGGGCAAAACGACGCATTCAACTTTCTCCTTGTTGGGGGGACGCGAGGGGTCTACGGAACGGCCGGCCCGCACCGCAGGCCGGATACAGCGGTCAGTCCTGCCAACGGCGGAAGATCAACGAGGTGTTGATGCCACCGAAGGCGAAGTTGTTGCTCATGACGTAGTCGGTCTGCAACGCGCGGCCTTCGCCGTCGATGTAGTCCAGCGCGCCGCAGCGGGGGTCGACCTCATGCAGGTTCAGGGTCGGGGCGAACCAGCCGTCGCGCATCATCTCGATGCTCAGCCAGGCCTCGAATGCACCGCAGGCGCCGAGCATGTGGCCGACGTAGCTCTTGAGCGAGCTGATCGGCATGCCCGGGCCGAACACTTGGTGGGTGGCCTGGGTTTCGGCAATGTCGCCGTGCTCGGTGGCGGTGCCGTGCGCGTTGACGTAGCCGATCCGCTCGGCGGCCAGGTCAGCGTCGTCCAGTGCCAGCCGCATCGCCTGGGCCATGGTGCCGGCGCTGGGCTGGGTGACGTGCTGGCCGTCGCTGTTGGTGCCGTAGCCGACCACTTCGGCCAGGATCGTGGCGCCGCGGGCCTGTGCGTGCTCCAGCTCTTCCAGGATCAGCGTGCAGGCGCCCTCGCCCAGCACCAGGCCATCGCGGTGCGCATCGAACGGGCTGGGCGTGGTCTGCGGTGCATCGTTGCGCACGCTGGTGGCGAACAGAGTGTCGAACACCGCCGCGGCCGTGGCGTCGAGCTGCTCGGCACCGCCGGTGACCATCACCGTCTGCTTGCCGCTGCGGATCGCTTCATAGCCAGAGCCCACGCCCTGGCTGCCCGAGGTGCAGGCGCTGGAGGTGGTGTAGACCCGGCCGGACAAACCGAAGAACACGCCGATGTTCACCGGTGAGGTGTGGCTCATCATCTTCAGGTAGGTGGTGGCGCTGATGCCCTCGGTGGTGTGCTCATGGAGCATCCGGCCGAACTCGGCAGTGGCCTCGTGGCTGCCCGAGGACGAGCCATAGGCCACGCCGGCCATCCCACTGCGCAGCACCGGATGGCCGAGCAGACCGGCTGCCTCCAGCGCCAGCTCGGTGGCGCGCACCGACATCACCGCGACCTTGCCCATGCTGCGGGTGGTCTTGCGGTTGTAGTTGGACGGCAGCTCGAAGTCTTCGGCCGGTGCGGCCAGCCGGGTGTTGAGGCCATCGAAGACCTCCCACTCGGGGATGTAGCGCACCGCATTGGTCCGTGCCTGCAGACGCGCGCGGATGCTCGCCCAGTCCTGCCCGAGCGGGCTGATGGCGGCGGCGCCGGTGACCACGACGCGACGATCGGGGCGGGCCATCAGACCATGCCTCCGTTGACCGAGATCACCTGGCGGGTGATGTACCCGGCCGATTCGGACAACAGGAACGACACCGCCGCGGCGACCTCCTCCGGTTGGCCCAGGCGGTTGGCCGGGATCAGCTTGAGCGCGTGTTCGACCACTTCTTCATTGACCATCTCGGTCTCGATCAGCCCGGGGGCCACGCAGTTGACGGTGATCGCGCGGCTGGCCAGTTCCAGCGCCAGCGCCTTGGTGGCGCCGATGATGCCGGCCTTGGCCGCACTGTAATTGGTCTGGCCGCGGTTGCCGACCAGGCCGGACACCGAGGACAGGGTCACGATGCGGCCCGGCTTGCGCCGCCGCACCAGCGGCATCACCAGCGGGTGCAGCACGTTGTAGAAGCTGTCCAGGTTGGTGTGGATGACCGCATCCCAATCCTCGGCCGGCATTGCCGGGAAGGCGCCGTCCCGGGCGATGCCGGCGTTGCAGACCACCCCGTAATAAGTGCCGTGCTCGGCGATGTCCGCTTCCAGCGCAGTGCGCGCGGCATCGCGGTCGCTCACGTCGAACATCAGCACCCGGGCCTGCCGGCCCAGCGCCTGGATCTCGCCCACCACGGCCTGCGCCTCTTCGATGCGGCTGCGGCAATGCACCACCACGTCGAAGCCGTCGCGCGCGCAACGCAGCGCCACGGCACGGCCGATGCCACGGCTGGCGCCGGTCACCAGCACGGTCAAATTCCCTGTCATGCCTCTCCACTCTCCAGATAGGCCATCGCGTCCGTGGGTTCAAACACGGAGACGTTGGCGACTGCTATTTCGATATCGCCCGCCAGGATCCGGCAGGCGAACATGCCCAGGCCATTCTCGCCCAACAGCTCGCAGTTCGCCTCCACCCGCAGGCAGCTGCCGGGGGTGAAGTACGGTTGGTGGGCGGTGTAGCGGCGGGTGCCGAGCAGGAAACCGATCGACGGCGCACGGCCGGCGTGGCGCGCACGGCACCCGGCCCAGGCCGCGATCGCCTGGGCCATGTATTCCACGCCCACCCAGGCCGGAACGCCGTCCGGGGTGCAGAACAGGCCCTGCGCGGGCACGTCCACCTCCACCGCGATGGATTCGTCCTGCCAGGCCACCACGCGGTGGATCAGGCGCATGCTGTCGCGGTGCGGCAGCACGGCGTCGATGTCGTCGGGCAGCGGCATGCTCATCCCTTGGCCAGTGCCAGCACGGCATTGCTGCCGCCGAAGGCGAACGAATGGCTGAGCACGTGCTGCAGCGGCTGCGCAGCGCGCGTCCCCGGGGCCACCAGCGCCAGCGCCGGCAAGGCGGTATCGGCCTGCCCGTCCCACCAGTGGGTGGGCAACTGCTGGTCCGGGTTGTCGGCCAGGGTCATCCAGCACAGCGCCGCTTCGATCGCACCGGAGGCACCGAGCGTGTGCCCGGTCAGGGGCTTGGTCGAACTGGACGGCACCTGCGTGCCGAGCACGGCGGCGACCGCCTGGCTTTCCATGGCATCGTTGTGGCCGGTGGCGGTGCCATGCAGATTCACGTAGTCGATCTGCGCCGCGGCCAGCCCAGCACGGTCCAGCGCCTGCTGCATGGCGTCGATCGCACCGCGTGCCTGTGGGTCCGGCGCGGACATGTGGTGCGCGTCGGAGGATTCGCCCCAGCCGGAGAGCCGCACCGGGCCCGGCTCACGGGTCATCAGGAACAGCGCCGCGCCCTCGCCGATGTTGATGCCGTTGCGGTTGACCGAGAACGGATTGCAGCGCGCCGCCGAGACCGACTCCAACGCGCTGAACCCGGCCACGGTGAAGCGGCACATCGAATCCGCCCCGCCGGCGACCACCGCATCGACCACGCCGGCCCGCAGCAGGCGCGCGGCGGACATCAACGCTTTGGCGCTGGACGAACACGCGGTGGAGATCGTCCATGCCGGGCCGGTGCTGCCGATCCGCTCGCGCACGAAGCGCGCGGCGGTACCCATTTCCTGCTGGGCGTAATGGAAATCCGCCGGCCACACGCCGTCGCGATGGTACGTGCGCAGCGCATTCTCCGATTCGCCGATGCCGGAGGTGCTGGTGCCGATGATTACCGCCACGCGCGCGGTACCAAAGCGGCTCACGGCGGCATCGACGGCCACGCGGATCTGGCCGAGCGCAGCTTCCAGCAGGCCGTTGTTGCGGCCACGCAGGGCCACCGGTAGATCGGACAGATCCGGCAGCGCCGCATGCACCTCGCCCAGCGCCAGCGTGCGCCCCGGCAGGATCGCGTCGTTGTCGCGCAACCCGCCGGGCTGCGCTGCGAACAGGCCTTCGCGCACCTCGGCGCGGTCGGCACCCAGCGCGCAGATCACGCCCAGCTCGTTGAGATAGACCGCGCTGCTGCTCACTCTTGGCCCTGCCCCATGTCCATCGATTCGATCACCAGTTCATAGCCCTCGGCCAGATTGCGCAGGCGCACGCGGCCATCGGGCAGCGTGTCGCGCACCAGCCAGGACTTGCCGTCCTGCGCCAGGCTGCGCACGCCATCGCTCTCCTGCAGGGCCCAGCCGGCCGGCAGCGCAGCGCGGATCGCCGCCGCCGGCCACAGCGCGAACTGCAGGTCGTCCAGCACGCGCTCACCGCGTACCTGCGGCGGCAGCCACGGCGCGCGGGTCTGTTCCAGGTGCTGCCCGTCCCAGACCATGCGCACGCCGGTCTGGCCCATCGCCTGCACGGCCAGCCGGACCTGTTCGGCATCCACCTCCAGCAACGCATCGAGCTCGCGTGCGTGGCTGCCGAAGCGGAACTGCAGGCGCTGCTGCAGCTGCACCGGCTGCGGCAACGCCGACGGCGCCAGTTGCAACGTGGGCAGCTGCACCTTTGGTGAGGGCATGCGGGTGCTGGCACAGGCGGCCAGCAGCAGGCTCAGCAACAGGGTCAGGATCAGGCGCTGCACAGTTCCTCCAGCACGCGCAGGCGCCGGCCCGTGGCATCGGCGACATACGGATTCTTCGTATCCCACGCGTACCCGGCGAGGATGGAGGAGATCATGCGGCGCACCTCCGGCTGCGGATCAGGGTGGTAGATGATCTTCTGGAAGCCACCGGCATACCAGGCCTCGACGAAGCGGCGGAAGGTCTTCACACCGGCGCGCAGCGGCACCGAGAACGCCTGCTCCCAGTCCACCGTTTCACCGGCGTGCTCGCGCGCCAGGCACTGGCTGGCCAGCTGCGCGGACTTGAAGGCGATGGTCACGCCCGAGGAGAACACCGGGTCCAGGAACTCGCCCGCGTTGCCCAGCAGCGCATAGCCCTCACCCCACAACGAGGACACGTTGGCCGAGTAACCGGTGATGGTGCGCACCGGCAGCACCGCCCATTCGGCATTCTTGAGCAGGCGGGTCAGGTTCGGATCTTCACCGACGATGGCCTGCAGCTTCTCCAGATCGGTACCGGGGTAGCGCTCGAAGAAGCTCGGCTCGGCCACCACGCCCAGCGAGCAGCAGCCGTTGGAGAACGGGATCGTCCAGTACCACACGTCCACATGTTCGGGATGGGTGGTGATCAGGATCTTGTTGCGGTCAAAGCCGGCGCCGGCCGGAATGTGGTCGCGCACGTGGCAGAAGATCGCACCGCGCACCGGGAAGTTCGACGGCGACTCCAGCTTCAGCAGGCGCGGCAGCAGCCGGGCGAAGCCGCTGGCGTCGAGAATGAAGCCGGCCTCGATGGTGTATTCGCTGCCATCCGGGCGGCGCACCTGCACCTGCGCCGGGCGGCCGGGCTGCACCGAGAGCACTTCATCACCAAAGCGCAGCGTGGCGCCCATGCGCTCGGCGCCGCGCGCGAGCACATCATCGAAGTCGGCGCGCTGCACCTGGTAGGTGGTGCCCCACCCCGGCGAGAACTTGTCGCGGAAGTCGAACTCGGTGGTGGCTTCGCCGCGCACGAACGCCGCGCCGTTCTTGTACTGGAACCCGGCCTGCACCACATCCTGCAGCAGCCCGGCCGCCTCGATGTACTCCATGCTCTGCGGCAGCAGGCTCTCGCCGATCGAAAAGCGCGGGAACTGCTGGCGCTCCAGGATCAGCACCTGGCGGCCCTGCTGGCGCAGCATCGCAGCGGCCACGGAACCGGCCGGGCCGGCACCGATGACCAGGATTTCAGTACGTTCCACGTGCGGGTTCATCGGTACATCCTTGATCAGATCAGGTGAGGAAAACGCGGTCGCTCAATGCGGTGCGTCGTGCGGCGGTGGGCGGAACAGCGGCGAAATCAGCCAGACCAGGCCGATGCCGAACAACAGGGTCAAGCCGAACGCGCGCAGTGCCGGCGTGGCCGACAGCCCAAGCAGCCCGAACGACAGCCAGGTACTGGCGGCGCCCACGCAGACCGCTAGCCAGGCACTGGCGTCGCCGCGATGTTCGATCAGGAAGATGCCGTAATCGATGCCCATGCCCAGCAGCAGCATGAGCGCGAGCACGTTGAACAGCTGCAGCGGCTGCCCGAACAGGCCCAGCAAGGCCAACGTCAGCGCACCGGCGACCAGGGTCGGGGCGAGCACACGCCATGCCTGCCCGCGATAGCGCCAGTACAGCACCGCGAACACCAGCGCGATGCCGATCAGCAGCAGGCCGCTCATCAACTTGCGGTAGTGCTTGAGCAGCTGCGAGAAATCGGCGGTACGGTCGACCCAGCGCACGCCATCGATGCCCTTGGCCTGCGCTTCGAGCAGGGTCAGTGCATCGGCGCGGGAGAGATCGTCGACCATCACCACCGAGGCCACGCCCTGCCCGACCGTACCCAGCCACAGGTGGCGGAACGGCATCGCCGCGGGCGAGGCGAGGAAGGCATCGGCCTGGAGATCCTGCGCGGCATAGGCCGGGCGCAGCAGCGGCTCACCCACGGCTTCGCCGACCTGGGCCAGTACCTGCGGCTCGACCTTGGCCGTCAGCGCGGCATCGGCCTGCTGGCGCTTCTGCGATGGCAGCCAATCGCTGATCGCGCGGTAGCCGCCGATCTGCTTGTCTGCTTCCAGCACGCGCAGGCGATCGATCAGCGCTTCTTCGCGCTCCAGCACCTGCTCGGCGGTATCACCCTGCACCAGATAGAACTGCGCCGGGCTCGGCATGCCCAGCATCTGGCTGATGCGGATCTGCTGGGCGATCAGCTCCGGTGGCGACGACTGCAGGCTGCGCAGGTCATCGTTGGTCTGCAGGCGGGCAATGCCGATCGCCGAGAGAACGGTGACCACGCCGAGAAACACCGCGGCCTTGCGACCGTGCAGGCGCGGCCAGCGCTCCAGCGTGGCGCCGAGCCAGCGCGCAAAGCCGGTGCGACGGATTTCGCCGCCATCCAGCCACGGGAACCAGAAGATCACGGTAAGGAATGCGGCGGCCAGGCCCACCACCGAGAACAGTGCCATCTGGCGCAGGCCCGGGAACGGCGCCAGGCCCAGCGCGAGATACGCCAGCGCGCTGGTCAGCAGCGCCAGCCACAGGCCGGGCAGCAGATGCCGCAGCAGTTTCCAGCGGCGGTCGGCCGGCTCGGCCTGGCGCGAGGCGAACCAGTGGATGCCGTAGTCCTCGGCAACGCCGACCAGCGACGCACCAAACACCAGGGTCAGCACGTGCACCTTGCCGAACACCAGCACCGTCACCGCCAGCGCGACACCACAGCCGATCAGCAACGAGGCGGCCACCAGCAGGATCGGGCGCAGCGAACGGAACGCCAGCCACACCAGCAGCAGCACAGCGGCCAGCGAGCCCCAGCCGATCGTGTTGATCTCCCAGTTGGCCTGCACCGCAGCCGCCTCGGCATGCAGCGGCACACCGGCGCGCAGCACCTCAAGACCAGGCGCCTGCCTGGCGGCGGCTTCGGCAGCGGTGTCCAGCAGCAGATCGATATGGCGCTCACCATCGAGCTGGAACGCCGAACCGACCGTGTCGTACTGCACGATCGACCAATGCTTGCCATCGGCCTCCAGCAGGCCGTCGTCGCCCATCTGCAGGCCCGAGCCCAGCGCGCGTTCCTGCCACCACTGCGGCCACAGCGAGAGCGGATCCTGCCGCCACTCGGTCAGGCGCGGTGCGCCCATCGGACCGTACAGCGCCGCCAGTGCCGACTCGGCCAGGCCTTGGGTGGGCTCGTTCTGCAGCCGCTCGCGCTGTGCGCTGGTCAGCAGGCGGTCGCGGTAGGGGGCGTAGAACGCACGCGCCTGATCGAACCAGCCTTCGATCGAGCCGCTCTCCTGGAGCAGCGCCTTGCCGTCGGCGCTGTCGCGCAGGGTGGCGCGGAAGGCCGCCTCGGCCGCCTTGGTCTGCGCCGCATCGGTACTGCCCAGCAGCACCACGATCTGGCGCGCATTGGCATCGGCGATGCGCCGGGTCACATCGGACAACAGGCGGTCATGCGCGTCCTGCGGCAGCAGCGCAAGGATGTCGGTGTCGATCCGTGATTCGCTTTTCCACAGCTGCCACTGCTGTACGCCGAGGCCGACCAGCACCAGCAGCCAGGCGATGGCGAGCCAGCGCCAGATGCGCTGCAGGCGACCGTTGGAGGTCAGCACGTCATTCAAACCTGCGACCCTCGTCGGTGCTCAGCGTGGCCGGGGTATCGCTCATGCCGGTGAAGTGGATGCGGGTGACATCCTGGTTGGCCTCGTTGATCTGCACCTCGCGCACGTAGCGGTCGCCACTCAGGGTGAGCTGCGCGAACACCTTGCCGAGCATCGCCGAGCGCGGGGTCAGCTGCATCTTCCAGGCATTGCCGGGCAGCACCTCCACCTTGACCGTGAACTGCGCCGACAGCGCCTGCGCATCGCCGCTCATCAGCGCGAACATGATCGCGTTGACCGAGCGCATCGCCGGCTGCTGGCGGCCATCCAGCTCCACCCGGCTGCTGCCATCGCTTTGCCGGCTGAGGATGCGATCACGGGTGACCACCACCTCGGACGGGAACGGCTTGAGCGTGGTCCAGATCACGCCGTGGTCCTGGGCCAGCACGAAGCGGCCCTGCGAGCGCAGCGGATTCTTGAAGCCGGCGACCTGTTTCTCCTGGGTGAACTCGCCACGCAGCACATCGACCTTGGCCACGCGCTGCTTGACCGCGTCCACATCGGTGGCGGCAAACGCCGGGGCGACCACGGCCAGCATCACCAGCACGCACAGCGTGCGCAGGAAACGGTTCATTGCGGGTGTACTCCCAGACGCTCCCACAGCACCGGCGGGCACAGGTAGAGCATTTCATTGGTGGCCGCGTCGACCGCGACCTGGATGGTGTGGGCGCGGGTCAGCGTGGCACCGCTGCCTGCATCCAGGATTTCATAGGCGATCTTCAGGCGGTTTTCCCACTCGGTGATCGTGGCGCGCACGCGCAGCGCCTGGCCGTACAACAACGGCCGGATGTACTTCACCCGCGCATCCACCACCGGCCACAGGTAGCCGGAATCGCGCATCTGCGGATAGTCGTAATCGTGGCGCTGCAGCAGTGCGCAGCGCGCGATTTCGAAGTACTTGAAGTAATTTCCGTGCCAGACCACTTCCATGGCGTCGCAGTCATGGAAGGCCGGTGAAAGCGTCACCTCGACGCTCAGATCAGGCGTGGACATACAACTCCCAGCGCTGTGCGCGGATATCGTCCAGCAGGGCGCGCAGTTCACCATCCAGCGCGCGGTCTTCCTCGATCAGGGCAATGCGCTCGGACAGGTCCTGGTACATCGCGGCCAGATCGCCGTGCAGGGTCGCCTTCATGCCGACGCGCTCGCGCAGGGCCACACCCTGACGGGCCGTGATCAGCAGCGCGGCGACGACCTGTTCGGTCAGCTCGATCACGCGCAGGCAATCGCGCGCGGCGATGGTGCCCATGCTGACCTTGTCCTGGTTGTGGCACTCGGTGGAACGGGAGAACACCGAGGCCGGCATGGTCTGCTTGAGCGCTTCGGCGGTCCATGCCGAGACACTGATCTGCAGCGCCTTCAAGCCATGGTTGATCGCCGCACGCTCACCGGTGGCCGCCGACAGATTGGCTGGCAGGCCGTGGTTGAAGCGCGCATCCACCACCAGCGCCATCTGCCGATCAAGCAGATCGGCCAGGTTGGCGATGGTGTTCTTCAGCGCATCCATCGCAAAGGCGATATGGCCGCCGTAGAAGTGGCCGCCGTGCAGGATGCGCTCGCCCTCGACATCGATCAGGGGGTTGTCGTTGGCGCTGTTGAGTTCGGTTTCGATCAGCTGCCGGAAGAACGGCAACGCGTCCTGCACCACCCCGATCACGTGCGGCGCGCAGCGCAGCGAATACCGGTCCTGCAGGCGCTGTTCGTTGCGCGGCGGGCGGTCGCTGTGCAGGTCCTGGCGCAGGCGCGCGGCGATCTGCGTCTGCCCCGGGTGCGGCTTGGCAGCAAACAGCATCTCATCGAAGTGGTGCGCGTTGCCGTCGCTGGCCAGCACGTTGAACGCGGTCAGGCGCGTGGCCAGCTTGGTCAGGTAATCGGCACGGTCATAGGCCAGGCAGGCCAGCGCGGTCATCACGGCGGTGCCGTTCATGATCGCCAGACCTTCCTTGGGGCGCAGCCGCAGGGGGGTCATGCCGATTTCGGCCAGCACCTCGGCCGCCGGGCGGCGCGCGCCCTGGTACATCACCTCGCGCTCGCCACACAGCACCGCCGCCACGTAGGACAGCGGCGTCAGATCGCCACTGGCGCCGACCGACCCTTCGGCCGGGATCAGCGGCAGCACGTCGTGGCGCAGCAGCGTGGCCAGGCCCTGCAGCAGCGGGTGGCTGACACCGGACATGCCGCGTACCAGCGAGGCCAGGCGTGCGGCGATCACCGCGCGGGTCTCCTGCGGGTCCAGGAAACGGCCCAGTCCACAGCCGTGGTAGGTGAACAGGTGGTGCGGCAGCTCGGCCACCAGCGCCGGCGGAATGTTCACCGTGCACGAATCGCCGTAGCCGGTGGTCACCCCGTAGATCACCCCGTCCTCGCGCAGCAGGCGATCGAGAAAGTCCGCGCCGCGCTGGATGCGCGCAGTAAACGCGGCGTCGTCGGTGACGACGGCCTGGGCCTGGCGCTGCGACAGCGCGACCACGTCTTCGATGGTCAGCGGCGCATCGCCGAAGCGGATGGAGGGTGCCTGATCGGCCTTACTTGCCATGAGATGCCTGATCCCAGAAGGGGAAGAAATTGAACCAGTCCAAGGGTGCCTGGATGACCTGAACTTCCAGCCACCGGGCGAAATGTTCAGCCTGCGCGGTCAGCGCGGCGTCACGCGAGCCACGCGGCAATACGATGCGGTCGGTGAACTGTTCAAAGCGCACCTGGTAGCCACGGCCGTGATGCAGGCAGGCCATGGTGTAGACCGGGCAGGCCAATGCCGCGGCCAACACATAGGCTCCGATCGGGAACTGCGCGGTGTGGCCCAGGAACGACGCCGGCACAGTGCGCCCGCCACGCAGCGGCACGCGGTCGCCGACGATGGCCACGAAGCCGCCCGCCTCGACCCGGCGCTGCAGCTCGACCGCGGTGGCCGGCCCCATGTCCGTCACCTGCAGCAGCTCCACCGAAGCGAGCGGATCGAGCCGCTGCATCAGGCGGTTGAAGCGCTGCGCGTGCGCGGTATGCACCAGCACGGTGATGTGGAAGCCAGGCACCTGCTCGGCCAGCACCTGGCACAACTCCAGGCAGCCGATATGCGCGGTAAGGATCAGGCCACCTTCGCGGCGCGCGATCTTGTCCAGCACCAGGTCGCGCTGCAGGTAGATGCGATCGGGCGGATAGCGACCGCCCAGGCCCAGCAGCTTGTCGAGCATGGTGTCGGCAAACAGCGCGAAGTGCTTCAGGCTCTGCCAGCGCCCCGGCGGCGCGGGGAACACGCCGGTGTGCGCCTGCAGACGCTGCAGGTACTGCAGCGAGGATTCGCGCGCGACCCGGTTGGTCAGCCAATGGCACAGCACCACCGGATACACGCACAGACGGAACGGCCAACGGCCGAACCAGCGGTGGACCCAGCACAGGAACAGGACGCCCGCGGCCGACGTCGACTCGCCGATGTCGGCCCAGTGCGGGGCGCTTTCAGGTGCAGGCGTGGTCATGGGCGAGGACCTGCGATGCGCTGCCACAGCAGCCGCGGTGCACGCCACAGCATCCCGAAGAACAGGCGCGCGTGCATGCGGCTGATGCGCACGTTGTCGCGCCACACATCGAAGTGCGAGACGCCATCGCTGGGATAGGTGACGGCGGTCGGCACATTGACCACGCGCCCCCCTCGCCAGAACAGGCGCACCAGGATCTCGCTGTCGAAATCCATGCGCCGCCCGATGGTTTCCTCGCCGATCAGCCGCGTCACCGGCGCCAGCGGATACAGCCGGAAGCCGCACATCGAGTCGCGGATCTGCAGCGACAGCGTATTGATCCAGACCCAGATATGCGTGGCATAGCGGCCGTACAGTCGCGCCTTGGGCACGCTTGCATCGTAGGCGGGCGTGCCGCAGATCACCGCGTCCGGCTGCGCCTGCGACAATGCGACGAAGCGCGGGATGTCACCGGTGTTGTGCTGGCCGTCGGCATCGATCTGCAGCACGTGGCTGTAATCCAGACGCGCGGCCTCGGCGAAACCGGCCAACATCGCGCCGCCCTTGCCCTGGTTGACCGGCAGCCGCAGCAGCGTCACCTGCGGCGCATGCGCGCGCACCAGGGCATCGAGCACCTGCGCGCAGTCCAGGTGCGAGCCATCGTCGACCAGCAGGCAGGGCAGGCCACTGGCGAGGACGCCCTGCACCACCGCGCCGATCGCATGGGCGTGGTCGTACACCGGGATCACCACCAAGGGGGCAAAGGCCGGCCTGCTCACGCCACTACCGGTGTCATCATGCATCGCCGAACACCACCCGGCCGCTGGCATGCACGCCATGGTCGGAGACGTAACGGAAGCTCATCGCCGATTTGGCCGCGTCCCAACCCAGGCTCAGCTGCAGGCAGTCGCCCGGGCGCGCGACATGCTGGAATTTCACCGCGTCCATCCGTACGAACCGCGGCGGCATCGTGAATACGCTGCGCCCGTAATGGATCGCCCAGTCCAGCTGGACCACGCCCGGCAGGATCTTCGCCTGCGGGAAGTGGCCATCGAACGCGACCAGGTCCGGGTCCAGCACGAACTGCAGCGACGCGGTGGTGTCATCGCGCTGCTGCCACTCGGCGGTGGGCATCAATGGACGGAACAGCGCGGCCAAGGCCGCGGCGGTGACCTTGCCCTGCGCGTTGAAGGGCAGCTCGTCGATGAAGCGCCAGCGGCGCGGCCGGGTCACGGCGTCATGGCTGCGGGCCAGGTGTGCGCTGAGCTGCTGCGCCTGGCGGCGGCGCTCGGCGTCATCCCACTGCGCGGCGCCGGTCGCCTGCGGCACCACCACGGCGGCCAGCTGCTCGCGCGCGCCCGGCAACACCAACACGCGCACCTCCTGCACTGCCGGGTGCGCGCGCAGCTGCTGCTCCAGGGCATCCAGCGAGACGCGGCGCTCTTCGATCTTGACGATGCGGTCGGCGCGGCCGAGCAGGCGGAAGCTGTGGCCGTCGTCGGCCACGGCACGGTCCTGGGTCAGCCACCAGCCCTCGCTTGCCAGGTGCGGCGAGCGGACCGCCAGGCAGCCCTCCTCGATCCGCCAGGCCACGCCGGGCAGCGGATGCCACTGCGGCTGGGCTGCACTCCATCGCCGCCACGCAACGCCGCCGGTCTCGCTGCTGCCGAACACTTCGGTCGGGGCCACGCCCATCAAGGCGCGCACCTGCAGCGCGGCCTCGGTCGGCAACGGGCCGCCCGAGGAGAACACCGCGCGCAGCTGCCCGCCCAGCGAGGACCAGTCCAGCTGCTCGGGCAGGCGTTTGAGATGGGCCGGGGTGGCCACCAGCACCGAGGGCTGGCCGCCCAGCGCGCTCACCAGGTCTTCGTGGAAGAACCGGCGCGGCTGGATCGCGCGCCCGGCCACCAGCGGCCACAGCACCCGGAACAGCAGCCCGTAGATGTGCTGGTGCGAGACCGTGCCCTGCACCTGCGCGCCGTCGAGCTGCTCACCGAAGGCGGCCTGCAGCGCATCCACCTCGCGGGTCAGCTGGCGCATGCGTTTGACGATGGCGCTCGGCGCGCCGGTGCTGCCGGAGGTGAACACCACCAGCTCCAGGGCGGCCTCATCCAACGGCTGCAGGACGTGATCCGGATCGGCCTCCGCATCGGGCTGCAACGGCGCATACCGGGCCGGCACGTCGCCGGCAAACCCGGCCACATGCGGGCTCAGCCCTTCCAGCGTGGCCGGCAGGTTGTCGCCGCCCAGGAACACACGCTTGCCGGCATGCCAGGCACCCAGCAGGGCGGCGGCGAAGCTCAGCGTGTCATCGAAATACAGCGCCCAGTCCGTGCCGGGCGCCCGCGCGAACGCCTGCTGCCAGCCCAGTACCTGCGTGCGGAACTGCGGGTGTTCCACCACGGTGTCGCCGGCGATGCCCACGATGCGGCCCGGGCGCGGCGCCAGCGCCAGCCGGTCCAGTGCGATCCACTCAGCCATGGGCATGCGCCGCCTTGACCCGTCGCCGGACCAGCCATTCCCCGCCAAACAGAGCACCCATCATCACGTACGCCAACAATCCGTTGTAGAACGCCCAGACCTGGTTGGACGCCCACAGCGCCGTGGCCAGGGCCAGACTTCCGTTGAGAACAAAGAAACCGCACCAGATCCACGTGACGCGGCGGGTATAGATCACTGCGAACGGCGGCAGGTCCGGCTCGCTCAGCCGCGCCAGGCGCTCCACGGCACTGGGCCCGAAGCGCAGGCTGGTGGCGAAGATGACCAGCATCACCGCGTTCACCAGCGCCGGGTACAGCTTCAGCGGCAGGGCCTGGTTGAAGGCCGTGGCCACCAGAGCAAGCACGCCGGTGCCGAGTGCGGCCACCCACCACACCGGCTGGCGGGTGGTCAGCGCGCGCAGCGCGGCCAGGGTGAACAGCAGCAGCGACAACCAGCGCGGCTCGAACCGGCCCAGCGACAGGTAGACCACCAGCGGGTATGCCAGCGACAGCAACGCAAACGCCGCGACGCGTACCCGGACCATGGTCAGTCTTCAGCGATGGCCGTCAGGCGGCCGCTTGACCGGGCAACAGCCCGTGCACCACATCCACGATGTCCTGCACGGTCCGCACCTGCTTGAACGCTTCCGGCTGCAGATTGCGGCCGAGCAGCGGCTTGAGCTGCACGATCAGATCGACCGCGTCGATGCTGTCGATGTCCAGGTCGTCGTACAGCCGCGCGGCGGGCGTGATGCGGCTCGGCTCGATCTCAAAGCTGTCCTTGAGGATCTTGACGATGCGCTCGAAAAGTTCGTTCTTGGTCATGGGTAGATCCTGACGCGCCGTTAGGACGGCTGGCGTGCGGCGACAAACTCGCTCAGGGCACGCACGCTGGAGAAATGGCGACGGGTCTCTTCCGAATCGGCTGACAGGCTGACACCGTACTTTTTCTGCAGGGCCAATCCAAGTTCCAGCGCGTCGATCGAATCCAGGCCCAGCCCTTCCACGAACAGAGGCGCAGCGGAATCGATGTCTTCGGGAGTGATGTCTTCCAGTGAAAGCGATGAAATGATCAATTCCTTGATCTCGTGCTCAAGTGCCTGCACGGGTCGGGTCTCCAGCGAAGTCGAAGTAATGGGCAAGATGATCGGTCACACGCCTGGCCGCCAAGGCATCCCCCCTGGGCGCATCGCCGGTCTCGTTCAGAAACGGGGCAATCGGGAGATCCTCCCCGACTTCCAGCTGAACGTGAAATCGCCGTGATGGCACACGATACCATTTCTGGCCCTTGGTCAGGGTCAGCGGCGTGCAGGTGATCCGCACCGGGGTGATGTCCAGCCGGCCCCTCACCGCGATGTTGGCCGCCCCGCGCTGCAGCCGCAGCGGCTGGCCCGGCACGGTACGCGTGCCCTCCGGGAAGATGACCAGGTTGCCGCCGGCCTGGACCGCGGCGATGCAGTCATCCACCAGCCCCGCCCCGTCGTCGTTGGAGACGTAGCCGGCGGCGCGGACCGGGCCGCGCATGAACGGGTTGCGCGCCACGGCCTGCTTGACGACGCAATCGGCATTGGGCAGCTGGGCGATCAGCAGCACCACGTCGATCAGGGTCGGGTGGTTGGCCAGGATCAGCAGGCCGTTGCGCTGCAGGCGTTCGCCCCCGCGGATCTCATAGGTCATCAGCCCCAGCCGGTGCATCAGGCCGACGTGGGTGGCGAAACCGGCCTGCACCAGCCGCCGGGCCATCACGCGCCGGCGTACCGGATCGCGGATCAGCAGCAGCGACAGGAACAGCAGCCCGCCCAGCACCAGCCCGCCGACCCCGAAGGCGGCAAAGCTCAGCCCCGTGCCAAGCACCCGCCAGGCATGGTTGATGCGGGCCGGCCAGCGCTCAGCCATGGCGCTGCCAGGTCCAGCGTTGGCCATCGGCATCCAGCCCCAGCGAGGGCGCGCCGGCCAGCAGGAAGCGCAGGGCTTCCAGGCCATGCGGCAGCCCCTGGGAGGGGCGGTCCTTGTCACTTGGGCCCCAGCCCAGCGACAGCCTCGTGCCCGGCCGATCCGCCGGCCCCAATCGCCAGCACCAGGCGAAGAACGGGTCGGGCTCGTCGGCGAAGCCGGCATAGATCGGCGGCAGGGGGGATTCGTAGACGACCAGCCGCACCTCCGGCGCACCATCTGCCAGCAGCCCGAAGGCCTCGACACAGGCGGTTTCGACCGTGGCCCGGCCGGCCGCGAGGGCCAGATAGTTGCCTCGATGCCCGCGAGCGATCGAATAGAGCGCCGCGATCGCGTTGTGCACCGACAGGCCGAAGCCGGTCGGCGACATCGGCTCGTCCGCGCTCAGGGTGTTGAGCAGCTCCATCGAGCGCGCCACGTCGCCATGGCGCGAGGCGAACACCAAGGGCACCTGACCACCGTCATCGGGTTGCTCGCACCAGCAGGCGGTCTGGATCGCCATGCGACCCAGCCGCTCGATGCGGCGACGCTGCATGGCCGGCACTTCGGACAGGGCCGGGGTGTCGTCGCCGGTCGGCAGCCACGGGGCGTTCGCCCACGCCTGCCACTGCTCCCGGGTGGTGATGCCCGGCGCCCAGGCCGACCAATCCAATACTGAAAACTCGATCATTCACGCCAACATGATGGATGGGTACCAGGATGGGCACGCGCCATGAAGGCAACGCGGGGCGGCTCCCCCATGCCAGCCGGCCCGCGCCTGTCCTCGACAGCGTCCGGGACCGGACGCGGTGCCGAGAAAGGTGCGCACGCTATCATGACATTCTCGGCACTGGCAGCATTCACATTCTGAAATGAGCAACACGATCAACACCGCAACGGCCCCGGCAGTCGCTTCCCCGTCCTCCGGACCCGCGTTGTTCCGTGTGGCCTATCTCCCGGCGGCGCAGCGTGATGCCGCCCTGGCCGATCCGTGCACGCTGGCGGTCTTCGGCTTTGGCCTGCACCACGCCGCGCTGGAGGACCCTCGCTGGCTGCACGTGCCGCTGGCCGAACAGGGCCCGGCGCAGATCGAGGTCTGGCGCGGTGGCATCCCGGTCGAGCACGGCATCACCGAGGGCGTGCGCTGGTCGCACACCGACAGCGTGTTGTTCGGGGTGCTGGAGATCGACGAGGTCGACAGCGATATCGAGTCGGCCGCCGCCGAGGCCTACGCCCGGATGAGCACGTTCCTCGCGCGCTGCGGTTATCCGCACCTGCTGCGGACCTGGAACTATCTCGACGCGGTGACCGAGGGCGATGGCGATGATGAGCGCTATCGACGTTTCTGCGTGGGCCGCGTGCGGGGCCTGCGGGAGCTGGATGAGGCCGCGTTGCCGGCGGCAACCTGCATCGGTCGTTTTGACGGTGTGCGCCGGCTGCAGGTGTATTGGCTGGCAGCGCGCGAGCCGGGCCAGCCGCTGGAGAATCCGCGCCAGGTGAGTGCGTTCCGCTATCCACGCCAGTACGGGCCGCAGTCACCAAGTTTTTCGCGGGCGCTGCTGCCGCCGTTGGCGACGGGCCTGCCGTTGCTGCAGTCCGGGACGGCGGCGATCGTGGGGCATGTGTCGCAGCACACGGGGGCGGTGGATGAGCAGTTGCGCGAGACGCTGAGGAATCTGCAGAGTCTGGTGGATACGGCGCGCGGTCAGCGGCCGTCGCTGTCACCGGTGCTGGGGTCGACGTCGGTGCTGAAGGTGTATGTGCGTCGGGCGGAGGATGTGGCGGCAGTGGCGGCGCAGATGGCGGCGCTGCCGACGGCGCCGCCGTTCGTGGTGGTGCATGCGGAGGTGTGTCGGGCGGAGTTGCTGGTCGAGATCGAAGGGCTGCACGGCTGAGTCAACAGCGTTGGTTTGCCGGGCGTGCCTGGCCTGGGTCGGTGTGGGTGGGATGTCGGGACCCGCTGCAAGTACGTCCTTGTAAGCTCATGTGTTGCCATCCATGGCAACACATGGTCCCGCCACCCCACCCACACCGCCCCTTCGACAGTTGGCTGGTGCGCATCGGAAAGATCAACAGCAGGTCGAATCGGCCGCCTGACGTTTCTTCTTGATCAATCAAACAGCTTTCATGCTGGGGTAGAGCCGACCGTTGGTCGGCTGCTCTTGACCCGTTTTTATGCGGTTGACTCTTCCCGCCGCCGAGGCAGAACTGTCCGGGTCGAGGGATGCCAGCCCATGCCGGGACCGTCGGGCGCCAAGGATGGCGCCCGTCGAGCCCCCAGGGATGGGTTTACGGCGTGTCCCGGCATGGGCTGGCATCCCTCGCCCCACACGGAACAGTGACTCGCGGCAAGCGGTCACACTGCCTCAGTGATACCCCACATCCGCCCGCACCTTGCCGCGGAACACCCGGTACGACCACGCCGTATAGCCCAGGATCACCGGCAGCAGGATCACCAGCCCGACCAGGCTGAAACTCAGCGACGAGGCCGGCGCGGCGGCCTGCCACAAGGTCATGCTCGGCGGCAGCAGGTACGGCCACATGCCCAGCACCAGGCCAATGAAGCCGAGCACGAACAGGGCCAGCGTCAACAGGAACGGCGGCAGGTCGCGCTTGGGATGCATCGCGCTGCGCCACAGCGCGGTGGCCACGGCCAACGTCAGCAACGGCACCGGCGAGAGCCACCAGAAATTGCCATCGCTGAACCAGCGTGCCATCAGGCGCGAATCCAGGAACGGCAGCCACGCGCTGACCAGGCCCATGAACACGATCACCGCCACCACCAGTGGGCGGGTCAAAGTGCGCGCGAAGGTCTGCTCACGGCCTTCGGTCTTGAGGATCAGCCAGGTACTGCCCAGCAATGCGTAGCCGAACACCACCGCTGCACCGGTCAGCATCGAGAACGGGCTGAACCAGCTGAACGCGCCGCCCACATAGCGGCCATCCACCACCTGCAGGCCCTGCACCAGGGCGCCCAGGATCACGCCCTGCGCGAAGGCGGCCAGCAGCGAGCCCAGGCCGAACGCCACGCTCCACAGCCTGCGCGAACGGTGCGCCTTGAAGCGGAACTCGAACGCCACGCCGCGGAACACCAGTGCCACCACCAGCAGCAGCACCGGCAGGTACAGCGCCGACAGCAGCGCGGCGTAGGCCTTCGGGAAAGCGGCCATCAGCCCCGCGCCGCCCAGCACCAGCCAGGTTTCGTTGCCGTCCCAGATCGGGGCGGCGGTGTTCATCATGATGTCCAGCTGTTCTTCATCCTCGGCCATCGGCGCAAGGATGCCGATGCCGAGCACGAAGCCATCCAGTACCACGTACATCAGCACACCAAAGCCGATCACCGCGAACCATGCCACCGGCAGCCAGGTCGTCATCTCCATCTCAGCGCTCCTCCAGCGGTTCATCGGCACCGGACAGCGGCCGCGCCGGGGTGTGGCTGCCGGCATCCAGATTCGGGGCCGGCTCATGCGGCTTGGGACCGGTGCGGATGATCTTCACCAGGTACCAGACGCCCCAACCGAACACGAAGGCATAGCCGACGATGTACACGCCCAGCGACAACGCCGTCATCCACGCACTCTGTGGGCCCACGGCATCAGCCGTGCGCAGCACGCCATAGACCACCCACGGTTGCCGGCCCATCTCGGTCACGAACCACCCGGAGATCAGCGCGATGAAGCCGCTGGGCAGCATCCAGTTCCAGCCGCGGATCAACCAGCGTGACTGCAGCAACTTGCCGCGCCACCACTGGAACGCCGACACCCAGGCCAGCAGCAGCATCAGTGTGCCCAGCCCGACCATCACCCGGAAGGCGAAGAACACCGGCACCACCGGCGGCCGCTCGCTGGCGGGCACCGAGGTGAGCGGATCGAAAGTGCCGTCCAGCGAATGGGTGAGGATCAAGCTGCCCAGGCGCGGGATCGCGATTTCGTAGTCGTTGCGCTCGGCCTTTTCATTGGGCACGGCGAATACCACCAGCGGGACACCCTTGCCCTCGCCTTCCGAATGCCAGTGCGCTTCCATCGCCGCGATCTTCATCGGCTGATGCTTGAGGGTGTTCAGGCCATGCATGTCACCGACGAAGATCTGCACCGGCACGGTCAGCGCGGCAAAGCCCACTGCGGCCAGCAGCATCTTGCGGCCAGCTTCGCGGTGCATGTCCTTTCGCAGGTACCACGCGCCCACACCACCGATCACGAAGCAGGTGGTGATGAACGAACCCAAGGCCATGTGCGCCAGGCGGTAGGGGAAGGACGGGTTGAAGACGATCTGCCACCAGCTGTCCGGGTGCACGATGCCATCGACCAGTGTGTAACCGGCCGGTGTCTGCAGCCAGCTGTTGGACGACAGGATCCAGAACGTGGAGACCAGCGTGCCCAGCGCCACCATGCAGGTGGAGAAGAAATGCAGGCGCGGGGAGACCTTGCCCCAGCCGAACATCATCACGCCCAGGAAGCTGGCTTCCAGGAAGAACGCGGTGAGTACCTCATACGTCAGCAGCGGACCGATCACCGTGCCGGCCACCTCGCTCAGCCGTGGCCAGTTGGTGCCGAACTGGAAGGCCATGACGATCCCGCTGACCACGCCCATGCCGAAGGAGACCGCGAAGATCTTCTGCCAGAAGAAATACAGCTCGCGCCAGACCGGATTGCCGGTGCGCAGCCAGCGCGATTCGACAAAGGCCAGCCAACTGGCGGTACCGATCGTGAAGGCCGGGAACAGCACGTGGAAACTGATGACGAACCCGAACTGGATCCGGGACAACAACAACGCGTCCAAGAGACGCCTCCGACTGGCTTCTGGAATCCGCACCAGTCTGGGCCTGTATCCGTGAAAGGCACATGCGACCCGGTGACGCGCTGCTTCACTTTGTCGCAGGCGGCGGCGCGCGGCCCGCCGCCTGCAGTACCGCTCAGCGCTTGAACAGGCTTTCGTGCACCCAGCCGTCGTGGGTCAGGATCAGGGTGGCCTTGGAGGTCACGCTGTCCTGCGCGTGCTTGTCCAGCTCGGGGTAGGCGCTGCGCAGCGCGTCAGAACGCGCCCAATCGGCGCTGCCCTTGACCGTGTAGGTGTACTCGACGTGGGAGAGCTTGACCCCCATCAGCTCGCCCGGCTCGGTGAAATTGGTCACGTCCTGCACCTTGTAAGCCCCGCTGCAGAAGGCGGAGCGCTGGACCAGGGTCTTCGGCGCCTGGGCGACCAGGGCACTCTGGCCGACCGCCGTCGCGCGGTATTCGGTGGCGGGGCGGGTACTGCTGCCGAAGGGCTGCTTCACCTCGGTCGGGTGTGACGACAGCAGGCCCGCCTGGACCAGAGCATCGGCACGGGTCTTGTTCTGCGGGAACAGGTCCTGGTCGCCGAGGGTGAAGGGCACTTCGTTCGCCGGTAACGGGACACACAGCCCGGCCTGCCCGTCCAGATAGGCCTGGATGGCGCGGCTGAAATTGGCCTTGCTTGCATCGCGCGGATTGCCACAGGCGCTGAGCGCCACGGCGGCGCCGGTCAACACGGCTGCGCGGGTGATCATCTTGAACATCGGATCGCTCCTTGAATGGATGTCCCCCTTGGATCCCCGGGGGTCACAGCCACCGTAGGGAGCCGGTTCCGGGCTGTCGACGCAGCAGCGCCGCGGGGCCTGCCGCATCAGGCAGGGCAAGGGCCTCGTCGTTCTGCGATGTGTCGGGATCGCCCTCACCCCGCGCAGGCAGCCCCTTGGCGTCACGACGTTGCCGATGCTGGCGATGGGCCCGCGCCATGACCTGTGGCCCCCTCCCCCGGCCGTTGCGGCTGCTACGCTTGCCGGGTTTCCTCATTGGTGCCGCCCGCAATGCCCAGAACGCTGCCTTTGTCCTTGTTGCTGCTCGCCGCCCTCGGCGGCGCTGCCCATGCGGCGCCGACGCCGATCACCATCGAGCAGGCCATGGCCGACCCGGACTGGATCGGTCCGCCGGTCGAGAGCGCGTGGTGGTCCTGGAACAGCCAGCAGGTGGAGTACCAGCTCAAGCGCAACGGCAGCCCGGTGCGCGATACCTTCCGCCAGCCGATTGCCGGTGGCGTGGCCGGACAGGTTGGCGATGACCAGCGCGGCACCCTGGATGTGGACAGCCCGGTCTACGACAGCGCGCGCCAGCGCTCGGCCTTCGTGCGCAACGGCGATGTGTTCGTGCGCGACCTGCGCAGCGGCGCGCTGACCCAGCTGACCCGCAGCACCGAGAAGTCCAGCGCGGTCAATTTCGCCCGCGACGGCGGTGTGATCTGGCGCACCGGCCAGAACTGGTTCCATTGGACGGCCGCGGCCGGCGTGCAGCAGGTCGCCAGCCTCAAGGCCGAAAAGAACCCGGATGACGCACCCAAGGCGGACACGCTGCGCGAGCAGCAGCTGCGCACCCTGGCCACGCTGCGCAACGACCGCGCCCAGCGCGACGCGCTCAAGGCGCAGGAAGCCAGCTGGCGCCGCGCCGATGGCACGCGCGCACCGGGCCCGGTGTATCTGGGCGCGGATGTGGAGATCGTCGACAGCGTGCTCTCGCCGGATGCGCGCACCCTGATCGTGGTCACCAAGCCGAAGAGCTTCGATGACGGCCGCGGCGGCAAGATGCCCAAGTACGTGACCGAGTCGGGCTACGAAGAGTTCGAAGACACCCGCACCCGCGTGGGCCGCAACGATCCGGAGCCGAACGCGCTGTGGCTGGTCGATGCCGTCGCCGGCACGGTCAAGCCGCTGTCGTTGGACGGCCTGCCGGGCATCGGCACCGACCCGCTGGCCGCGCTGCGCAAGGCCGCTGGCAAGGACGCCCTCAAGGGCAACCGCCCGGTGGAAGTACTTGGTGGTCCCGGCGCGCCCGGCATCCGCTGGAGCGCCGATGGTCAGCAGGCCGCGATCATGCTGCGCGCCAACGACAACAAGGACCGCTGGATCGCCAGCGTGACCCCGACCAGCGCCAAGCTGGAGACGCGTCATCGCTTGACCGACAGCGCCTGGATCAACTGGAGCTTCAACGATTTCGGCTGGTCCAACGACAACCGTACGCTCTGGCTGCTGTCCGAAGAATCCGGCTACTCGCACCTGTACACCCAGCAGGGCACGGCCAGGCCGCAGGCATTGACCGGTGGCAAGTGGGAAACCTCGATGCCGGTGCCCAGCGCCGACGGTCGCGGCTTCTTCTTCCTGTGCAACCAGCAGTCGCCGGGCGACTACGAAGTGTGCGCGGTCGACACCGCCAGCAAGCAGGTGCGCGAGCTGACCTCGCTCAACGGCGTGGAGGACTTCTCGCTGTCCCCGGACGGCCAGCAGCTGCTGGTGCGTTACTCCGGTGCTTACCTGCCGACGCAGCTGGCCGTGGTGCCCGCCGCCGGTGGCCAGGCCAAGGTGCTGACCGACACCCGCACCGCCGAGTTCAAGGCGCGCGAGTGGATCCAGCCCAAGCTGGTGCAGGTACCGTCCAAGCACGGTGCCGGCGTGGTCTGGGCCAAGTACTACGGCCCGGAGGCCTTCGAGCCGGGCAAGCAGTACCCGATCGCCATGTTCGTGCACGGCGCCGGCTATCTGCAGAACGTCCACCAGCAGTACCCCGCCTACTTCCGCGAGCAGATGTTCCACAACCTGCTCGTACAGAAGGGCTACGTGGTGCTGGACATGGATTACCGCGGCAGCGCCGGCTACGGCCGCGACTGGCGCACGGCGATCTACCGCAACATGGGCCACCCGGAACTGGAAGACTACAAGGACGGTCTGGACTGGCTGGTCACCACCAAGCAGGGCGACCGTGACCACGCCGGCATCTACGGTGGTTCCTACGGCGGCTTCATGACCTTCATGGCGCTGTTCCGCTCGCCGGGCACGTTCAAGGCCGGCGCTGCGCTGCGCCCGGTGGTTGATTGGCACCAGTACAACCATGGCTACACCGCCAACATCCTCAACACCCCGGACATCGACCCGGAGGCGTACCGCAAATCGTCGCCGATCGAGTACGCCGAAGGCCTGCAGGATCACCTGCTGATCGCGCACGGGATGATGGACGACAACGTGTTCTTCCAGGACTCGGTCAACCTCACCCAGAAGCTGATCGAGCTGCACAAGGACAACTGGACGATCGCGCCGTACCCGCTGGAACGCCACGGCTATGTGCGTGCCGATTCCTGGCTGGACCAGTACAAGCGCATCCTCAAGCTGTTCGAAGAGAACCTGAAGTAATCCAGCGATGACGTCGGTTTCTACTGACGGACAGCACGCCGCGGCGACGATCGATATCGTCGCCGCGGTCGTTTTCGACGCCAGTGGCCATGTGCTGGTGGTGCGCAAACAGGGCTCGGACATTTTCATCCAGCCCGGCGGCAAGCCTGAGCCCGGTGAAGCGCCCTTGGTCGCCCTGGCGCGTGAGCTGCACGAAGAACTCGGGGTCGCCCTGGAACCTGACAGTGCTGTACCGCTGGGCCGGTTCGAGGCATGGGCGGTGCACGAAGCCGGGCACCGCGTACGGGCACATGCCTACCTGGTGACGGTCATCGGCATGCCCCGCGCACAGGCGGAAATCGCCGAACTTGCGTGGGTGCCGCTGCACCCGCCGCATGGAGTGCGCTTGGCACCGTTGAGCGCAGACCATATCCTGCCCGCGGCCGCGAACGCGGTGGCTGCGACCTAGACGTCACGGCCTGCCCAATCAGGACACCCGATGTCAGCCTCGCTTCCCCCGCAATTGCCCTCCTGCACGCCACGCCCCAGCGGGGATGGCGCGCCTGCCTTCCTCGCTCCGCTGCTCAAGTCCGTGCTGCTCGTCTGCGTGGCCTCGGCCGCGATGTGGGCGGTGCTGGCACTGATTGCCATTCCCGTGTCAGCCTCGGAGACGCTGCAGGCGCTGCTGGCCGATGAGGATTTCCACTGGCTGCCCGGCTCGCTGCGCTGGCTGCTCACCCACCCGGTGCTGGCCAACGTGCTGCTGTGCGTGTCGAGCCTCTTAGGCGTTGCCGCGTGCTGGGGCATGCTGCGTCGCTGGCGCTGGGCATGGGTCCTGTTCATCGTGGTGCTGGCGGTCACCGCCGTGCTCAACGTGGTCGCCGCGTGGCTGCTGGATGATGCGTTCCGCCACCTGCTGGCGCAGATACCCGATGACACCCTGTCGATCGAACTGCTCAAGCTGCGCAGTGAGCTGCGCGTACAGCGCGTGATCTGCAGCGGCCTCGCCGGCGTGACCGCACTGGCGTTCGCGGTGCTGCAGGGCTGGCTGATCGTGCGCCTGTGTGCAGCCGATGTGCGTGCGCTGTTCCGCCGTTGACCTGTTTCCCGCAGCGCCACGGTGCGCTGCACAACCTGCAAGGATGATCGTGTGACTGTTTCCCTCCCCTTTCTGCGCCGCCACGGCTGGCGCGCGACCCTGTTCACCCTGCTCACGGCGGTCAGCCTGCCGGCAGCGGCCCAGGCCGTCGTTTGTGGCACGTTCGTGGCCGAGGACAGCGGCACTACGCTGACCCTGCACAGCGCCAACGAGGGCGTTAGGCAGATTCCTGGCCAGGCACCCGAGCCTTACATCCTCAGTCGCATCGGTGACGAACTGAAGTTGGCCGACCTCGACAACGGCGGCGTCGGATCGCTGAACGTGCAGGAAGGCGGTCGCCTGCTCAGCGACCGCTTCAACGAGTATCGCTTGCAGAAGGCGGCTACCTGCCGCCGAGCGACGGTGTTTCCCGCGGCGTCGTGCCGGGCCGAAATCGGCACCTGCCTGAACGACACGCTCTTTGCCAGCAACGACCGCCTGCGGCAGTGGTGCCGTGAGGATGTCCCGGCCGCCTGCAAGCGCCTGCTTGCCAACTTCCAGACCGAAGCGCGCGAGGCCGACAGGGGGGGCGCGAGACAGAACATTGCCGCTGAGCCGCCCGAACCGGACGTCTGCAAGCCCGATTCCGCTCAGTATGACGAGGACGCCTGCCTGGAGGCCGCGCGCGACGCCGTGAGCCAAGCCTTTGCCAAGGCCCTGCTCGGTGGGCTCACCGCCGCCAAAGCATCGCCACTGCCCGCCGCGCAACTGGATGAGATCACCACGCTCTGCCAGGCGCAGACCGGTGGCACCTTCTGCGCCAAGGCCGCCGAAGCGCTGTGGGACGCTGGCCGCCTGGTTCCCGCCCGCGATGCGCTGCAGCGGGCCTGCACCCATGGCAAGGACCCGCGCGCCTGCGAGCGGGCGGCGCCGCTGGCCACGCTGGATGCCAAGGCGCTGAGCCCGCTGGCGGCCACCGCCCTGCCCTGCGGCAGCTACGTGGCCAGCCAGGGCCTGATGGACCACCTGCCGTTCGGCAATGGCGGCATGCTCGACAGCGGCTTCGGCGGCAAGCTGCGCGCGCGGCTGGTCGATGGCGACATCCGTGTGCGACACGATCAGGGCGACGACTTCGTGTTCAAGCGCCTGGCCAACGGCAACCTGATCGGCATGGACACCTGGAACCGCTTCAGTTACTACGAGCACACCGGCGAGGCGCAGCAGTGCAGCACGCCGGTGGTCTTCGTCGAGACCCCTCTGCCGCAGGATTGCCCGACGCTCGGCCGCGAGGGCGGTGCGCAGGCGTGCTGCGCGGCAGGCAAGTTGCAGGGCTGCAATGCCGCCGGCCACCAGCTGGCGCTGCGCAACCGCTGGGCCGAGGCGGCGCCCTTCTATATGAAGCTGTGCACCGCTGGCGTACGCGAAGGTTGCGAGAACCTGGCCAGCGTCTACGAGCACACCGGTGACGAGGCGCTGCCCGAACAGATGGCCGCCCTGTGCGCGAAGGACGGCAAGGGCACGCACGTCGCCTGCGATGTGTACGCGACCCGCAACTGGGGCCTGATGCAGGTCAGCGCCGGGCTGGAGCAGATCGCCGAGCGCATGACGGCCGAGGCTGAGGCGGATGCTGAAGCGGACGGCGATGAGGGCCCGGCCAATGCCCCTGCCACGACGAAGAACAGCAAGAGCAGCAACCGCAAAGGCGGCCGCTGAGCCCGCTTGAGCACACGCAGGCCGTGCACCGGCCTGCGGTAAAGTAGCGCCCATGAACGACTTCGACCGCGTCCGCGCGTATCTGACCGACCTCCAGGACCGCATCTGTGCGGCGATCGAAACCGCCGACGGGCAGGCCCGCTTCGCCGAAGATCTCTGGCAGCGCACGGAGGGCGGCGGTGGCCGCACCCGCATCCTGCGCGATGGCGCGGTGTTCGAGCAGGCCGGGATCGGGTTTTCCGATGTAGCCGGCACGCGTCTGCCGCCATCGGCCTCGGCGAACCGCCCGGAGCTGGCCGGCGCCTCCTGGCGCGCCACGGGCGTCTCGCTGGTGTTCCATCCTGCCAATCCCTACCTGCCGACCACGCACGCCAACGTGCGCTACTTCCGCGCTGAACGCGATGGCGTGGCAGTGGCCTCCTGGTTCGGCGGCGGCTTCGACCTCACGCCGTTCTATCCGATCGAGGAAGACGTGCGGCACTGGCATCAGGTCGCGCACGATCTGTGCGCACCGTTCGGTGAAGAGCGCTATGCGGCGCACAAGCGCTGGTGCGATGAGTATTTTTTCCTGCGCCATCGCAACGAGACACGCGGCGTGGGCGGCCTGTTCTTCGACGACCTGCACGGCGATTTCGAGCGCGATTTTGCGTATCTGCGTGCGGTCGGCGACGGTTTCCTGGATGCCTATCTGCCGCTGGTCGAGCGCCGCAAGGACACGCCGTATGGCGAGCGCGAGCGCGAATTCCAGCTGTACCGGCGCGGCCGCTATGTCGAGTTCAATCTGGTCTACGACCGCGGCACCCTGTTCGGGCTGCAGAGCGGCGGGCGCAGCGAGAGCATCCTGATGAGCCTGCCGCCGCGCGTGCGCTGGGAATACGGCTTCCAGCCGGAGGCCGGCAGCGATGAGGCGCGCTTGGCCGACTATCTGGTGCCGCGCGACTGGCTTTGATTACTTCTTCGGCACGATCGTGATGTGTCCGTTGATCTCCAGCACCGCCAGGGCGACGTCGTCGATGGTCAGGCAGCCCTGCTGACGCAGCGCGGCGTCCAGATCGGACGGGGTGACCAGCTCACGCTTGAGCACTGAATCGAGCACCTTGCCATCGCGCGCGATCAGTACCGGCTCGCCTTCGACCAGCGATTCGATGCGTCGGCTGCGCGTGGTCAGCCAGCCCACGCCGTAGTTGATCGAGATCAGCGTCGCTGCCAGCAGCAGGCCGCCGCCCAGTGACGTGTCCTGGCCCAGAAGCGCGTTCTGCACCGCGTTGCCCAGCAGCACGATCAGCAACACGTCGAAGGGGGTGATCTGGCCCAGCGCGCGTTTGCCGGACAGCCGCACCATGCCCAGCACCACCACGTACACCACCACCGCGCGAAGGATGAATTCCCACCACGGCATGGCCAATGCAAACAGGTCGCTCATCGTCTCTCCCCGACTGGTGCGGGCAGCATGGGCCGGCACCCGGCGCGAGGCAATGGTTGGGCGTCGCGGGCGGGCATTTCTCGGCGCCACAAATAAAAAGCCCCGCCAACCAGGGGGAGGTTAGCGGGGCCGGGGAACGGGCGCTTGGGGAGGAGCCCCCGTTCCGAGATCTGCTCCAGGGGATGGGAGAGATCCACAACAGGCATTGCGCCTGTCGAGGTCTATAAAAACACTCCGAACATTGATAGTTCGTGAAGGGGCCCAATTAATACTGGGCTCCTCCCGGAAACATTCATCCAACAGTCAGATTATCGGGAAGCAATGAACCAATTCAGCCTTTTGACTGTGATTCAGGCCTCAATGTGCCTCATCCCAGTTATCACCGACGCCCGCGTCCACCACCAGGGGCACGCGCAGCTCGGCTGCTGACGACATCAGCTCAACCACTTTCAAACGCAAGGTGTCGAGGAAACTGCTTTCGGTTTCGAACACCAGTTCATCGTGCACCTGCAGAATCATTTTGGCCTGGTCGCCGTGGTCCTGCAGCCAGTCGTCCACCTTCACCATGGCGCGTTTGATGATGTCCGCCGCGGTGCCCTGCATCGGCGCATTGATCGCCGCGCGTTCAGCACCGGCGCGCAGCCCCTGGTTGCGCGCGTTGATGTCGTTCAGGTACAGACGACGGCCGAACAGGGTTTCCACATAGCCCTGGTCACGGGCCTGCTGGCGCATCCGCTCCATGAAATCGCGCACGCCCGGGTAGCGGCTGAAATACAGGGCCACGTAGTCCTGGGCCTGACCACGGTCGATCCCGAGGTTGCGGGCCAGCCCGAACGCGCTCATGCCGTACATCAGGCCGAAGTTGATCGCCTTGGCGGCCCGGCGCTCGTTCGAGGTGACCTCTTCCAGGCTGCGGCTGAAGACTTCCGCCGCGGTCGCCCGGTGCACGTCCACGCCCTGCTCGAAAGCCCGCACCAGGCCGGGGTCCTCGGAGAGGTGGGCCATGATCCGCAGCTCGATCTGCGAGTAATCGCAGGCCAGGATCTTGCGGCCCGGCGGGGCCACGAAGGCGCGGCGGATGCGGCGGCCGTCCTCGGTGCGGATCGGGATGTTCTGCAGATTCGGGTCCGATGAGGACAGCCGACCGGTGGCGGCGCCGGACTGGTGGTAGCTGGTGTGCACCCGCCCGGTGTCCTGGTTGATCATCTCCGGCAGCTTGTCGGTGTACGTACTGCGCAGCTTGGCCAGCCCGCGGTACTCCAGGATCACCCGTGGCAGTTCATGCTGCTCGGCGATCGCCTCCAGCGCCTCTTCGTTGGTGCTGGGCTGGCCCTTGGGGGTCTTCACCAGTGCCGGCAGTTGGAGCTCGTCGAACAGCACGGCCTGCAGCTGCTTGGGCGAATCCAGGTTGAAGGTGCGCCCGGCCAGTTCGGTCGCCTTCTGCTGGGCGGCCAGCATGCGCGAGCCCAGGTCCTGGCTCTGCCGGCGCAGTTCGGCCATGTCGATATGCACGCCGTTGGCTTCGATCCGGGTCAGCACCGGCACCAGCGGCATCTCGATGTCGCGGTAGACGCTGTCCAGCGAGGGCGTGGCCTGCAGTTGTGGCTGCAGCGCGTGGTGCAGGCGCAGGGTGACGTCGGCATCTTCGGCGGCGTAGCGGCAGGCTTCGTCCAGGCCCACCTGCGAGAACGAGATCTGCTTGGCACCCTTGCCGGCCACCTCCTCGAACTTGATGGTGGTGTAGCCCAGATAGCGCATCGCCAGCGAGTCCATGTCATGGCGCGTGGCGGTGGAATTGAGCACGAAGCTCTCCAGCATGGTGTCGTCGTGGTACCCCTGCAGGTTCACGCCGTGGCGGCGCAGCACGTGCAGGTCGTACTTGCCGTGCTGGCCAAGCTTCTTCTTGGAAGGGTCTTCCAGCGCCGGGCGCAACGCCGCCAGTACCTGCTCACGCGGCAGCTGGGCCGGCGCGCCGGGGTAATCGTGACCGACCGGGATATAGGCCGCCCGGCCCGGCTCGACCGCCAGGCTGATGCCGACCAGGTTGGCGCGCATGGCGTCCAGCGCGTCGGTCTCGGTATCGAAGGAGATCAGATCCGCATCGGCCAGGCGCTGCACCCAGGCATCGAGCTGCTCGGTGGTCAGCACCATCTCGTACTCGCCTGGGGCGGAGAGCGCCGGATCGACCGGCACCACTGCCTCATCCGCCGTGGCACGGGCATAGCCGGCCGCTGTGCCACGCAGGCTGACCGGGGCATCGCTGGCAGCGGCCGGGGCGGGCACGGGGCCACCCAGCTCTTTCAGGGCCTGGGTGAAGCCGTAACGCAGGTACAGGTCACTCAACGACGGGACGTCCGGCTCGCGCAGCGGCAACGTCTGCGCCGAGACCTCCAGCGGCACGTCGGTGCGGATCGTGACCAGCTCGCGGTTGAGCGGCAGGCGCTCCAGCGCGGCGCGCAGGTTCTCGCCGATCTTGCCCTTCATGGTCGGCGCCGCCGCCATCACCCCCTCCAGGTGCTGGTATTCGGCCAGCCACTTGGCGGCGGTCTTGGGGCCGCACTTCTCCACGCCGGGCACGTTGTCCACGGTGTCGCCCATCAGCGCCAGCAGGTCGACGATCTGATCGGCGCGCACGCCGAACTTCTCCATCACCGCCGCGTCCGAATCCATGCGGCTGCCGGTCATGGTGTTGACCAGTTCGATGCCCGGGCGCACCAGCTGGGCGAAGTCCTTGTCGCCGGTGGAGATGGTCACCTGCAGGCCATCGCGGTGGCCCTGCAGGGCCAGCGTGCCGATCACATCGTCGGCTTCCACGCCGGGGACGCGCAGGATGCTCAGGCCCAGCGCCTCGACGATGCGGCACATCGGCTCGATCTGCGGGCGCAGGTCGTCGGGCATCGGCGGGCGATTGGCCTTGTAGTCGGCGTACAGGTCGTCACGGAAGGTCTTGCCGGGCGCATCGACCACGAAGGCGACGTACTCGGGGCGCTCCTTCAAGGTGGCGCGCAGCATGTTGACCACACCGAACAGCGCGCCGGTGGGTTCACCGTGTGCGTTGGTCAGCGGCGGAAGCGCGTGGAACGCGCGATACAGGTAACTGGACCCGTCAATCAGGACTAATCGGCTCATGTGACGATTCTACGCGCCCGGCCCTGACCGTCGTCGGCACCGGCCTCACGATCCATCGGGCATAATCGGGCCCTCTTCGCCCAAGGACTCCCGGCCCATGAAGATTCTGTTGCTCGCAGGCGTGCTCGCGCTGGCTGGCTGTGCCACCGGCGGTGGCGGCAGGCCCCCGGTCGATGTCACCGGTGCCGATGTGGTCAAGACGGTCCAGGACAACGGCGACACCATCGAGGAATACCGGGTCGGCGGCCAGCTGCGGATGGTCAAGGTGACCCCGTCGCGCGGTGCCCCGTTCTACATGTACGACCAGAACGGCGATGGCCGCATGGACGGCGACAAGGACGGCGTCTCGCCGGTGTACTGGAAGCTCTACAGCTGGTGATTGCGGGCGTCGACCGCGCTGCCGCCCCGTGAACGCACGGGGTCGGCCGGGCGGCGACCCCTTCCCTGCCCGCCCCCGCTCGATGACCACACCCGAACGTCGCCACGATCCGAATCCGGCCCAACTGCGCGCCGGCCTCACTGCAGAGCAGCGCCAGGCGGTGGAGACGCTGGAGCATTTCGGCTGGCAGCTGCGCTTCGTGCGCCGCCCGCTGTTCCGTGATCCGATCCCGGTACTGTTCGACCGCAGCGGCGAGCGTTATGTCGTGCTGCAGCCGGATGGCACGCTGGATGAATCGCAGACGTTGAAACTGCGCGACTGAGGGGCACTGCCGGCCGCCGGCCGGCACTACACGTTTCTCCGTTATCGGATGACCAGTACCGGTACGGTACTGCGTGCCAGCACTTCGGCGGTCTGGCTGCCGAGCAGCACGCGGGTGACGCCACGGCGGCCATGCGAGGTCATCACGATCAGGTCGCTGCCGCGTTCGGTGGCGGTATCGATGATGCCGTCAGCGGCATAGCGGTCCAGCACATGCACGGTTTCCGTGCGCAGGCCCTGCGCTTCGGCGGCAGCCTTGGCCGGCTGCAGCACCTTCTGCGCGGTCTCCTCGCGATCGGCTTTGTATTCGGGCGTGTTCATGTAGCCCACGCTCCAGCCCATCGCGTCGTACATGCCGACCGCCCATGGCTCGGAGACGGTCACGATATCGACCTCGGCATTGAGGTCTTTGGCCAGCTCCAGACCCTTGGCCAGGCCTTTCTCGGCCAGCTCCGAACCATCGGTGGCAATCAGGATGCGCTTGTACATGGCAGAGCTCCTTGGGGTGGGCAATGGGAACATCACCATTGCACACCCGATGTGGACGCGATGCCTTGAGTTGGATCAATCGCCGTGGGCGCGTGCACGCACCACTCGCGCCGGGTTGCCGACGACGGTCGCGCCAGCCGGCACATCGCGGGTGACCACGCTGCCCGCCCCGACCACCGCATCATCGCCGATGCTGACGCCGGGCAGCACGATCGCGCCGCCTCCGATCCAGACATTGCGCCCGATGCGGACCGGCTTGGCCGACTCCAGGCCTTCGGCCCGTGCCTGCGGATCACGCGGATGATCGGCGGCATAGATCTGCACTGCCGGACCGATCTGGGTGCCATCGCCGATGCTGACCTCGGCCACGTCCAGGATCACGCAGTTGTAGTTGAGGAACACGCCCTGCCCCAGGCGGATGTTGTAGCCGTAATCGCAGTGGAATGGCGGCCGGATCACCGCACCCTCGCCGACCGCACCGAGCTGCTCGCGCAACAGCGCGCGGCGCACGGCCGGGGTTTCGGCCAGGGCGGCGTTGTAACGGACCATCCACACCTTGGCCGCGGCCATGTCGGCCTGCAACTCGGGATCACCGGGGCGGTAGGGCAGCCCGGACAGCATCTTTTCCTTTTCACTCGGACTCATAGGGCCTCCATCAGACAGAGGCCGATGATGCCGGTTGCGTGTTCGACTGTCAGCGCGTGCGGCGACGCGTGCCCAGCAGCGCGACCACCGCGAAGACGATGCCGCTCAGCCAGAACCACAGTGTTGCCTGGCCGATGCACACCACGCTGGGCTGCGGCTGGCAGCGCAGGCGCAGCAGATCGAAGTCGCCACCGTCGGCCAGGCAGACCTGCGCGTTGTGGAACAGGGCCAGCACCGGCTCGGCCCAGCCTGCCGACCATGTCAGCAGAACCAGTGCAGCAAGCAGATACGGAATTCCCTTGTTCACGAGTGCGCTCCCAGCGGACAGGGGCAGACTCTGGGCGCAGGCCCGGGGTGCGACAAGCGCCACGCGACGAACTGTGTGAAATCCGGGATGAGTCGGGGGCGATCCGGGATGAAGTGTGGCGGCCTGGCCCACCCCCACCCGGATCGCGCAGGCTTGTGCTGCCTGTGCTGCAGCGCAGGACGGCGACGGGCAGCGCCCGTGACAGACTTCACGCATGCCTCGCCTGCCCATCGCCCTGCTGTGTGCGCTGCTCCTGCTGCCGATGCCGGGCCTCTCGGCCGCGGCCGGTCCGGACCGCGTCCTGATCTTCACCCGCACCGCCAAATTCCACCACGACTCGATTCCGGTGGCCGTGGTGACCCTGCGTGAGCTGAGTGCCGAGGTTGGCATGACGGCGGATCAAAGCGACGATCCACGCGATTTCCGCCCCGACAATCTCGCCCGCTACCGCGCCGTGGTCTTCGCCAATACCACCGGCGATGTACTCGATGCCACGCAACAGGCCGCGATGGAGCAGTTCATCCGCAACGGTGGCGGTTTCATGGGCGTGCACGCCGCGGCCGACACCGAATACGACTGGCCGTGGTACGGCGAACTGGTCGGCGCGTGGTTCCACAAGCACCCCGAGGGGCTGCAGGACACGCTTGTGCAGCCTGAGCGTGACGGCAAACCGTCAGGCCCGGCGTGGCCGATCCGCGATGAGCTGTACAACTACCGGCGCAATCCGCGTGGGAGGGTGCAGGTCATCGCGACGGTGGACGAAGCGCGCTACGACGGCGGCACCATGGGCGTCGATCATCCCATCGCCTGGTGCCGGCCCTTCGATGGTGGCCGCAGCTGGTACACCGGGCTGGGCCACGATGCGGCGGTGTATGCCGACCCGAATGTGCGGGCGCAGCTGCGCCGTGGCCTGCGCTATGCAGCAGGCCACGCGCCGGACTGCTGATCAGGCGGTACGCACCACGCGTGCGCCCTGGCACAGCGGGTAGCTCGCCAGCAGATCGGCGATGCGCGCGTGCATCGTGTCGAACGAGGCGCCATACAGATACAGCGCGGTCTCGGTCGGGCCCTGCCACCAGCTGCAGATCTCGCCATGGCCTTCGATGCGCTCGACGATCTGTTCGAACACATAGTTCGAATCGCACTGTTCGTAGACCTCATCGGGCAGATCGGTGCCGTTGAGATACAACGCCAGGCCTTCGGTGACGCCGAACGGCTGATCGGGGGCGCCTTCGCGCTGGATCAGCGAGCCCTTCGGCGCTCCCAGCTGCTCCAGCAGCTCGATCACGCCAGGCAGCGAGGCCGGATCGTTCAACGCGACCTCGATATCGCCGTAGTCCACTTCGCCGTCTTCGGTCAGCGCGGTGCCGCCGCCCGTGATCTCGCCCAGCTCGGCGCTGCCCAGCAGCGCATCGAGCGGATCTTCGAACAGCTCATGGCGATGCTCGGGCTGGAGCCTGGCATTCAATTTGACGGTGAGGTGCAGCGGCGAATCGGTCATGGCGGGGGCCTGCGCGAAAGGAATGCCGCCATTGTAGTGGCGGGGGGGGGGCGGGCAGGCGCCAACCCCCGGGCCACGGCCACCCGCCCCCCGGGGGGCCGA
>NZ_JBDJMW010000006.1:0-290187 GCF_039674145.1 Stenotrophomonas sp. TWI587 | reverse complement strand
GGGGGGGGTTTTCTCTCCCCCCCCTTTCCCCTTCTTGTTCGGTTTGTGTTTCCCCCCCCTTCAAAACCCCCGCCCCCTACCCCCCCCCCGCGCCGTCCCTCCGACACTGGGTCGGTGCGCAGAGAGGAAACGCGTCGCGCTTTTCAATGTGCGCAATGACGTTGGGCTTCTACGAATGCGCCCTTACGGCCACTGCATTTCACCCTTGGCTACTTTGGCGCTTAGTTCCAGTGAGCTCTCACCCGCCAGGTTCGGATAGCGTTTTTTCATCGCGGCGATCAGTGCGTTGGCGTCGTTGCTGCGTGTGGTTTCTTCGTCGAAGGCGCGGATGTAGTTGGCGGTGAAATCCACGGCGCTGATGTCCAAGGCGGCATCGGCTGCGTAGTGGCCTGGGATGACGCGGGTGGGTTTCAGGGCTTTGAGGGTGGCCAGTGTCTGCAGCCAGTCGGCGTGCGATTGCGCGCTTTGGGTGTCGGCCATCCAGACGTGTTCGCCGGCGACGATGGGGATGCCGCCGAGGATCGTGCGCAGGGCGGGGATCCACAGGACGGTGCGGTCCGGGGTGGGGCCGGTCAGGCCGATGATCTTGATCGGTTGGCCTTCGAGGGTGAGGGTGTCGCCGTCCAGTGGGGTGGGGATGACGATGCGGCTCGGCTTGCCTGCGCCCATCTGGGGGCCCCAGTAGGCGAGTTTGGCGGCCTGGGTGGCGTTGATGTGGGCAACGGTGGTGGGGGTGGCGAGGATGCGGGCGTCGGGGAAGGCGTCCTGCAGGGTGGCCAGGCCGAAGTAGTAGTCGGGGTCGCCGTGGCTGATGTAGATCGTGGTCAGGCGTTTGCCGGAGGTGCGGATGCGCTGCACGAGCTGCGCGGCATCGGTGGCGGCGAACTGGGCGTCCACGAGGATGGCGTCGTGGCGGCCGGTGATCAGGGTGGAGGAGACCGCGAAGAGGGCGTCGTCGCCGGGGTGGTAGGGCTGCACCGCGAGTGGGGTGGCCTGTGCTTGCGCATTCGCGGCGGGCCGGGCATGGCTGGTGCCGGGGCTGAGTGCGGTGAGGCCGGTGATCAGGGCGAGGCTGAGGGCCAGGGTGGCGCGGGAGAGCGTGGTCATTGGGGGTGGTTCCTTCCAGGGCCCCGGCGGGGATCGCCGGGGCGGGCAGGGCTCAGTACGCGACGGTGGCGATCTGGCGGCGGTACTGCGGGGTTTCGATCTCGCTGACGAAGGCATCGGCGTAGTCCGGGTAGCTGATGCGGCTGTGGCCGTCATCACCGACCAGGAAGTTCTTCGCCTGGGTGCGGAAGCCGCCGCGCTGCGGGCCGGGGCCGATTTCGGCGGCCGGGGAGTAGAAGGTCCAGTCGAGGTCTTCAACGGCACGCAGCTGCGTAAGCGTTTCTCGGGCGGCCAGGGCAACCGGCTTGTAGGCATCCGGGAAGCCCTCGGTGTCCACCAGCTGCACGCCGGGGGCGACTTCCAGGCTGCCGGCGCCACCTACCATGATGAAGCGGGGTACGCCGGCCTGGCGCGCAGCGGCGACCAGAGCGGCGCTGGTGCTGGTCACCGTGGTCGGGGCATCGCCCGGGCGCGGGCCGAAGGCGCTGGCGAGCACGTCGTGTCCGGCGATCACAGCCGCCAGGGCGTCGGTGTCGTCCAGCGCGGCCACGGCCAGCTGTGCGCCGTCCAGTTCGGCGGGAAGGTCGGTCTCACGGCGCACGATTGCGGTGACCTGGTGGCCGCGGGCGAGGGCCTGGCGGGCGATTTCACGGCCGATGTTGCCGGTGGCACCAACGAGAGCGATTTTCATGGGGAGGTCCGTTGAGGAAGGAAGGCCAGCGTATGCCTCTGGAATCGAACGAAAAACCGCGTATAACGGCCTAATTTGTTGCACGGATCGATCAAATGGACCGGATGACCGCCATGAACGTGTTCGTTGAGGTGGCCGAGCGCGGCAGTCTGACGGCTGCCGCTGACGCGCTGGAGATGTCGCGGGCGATGGTGACGCGCTATCTGGCCGAGGTGGAGCGCTGGCTGGGCGCCCGGTTGCTGCACCGGACCACACGCCGGATCAGCCTGACCGGGGCCGGGGAGGCGGCGCTGCTGCGCTTCCGGCAGATGCTGGCCATCGGCGATGAGCTGCGCGGGGAGCTGGCCACGGACAACCCCGAGCCGCATGGCCTGCTGCGGGTCACCGCGAGCGTTTCGTTTGGGCAGAGCCATCTGGCGGCGGCGGTGGCCGAGTTCGTCAAACGGCATCCGCTTACACGCGTCGAACTGCTGCTGGTGGATCGGGTGGTCAACCTGGTGGAGGAGCGCGTGGACATCGCGGTGCGCATCTCGCGTGCGATCGACCCGAGCCTGATCGCGCGTCCGCTGGCGCAGTGCCGCTCGGTGCTGTGCGCGGCGCCGGCGTATCTGGCCGAGCGCGGCACGCCGACCACGGCCGACGCGCTGGCCACGCACAACTGCCTGACCCACCACTACGTCGGCAAGAGCGTGTGGCATCTGCAGCGTGAGGGACGGAAGATCGCGGTGGCGGTGGGTGGCAACATCAGTGCCAATGAGGCATCGCTGCTGCTCGAAGCGGTGCGCGCCGGTGCGGGCATCGCGATGCTGCCGATGTATCAGATCGCACCGCTGCTGCGCACGGGGGAACTGGTTGCCGTGCTGCCGGACCATGAGGTGGAGCTACTGGGTCTGTACGCCGTATACGCCTCGCGCCGGCAGCTGCCGACGATCATGCGCAGTTTCCTGGATTTCCTGGTGGAGCGTTTCAGCAGCCCGCAGTTTCTGGCGTTGCTCTGACCGTCTGGCGTCAACGGTGCATGAGCGGAGACGCGCTGGCGCCGCCGTACAATGGGCCCCCACGTCGTTGAAGTGAGTGTCGCCTTGTCGTATCCGTATCCGTTGGTGGTGTTCGATCTGGATGGCACGCTGGTGGACAGCGCGGCCGATATCGCCGAGGCACTGAACCGCACGCTGGAAGACTGGCAGTTGCCGCGCGTGCCCGAGACGACGGTATTGACGTGGATCGGTGATGGCGTGCGACGGCTCGTCGAGCAGGCGTTTACTGCAGCCGGCAGTGCTATCGATCTGGACAAGGTGATGCCCGGCTTCATGCGGCACTACGAAGCGTGCCTGTTGCGCAGTCCACGTCTGTTCGATGGCGTGAGCGAGACGTTGGCCGCCTTGCGCGAACGTTCGGTGACGCTGGCGATCTGCACCAACAAGCCGTCGGCGCTGGTGGCGCCCTTGCTGCAGCATTTCGGTCTGCAGGGTGTATTCGCGCTCGTGCTCGGCGGGGATTCCCTGCCGGAGCGCAAGCCGAGTGGTGCGCCGTTGCGGCACATCGCGGCGCACTTCAACGTGGCCGTCGAGGCAGCGTTGATGGTGGGTGATTCGATCACGGACTATCGCGCGGCCGTGGATGCGGGCATGCCGGTGGCGCTGGTGCGTTATGGCTATCCGCGCGGGCTGGACCTGGACAACGTCGAGGCGGTAGCCGTGGTGGATGATCTGCGGGAATTGCTGAGGCTGTAACGCGTTGAGGCGCGTGCCGACCAACGGTCGGCACCTACCGATGATGGGGCGTGCCGACCGAGGGTCGGCACCTATCGAGGGTGGGACGGCGGTGGTGCCGCCGCCCCGCGCGCTTACTTCGGCTGGTAACGCACGCTCAGGCGGTACTCGCGGCCGGGCTGGTTGTACCAGGCGACGGTTTCGTAGTCGCGGTCGAAGACGTTGCTGACCCGACCCAATACCGACCAGTCGCGGGTCAGCGCATATTCCAGGCGCAGGTCCACGGTGCCGTAGCCGCCCAGGCGCACGGTGTTGGCCGCATTGTCGTACCGCTTGCCAGCGCCGTTGGCGGTGAGGCCGGCGCGGAAGTCACCGAAGCGGCGGTCCACGTCCAGACGCGCGGTGTTCTGTGCGCGGCGCGCCAGCCAGTTGTCGAACTGTGCGCTGCCGTCGGTGCGGTTGCGCGGGTCGGTGTGGCTGAGCTGTGCGTTGAGGTCGAACCCGGCGACGGTGATCGCACCGGTCAGTTCGGCGCCGCGGATGCGTGCCTTTTCGACCTGCGACATCATGAAGGTGGTGGCGTCGTAGGTGATCAGGTCATCGATGCGCGTTTCGTACACATCCAGGCCCCAGCGCCAGCCGTCGCCCTGCTGGGTGATGCCGAGGTTGGCACTCTTGGATTTCTCCGGATCCAGGGTCGGCACGCCGCTCCACGGATCGTACAGATCGCTGAAGGTCGGGGCCTTGAACGCGGTGCCGTAGCTGGCGTTGAGGCGGAAGCCGCTGCCCAGCTCCAGGCCCCAGCCCAGGCTGCCGGTGGTGTGGTTGCCGAACTGCTCGTTGTCATCGTTGCGCACGCTGGCCTGCAGGTGGTGCGCGCCGAAGCGGCCCTGGTACTGCACGAACAAGCCGGTGTTGTCGCGGCTGTCCACCAGATAGCCAGCGCTGCTGCCGTCCAGGTTGTCCTGGCTCCAGTCCACGCCGGCACTCAGCAGCTGGCCGTCGGCGATGCCGATATCGGCCTGCACCGAGGCGCTGTCGCGGTGGGTCTGGGCGTTGCCCAGCCAGGTATCACCGTTGAAGTTGTCCGATTCATTGTCGGCGCGGCCAACGTTCACGGTCAGGTTGAAGCGCTCGCTGGGCGTGTAGCGCAGCTTGCCACCGAGCACCTGCTGCAGGGTCTCGGAGTAGTTGTAGTAGCCGTCGTAATGGTTCTCGCCTTCGGCGCGCAGCGCGGTGCCTTCCAGGCTGAGCGTGTCGGTCAGCGCGTAACCGCCGCGCAGGCTCATGGAGAGGTTGCGGTAGCCATCGCGGTCGGGCTCATCGGCGCCGCAGCCGGCAAACGTGGCCGCGTCACCGCGGCAGGCGTTGATGCCATCGGTGTGCTGGTAGGCGATGTCGGTGCCGAACCAGCCACGCTCACCACTGCCACCGAAGCCACCGCTGGCCTCACGCAGGCCGTTGCTCCCACCGCCCAGCTGCAGGTGCGGGGCGAACTGGCCGGCGTTGCGGCGGGTGAAGATCTGGATCACGCCACCGATCGCATCGGCGCCGTACAGGCTGGACTGCGGGCCTCGCACGATCTCGATGCGCTCGATCTGCGCCAGCGGCAGGTCCTGGATCATGGCCAGGCCGAGATCGCCGGTGTTGATGCGCACGCCATCGATCAGCACCAGGGTGTGGGCCGAGTTGGTGCCACGCAGGAACAGCGAGCTCTGCTTGCCCAGGCCGCCGCTGTTGTTGAGGTTGATGCCGGCACGGCCGCGCAGCAGATCCTGCAGCGAAGGCGCCTGGCTGCGCTCGATCTCGGCGCGGTCGATCACCTGCGCCGGCGAGATGCTGTCCTGCAGGGCGATCGGGGTACGGGTGGCGGTGACCAGCACCTGGTCCAGCGCGGTGGCGTCGTCCTGTGCGGAGGCCAGCAGGGGCAGGGCCGACAGCACGGCCAGGGAAAGAACGCGGGTTTGCAGCTTCATCGATGACTCCATGCACCGCGCACGCCCGCGCGGCAAGGGGTGGGGATGATCGCGCTGCAGGGGTGTTCGACGGTGGGCGGACGCGCGCAGGCGCCTGCTTGCCGCCGCCATGCCCGCCGCATCGCAACCAGTCGTCTTCCAGGCCGGTCTCCGGGCTCGCGGGCCGATGGCGGTGCCATCGTGCCAGGCGCCTTCCCATGCCGGAGCACAGTGGCGTGTTGCCTGGTGTTTCCTCGCTTACCGTTGCGGGGGCAGCGCCGGAGTGGCGGCGTGGCACAGGGCCTGACGCGTCACCGGCTTCCCGTTTCAACCTGGCGGCGTTGCAGCCCCAGGTCACCTGAAAGTGGGCGCAGTCTAAGCCATCGGCCGGGCCGGTGGAGCGCACCGGTTAGAATGCGCCTCGCTTTTTCGATGTGAACTCCATGACCCCAACGTGGTTGCAGCACCCCGGCACCGACGCCCGTGACCCGCACTGGCCGGCCGCAGCGGGTCGCAGATGGGGCCGGGCATGATCCTCGATCTGATCCGCCACGCCAGCACCGGCCGCGACGATCATCTCGATGGGCGCACCGATCCGCCGCTGCACGAGGGTGCGACCGAGGCCCTGTGCGCGCGCTACGCCGGGTTGTCCTGGCAGCGTGTGCTGTCTTCGCCACGGCAGCGAGCGCTGTTGACCGCCCAGGCACTGGCCGCGCCCCACGCGGTGGACGTGGAGGCCGATGAGGAGTGGGAAGAACTGGATTTCGGCGACTGGGACGGGCTCGCGCTGGAGGCGCTGCCGATGGATGCGCTGTCAGCCTTCCATCTGGACCCGCACGCCAACCCGCCGCCGCATGGCGAAAGCTGGGGTCACTTCGAGCGCCGCATCGCGCGCGGCCTGCATCGGTTGCTGGATGAGCCCGAGCCGGTACCAACGCTGATCGTCAGCCACGGCGGACCGCTGCGGATGGTGCTGTCACAGGTATGCGGCCTGCCGATGGCGATGTGCTGGGCACTGCGCATCGATCACGGCACGCGGTTGCGCCTGCGCGTGGAGCGCCAGGACGATCAACTGTGGGGTGAGCTGCTGGAGCTGCAGCAGGTGTGAAGCGCGCGGGTACCGACGGTGCATCGGTACCCGCGGATCAGCGCTCGTCGTCGTCGGTCTCGAACGGCGGTGCTTCGTCGCCGTCATCGTCGCGATGCTCCACGGTGCGGTCGTAGACCGGACCGGAGGCGGGCGGCGCCTTCTTCAGCGGCTGGTCGGCGATGATGGCTTCGTACTCGGCCACCAGCACGGTGCGGCGTGCTTCCGGCAGCTCCTGCCAATGGCAGTCCTGCAGTGCGCCTTCCAGCGAATACAGCAGGTTCAAGCTCGGCTTGAAGCCGGCGCGGCGCACCTTGACGAAGGCACCGACGGCGCCGACCGCCAGCAGGTCTTCCGGCGTACGCAGACCGACCTGACGCAGCCATGCTGCACTCTTCGGGCCGATGTTGCGCAGCTTGGCGCCACTCATCCCAGTGCCTCGACGAACACGGCCGCGATCGCTTCCAGACCGGCCTGGTCCTCAGCATCGAAGCGCGCCAGCGAGGGGCTGTCCAGGTCGAACACGCCGACCAGCTCGCCGTTGTGGATCAGCGGCACGACCAATTCCGAGCGCGAGGCCGAATCGCAGGCGATATGGCCCGGGAACGCGTCCACGTCTTCAATGCGCTGGGTGACCCGCTGCGAGGCGGCAGCGCCACACACGCCCTTGTCGAGCGGAATGCGCACGCAGGCGGGCAAGCCCTGGAACGGGCCGACGACCAGCTCCTTGCCATCGAAGAAGTAGAAGCCGACCCAGTTCAGGTGCGGCAGGGCGTGGTAGACCAGCGCAGACAGGTTGGCCGCATTGGCGATGCGGTCGCGCTCGCCGTGCACCAGGGCGCGGGCCTGGGCCAGCAGCTGGCCGTACTGTTCCGGCTTGCTGCCGGTGAGCGTGGAAGTATCGAACATGGCCGCAGTCTACCAAGCGCAACGCCCGACTGCGCCGGGGCCGGGCAGAACGCAGCGGACCGCATCGCAGCGCCGCCGTAAGCGCGGATAATGCCGCGTTTCCGCTCCCGGTCGTCCCCATGTCCCTGCCTGCGCCGCGTCCCGCCGCCCTGTTCGTCACCGGTACCGATACCGGCATCGGCAAGACCTTCAGCAGCTGTGTGCTGCTGCACGCCCTGCGCCGGCACGGCGGCACCGCGGTGGGCATGAAGGCGGTCGCCAGTGGCTGCGACCGTACGCCCGAGGGCCTGCGCAACGAGGATGCCACCGCCCTGATGGCTGCCAGCCTGCCGCTGCCCGCGTATGCCGACCTCAACCCGTTTGCGCTGGAGCAGCCGCTGGCCCCGGAGATCGCCGCGGCGGAGGCGGGCGTGCAACTGTCGCTGGCGCCGATCCAGGCCGCGTTCGCGCGGCTGCGCGCCAGTGCGGACACGGTGGTGGTGGAGGGCGTCGGTGGCTGGCTGGCGCCGCTGTCGGCCACGCTGGACCAGAGCGATCTGGTCCAGGCGCTGGAGCTGCCGGTGGTGATGGTGGTCGGGCTGCGGCTGGGCTGCCTCAACCATGCACGGCTCACCGCCGAGGCGATTGCCGCGCGTGGCGCGCGCTGCATCGGCTGGATCGCCAACGAAGTGGATCCCACCATGGCACGCCGCGACGAGAACGTTGCACTGCTCACCGCGCGGCTGCCGATGCCATGCTGGGGGCGCCTGCCGTATGCGCCGGGCGCGGCCCCGGCCAGTCTGGCAGACCGTCTGGTGTTCTGAGCCTCAGGTCGCCGCGCGCGCCTGCAGCGCGGTGGCCAGCCGGCCCACCGTGGCGATGGCACCGACGAAACGCTCGTCCAGTTCCTGGCAGCATGAAAGGCGCAGGCAGTGCCGGTAACGCGCCCCGCGTGAGTAAACCTGGCCGGGCATGAACACCACGCCCTCGGCCAGGGCCTGCTCGAACAGCTCCCCGGTATCGATCGCGGCCGGCAGCTCCACCCACAGCAGGAAGCCCCCGGTGGGCTGGGTGGCCGAGGTGCCCGGCGGGAAATGCTGTGCGATCAGGCCACGCACATGACTGACCTGGTCGCTGTAGAGCCGGCGCAGCCCGCGCAGATGGTGTTCGTAGTTGCCGGCCTCCAGGAATGCGGCTACCGCGTCGCCGAGCAGGCGTGATTCGGCACCGGAAGAGTGGAACTTCAGCAGTTGGATATCGGCGGCGAAGCGGCCACCATCGAGCCAGCCAATCCGGTAGTCCGGGGCGAGCGTTTTGGAGAACCCGCTGCACACCATGATCCAGCCATCGCGGTCGAAGCTCTTGGCCAACGGCTCCAGCGGTTCCTTGAACTGCAGTTCGGCGTAGACCGCATCTTCGATCAGTGGCACCTGGTAGTGGTTCACCAACGCGGCCAGGCGCTGCTTGTTCGGCACCGGCATGCTGCCGCCGAGTGGATTGTGTACGGTCGGCATTGCCATGATCGCGGCGATGCCACCGGCGTCGAGCAGGACCTCCAGCGCATCCAGATCGAGCCCGTCGCGCGGGTGGGTGGGCAGTTCGATCGCACGCAGGCCCAGGCTGCGCAGCAGCGGGTAGATGTTGAAGTACGAGGGCGCTTCGATCGCGACCGCATCGCCAGGTTGGGTCACCACGCGCAGCGCGAGTTGCAGGGCTTCCATCGCGCCATGGGTGAGCACCACCCGGTCCGTGGTGGTGTGCAGCCCCAGCCGTGGGCCACGCTGCACGATCTGCGTCAGCAGCCGTGCTGCACCGTTGGGACGTGCGTAGGTCTCCACCGTGGTGGCGGCACGGCGCAGCACCTGTGCGGTACTGCGGGCCAGCTGCGCACCGGGATAGAAGCGCTTGCCGCGCGGCCCGGCAAACGCCAGATCCACGATGCCGGGCTGCAGCTGCGCGGCCAGCACGCGCGCCATCATCGCGTGTTGCGCCGGTGCGGTCGGTGGAGAGGGCGTCTGGCGCAGCGACTGCGTGGGTTCGGGCAGACGGGGGCTGACCACGAAGCCGGCCTTGGGCCGTGGCAGCACCAGCCCGGCGTCTTCCAGCTGCCGATAGGCGGCGATCACCGTGTTGAGGCTGAGCTTGCGCTGCGTGGCGAGCCCGCGCAGCGACGGCAGGCGGGTGCCCACCGGCAAGCGCCCGCTGCGGATCGCATCCGCCATTTCATCGGCCAGGGATTGATAGAGGTTGGTGGCCATCGGTAGCTGCATCCACGGAATCTGTAACCGTGCGGATACCGATCATCTGCATCTGTATCCGCGTCCGGCGCCAGCCTACCATGGTGCTCGATGACTTCCCCCACGCACGGCAGGGCAGTGTGTGCCGTGCGTTTTTTCTTTTCCCTGCCGCCGGATCAGCGTGCCGAAATGGCGGTGCTGACCAGGCGCGGCTGCTCGCGGTACAGCGCCGGATACTGCTGCTTCAGCGCGGCCACCTTGGGCAGGTCGTTGATCCGGATGTACAGCGATTCCGGATGCAGGGTGAGGTAGTTCTGGTGATAGCCCTCGGCAGCGAAGAACGGCTTGCCGCCATCCACCTGGGTCACCACGGGCGCAGCGTAGGTCTTCGCCTGCTGCAACTGTGCGATGTACGCGCGGGTGGCATCGCGCTGGGCCGCATCGTCGGCATAAACCGCCGAGCGGTACTGCGTGCCTCGGTCCGGGCCCTGCCGGTTGAGCTGGGTCGGATCATGCGCCACCGAGAAGAACACCTGCATCAGCTGGCCATAGCTGACCTGCGCGGGATCGTAGGTGACCTGCACCGCTTCGGCATGGCCGGTACTGCCGCTGCCGACACGCGGGTAGGTCGCGTTCGCCGCACTGCCGCCGATGTAACCGGAGAGCGCGCTGTCCACGCCCTTGATGTGCTGGAACACGCCCTGCACGCCCCAGAAGCAGCCACCGGCGAACACCACCTGCGCGCGCTTCACGCCGGGTTGGCGCAGGTCCGCCTTGCCGGCAGGGGGAGGCAAGGCCACGGTCGTGGCGGCCGCGGCAGCGTGTGCCGGCCGATCAAGACCGACCACCACCAGGCTGGCGGTAAGTGCCGCGATGGCGACAGCGATGCCGCCTGCCACGAGTTTGTCGAACGCGATCTTCATGCGATAGCTCCTCAACCAAACGTAAAGGCGTAGGCGTGCACGCCCGGATCGAGGAACTCGATCTCGAAGGTGCGCTCCTGCACGGTGCCGGACTGGCGGATCAGCTGATACAGACGGTTTTCATCCACGCGGCCGTCGCCATCGGCGGTGATGTCACCGCCGGCCGCCGCGCCCGGCGCCTGCCCGTCAATGCGCACGCGGAACCTGACTGGCTTGCCGTCCTCGCCCGGGGCCAGCACCAGGTGCAGGTCACGTGCATGGAAGCGGAAGGCGATGCGGCCGCCGCCCGTCTCCAGCCGGGCGTCTTCGTTGCCCACGGTCCAGCGTCCGTCCAGCGCCCACTGGTTGTGCTGCAGGGTGGCAGGCACGGTGTAGTCGGCAGGCTGGTCCTGGCGCTGGCCACCGGGCGAGGCGAAGTTCTCGGCGCGTGCGTGACCCAGGTAGGTCTCCGGCGATTTGAGGTTGCCCATGTCGGCCTGGCGCGCCACGCCATCCAGTGCCATCGCCACCGGTGCGTCATCACCGGGGAGGGTGTTCCCGGCCTCGCGCAGCAGCTGGCGGATGATCTGCTCGGACTGCGCATAGTTGCCTTCACCGAAGTGATGCGCACGGATCTGGCCCTGCGCATCGATGAAGTAGTGCGCCGGCCAGTACTTGTTGTTGAAGCCGCGCCAGATGGCGAAGTCGTTGTCGATCGCCACCGGGTAGGTCACCTTCAGGTCCTTCACCGCGCGCTGCACGTTGGCCAGGTTGCGCTCGAAGGCGAACTCCGGTGCGTGCACGCCGATCACTACCAGCCCGTGGTCGCGATAGCGCTCGGCCCACTCGCGCACGTACGGCATCGCGCGCAGGCAGTTGATGCAGGAGTAGGTCCAGAAATCGACCAGCACCACCTTGCCGCGCAGCGCCGGTGCATCCAAGGGCGGGCTGTTGAGCCACCCGGTGGCACCGGCCAGCGAGGGCAGGGTGCCTTCCACCGGCAGTGGCTGCCCGGGCGTGCTCGCAGCGGCACGCATCATCGCCGCGCCGGCGACCGGCTCCTGTGCTGGAAGCACGTCGAGCAGGCCCTGTTCCAGCTTGGCGGTGCTGACCGTGGAGAGCCGGGTCAGTACGCCGGTATCCCAGCCCATCGCGATCGCGACCACCGCCAGCAACGCGGCGATGCCCAGCCCACGGCGCACCCACTCGCCCACGCCGAGGCGGCGCTTGAGCGCGGCGAACACGCGCCCGCCGATCCAGATCGCCAGCGCCAGCGAGGTGGCCGCACCCAACGCATAGGCCAGCAGCAGCCCGCTGGTGCCGACACTGGCGCCCTGCAGTGCTGCGCCGGTCAGGATCAGGCCAAGGATCGGGCCCGCGCAGGGCGCCCACAGCAGGCCGGTGGCGATGCCGATCAGCAGCGAGGTGCCCACGCCCCCGCGGCCAGCGTCACTGGCCGCATCGGCCGAGGCGCTCAGCCGCGCGCCCAGCCGCTGGAACGGTGACAGCAGGCGGTCGGCCAGCGCCGGCCACAGCAGCGCCAGCGCGAACACCGCCATCACCACCAGCGCGATCCAACGCCCGATCTGGTTGGCCTGCGCCACCCATTGGCTGCTCACCGCCGCCAGGCTGGCGACCACCGCGAACATCAGTGCCATGCCGATCAGCAGCGGCAGGCCACTGCGCAGGAAGGGGCGGTCGGACCGTGCGAACACGAACGGCAGCACCGGCAGGATGCAGGGGCTGAGGATGGTGAGCACGCCACCGAGGTAGGCCAGCACGAGCAGAAGCATGGAGAGGTCCTTCTATGACACAGGGAAGTGCGGCACTCAGGCCGCGACGAAATTCATGGCCACGCCGTTCATGCAGTAGCGCAGCCCGGTCGGGCGCGGGCCGTCATCGAAGACATGGCCAAGATGGCCGCCGCAGCGCTTGCAGTGCGCTTCGACGCGGACCATGCCCAGGGTGGTGTCGCGGTCTTCGCCGACCGCATCGTGCAGCGGCGCCCAGAAGCTGGGCCAGCCGGTGCCGCTGTCGAACTTGGTGGAGGAGGAGAACAGCGGCAGCGCGCAGCCGGCACAGGTGAAGGTGCCACGCCGATGCTCCTTGTTGAGCGGGCTGCTGAACGGCCGCTCGGTGCTCTGCCGGCGCAGCACGCTGTATTGGGCCGGCGTGAGCTGCTCGCGCCACTGCGCATCACTGCGCATGACCTCGAACTGGCGCGCGGGTGCGGCAGGCGCCGCCGGGGCGGGGTTGCTGCAGGCGGTCAGTCCGAACAGGCCGGCCGCGGCAGCCATGCCCCCCATTCCAAGCACATTGCGACGTGTGTAACGCATGGCCGATCTCCGGGCACGGGGACGATGCGGCCATGCTGCGCCCGGCCCGGTCAACGAATCCTCACGCAGGGTTAAATTTTCCGTGACACATTCAGGTCGCGATCCGTCGACAATGCCGCCATGCCCTCCTGCCGCCCCCTGAGCCGATGAGCAGTGCCAAGCGTGTCCTGATCGTCGAAGACGATGTCCACATCGCCAACCTGCTGCGCATGCACCTGCGCGATGAAGGCTATGAGGTGACCCATGCCGCCACCGGCGACGACGGCCTGGCCCTGCTGGAGGCGCAGCCGTGGAGCGCGCTGGTGCTGGACCTGATGCTGCCGGGCGTGGACGGCCTGGAGATCTGCAAGCGTGCCCGCGCGATGACGCGCTACACCCCGATCATCATCACCAGTGCGCGCGCCAGCGAAGTGCATCGCATCCTCGGCCTGGAGCTGGGCGCGGACGATTACCTGGCCAAGCCCTTCTCGATGCTGGAACTGGTCGCCCGCGTGAAAGCGCTGCTGCGCCGGGTGGAAGCAATGGCCCAGAACGCGCGCATCGATGCCGGTGAGATCAAGGTGGCCGGGCTGCGCATCGACCCCGTCGCACGCACGGCGCTGGTGGAGGGCCGACCGCTGGAACTGACCCCGCGCGAGTTCGACCTCCTCTATTTCTTTGCCCGTCATCCCGGCCAGGTGTATTCGCGCATGGACCTGCTCAACCAGGTGTGGGGCTACCAGCACGACGGTTACGAACACACCGTCAACACCCACATCAACCGGCTGCGCAACAAGATCGAGCGCGATGCCGCCAACCCGCAGCGCATCCAGACAGTGTGGGGGCGCGGCTACAAGCTGGTCGATGCCGACGAGGATGCAGACGCATGATCCGGCTCACGTTGTCCCAGCGCTTGTCCGCCGTTTTCTTCGCGCTGCTGTTGCTGTGTGGTGGTGCGCTGCTCTGGATCCAGATGCGCAGCACCACCGTGCATGAGCAGGAAACCGTGCAGCGCCTGTCGCGAGGCCTGGCCGAACACATCGCGCGCAGTGGCGAGCTGATGGATGGCCGTGGCATGCGCAATGGCGAAGTTCGCGCGCTGTTCGGCAAGTTGATGGCGGTCAACCCCAGCGTGGAGGTGTACCTGCTCGATGACCAGGGCCGCATCCTGGGCCATGACGCGCCAGACGGACACCTCAAGCGCAGCCGCGTCGATCTCGCTCCCGTACGGGCACTGCTGCGGGACGAGCCACTGCCGATCCTTGGCGACGACCCGCGCAGCGCGAGCGGCCGCAAGGTGTTCAATGCAGCGCCGCTGTGGGTACAGGGGCGCCAGGCAGGGTACATCTACGTGGTGCTGGTCGGGGAACAGCGCGAAGCACTGGCCGCCAACATCGCCGCCAACAGCACGCTGCGGACCACGCTGTGGTCGCTGGCGATTGTCGCCGTGGTAGGGTTGCTCGGTGGCTTGGTCGCGTTCCGCTGGGTGACCCGGCCGCTGCGCCAGCTGACCCGGCGCATCCAGTCCTTCGATGTCGATGCCGCCACACCCGATGCCGCGCCGCCGCCGGCGCCGCTGCGCACCGGCGAGCGCGATGAGCTGGCCATCCTGCAGCACAGCTTCGGGCACATGGCCCAACGCTTGGGTGAGCAGTGGCAGCAACTGCGCCAGCAGGACCTGCAGCGGCGCGAGCTGGTCGCCAACATCTCCCACGACCTGCGCACGCCGTTGTCATCGCTGCACGGGTATCTGGAAACGCTGGCGCTCAAGGACGCCACGCTCAGTGCCGAGGAACGCCAGCGCTACCTGTCCATTGCCTTGTCGCAGAGCCACAAGGTCGGTCGGTTGGCGCAGGCGCTGTTCGAGCTGGCCCGGCTGGAACATGGCGGGGTGGTGCTGGACCGCCAGGCGTTCTCGCTACCCGATCTGATCCAGGATGTGTTCCAGAAGTTCGAGCTCGCGGCGCAGTCGCGCCGGCAGACGCTGACCGCCGACATTGCGCCGGGTCTGCCACCGGTGATCGCGGATCTGGCGTTGATCGAGCGGGTGCTGACCAACCTGCTCGACAACGCGATCCGGCATACGCCCGAAGGCGGCCGTATCGCGGTTACCCTGCGTGCGGCGGACGGCGAAGTGCAGGTCAGCGTGGCCGACAGCGGCCCCGGCATCCCCGCGGAACGGCGCGATGCCCTGTTCACGGCCATGCCCGCACTGAGCAGCCAGCGGCCGGACAGCGGCGGGCTGGGACTGCTGATCGTGCATCGCATCCTGCAGTTGCACGGGCGTGACATCCGCCTGCTGGAGAGCCGCGAGGGGGCATTGTTCGTGTTTTCGCTGCCGGGCATGCGATAACGCCGCCCAAAAAAAGACCCGACAGAGGGAGGGTTCTGTCGGGTCTGGGATTGCGTGGGGGGAGGGACCCACGCAAATTCGATGTTGTCTGGCTCAGCCGCGCGTCTTGCCTGCGCTGGGCGTGGCGGCCGCGAACGGCTGCCGGGCAAGTTCGCTGAAGGCTTCGGAGGCCTTCAGTCCCAGGCCGGCCACTTCCTGGCTGGCGCTGGTCCAACGGGCGAGGTTGTCACGTGCCAGTTGCGCGCCTTTGGGCAGCAGCGACTGCAGCGTGCCGGAATCCTGTGACTGCACGATTTCACCGAAGAACCCGCTGGTGGCGGTGATGTTCTTCTCCAGCGTCTTCAACTGCACCCCGAACATGCTTTCGGCATTTTCCAGTGCGAGCCGGTTGGCACGCGTGGCCGTGGCGGCCAGCTGGCGGGTGTAGTCGCTGAAGGAATCGGTGAACGCGGACGCCATGGTCAGGACGGCTCGAGAACGTTGATGCAATGCAGCATACGCCGAAAATATTGCATTGCAACATTCCGTTGCCATTGATGGTCCGGTTTTATCTTGATCGTTTACAGATCAATAGGTTACGAGCGATTGCGGGTGGTGGCGATGGGCTGTGAGCCGGCCAGCGGCCGGCACTACCGCGCCGTGTGGTGCCCGCGCGCCACCGATCAACCGCGGTAGCGGCAGCCGGAGGTGCAGGTTTCGTGCACGGTGACTTCGCTCAGCTCCGGCAGGGCCGGCTTGAGTTCGTTCCAGATCCAGATCGCCAACCGTTCGCTGGTCGGGTTCTCCAGGCCGGGGATATCGTTGAGGTAGTGGTGGTCCAGACGGTCATAGATCGGCTGGAAGGCCGCTTTGACGTCGCCGAAATCCATGATCCAGCCGGTCTGCTCGCCGGGCTCGCCCTCCACTTTGAGTTCCACCCGGAACGAGTGGCCGTGCAGGCGGGCGCACTTATGGCCCGGCGGCACGTTGGGGAGGTGGTGAGCGGCCTCGAGGGTAAAGACTTTGAAGATTTCCATGGCTGCATTGTAGCGGCGGGCCAGGGGCATGAGAGGGGCCGGCCGTTAATTGTTGCTAACGAAAACATTTCCATCCGGATGAAGAGATGGTAGTTTCTCTTATATCCGTATGAAGAGATGTTATTGGCCGTGGTTCAGCCAGGCATGGACTACTGCGGAACTTGTCGTCCACCACCCCACTGAAGTTCATGCCCAAGCACACTCTTCTTGTAGCGGCGTTGTCCGTCGCTCTGGCAACGCCTTTGACCGCGTTTGCCGACGCCGCCCCCGATGCCGCCGCCACCGGCGACAGCAAGACCCTCGCCGCCGTGCGGGTCACCGGGTCCAACATCAAGCGCACCGATACCGAGTCGGCCAACCCGGTGCAGGTGATCGAACGTCAGCAGCTGGAGGAGACCGGCAAGGCCACCGTCGCCGACTTGCTGCGCTCGATCTCGGCCAACACCGGCAATGCCAACAACGAAACCACCAACAATGGCTGGGCCTCCGGTTCGGCGGGCATCGGCCTGCGTGGTCTGTCGCAGAAGAACACGCTGGTGCTGCTCAACGGCCGCCGCCTGGCCAATTACGGCTTCCCGGCCGGCGGCCTGTCGGACACCTTCGTGAATCTCAACGCACTGCCGTTGGTCGCGGTGGAACGCATCGAAGTGCTCAAGGACGGCGCCTCGGCCGTGTACGGCTCCGACGCGGTGGCCGGTGTGGTCAACATCATTACCCGGCAGAACTTCCAGGGCGCCGAACTCGGTGGCAGCGTCGGTACCGCCGATCAGGGTGGCTTGGACGAGCAGAACCTGAAGTTCATCGGCGGCATCGGTGATCTGGACACGGATGGCTACAACATCCTGGTCAGCCTGGAAGGCTACAACCGCGAGCGCCTGGACCAGGACGAGCGCGACCTGACCAAATCGGGCATCTACACCGACAAGCCCGGCGGCCGTTGGAACGGTTGGTCGGCCAAGGGCGCGCGCTATCTGGTCAACGGCATCTCGGTGCCGATGCTCGATGCCAGCGGCAACTGCCCGGACGGCACCACGCTGGTGGCCAGCGCGCCGATCGATGGCCTGGCCGGCAACACCTGCGGGTTCAACCAGGCGCCGTACACCACGCTGATCCCCTCGACCAAGCGCTACCAGGCCTACGTCAACGGCACTTTCCGCGTGAACGACAACGTCGAAGCGTTCGGCGAAGTGCTCTACAGCGATATCAAGGGGGTCTCCTGGTTCGGCAGCAGCCCGTTCTTCACCCTGGAAAGTGGCCGCTTCGCGCTCAACGCCGATACCGGTCTGGCCGAGCCGGTGTCCTCCAACCTGCCGGCGAGCAGCCCGTACAACCCCTACGGCCGTGCGGTGCCGATCGAGTACACGTTCTTCAACCTGGGCGGCACGATCAAGACCAACCGCTCGCGGGCCTACCGTGGCCTGGTCGGGCTGCGCGGCAGCCTGCAGAATTGGGACTGGGAAGTGGGTGCCTTCGGCGCGCGCAGCAGCGAGCGCGAGACCGTCTCCGGCGGCTTTGCCAACCGCTATGCACTGGCCGATGCGCTCGCCACCGGCAGCTACAACCTGCTCAATCCGTCGGCGACCTCGCAGGACGTGCTCAACGCGATCAACATCAGCACGCTGCGCCCGGCCGAGTCGGTGCTGCAGGGCGTGGATGCCAAGATCTCCGGGGCGATCGGCCACACCTGGGCCGGCGAGATCGGGTTCGCCGCCGGTGCCGAATGGCGCCGCGAGAAGCTTGATTCCAACAATCCCTGGCAGATCGATGCAGGCCTGCAGATCCGCCCGGCGATCGCCGAGGTGCATGGCGAGCGCAAGGTCACCGCGGCCTATGCCGAAGTGAACGTGCCGCTGGCCGAGCGTCTGGAACTGCAGGCCGCTGCCCGCGCCGATCATTACAGCGATTTCGGCGACGCGTTCTCGCCCAAGCTGAGCCTGCGCTGGCAGCCGTGGGACATCCTGCTGGTGCGTGCCGCCGCCTCCAAGGGCTTCCGTGCGCCGTCGCTGTCGGAGAACTCCAACAGCACCAGCATCGCCTACGGCAGCGTGATCGATCCGCGCGACCCGGACGTGCCGGGCTCGCGGCAGAACCCGACCTTCTTCACCGTCGGCAACAACGATCTCAAGCCCGAGCGTACCAAGAGCTTCAATGCCGGCATCGTGCTCTCGCCGTGGTCCAACACCAGCCTGAGCGTGGATTACTACCGCATCGAGCTGGAAAACCTGGTGGGCACCAACAACACCCAGACGCTGGTCACCAATGACGTGCCGGGTGCGGTCAGCCGTGATGAGCGCGGCAAGCTGCTGGCGGTGTTCAACCGCTACCAGAACCTCAGCGAATTGAAGACCTCCGGCTTCGATGTCGAACTGCGCCAGCGTTTCCCGACCACGCAGGCCGGCGACTTCGGCCTGAGCACGGCCTTCACCCACGTGCGCAACTACAGCCGACCCACCGTGGTTGGTGGTCCGCTGGTGGACTACGCCGGCAGCAACCTCGGTGCCACCCTGCCCAAGAACAAGGCCACCACCACCTTTGATTGGAGCTACGGTGACTTCCGCACCGCGCTGACCTGGTACTACACCAGTGGGTATGACCAGAAGGCCAGCGCCGCGGCCACTGCCGTGCAGGATCGGGTCGATGCCTACAACCAGTTCGATCTGTACCTGGGCTACACCGGCATCGAGAAGCTGACCCTGTACGCGAAGATCCAGAACCTGGCCGACGAAGAACCGCCGTATGACGCCTCGTTCCCGGGCATCCGTGCGCCGTACGACTTCAGTCAGTACGACCTGCGCGGCCGCTACTTCACGGTCGGCTTCGACTACCGCTTCTGACCTCATCCACTGCACCGGAGCGTGCGCATCCACAGGGCCGGAAGGAACCGGCCCGTCTTTCGGGGAATCGCTGTGTCTTTGCAACGTCGTCTGCTTTCTCCCATCGCCTGGTTGGCGTTGGTGCTGTCTGTGTCTGCTGCGCCCGCCTCCGCGCAGAGCGCGTACTTCTTCCCGGCCGGCGGTGATTTCGATCCCGCCGTGCCCACGCCCCAGCAGTTCCTCGGCTATGAGATCGGCAGCCGGTACACGCGGCACGATCAGCTGGTCGCCTACTTCAACGAACTGGCGAAACACTCCGACAAGATCAAGGTGGAGGAGATCGGCCGCAGCTACGAGGGCCGCCCGCTGCTGATCGCCACGGTGACCTCGGCGCAGAACCTGCAGAATCTGGACACGCTGCGCCGCCAGCACGTCACCCTGGCCGATCCGGCGCAGCCGATTTCGGCCGCCGGCAGCAGCCCGGTGGTGGTATGGCTGGGCTACAGCGTGCACGGCAATGAAACCTCCAGCGGCGAAGCGGCGATGCTGACCGCCTACTACCTGGTCGCCAACCGCAGCGCGGAGACCGCGCAGTGGCTGCAGCAGGCAGTGGTGCTGTTCGACCCGGCGCAGAACCCGGATGGGCGCGACCGGGCGGCGAGCTGGCATAACGCGTATGCCTCCTCGCCGGCGTCGGCGGATCCGGCCGACAAGGAACATGTCGAGCCCTTCCCGCAGGGCCGCACCAATCACTACTTCACCGACCTCAACCGCGACTGGCTGGCGCTGACCCAGCAGGACACGCGGCCGAAAATCGCCTATTTCCACCAGTGGTATCCCAACGTCCAGATCGACTTCCACGAGATGGGCAAGGACAGCACCTACTACTTCGAACCCTCGCCGGCGAGCATGCACAGCCCGCTGATTCCGGCGTCGTCGTATGACTTCAACAAGACCCTGGCCAAGTATCACGCGCAGTCGCTGGATGCCCTGGGCTCGCTGTATTACACCGGCGAGAACTACGACAACTTTTCGCCGGTGTATGGCTCGACCTACCCGGATTTCCACGGCGCAGTGGGGGTGACCGTGGAGCAGGCCAGCTCGCGCGGACGCGTGCAGGAATCGGTCAATGGCCTGCTGACCTTCGGCTTCACCATCCGCAACCAGGTGGCCACCGGTCTGGGCACCGTTCGCGGCGCGGTGACCGAACGCGATGGGCTGCTGAAGCTGCAGAAGGAGTTCTTCCAGTCCGCGCTGAAGCAGGCCAACCAGCAGCCGGTGAAGTCCTTCGTGTTCGGCGACGCGGCCGATCCGGGCCTGACCCAGCGCCTGCTGGATCTGCTGCTGCAGCACCAGATCACCGTGCAGGCCTTGAGTGCCCCGGTGACCGTGGATGGGCAACGCTTCGAGCCGGGCAGCGCCTACGTGGTCCAGGCTGCGCAGCCGCAGTTCCGCCTGGTCCATTCGATCTTCGCCGACACCCCGCCGATCAAGGGCGATGTGTTCTACGGCAGCACCTCCTATGCGATCGCGCCGGCCTACGGCATCGCCTTCGCCGCGAGCCGCAGCCGGATTGCCGGTGGCGAGCGCGTGGCCAGCGTCCCCGTCGCGAACGGGAGCGTGGTCGGTGGGCAGGCGGGCTACGCCTACGTGTTCGATTGGCGCGACTACAACGCCAGCCGCGCGCTGTACGCGCTGCAGGCCAAGGGCGTGTTGACCCGCGCGGCGTTCCAGCCGTTCACCGCGGCCACCGCGCAGGGCGAGCAGTCATTCGGCTATGGCAGCGTGGTGGTGCCGGTGGCAGGTCAGCCGCTGGCCGGTGCCGAGCTGCTCGCCGCGGTCGACGCGGCCGCACGCAGCAGTGGCGTGCACATCCAGGCGCTGTCCAGCGGGCAGAGCCGTGGCGGCATCGATCTGGGCAGTGACAGCGTCAAGGCGCTGCGCAAACCGGCGGTCGCACTGGTCATGGGCGAGGGCGTCAGCGCCACCGAGATCGGCTCGGCGTGGTTCCTGCTCGACCAGCACCTGCAACTGCCGGCCAGCAAGATCGACCCGGCCCAGCTGGGCAAGATCACCCTGGATCGCTACACCACGATCGTCCTGGCCGGCGGGACCTATGCCGGCGTGGATGCCACCGCCGTCGCTGCGCTCAAGCGCTGGATCAACGCCGGTGGCTCGCTGATCACCTACGGTACGGCCGCCCGCTGGGCGATCGAACAGAAGCTCAGCGACGAAGTGCTGGGTCCGGAGGAAAAGGAACCGGAAGCCGCACGTCGTGCGTTCGGTGATCAGCGCGATATCGCGGCGATCGAGCGCGTGAGCGGCAACATCCTGAGCGCAGACGTGGACAACACGCATCCGCTGGGCTTCGGCGTACCGCGCCGGCAGCTGGCGGTGAACAAGGAAAACGGGCTGAGCTTCCAGCCCAGCCGCAATCCATTCTCCACCGTGGTGCGCATCGACGACACGCCCAAGGTCAACGGCTACCTGTCCGAACGCAACCGCAGCCGCGTCGCCGGTGCCGCGTGGCTGGTGGTGTCGCCGCAGGGGCAGGGCAATGTGGTGTTGTTCGCCGATGACCCGGCGCACCGCAAGTACTGGCACGGCACCGAGCGCCTGCTGTTGAACGCGATCTTCTTCGGCAACCAGCTCAACCCCACCAAGCCGCGCGGCTGACGCGCCGGGTACCGGTAGTGCCGGCCGCTGGCCGGCTCCGGACCCTTACCACGCGACGCGCAGCTCCGCCGCACTCACCTGATGGCGGGGCTCTATCCCCCAAGCAACAGCCGACCAGCGTCGGCTGTTGCTGCTTGTCAGACACCCATCACAGCCCATGTGAAAATTCCGTATTGCGAATCATTCTCAATACGAATAGGATGGCGCCCGCCGGCTCGACCCGCAGCCGTCCTTCCAGGGGAACCACCATGAAGATCGTCCCGCTCACCACTGCCCTGATGGCGCTGGTGCTGGCCCCGGCCGTCCTCGCGCAGCCGGCCAGCAAGACCGCCACCGCCTCGCCGACCGCGGCCGCCTTCCTCGCCCAGTTCGCCACCGATGGGACCGACAGCGTCAGCTGGGCCCAGTTCGAGGCCTTCCGCAAACAGCGTTATGCCGACACCGACCGCAACCATGACGGTCATGTCGACGAGCAGGAATACGTCGATGAGTACCTGAAGCGCTTCGATGTGCGTCTGGCCGACGCACGTGCCGGCCACCTGCGCCAGACCGACACCCGCTTCAAGGCGTTGGACCGCGACAAGAACGGCGTGATCAGCCGCGCCGAGTACGATGCGGCCGGCGAACGCACCTGGGCGGGCTACGAGACGTCGCAGAACGCCACGCAGGAGACCGCCGCGGCCTCTTCGCGCGATCCACTGAAGATGCCGACCTCGCATACCGCCAACGGCATGCTGGAGCTGTACGACCGCAACAAGGACGGCGTGGTTGATCGTGAGGAATTCGATGCGGTGCGTGCAGCGAGCTTCGCCGCCACCGATACCGACGGCAACGACACCTTGTCGCTGGCCGAGTACACCACCGAGTTCGAAGGCCGCCTGGATCAGCAGCGCCAGCGCGTGCGCGCCGATGCCGAGCGCCAGGCGCGGGTGCGCTTCGCCTCGCTGGACAAGGACGCCGACGGCCGCATGACGTTCATCGAGTACCAGCTCTCGGGCAAGCGCATGTTCGACCGCGCCGACAGCAACGGTGACGGCGTCGTCGATGGGCGTGATCCCGAGCCGGTCGCCGGCGCGCACTCGGCCAACGGCAACCGCTAGCGACCCGGGCGTGCCGTGCACGTCCCACGCATCAGCCAACGATGATTCCGGCGCGCGCCTGCCTGCGCGCCGCTGTGCCTCCCAGCCCCGCTCGATCCACTGATCGCCGCAGCCAGGAACGGCCCGCCGCCACCGCGGCGCTTACGCCATTCCCTTTCTATCCTGCGGAGTCTGATCATGAAGTCGTCCCTCACCCTGCTGGCCTTGGCGGTTGCCGCCAGCCTGTCCGCCACCGTGCACGCTGAAACCGCCGCCGACGCCAGTACGCTCGATACCGTGCGCGTGCAGGCCGAGCGCGCCAAGAAAACGCGCTCGACCAACCAGAACGTCACCGTGCTCACTTCGGCCGATCTCGACAACGAGATGGCCAACACGATGGAGGAGGCGATCCGCTACATCCCCGGCGTCAGCATCGTGGACATGGGCCGCTTCGGCGACAACGGCTTCAACATCCGCGGCCTGGAAAGCGACCGCGTGGCGATCACCGTCGATGGCCTGAGCCTGGGCGAATCGGTGGAAACCGCACGCTCCTATGAGTTCTTCCGTGGCGGCCGCGGTGATGTGGACATCGATACGCTCAAGAGCCTGGCCATCATCAAGGGCGCCGACTCGATCAGCGCCGGCAGCGGTGCGCTGGGCGGTGCGGTGGTGTTCACCACCAAGGATCCGGCGGACCATCTCAAGGCGAGCGGCAACGATACCCACCTTGGGTTCAAGGCGGGGTACTCCGGTGCCAATGACGAGACCATGGGCACGCTGACGTTCGCCAACCGCACCGGCATCGTCGAATCGATGCTGGTGTACACCCGTCGCGAAGGCCACGAATCCGAGGCGTGGTACGACACCACGAATGACCGCATCGGCATTGGCCGGCGCACGCCGGATCCGGTCGACAGCACCCGCGACAACCTGCTCGGCAAGCTCGACCTGCAGCTCAACGAGGCCAATACGCTGGGCTTCCTGTACGAGCGCGGCCGCGCCACCAACGACGTGGACAATCTGTCGCGTGTCTATGCGCCGGGTTACCTGTCGCGCAAAGGCCATGACACCAACGACCGTGATCGCTATGGGGTGAACTACCAGTGGCGGGCCGACAACGCGCTGTTCGATACCCTGGACGCGCAGCTGGACCGGCAGGTGACCGACAGCCGCGGCATCACCACCATCGTGGCCGGCAGCGGCTGCCCGGGCGGCACCACGCCGTGCCTGCGCAGCGAGAACCGCTCGACCGAGCAGACCCTGGACCGTGCCGCGGCCGATTTCAGCAAGGTGTTCGCCACCGCCGGTGCACGTCATGACGTGGTCTACGGCCTGGCCTGGCAGCAGCGCGACATCGATTTCACTGCCGTCGATACCCGCTGGAATGACGCCGGTGCCGTGGCATCGGTGGAGATCGATCCGCGCCAGGTGCCCAAGACCGATGTGACCGCCTGGAACCTGTACCTGCGTGACAGCGTGCAGCTGCTGGACGAACGCCTGACCCTCAGCGCCGGCGCCCGGTATGACCGCTACGACTACGCGCCGCAGGTGGATGCCACGTTCGTGGACCGCACCGGCACCGTGCGCGATGTGAGCTTCGCCTCGCCGAGCTGGCAGGCCGGCGTCGAGTATCGCTTCCTGCCCGACCACGCGCTGTGGGCCCAGGTGGGCCGCGGTTTCCGTGCGCCGACCGTGGCGGACATGTATTCGCCGACCAGCGCCACCCAGGTGATCAACGCGCAGAACGGCCAGCTGCTGCTGCTCAATGACACCGTGTCCAATCCAGACCTGGAGTCGGAAAAGAGCCTGAACCTGGAACTTGGTTACCGCTGGAGTACCGACCGTGCGCAGCTGGGCCTGTCGGTGTTCCGCGACCGCTACGAGAACTTCATCGAATACACCAACCTGGTGCAGTCGGTACCCGGCGGCTTCCGCACCGCCGCGACCGGCCCGGTGCTGTATTCGCGCAACTACACCATGCCGACCAACGCGGGCGAAGTGACGGTCAAGGGGGTGGAACTGGAAGGGCGCTGGCAGATCAGCGATGCGTGGTCCTCGCGCCTGGCGGCCTCGTACAGCGAAGGCGAGAAGCGCAACGGCGATCCGCTGGAGAGCATCGTGCCGGCCAGTGCCGTGCTCGGCGTGCGCTATGCACCGTCCCCGGTGTGGAACGTCACCGCCAGCATCACCCACGCCGTGGCCAAGAGGGCCAAGGATGCCTACACCACTGATGCCGCCACCGGCAGGGTCACCACGCCGGCCTTCGTCGACAAGGCTGACGGCTACACCGTGCTGGATCTGTACGGCACCTGGAACGTCACCCCGCAGTGGAAGCTCAGCGCCGGCATCTACAACCTGACCAACGAGGAGTACTACCTCTGGCAGCGCGTGCGCAACGTCAACAAGGGCACCACCACGCTGTACGGCTACGTCAACGATGAAGGCATCGGCCGCTACAGCGAGCCGGGCCGCAATGCGCGGATCACGGTGGCCTACAGCTTCTGAAGCCGGTGCACCGACACTGGGCCGAGCTGCCGGTAGTGCCGGCCGCTGGCCGACTCCCGACAAACGAAAAGGGCGACGCTGATGCGTCGCCCTTTTCATGTTTCAGCGATGCCCGAAGGAATCAGCTGGCGCGACCGCCACCGCCGCCCTGGCTGCGGCCACCACCGGCATTGCCACCGCCACGGCGCTGGCCCTGCGGCTGGCCACCGCGCGGTGCACCGCGGCCGGCGCCATCACGCTGACCGCCACCGGCCTTCTTCGGGCCGGCATGGGCGTGGCGCGGGGCCTCGGCGTGCGGGCGACGCGCGTGCTTGCGCGGCGAACGATCGCCACCCGGCAGTTCGGCCTTGCCCGGCGCGCTGTTGCCCCAGCGGATCGGGGTCTGCGGCTCGAAGCCCGGCACGTCGCGGATGTCCATGTCCTTGTCGAGCAGGCGTACGATCTGGCGCAGCAGCTTGGCTTCGTCCTGCGCGACGAGCGAGATCGCCTGGCCGGTCGAGCCGTTACGGCCGGTACGGCCGATGCGGTGCACGTAATCCTCGGCCACCATCGGCAGGTCATAGTTGATGACCTTCGGCAGCTCGTTGATGTCGATGCCACGCGCGGCGATGTCGGTGGCCACCAGCACGGTCACGCGGCCGGCCTTAAAGTCACCCAGCGCACGCAGGCGCTGGCCCTGGCTCTTGTTGCCGTGGATCGCCGCGGTCTTGATGCCGGACTTGTCCAGGAACATGGCCAGCTTGTCGCAGCCGTGCTTGGTACGGCCGAACACCAGCGTCTGCTCACGGCTGTCCTGGGCCAGAAGATGCAGCAGCAGCTCGCGCTTGCGCGGGCCATCGACCGGGTGCACGCGGTGGCTGATGTTCTCGGCAACGGTGTTCTTCGGCGTGACCTGGATCTGCTCCGGGTTGCGCATGAACTCCAGCGCCAACTGCTTGATGCTCTCTTCGAAGGTCGCCGAGAACAGCAGGGTCTGGCGGTTCTGGCGCGGCAGCTTGGCGAGGATCTTCTTGATCGACGGCAGGAAGCCCATGTCGAGCATGCGGTCGGCTTCGTCCAGCACCAGGATTTCGATGCCGGAGAGGTCGACGCTGCGGCGCTCGATGTGATCGATCAGGCGGCCCGGGCAGGCGACCAGCAGGTCCACGCCACGGCGCAGCACATCGAACTGGTTGCCCATGCCGACGCCGCCGTAGATGCAGGCGCTCGGGATGCGCAGGTACTTGCTGTAGCCGCGCAGGCTGTCATGCACCTGGGTGGCCAGCTCGCGGGTCGGGGTCAGCACCAGTGCACGCGGACGGCGCGGGCCATCGACGGCCTGCGGGTTGGTGCCCAGGTGCTGCAGCAGCGGCAGGCCGAACGCGGCGGTCTTGCCGGTACCGGTCTGTGCGCCGGCCAGCAGGTCGCGGCCTTCCAGGGCGAGCGGGATGGCCTGCTCCTGGATCGGGGTGGGGGTTTCGTAGCCCTGCTCGGCCAACGCGCGCAGCAGGAACGGGGCAAGGCCCAAGGATTCAAAAGACATCGGGTGGAAGCTCCAAAGACATAAGTAACGCCAGGCCGAATGGCCGGACGCGAGGCAGATCAATGTGATCGGCTGACTCGGAGCGTTCCCGTAAACCGCGCTGCGAGAATTGGGTGCAGTCGACGCGGTGCGAAGACTGGAATGCATGACGAATGGCGTCGGAGTGGGGGCGGGCGACGGATCAATGATCCATATCGCCGGCGATCCCGAAGGGAAACGGACGGCCGCTGCAGACCCGGATAGTCTAACGGATGTTTGAGACCCATACCAAATCCCCCTGTTCAGCTTGGGAGGGGTTACGGTAAGGCAATGCGGCGGTGCAGCTGGTAGGCCCGCCAAGCATTTGATTACACTTGAAACCTATTTTCGCGATCCCGGATACCCACCCATGAAGCTTGGTTCTTTGAAGGAAGGCGGCCGCGACGGCACCCTGATCGTGGTCTCGCGCGATCTGCGCCAGGGCGTGCGCGCCACCGGCATCGCTACGACGCTGCAGCAGGCGCTGGAAGACTGGAGCCACCTGGCGCCGCGCCTGAACGCCCTGTACGAATCGCTGAACGACGGCGACGCCGACGGCGTGTTCGATATCGACCTGCAGGCATTGGCCGCCCCGTTGCCGCGTTCGTATGAGTTCGTCGACGGCAGCGCCTACCTGCCGCACGTGGCCCGCGTACGCCGCGCCCGTGGCGCTGAGGTGCCGGAGAGCTTCTACACCGATCCGCTGATGTACCAGGCCACCAGCGCCGGCTTTTACGGCCCGCGCGATGCGGTCAAGGTAGTCAGCGAGGACTACGGCATCGATCTGGAAGCCGAGCTGGTGGTGATCACCGACGACGTGCCGATGGCGGTGACCCCGGAGCAGGCGGCCGGCCACATCCAGCTGATCGGCCTGGTCAACGACGTCTCGCTGCGCAACCTGATCCCGGGCGAGCTGGCCAAGGGCTTCGGCTTCCTGCAGTCCAAGCCGCGTTCGGCGCTGTCGCCGGTATTCGTCACCCCGGATGAGTTGGGTGACGCCTGGCAGGACAGCAAGGTCCACCTGCCGCTGGTCACGCATATCAACGGCGCCTGGTTCGGCGCGCCGGAAGCCGGCGTGGACATGCAGTTCAACTTCGCCCAGCTGGTCGCGCACGCGGCCAAGACCCGCCCGCTGGGCGCCGGTGCGATCGTCGGCTCGGGCACCATCGCCAACGAAGACACCAGCAAGGGCGCTTCCTGCTTCGCCGAACAGCGCACGGTGGAAACCCTGCGCGACGGCAAGCCGAGCACGCCGTTCATGTCCTTCGGCGACGTGGTGCGGATCGAGATGTTCGATGCGGCGGGCGAGAGCATCTTCGGTGCGATCGAGCAGCGCATCGAGCAGGCGGCCAAGCCCTGATCGCCCCGGCGGAGGCGGTGATGGAACCGATTGAACTCTTCAGTTACTGGCGGTCCAGTGCGGCCTACCGTGTGCGCATCGGTCTGAATCTCAAAGGCCTGCCGCACCGGATCACCCCGGTGCACCTGGTCCGTGAGGGCGGCGAGCAGCACAGCGCGGCCTATGCCGCGCTCAACCCGCAGGAACTGGTGCCGACCCTGCGCCACGGCGATCAAGTTCTGCAGCAGTCGATGGCGATCCTGGAGTACCTCGACGAGGTGTTCCCGGCCACGCCGTTGCTGCCGGTCGATGCGGAGGGCAGGGCGCGCGTCCGCGCGCTGGCCCAACTGGTGGCCTGCGACATCCATCCGCTCAACAACCTGCGGGTGATGCAGTATCTGGAGCGCACGCTGCAGGCAAGCGCCGAGGCTCGCACGCAGTGGACGCTGCATTGGATGGCGGAGGGATTGGCGGCGATGGAAACGCTGCTGGCCGGCCATGCGGCGACCGGTACGTTCTGCCATGGCGATCAGCCCGGGCTGGCCGATGCCTGCCTGGTGCCGCAGTTGTACAACGCGCACCGGTTCGGCCTGGATCTGGCGCCGTACCCGACCCTGCAGCGGATTGAAGCGGCGTGTCTGGACCTGCCGGCATTCGATGCGGCACGGCCGGAGAATCAGATCGACGCAGGGTGACAGGCAGGCATCGACCGTTGGTCGATGCGCCTGGCTCATTGCCCCCACCAACGGTGGGGACCTACCCGTCAGAACCCGTGCGTGATCGCCGGTGCCGAGGCGGCCGAGTAATCCGCATACGGATCGTGCTCGTTGCCGCCCTCGGACAGCCGGAACTTCAGCGCCAGACCATCGCGCGAGTCGGCCGCGCGCAGCGCTTCCTCCTGTTCGATGATGCCGTTCTTGGCCATCCGGAACAGGCACTGGTCGAAGCTCTCCATGCCTTCTTCCAGCGAAGCTTCCATCGCGGCCTTGATCTCGTGCACCTGGCCGCGGCGCAGCAGGTCGCGGATCATCGGCGTGTTGATCAGCACTTCGGTGGCCGGCAGGCGGCGCCCGTCCTTGCCCTTGACCAGGCGCTGGGACACGACCGCGCGCAGGTTCAGGGAGAGGTTCATCAGCACGTTGCGGTGCGCGCTCTCGGGGAAGAAGTTGAGGATGCGCTCAATGGTCTGGTCGGCGTTGTTGGAGTGCAGGGTGGCCAGGCACAGGTGCCCGGTTTCGGCGAAGGCGATCGCCGCCTCCATGGTCTCTGCATCCAGGATTTCGCCGATCAGGATCACGTCGGGCGCTTCACGCATCGCGTTCTTCAACGCGTGGTGGAAGGTATGCGTGTCCAGCCCGACCTCGCGCTGGTTCACGATCGACATCTTGTGCTTGTGCAGGTACTCGATCGGGTCCTCGATGGTGAGGATGTGCCCGGTCGTGGTGCTGTTGCGGTGGTCGATCATCGAGGCCAGCGAGGTCGACTTGCCCGAGCCGGTCGAGCCGACCACCAGCACCAGCCCGCGCGGGGTCATGATGACGTCCTTGAGCACCTGCGGTAGGTTCAGCTCTTCGATGCTGGGGATCTTGCTGCGGATCGCGCGGATCACCATGCCGACCTCGCCGCGCTGCTTGAACACGTTGACGCGGAAGCGCCCGGCGTCGGGCAGGGCAATGGCCATGTTGAGCTCGAGCTCGCGCTCGAACTGCGGGGCCTGGCCCTCATCCATCAACGAGTAGGCGATCTTCTTGACCATCCCGGGCGGCAGACCGGTATTGCCGAGCGGATAGAGTTTCCCCTCGATCTTGATGTATACCGGTGCTCCCGTCGTCAAGAACATGTCCGACGCGTTCTTTTCGGTCATCAGCTTCAGGAAATAGCCGATATCCATGCGAAATGTTTCCCCAACAATCAGCGGCTTGCCATTGCAAGCGCACCGCAGGCTTCCGACAATGGCCGCGCACACAACTCTGGCGACGGCACCCCCAATGAAACCTAGCTTCGCACAAATACGACGGGCCCTGTATGTGACGGTGTGCGCATTCGCGCTCTCTGGTGCCGCACAGGCGCAGGATGGCGCCCTGGAACTGATGCAGGCCCGGCAGGCGGTCGACAAGGCCACCCAGGCCGATGCCGACCAGTACGCCCCGGACCTGATCGCCGTGGCCCGCCAAGGGCTGGAACAGGCCCAGCGCGCCGCCGGTGACCGCCGCGAGCGCAAGAACGCGCCGATGCTGGCCGTTCGTGCCACGGTCGATGCTGACCTGGCCCGCGCCCGCAGCGAAGAAGCCACCGCCACCGCCCAGCTGCAGCTGCGCCGCAATGAAGTCAGCCAGCTGCAGCGCCAGCTCGCCACCGGGGAAGACCGCTGATGATGTCCACCAAGATGCGCATGCCCTGCCTGCTGCTGGCCGCCAGCCTCAGCCTGCCGCTGATGGTCCAGGCCGCCGACGACCCGGCCGTGGCCCAGCTGACCCAGCGCCTGATGGCCATCCAGGCCAACCCGGATGCCGCACAGCTGGCTGCCTTCGAGCGCCTGCAGGCCCAGCAGGCCGTGGCCGATCTGGCCAAGGCCAAGCGCCGGGATCTGGACCAGGCCCGTTACCTGGCCGAGCGCCGGGTCGAGATCGCCGAGACCAGCGTGCGTGCCGCGCTGGCCCAGCGTGAGGTCGACCAGCTCGAGCGCACCCGCAGCGAGCTGCTGATCGAAGCGAGCCGCCGCGATGCCCAGCGTGCCCGCCAGGAAGCCGAGCGCCTGCGCGTGCAGGCCCAGATCCAGGCCGAGGAAAGCGAACGCCTGCGTCAGGCGGCTGAGCAGGAAGCCCTGGCCCGCCAGGACGCCGAGACCGCGCTGACCAGCGTGGCCGGCAAGCAGACCGCCCGCCTGAGCGCGGCCCAGCAGAACGCGGCCAAGCTGGCCCGCGAGGAAGCCGAACTGGTGGCGGGCAGCAAACTGCCGGGCTCCAAGTTCGACAGCCGCGGCGAAGTGTTCACCTTCAATGGCGACGCCTTCGCTGCCGGCAAGGGCAGCCTGTCCGGTGGCGCGAAGGGCCAGGCCAAGGCCTTGGCCGAGTACCTGAACATCGGCAAGAAGGGCCGGGTCCGGATCGAGGCCTACGACGCCGCGGCCGGTGTCGGCCAGCAGCGTGCCGAGGCCTTGCGTGATGCCTTGGTGGCGGCCGGTGTGAGCAGTAGCCGCCTGCAGGTCAGTGGCAAGAAGGCGGCGGCGACCAAGGCGCGATCGGCCGAGGTCATCATCGCGCCCTGATGCCAGTTGCGGGTCTGCTCATACCCATAGGTTGTGACGCAAATCCTTGTTTTTGTTTAATTTTCGTTGTTCTGCGTGTTCAGGCTGAACCCTGCCTAGGCAGCGCCAACGATATCGTTTGAAAGGGTTGAACCGACCCCGAAGCAAGCGTAGGGTCAGTTGTCCGGGTCGCCTTCCGCGGCCCGGACGATTGGAGGGCCGGCAATGCACCAGCGCCACGAATCACCGCAGTCCCAGGTCCAGCGCGATGTGCTGGAGGGCGCTGCGGGTTCGCAGGCCAAGGATGCGCGGTACTCCGCCCCAAGCAGCGCCCCGTGCCGTCAGGCCGGGGCGTTCTTGTTTCAGCAGAAGCGATAGGAGGTTCATCATGTTTGAAGGTCAGCCCCAGAGCGATATCGACGCACGGCGCCAGCGTGATCCGGAATTCAAGGCGTTGTACGAACGGCACCAGAAGTTGAACAAAAAGTGCATGGATGCCGAGCTGGGCGTACTTCCTATAGACCGTCTCACCCTGGGACAGATGAAGCGAGAAAAGCTGTTGGCCAAGCAGAAGCTGGAACGGTTGTACGCCTCCCCCATGCATTAACCCCTTTACCACCGTACGTCGCGGGCGGTTCCGGTCTCCTCGTCGACCGGTGCCGTCCGCGCCGCTTGATGAACGCGGCAACCTGACTTTCGCCGCCAACCGTCGGATAATCACTGGTCCGGCCGCCCAGCGGCGCGAATCGATGTGAACCGATGGCAATCCACTCCTCCGTACTCGAACTCATTGGCCAGACCCCAATCGTCAAGGCCCAGCGCCTGGATACCGGTGTCTGCGAGCTTTACCTGAAGCTCGAGAGTGCCAATCCCGGAGGATCGATCAAGGACCGCATCGGCCTGTCGATGATCGAAGCCGCCGAGCAGCGTGGCGACCTGAAGCCGGGCGCGATCCTGGTCGAGGGCACCGCCGGCAACACCGGCCTGGGTTTGGCGCTGGTCGCCCAGCAGAAGGGCTACAAGCTGATCCTGGTCGTGCCGGACAAGATGAGCCGCGAGAAGATCTTCAACCTCAAGGCCATGGGCGCCGAAGTGCGCCTGACCCGTTCGGACGTGGCCAAGGGGCACCCGGAGTACTACCAGGACATGGCCAAGCGCGTGGCCGAGGAAACCCCCGGCGCGTACTTCATCAACCAGTTCGGCAACCCGGACAACCCGGCCGCCCATGAATTCGGCACCGGTCCGGAAATCCTGGCGCAGATGGACGGCGACCTGGACGCGATCGTGTTCGGCTGTGGCAGCTCCGGCACCATGACCGGCCTGTCGCGCGCCTTCTCCACCCTGTCGCCGAAGACCGAGCTGGTCCTGGCCGACCCGGTCGGCTCGATCCTGGCCGAGTACATCAATGACGGCGTGCTCAACGACAAGTCGGGCAGCTGGCTGGTGGAAGGCATCGGCGAGGACTTCCTGCCCTCGATCGCCGATTTCAGCCGCGTCACCAAGGCCTACGCGATCACCGATGCCGAGAGTTTCCATACCGCGCGCGAGCTGCTGGGCAAGGAGGGCATCCTCGGTGGTTCCTCGACCGGCACCCTGCTGGCCGCGGCGCTGAAGTACTGCAAAGAGCAGACCACCCCGAAGAAGGTGCTGGTGCTGGTCTGCGACACCGGCAACAAATACCTGTCCAAGATGTACAACGACTATTGGATGCTGGACAACGGCTTCCTGGAGCGCCCGCAGTCCGGCGACCTGCGCGACCTGATCCTGCGCCCGTACGGCCAGCGCGACACCGTCGTGATCGGCCCGAACGACCTGCTGACCACGGCCTATCAGCGCATGAAGCTGTACGACGTCTCGCAGCTGCCGGTGATGGACGGCGACCAGCTGGTCGGCATCGTGGATGAAAGCGACGTTCTGCTGCACGTCTATGGCGACGAAGCCCGCTTCCGCGACCCGGTCGCCACCGCGATGGTCAGCAAGCTGGACCGCCTGGACGTGAAATCCCCGATCGAGGCCCTGCTGCCGGTGTTCGACCGTGGCCAGGTCGCCATCGTCATGGACGGCGCCAACTTCCTCGGCCTGATCACCCGCATCGACCTGCTGAACTACCTGCGCCGCCGGGTACAGTAAGCGGCTATGTCGCAATGAACCCATGTTTATCCGCGTCAACGGCCGATTAAGCCACCGCTGATAGACTTCCGCTCCTTTTGCGGGGGCCCCTATGGGGGCTCCTCTTGCTGGGAAACAACATGTCCGATCACGCTTCTTCCGGGCACGGCGACCGCTCGCTCGCCCTGGCCACGCTGGCCATCCATGGCGGCCAGTCGCCGGATCCGAGCACCGGCGCGGTGATGCCGCCGATCTATGCGACCTCCACCTACGCCCAGTCCAGCCCCGGCGAGCACCAGGGCTTCGAGTACTCGCGTACCCACAACCCCACCCGTTTCGCCTATGAGCGTTGCGTGGCCTCTCTGGAAGGCGGCAGCCGCGGTTACGCGTTCGCCTCGGGCATGGCCGCCAGCTCCACGGTGATGGAACTGCTGGACGCCGGCAGCCATGTGGTGGCGATGGATGACATCTATGGCGGCACCTTCCGCCTGTTCGAGCGCGTGCGTAAGCGCACCGCCGGCCTGCAGTTCAGCTTCGTCGACCTGACCGACCTGGCCGCGTTCGAAGCCTCGATCACCCCGCAGACCAAGATGGTCTGGATCGAGACCCCGACCAACCCGATGCTGAAGATCGTGGACATCGCCGCGGTCGCTGCGATCGCCAAGCGCCACAACCTGTTGGTGGTGGTCGACAACACCTTCGCCTCGCCGATGCTGCAGCGTCCGCTGGAGCAAGGCGCGGACCTGGTCCTGCACTCGGCCACCAAATACCTCAACGGGCACTCGGACATGGTCGGTGGCATGGTCGTGGTCGGCGACAACGCCGAGCTGGCCGAGCAGATGGCCTTCCTGCAGAACTCCATCGGTGCCGTGCAGGGCCCATTCGACAGCTTCCTGGCGCTGCGCGGCCTGAAGACCCTGCCGCTGCGCATGAAGGCGCACTGCGCCAACGCGCTGGCCCTGGCCCAGTGGCTGGAAAAGCACCCGGCCGTGGAGAAGGTGATCTACCCCGGCCTGACCTCGCACCCGCAGCATGAACTGGCGACCCGCCAGATGAACGGCTACGGCGGCATCGTCTCGATCGTGCTGAAGGGCGGTTACGAGGCGGCCAAGCGTTTCTGCGAGAAGACCGAGCTGTTCACCCTGGCCGAGTCGCTGGGTGGCGTGGAAAGCCTGGTGAATCATCCCGCGGTGATGACGCATGCCTCGATTCCGGTGGAACGCCGGGAAAAGCTGGGGATCAGTGATGCGCTGGTACGGCTGAGTGTTGGGGTTGAGGAGTTGGGGGATCTGCAGGTGGATCTGGAAGAGGCGCTGGCTGACCGATGAGCACTGTCGACGGACGTGGCCCGCTTCGCGACGTGTGGGATCACCGCGCGCTGCTGAGGCGCATGATCAAGCGGGATATCCGTGGTCGTTATCAGGGGTCGATCTTCGGTACGCTGTGGTCATTCGCCACGCCGTTGCTGCTGCTCTGCGCGTACTGGTTTTTCTTGGGAGTGGTTTTGCAGGCTCGCTTCGGCTCGGCCCCGCAAGCTGCATTCCCCGTGATTCTCTTTTCTGGCCTCATTACCCATCTCTTCTTCGCAGAAGTGATCGGGCGCTCTTCGGGGTTAATATTCGAGCATGCCACCTATGTGAAAAAAGTGGTGTTCCCACTAACTGTGCTGCCTTGGATGACGCTGGCAACGGCTGCGTTTCATCTTTGCGTGAACTTGTCGATTCTTTTGGTTGGTCAGCTGCTCATCGTCGGCAGTGTCCCACCAACTTGGCCGTTGATCTTTGTTGTACTCCTGCCGGCGTTGCCCCTGCTTTTGGGACTGTCATGGCTGCTGTCTGCATTCGCGGTTTTTCTCCGCGATACTCAGCAAGTTGTTCCATTGGTGCTGACGTTGATGATGTTCGCCAGCCCCATTTTTTTCCCGATGGAAATGGTACCTGAGCAGTATCGCCCGTTTCTTTATCTGAATCCGACTACCGTGATCATCCAGCAGGTGAGAGCCGTAGCCATACATGGCCAGATGCCTGACTTCCTCACTCTAGCCATTTACTCCGTGGTGGCGCTGCTAGTGATGAGCCTCGGATACTGGACATTCATGCGTACGCGCAAGGGCTTTGCCGATGTGCTCTGATCAGTTGATCGTTGAAGTCGCCCATGTCGACAAGAGCTTTCTGTTGTACGACAAACCATCCCACCGGCTCTGGCAGATGTTGGCGGGCAATCGGCGGACGTTCTATCGCGAACATCAGGTTCTTAAGGACATCAGTTTCCAAGTTCCGCGAGGCCAGACGCTCGGCCTTGTAGGTCGTAACGGCGCAGGCAAGTCGACCTTGCTGAGCATCTTGTGCGGCACGCTCACCCCCAATAACGGAGTGGCCCGCACGTATGGGAAAGTGGCGGCGTTGCTTGAATTGGGGGCAGGCTTCAATCCTGAACTGACTGGTCGCGAGAATATTGATCTCTGCGCACAGATCTATGGGCTGACCGAGGGGCAGATACATGCCCGCAGGGATTCCATCATTGCGTTCGCGGATATCGGCGATTACATTGACCGCCCGGTGAAGACTTACTCCAGCGGCATGTTTACCCGTTTGGGGTTTTCGGTCGTTGCTCACGTCGATGCAGACGTGCTCATCGTGGATGAGGCATTGGCGGTGGGCGATGCCTTCTTCGTGCAAAAGTGTATGCGCTTCCTGCACGGTTTCCGCGACAATGGCGGTACCCTGGTGTTCGTCAGCCATGACATGGGTGCGGTCACTGCGCTATGTGACCGCGTCATCTGGCTAAAGGACGGTCGGGTGTTCATGGATGCGCCGCCGAAAGAGGTAGCGGGGGCATATCTGGCGGATCTATATGACCAGGCCGGCGCAACAGAGGCCGTCAATTCGGCCGCCGCACGCGACGCTCCGATCACGGCATTCACCGCCGATGAGGTCGATGCACGTCTTGCGTGGATCAACACAACCTCCTTGCGCAACGATATCGAAGTGTTTCCATTTGCGATTCAGCATGACTTCGGGTCGGGTGGTGTTGTGTTCGAGGCCGGTGGGCTCTTCGATGAAGGCGGACGCAGGCTCAATTGGGTCGTTGGCGGCGAGCTGGTGACGCTGAGACTTCAGTTGAGGGCACATGTCGCCATCCACTCGATGCTGGTCGGCTTCGTTGTCAAAGACAAACAGGGGCAGCCTCTGTTCGGCGAGAATACCCAGCTGACCTATCTGGACAACCCTTTGGCGCTCGATGCGCAGGGTGTCTGCACGGCAGCCTTTACTTTCCGCATGCCCGTGCTGCCTTCAGGAGACTATGCCATCAGTGTTGCTGTCAGCGATGGAACTCAGAAGCAGCATGTCATGCACCAGTGGATTCATGACGCGCTCATCCTTTCAAGCCGATCAACCAGCGTGTCAACCGGTCTTATCGGGATACCGATGTTGGATATCAGAATGGATGTCGCCAATTAGACCTGCCCTATAGCGCAGGGCCGTACGTGATTGGCGCTCGATCGCCGCAATGCATTGGAGAGGCAACGATGGAAAACAAAGAGCTTCCAAAACTTGGACGGCTGCGTGTGCAGGCTGTTCTTTACGGAAACGAGCCGGAATCTATTTTACGTACGATCCAGCATTTGGATCGGGCCGCGGAGCTTGCGATTCAGGTAGGTGCCTTTGGTCGAGTGACACTTGCATACGGTGACTCATCGCCGACCGATTCCCTGCGTTCGGTGATTGAAGATGCAGGGGCAGCCTGTAGCGCCCTTGCAGATGTCGAATACGTCCATTTTGGGAAGAACATGGGTTCTGCTGGCGGCCATAATGCCTTGATGGAACTCGATCAGACGGACTTCACCATTCTGATGAACCCGGACATCATGTTTGCGCCAGATGCCCTGATCGAACTCGCACGCCCATTTGCTGACCCTTCTGTAGGCATGAGCGAGCCCAAGCAGCTGCCTTTTGAACATCCCAAGGAATACAACCCGGCTTCAGGGGAAACGCCATGGGCGTCGGGGGCCTGTACCCTTGTCCGGCGCACGGTGCTGAGCGAGCTTCAGGGTTACGATGCGCGCACCTTCTTTCTCTATTGTGACGATGTGGATCTTTCTTGGCGTGCGCGCCTGAAGGGCTACAAGCTTATCTACTGCCCGCAGGCGGCGGTCTTCCATGACAAGAGAATGCAGTTCGGTGGCGAGCGCCCAGTTGGTTGGGCCGAGAAGTTCTATTCGGCGGAAGCGGGGCTGCTCATGGCGTACAAGTATTGCCGGGATGATCGCGTAAAGCAGATCTCCACATTCTTCGCGGAAAGTGGCGATCAGGTGTGGCTTGATGCGCTGGCATCATTCGAGAAGCGCCGGGAAGATGGAACGTTGCCTGATCGACTTGATTCCGATCACAAGATCGCGTACTTCCGCGATGGCCTCTACGCTCGTCACAGGTTCGTTTGAAGATGGATATCTACGACAACGCTTTCTCAGAAAGCAATCCGTATGGGCATGTGGTTCAACTGGTGGCGCGTTTTGAGCCCCGCCAGGGTGATTACATTGTTGACATCGGATGCGGCTACGGACGCATTGCGGAAATACTCCGCGACAGGTTTGGTATTGAGTATCTGGGCCTGGACGCGGACGCCGAGTCCCTTGAGTCGCTGCGTTCACGGGGATTCAATGCGGTCCAGTTCATAGCAGGGCAGCAGGATCTGGCGGCGCAGATCTCCGCTGCACTACCGGCGGGCGCCCGAGTCGTTGCGATCACCGCGCTCGACTTCATAGAGCATATCAACCATCCCGGACAGCTGTTGGCCGACTTGGCGTTGATCGCCGCACCGTGGAATGCACCTTTAATCCTGTCGGTCCCAAATGTCTCTCATCGGGATGTTGGGACGAAACTCGCGTTTGGTCGTTTCGACTGGACCGATGCTGGTCTGTTAGATCGCACGCATATCCGTTTCTTCACCAACGATACACTGGTACGGCTGGCGCGTGATCACGGGTGGCACGAGGTCTATCAGCACGATTTCAGCCTCAGAAAAAGCGATCAACACTTTCCGGGCAATTTGCCGGGCCTGTCTGGTGACACTCCTTTGGGCCAGTTCCTTGCCCTGTTGAGGGAGGGCGCGGATCAGTACGGCTACGTGAATCAGTTCATTAGGGCATACCTGCCAGGCCCTATGCCCAAGGTGGGCGCGGATGTCGCTGGTGTGGTTGGGAATGAGGTGAAGCCCTTCCTAAGCGTTGTGATCCGCACGACGGGAATGAGGATTGGTACCCTCCGCGAGGGCCTGCTCTGCCTCTCTGCGCAGAGTGATCAGGATTTTGAAGTTCTGATCGTCGGACATAATCTGGAGATACCGGCTCAGATCGAGGTCGAGCGCCTCATTGAGCATCTACATCCTGCGTTCCGCAATCGGGTCCGTCTTGTACGTGTGGACGGTGGCGGTCGCTCCGTGCCGCTCAATACAGGCTTTAATGCTGCGAGCGGAGATTACGTGGTCGCATTTGACGACGACGATCTGCTGTTCGGTGGTTGGGTCGAGACCTTCAAAAAGCTGGCGGAAAGAGCGCCTGGGGCACTGCTACGGCAGTGCACCGTTGCACAGGACTGGGACCGGGTTGCGGTTACTGGATGCGATGCAGCTTCCAGATCAATCGGTGGCATGAGGTCCATCTATCCCGCAAATTTCGATCTCTTTGCGCACATCGTGGAGAACCGGACGCCGCTTCACTCCATCGCGTTCCCGAGGGCACTGTTCAGCCATCTCGGTTTCCAGTTCGATCCAGGTCACAGTACCGCTGAGGACTGGGATCTCATCATCCGAGCTGCCCCATTGTGCGGCGTGAGCAGCTCAACCGATGTGGGCTGCATCTACCGACACTGGACTACGGGTACGTCCTACACGTCCCATTCGCAGTTCGAGTGGACCAGTAACTATCTGAATACGCTCAAGAAACTGAACGACCGACCGTTCCTACTCCCAAAGGGCTCAGCGAACCGACTGCGCAACATGTACGCGGAGTTGCAGCGTCTGAAGGGCGATGTTGACGTCGGTGCCGAAGAGGGTGTCGAATCCTTGGCAAATGGTGTGCTACTTGACGATGAGCAAAGGCTCGCCGAGCTCAGGGAGCGCTATTACGAACTCACTACCTCCAAATCCTGGCAGATCACCGCGCCTTTGCGAGTGTTGCTTAGCGCCTTGAAGGGCAGGCCTTGGGTGCGTCCACCTCGCATCTGGCTGATGAATGAGGCAGATCTTGATTTTCATATCAGGCAGCTTCTGCAGTCGTCCTCTTGGAAGTGGACCCGCATTCTACGGGGTCTGAAATGACGGAAAGGAATAGTCGCGACGAGCATGACACGTCACGCGCATTCACTTCGGCGATCCGCCTGATGCTGGGGGTTCTGCTTATCTGGCAGCTTTCGTCGCTGGGAACCTCATCGGGCGCCTCAGTTGAGATTCTGCGCACCGCGTTTCAGCCGCTCGCTGGGGAGTCGGAGTCGTTGCCGCCGGCAGTGGGCGAGTTCGCACGCCTTCTGCGTATCCAGCCCAAGGTGCCGGTCTCTTGTTCGCTTAGCCAAGAAGTGGCGTCGGACAGCCTGCTGATGCAACGGAGTTATGAGGCCATCTACCCCGTGAGAATTGATTCGAGCAGCGATAGCTGCGTATTGGCTACGGATGTAGCTACCGCTGTGCCGGCGTGCCGGCTGAAGTCGGAGGGGGCCCATGCGCGTATCTTCGATTGCGGATAATGCACGAACCCATCCTTCGACCTGGCTCAGTGCATCGCTGCTTCTTGTCTATTTGTTTTATGCAGCGGGTGCAGGGGGCGTGCTGCTCACCGCCTTGGTGGTGGCGTGCTTGGGCATGTTCCTGGTGGTTGCTTTTACGCACCTGTTCTCTCGACAGAACTCACTGGCGGTCGTTTTCGTTCTAGCTCTATCCCTCATAGCGCTAGCCAGCCCATCGCCCGCATGGGACGCGCGTTCAATCTGGTTGTTCCATGGGAAACGGATCTTCTACGACGCCTCGCTCTACGCGCAGTTGGACAATTACGCGATCTGGAGTCACAACGACTATCCCTCATTCGTCCCAGCGCTTATGGCGTCAGTTGCGCATGTGTTCGGTTATTGGAATGACGTCTTTCCGAAAGTCGTTGTCCCATTGGCGATGCTGCCGGCACTACTGGTCATCCTTCCCCGGATTCCCCGGCTAGAGTGGCGCATGGTGTTCCTTGTGGTACTGGTCGTTCTCGGTGGGAATCACCTTGTCGATGGCTACGTTGATGCTCTGCTTGCGTTGTCCTTCGTTGCGACCTTTCTTCTGATCAATGAGATCATGGCGGCCGATCGGCCTGGTTTTGGGCAGTACTTGCAGCTGACCCTGACGGCAGCGATCTTGGCACTCGTAAAGAATGAAGGCGCCGCGCTGCTTCTGTGCGCTACGCTGGCGGGACTCGTTGGTACGCTTGTGCGCAGGCATGGAGTGAAGCTTGGAATGGTGGTCTGCCTTGCTACGGCATTGTTGCCTCTGCTGGCTTGGAAGCTGAGCGTCTCCCATGCAGGTCTGTCCAACGATCTCGCCGGCTCCGACTTAATGGGTCAGATATCTGGCAGGCTTCGGAGCGTCCATTCCTATTCGCTGCTGATCGAGTCGTTACTGCTTCGCCTGCCGAGCATGATTTTGCTGCCGCCCTTACTGGTCATCGCCTTTGCCGCTCGGAGAAACAGCATTTCGCTCTATGTGCTGCCTGCATGCGGCACATATGTCGCAGTTCTTTTTGCGGTCTACATGAGCACTCCGAATGACCTTGCCTGGCATCTTTCCACCAGCGCGGACCGCACTCTGCTACCCGTGTGGCTTCTCGCGACCTGCGCTCTGCTCGTTGACCTAACTCCCAAGCATGAGCGGGAGTAGGGGCGTGCCAATTTTCTTCTCTTGGATATCCGAGGTCATATATGCAACCCGAGTTCGAGTTCGTAGTCGTTACTCCGGTCTACGAGGATCGCACTGCGTCGAGCCGACTGTTCAGCGAGCTTGCATCCTGCTACGGCAACCGCGTCTACGTAGTTGCGGTTGATGATGGCTCATTGCGCGAGCCAGTACTTGCTGAGCATCTCGAGGTGGCGGGCGTTAACGGCGTGGTGCTTACGTTGCGCCGCAATGTGGGTCACCAGAAGGCCATTGCCATTGGGCTCAGTTATGTGGAAAGCACGTTGCCCGATGCGCAACGTGTCGTGGTAATGGACTCGGACGGTGAGGATTTGCCGGCTACTATTGCCGAATTGCTCTGCGCACTGGAAGCCGAAAATGTGGATGTCGCGGTGGCGCAGCGGAAAAGTCGGGTGGAGACACTCCGATTTAAGGCCTTCTATATCGTCTACAAGTTCATTTTCCAGTTGCTGACCGGCCGATCGATCAGTTTCGGAAATTTCATGGCGCTGAAGCGTCCAGCCGTTTGTCGGGCCAATGCAATGCACGAGGTATGGACACACGTCGCTGGCGGGATCATTGCTAGCAAGCTGCGCCTAGCCGTGTGCCCCATAGACCGGGGACCTCGCTACGCGGGTCACAGCAAAATGAACTTTGTCGGACTGACGCTGCATGGTTTCCGCGCCCTCATGGTATTTGCAGAGGATGTGCTGGTCAGGGTCGGTCTGATGTGTGTCGTGGTTTCCTCCGTTTCCATCATGTTTGCAGTTGTGGCAACTCTCTTGAAGCTGGCGGGCTACGCAACTCCCGGCTGGTTCTCGATGGCACTAGGCGTCCTGTTCCTTGTGTTCCTGCAGACGGGCACGCTTACACTCATGACACTCATGCTTAGTGGCATTGTTCGCGGTGGAATCCAGAAGAGGGGAGCATTCATGGATTACATCACATGCGCGAGTGAGGTGCGTGGCAGTGCTGCGCAGCGTTGATCTTCGCCAGTTTGCCCGATTCATAGCGAATGGATTGGCTGCGACCGCGGTTCATTTTGGGGTGCTGACCTTTCTGGTTGAGGTCATGCACGTGGAATCCAAGGGTGTGGCTAATTCCATTGCAGCGGTATTTGGGATTTTTGCATCATTTATGGGCAATCGTTTTTTCGTATTCGCGTCGAAGACAGGCAGCATTCGCAAGGAACTTCTCAGGTTCTCCGCATTGTATGCGGCATTGGCGTTTCTGAGCGGGGCGCTAATGGCTCTATGGGCTGACGTGCTTGCTTTCGATTATCGGATCGGCTTCGTTGCAATCAGCGGCGTTCAACTTGTTCTTTCTTTCCTAGGCAATCGTATGTTGGTATTCAAGGTATGAATAAGTTCCTAAAGGCGGCCGGTTTGACCGGTGTCTATATCGTCGTGCTGCTTGCCGTGTATGTGACCCACATGCGCTACTTCGCTGTCGATGTTGTGTTCTACGCGGCGATCGGGGACGCGTTCATTGCCCTTGCCATCACCGGCCTGTTGCTGCTGCTGCCCTGGTTCGGGTCCCTGTCCGGCCTGGAAAGATTTCTTCTCTGCGTCATCTGGCTGCTGGGAGGGTATTCTTTTGCGATCTCCGTTCCTACGGTGGTCGACCGGTCGCTTTCGTTCTACATTTTGGAAAAGCTGGAACAGCGCGGAGGCGGGATCCGCCAGGATGCCTTCCAAGATGTGTTCATCAAGGAGTACATGGTCGAACATCGCTTGGTCGATGTGCGCTTGACTGAGCAGGAGAGCTCCGGAACTGTACAGATCGTCAATGGGTGCGTCCGCTTGACGGAAAAGGGTGAACGCATTGCTACGCTGAGCAGGTTCTATCGCAAAAATCTGCTGCCTAAACGTAGGCTCCTGCTTGGTGTCTATTCCGATGACCTTACGGACCCTTTCCGGCATAGCCTTGAGAACGTGGACTATCGCTGTAGGTGAAAGAAAGGGCGCTGCATTGCTGTTGTAATCCTGATGCGCTTTCAAGCACAGTCGAGTTGTCCGAAGAGGGGGGGCAAGAGACCGGCCCTGCGGATTTGTCTGCCGCTTCTTGATATCAGTGAATGATGTGGGGAATCCATTGCAACGGATCCAATGACTTTGAATCTTGCTGCAAAGAGAAGGGGCGCCTTAAAGGCGCCCCTTGTCATTTTCAGCCCGCTCGATTCAGTTGTTCTCGCTGAGCAGATTGTCGAAGTATGCGATCGTCCGGCGCAGGCCCTCTTCTAGCTGGATCTGTGGCTCCCAGTTGTCAAGCTTCTTCTTGGCAAGCGTGATGTCAGGTTGACGCTGCATCGGGTCGTCAACCGGCAAGGGTTTGAATACGAGCTTTGATCCGGAGTTGGTCAGTGCGATGACCTTTTCGGCGAGTTCGCGAATGGTGAACTCGCCGGGATTTCCAAGGTTGCATGGCCCGGTGAAGCCAGGCTCACTGTCCATCAGTCGCAGGAAGCCTTCGATCAGATCATCCACGTAGCAGAACGAACGCGTCTGCTTACCCTCGCCATAGATAGTTATGTCTTCGCCGCGAAGGGCCTGCACGATGAAGTTCGAGACAACCCGCCCGTCATTGGGGTGCATGCGGGGGCCGTAAGTGTTGAAAATGCGTGCGACCTTGATGTCCAGACCGTGCTGCCGGTGGTAATCGAAGAACAGGGTTTCCGCGCAGCGCTTACCCTCGTCATAGCACGAGCGAGGGCCGATCGGATTGACGTTGCCCCAGTATTCCTCGCGTTGCGGATGGATATTGGGGTCGCCATACACTTCACTGGTCGAGGCCTGAAAGATGCGGCAGTCGAGCCGCTTGGCAAGGCCAAGCAAGTTGATTGCTCCGTGAACCGACGTCTTCGTGGTCTGTACCGGATCGTGGCTGTAGTGGATCGGCGACGCGGGGCAGGCCAGGTTCCAGATCTCGTCGACTTCAACGTAGATGGGGAACGTCACATCGTGCCGCAGGAACTCAAAATGAGGATTCGGCAGCAGGTGCTCGATGTTGCGCTTGCTGCCGGTGAACAAGTTGTCGGCACAGATGACTTCATTACCGCGATCCAGCAGACGCTCGATCAGGTGGGAGCCAAGAAAGCCGGCTCCACCCGTTACCAGCACACGCTTTCGACTGTTGTAGTTTTTCATTTCACATTCCCGGTTCTGTCGCAGGTCACGGAGCGGCCCCGGCCAATGCCGTAATACGCAATTCCAATGGATTCCACCTTGGCAGGGTCATACATGTTGCGGCCGTCGAAGATGACACGGTCATGCAGCTGCAGTAGCGGCTCGAAGCTGGAAAGTAGGAACTGTTTCCACTCGGTTACTATGACCAGTGCATCTGCAGCGATCAGTGCCTGATCCGCAGAACTGGCGAACGAAACCGCATCGCCACAGGAGGAAAGCAGGTGGCGTGCCTCTGTCATGGCTTGAGGGTCGTAGCAACGCACCTTAGCGCCGCGAGCGATCAGGTCTGCAATGAGGACGAGTGCTGGTGCCTCGCGCATATCGTCTGTGTTTGGTTTGAAGGACAACCCCCACACTGCAAATGTCTTACCACTGACATCGTCGGCGTAGTGGCGAGCGATCAGTTGCGACAGTTTCTGCTTCTGGCGGTAGTTGACCGCTTCGACTGCGTTGAGCAGCTCGGCCTGATAGCCGACCGAATCCGATGTCCTTCCCAGCGCCTGTACGTCCTTGGGAAAGCACGATCCGCCATAGCCGGCGCCGGGATATATGAAGGAATATCCGATTCGGCTGTCGGAGCCGATACCCTTACGAACCTGTTCGATGTCCGCGCCAACGCGTTCGGCGATGTTGGCGATCTCGTTCATGAAGCTGATCTTGGTGGCAAGCATGGCATTTGCCGCATACTTGGTGAGCTCCGCAGACGGCACGTCCATCACGATCAGGCGGTCGTGATTGCGATTGAACGGGAGATAGAGCTCCCGCATCTGATCAGCAGCAGATGGCACCGCAGTACCTATGATGATCCGGTCCGGACGCATGAAGTCGCGGATCGCATCGCCTTCTTTGAGAAACTCGGGGTTGGAAACCACGTGGAATGCGACTTTCCGTCCGGTCCCGGAAAGTGCCTGTGCGATCTGCTGCTCAACTCTTCCAGCGGTGCCTACGGGTACGGTTGATTTGTCAACAATCACCGCATCGTGGTCCAGGTGTCGGCCAATAGTCTCAGCCACAGCCAGGACATGGGTGAGATCGGCGCTTCCGTCTTCACCTGGAGGGGTTCCCACAGCGATGAAGATGATATTGCCATGTCGCACTGCGGCTTCTGCGCTCGTCGTGAACAACAGACGATTTGCAGCGACATTGGCAGTGATCATCGACTCGAGCCCCGGCTCGTAAATCGGAATGATTCCCTGCTCAAGTCGCTTGACCTTGCCGGCGTCGGTATCAACACAGATCACGTCATGGCCAACCTCTGCCAAACATGCGGCTGTGACCAATCCAACATAGCCCGCACCAAAAATTGCTACTTTCATCAATGACCTCTTCTAGAACGGACGACGCCCCGTCGATAGACGGGGCGTCATGGCGGCAGCTCAAGAGTTTACAGCGCTGCTTCCAGCTCCGGCAGGATCGTAAACAGATCCCCCACCAACCCGATATCGGCAATCTCAAAGATCGGTGATTCAGCATCCTTGTTGATCGCGACAATCGTGCCGGCATCCTTGATCCCGGTCAGGTGCTGGATGGCACCGCTGATGCCGACGGCCACGTACAACTCAGGCGAGATGATCTTGCCGGTCTGGCCAACCTGCAGGTCACTCGGCACGTAGCCGGCGTCCACGGCGGCGCGCGAGGCACCGACGGCGGCGCCCAGCTTGTCGGCCAGCTGGAAGATCACCTTGAAGTTCTCTTCCGAGCCCACGCCACGGCCGCCGGAGACCACGCGCTTGGCGCTCTGCAGGTCCGGGCGGTCGGTGGCACCGGCGGCCAGGCCGACGAAGCGGGTGTGGCTCGGCAGGGCCGCGTCAACGCTGGCCGCTTCCACGCTGGCGCTGCCACCCTTGGCCGCTTCCGGCCAGGAGGCCGCACGCACGGTAGCGACCACGATCTGGTCGGCCGGCACGTCCACGGTGATGATTGCATTGCCCGCATAGATCGGGCGCTTGAAGCTGTGGCTGCCTTCGACGGTCATCAGGTCGGAGACCTGGTTGACGCCCAGCAGGGCGGCCACGCACGGCATGAGGTCCTTGCCGAAGGTGGTCGAGGGGCCGAACACGTGGGTGTAGCCGGTGGCCAGCTTCGCGATCTGCGGAGCCAGCACCTGGGCCAGCGCCTGCGCATTGGCGGCGTTGGCCACGGTCAGCACCTTGGCGACGCCGGCCAGCTGGGTCGCTTCAGCGGCGGCGGCGGTCGGGTCCGCGGCCAGCACCACCACATCGATGCTGGCGCCGCTGATCGCAGCGGCTGCGCTGACGGTCTTGGCGGTGGCGGCGTTGAGCTTGCCGTCGTGGTGTTCAGCGACAACGAGGATCTTGGTCATTACAGCAACCCCTTCTGCTTGAGTGCAGCGACTAATTCGGCCGCGTCCTTGACCATCACGCCCTTGCTGCGCTTCACCGGCGCGGCGTACTGGGTGGTCTTGAAGGTATCGGCGGCTTCAACACCGAGGTCGGCCAGCTGCAGGGTCTCCAGCGGCTTGGCTTTGGCCTTCATGATGTCGGGCAGCTTGATGAAGCGCGGCTCATTCAGGCGCAGGTCGGTGGTGACCACGGCCGGGAGGTCGACCTCCAGCGTTTCCAGGCCGGCGTCGACTTCACGGGTGACCGTGGCCTTACCGTCGGCGATCTCCAGCTTGCTGGCGAAGGTCGCCTGCGGGCGCCCCCACAGCGTGGCCAGCATCTGGCCGGTCTGGTTGGCATCGTCGTCGATGGCCTGCTTGCCCAGGATCACCAGGTCCGGCTGTTCCTTCTCGACCAGCTTGAGCAGGGTGCGCGCGGCGGTGAGCGGCTGGATGGCCTGGTCGGTGACCACGTGGATGGCGCGGTTGGCGCCCATGGCCAGGCCGTTGCGCAGGTGCGCTTGGGCATCGGCCGGTGCGATCGTGGCGACCACGACCTCGGTGGCGATGCCTTTGTCACGTAGGCGCAACGCTTCTTCCAGCGCGATTTCATCGAACGGGTTGGGGGACAGCTTGACGCCGTCGGTGACCACGCCGGAACCGTCCGGCTTGACCTGAATGCGGACGTTGTAGTCCACCACGCGCTTGTACGCGACGAGGATTTTCATCTGGTGCTGGATCCTTCAATAACGGGGAAACGTCCGGTTCTTTGACTAGCAACCGGTTCGGGGGTGGGACACCGATTCTAACTGGCGCAAGGTCACCATGCGAATGCGTATGGTTGTGCTGCAGTGCGGCATGAAATCGACGGAAAACGCCTGCTGTTCACGCTTGACGGGCAGTCGTGAAGACGGACCCCATGTATCCTGTTGCGCTGAGTTGGGGCGCAGGCCGCCCCCAGCACGCACATCGAACAGGAGAATGGGTAGTGCCCACATGGCTTGTCACCGGCGGTGCCGGATTCATTGGCGGTAACTTTGTCCTCGAAGCCGTCGCGAAGGGCGTGCGTGTCATCAATCTCGATGCGCTGACCTATGCGGGCAACCTGAAAACCTTGGCTTCCCTGGAGGGCAATCCGGCACATGTATTCGTCGAGGGCGACATTGGTGACCAGGCGCTGGTTTCGCGCCTGCTGGCCGAACACCGCCCGGACGCCGTGCTGAACTTCGCCGCCGAAAGCCACGTGGACCGCTCCATCGACGGCCCCGGCGCCTTCATCCAGACCAACGTGGTCGGCACGCTGGCGCTGCTGGAGGCCGTGCGCGACTACTGGAAGGCGCTGCCGACGGACAAGGGCCAGGCGTTCCGCTTCCTGCACGTGTCCACCGATGAGGTGTACGGCACCCTCGGCGAGACCGGCAAGTTCAGCGAGACGACCCCGTACGCGCCCAACTCGCCGTACTCGGCGTCGAAGGCGGCCTCGGATCATCTGGTGCGCGCGTTCCACCACACCTACGGGTTGCCGGTGCTGACCACCAACTGCTCCAACAACTACGGCCCGTACCATTTCCCCGAGAAGCTCATCCCGCTGGTGATCGCCAAGGCCCTGGCCGGGGAACCACTGCCGGTCTATGGCGATGGCAAACAGGTGCGTGACTGGCTGTTCGTGAGCGATCACTGCGAAGCGATCCGCACCGTGCTGGCCAAGGGCCAGGTCGGCGAGACCTACAACGTCGGCGGCAACTCCGAAAAGCAGAACATCGAGGTGGTGCAGGCGATCTGCGCACTGCTCGATGCACGCCGCCCGCGTGAGGATGGCCAGCCGCGCGCCAGCCAGATTACCTATGTGACCGACCGCCCCGGTCATGATCGCCGCTACGCGATCGATGCCTCCAAGCTCAAGGACCAGCTGGGCTGGGAGCCGAAGTACACCTTCGAGCAGGGCATCGGCTTCACCGTGGACTGGTACCTGGACAACCAGGACTGGGTCAACGGCGTGCTCGACGGCAGCTACCGCCTGCAGCGCATCGGCACCACCGCCTGAGGGCGGTGATCACCAGAGAGAGGACAACCGCATGACTCAACGCAAGGGCATCATCCTCGCGGGTGGTTCGGGCACGCGCCTGTATCCGATCACCAAGGGCGTCAGCAAGCAGCTGCTGCCCGTGTACGACAAGCCGATGATCTATTACCCGCTCAGCGTGCTGATGCTGGCGGGTATCCGGGAAGTACTCATCATCAACACGCCGCACGAGCAGGCCTTGTTCCAGCAGCTGCTGGGCGATGGTTCGCAGTGGGGCATGGATATCCAGTACGCCGCGCAGCCCAGCCCCGACGGGCTGGCGCAGGCCTATTTGATCGGCCGCGAATTCCTTGACGGGAAGCCGAGTTGCCTCGTGCTGGGCGACAACGTCTTCCACGGACATGGCCTGACCGAGGTGCTCAAGCGCGCCGATGCCCGCGAAAGCGGCGCAACGGTGTTCGGCTACTGGGTCAATGATCCGGAACGTTACGGTGTGGCTGAGTTCGACAAAAATGGCAAGGTCATTGGTCTTGTCGAAAAGCCTACCGAACCTCGTTCCAACTATGCCGTGACCGGTTTGTACTTCTACGACGGCAAAGCCAGCGACTATGCGGCTGAACTTAAACCCTCGCCACGCGGTGAGCTGGAGATTACTGACCTCAATCAGCGCTACTTGGACGAAGGAGCGTTGCATCTGGAACCGCTCGGGCGCGGTTACGCGTGGCTGGACACCGGTACCCACCAGTCACTACTGGAAGCCTCCAACTTCATCGAGACGATTCAGACCCGCCAAGGTCTTCAAGTCAGTTGCCCAGAGGAAATCGCTTTTGGACAGGGTTGGATTACGTCCGATCAGCTTGAAGCTTTGGCTGCGCCGCTGATCAAGAACGGCTACGGCCAATATTTGCATAAGCTGGCAGTGCGAGGAGTTGTACCGTGAAGATCATTGAAACCAAGTTGCCCGGTTGCGTGGTTATCGAGCCGGCTGTGTTCGGCGACGAGCGTGGCTTTTTCTTCGAGACGTGGAATGCGGCCCGTTTCGGCGAACATGGACTGCCGACGAAATTCGTGCAAAGCAACGTTTCCAGCTCGGCCAAGGGTGTGCTTCGCGGCCTTCATTACCAATGGCCGCGACCGCAGGGCAAGCTCGTCAGCGTGCTCGAAGGCGAGGTCTACGACGTTGCGGTAGATATTCGCCGTGGCTCGCCAACCTTCGGTCAGTGGGCTGCTGTTGTGCTGAGTGCGGAGAACAAGAAGCAGTTCTGGATTCCGGAAGGCTTCGCACATGGTTTTGCCGTGCTCTCCGAACGGGCTGTTTTCAGCTACCTCTGCACCGAGGTGTACCTGAAGGACTTTGACGCAGGCGTCCGCTGGAACGATGCCGACATCGCCGTCGACTGGCCGATCAGCGCACCGACGCTCTCGGCCAAGGATGAGGCTGCGCCGTTCCTGAAAGACATTGCCGAGGACCGCCTGCCGGTCTACCAGCCATGACGATCCTGCTTCTCGGTGCCAACGGTCAGCTGGGTCAGGAACTGCGACGTGCGCTGGCTCCGCAGGGCACGATCGTTACGACCACGCGCAGCGGCACGCTGCCCAACGGTAACGGGTGCGAGGTGGCTGACTTCGACCAGCCCGGCTCGCTGACCGCACTGCTGGACCGCGTCCGGCCTACGCTGGTGGTCAATGCCGCCGCCTACACTGCGGTGGACCGGGCCGAGGACGACCGCGAGGCCGCTTTCCGTGCGAACGCCGAGGCACCCGGTGTACTGGCGCGTTGGTGCGCGCAGGCCGGCGTCCCGCTGGTGCATTACTCCACCGATTACGTCTTCGACGGGCAGGGCACGCGCCCCTATCGCGAGGATGATGCGACGGCGCCGCTGGGCGTGTATGGCGCCAGCAAGCTGGCCGGTGAGGACGCCATCCGTGCGGGCGGTGGGCGGCACCTCATCTTCCGTACGGCATGGGTGTATGCCTCGCACAGTGCCAACTTCCTGCGCACCATGCTGCGGGTGGGCGCGGAGCGCGACGTGCTGCGCGTGGTCGCCGACCAGGTGGGTACGCCGACGCCTGCAGCGTTGATTGCCGATGTGACCGCGCAGGTGCTGCAGCATGGCGGCGGGTTGTCCGGCACCTGGCATCTGACCGCCAAGGGCGAAACGAGCTGGCACGGCTTTGCCGACGCGATCTTTGCTGAGGCCATGGCAGCAGGCGTACTACCGCGTGCGCCGAAGGTCGAGGCGATCACCACGGCCGAGTACCCGACGCCGGCCAAGCGTCCGGCGTATTCGCACCTGGACGTGGCAAAGCTGGAGAAGGACTTTGGTATCACGCTGCCAAGCTGGCAGCAAGGCCTGAAGCGGGTCATCGCGGAATGCTGACTCAGGCGTAGAGACACGCCATGCGTGGCTGACGCGGTGTCAGGATCATAGGCAGGGCAGCCACGTATGGCGTGGCTCTACAGGCAACAAAAAACCCGGCCTTGGCCGGGCTTTTGTTTATCTGTTTGCCGTCGATCAGGTACGCCCGTAAGTATCCTCAAACCGCACGATATCGTCTTCGCCCAGATAGCTGCCGGACTGCACTTCGATCAGTTCCAGCGGCAGCTTGCCCGGGTTCTTCAGGCGATGGGTCACGCCCAGCGGGATGTAGGTGCTCTGGTTCTCTGTGAGCAGCAGCACCTCGTCACCGCGCGTGACCTCAGCCGTTCCGCTGACCACGATCCAGTGCTCGGCACGGTGGTGATGCATCTGCAGGCTGAGCGTCGCGCCCGGCTTGACCGTGATGCGCTTGACCTGGAAGCGGGCACCGTTGTCGATCGAGTCGTAGGCGCCCCACGGGCGGTACACCTTGCGGTGCCAGGTCGCTTCGGGACGGCCATCGGCCTTGATCCGCGCGACCACCTGCTTGATCTCCTGCATGCGGTCGCTCTTGCCGACCATCACCGCATCGTCGGTTTCGACCACGATCACGTCGTCCAGGCCGACCAGCGCGATCAGGCGCTCGCCGTAGGCAAAGGTGTTGCGGCAGTCGATCGCGATCACGTCGCCGTGGTGCGCGTTGCCATCCCCATCCTGTTCGGACACGTCACGCAGCGCGGTCCACGAACCGACGTCGTTCCAGCCGGCATCCAGCGGCACGACCACGGCATCGGCGGTCTTTTCCATCACCGCGTAGTCGATGGAATCCGACGGCACTGCGGCGAAGGCGTCTTTGTCCAGACGGGTGAAATCGCTGTCGCGACGTGCCTGCTGCCAGGCAGCGCGGCTGCCAGCGAGCATCGCAGGATGGAACGTTTCCAGCTCGGCCAGGAAGCGGGAGGCCTTGAACAGGAACATGCCGCTGTTCCAGAAGTACTCACCCGACTGCACATACGTGCTTGCGGTTTCCACATCCGGCTTCTCGACAAACCTGTCCACGGCACGGACATCGCCGCCGGAGGCGGCCTTGATGTAGCCATAGCCGGTTTCCGGGCCGGTCGGCACGATACCGAAGGTCACCAGCTTGCCGGAGTCTGCTGCCGGCACCGCACGCAGGACGGCGGCGCGGAACGCATTCTCGTCGGCAATCACATGGTCCGAGGGCAGCACCAGCAGCAGCGCATCATCGCCATCGCGGGTCGCTTCCAGTGCGGCCACCGCGATGGCCGGTGCGGTGTTGCGGCCGACGGGCTCCAGCAGGATCGCCTGCGGCTCCACGCCCAGCTGCTGCAGCTGCTCGGCGGCCACGAAGCGGTGCTCTTCGTTGGCGACGATCAGCGGCGCACGGCCGGCAATCGGGGCGACGCGCTGCCAGGTGGCCTGCAGCATGGTCTGCTCACCGGCCAGGGCGAGGAACTGCTTGGGGTAGGACTCCCGGGACAGTGGCCACAGGCGGGTGCCGGAGCCACCGGAGAGAATGACGGGAAGAAGGTTCTGCATGGTGGGGGTACTCGCCTCAGGCGTCCTTGAGCAACTGCGAAATTTCATCGGTGCGTGCGCGCAGCAGTGCTGCGTCACCGCGGGTTTCAACATTCAGGCGCAGCAGCGGCTCAGTGTTGGAGCTGCGCAGGTTGAAGCGCCAGTCGCCGAAATCGGCGCTGATGCCATCGGTATGGTCCAGCGACGGTGCCTGCGCAGCATAGTGCTCCATCACGCGGGCAACGGAACGCTTGGCGTCGGCGACCTTGAAGTTGATCTCGCCGCTGCAGGGGAACTTCTGCATGCGTGCTTCGACAAGATCGGCCAGCGAGCGACCGGATTCGGACACCAGCGCGGCGATCAGCAGCCACGGGATCATGCCGGAGTCGGCGTAGGCGAACTCGCGGAAATAATGGTGCGCACTCATTTCACCGCCATAGACGGCATTTTCAGAGCGCATCTTTTCCTTGATGAAGGCGTGGCCGCTCTTGCACAGCACCGGCTGGCCACCGGCTTCCTCCACCATTTCCACGGTGTTCCAGGTCAGACGCGGGTCGTGCACGATCTTGCCGCCGGGCTGGCGTGCCAGGATGGCTTGCGCGAGCAGGCCGACCAGGTAATAGCCTTCGATGAAGCGGCCGTTATGGTCGAAGAAGAAACAGCGGTCGAAATCGCCATCCCAGGCGATACCGAAGTCCGCGCCGTGCTCGCGCACGGCCTGCGCGGTGAGTTCGCGGTTTTCCGGCAGCAGCGGATTCGGAATGCCGTTCGGGAAGCTGCCATCGGGTTCATGGCAGATGCGGATGAACTCCAGCGGCAGGTGCGGGGCGAGCAGATCCACGATCGTGCCAGCGCCACCGTTGCCGGCATTGACGACCAGCTTCAGCGGCTTGAGGGCCTTCGGCTCGATGTAGCTGAGCAGATGCGCGATGTACTCGCTCTTGTCCGGGTGCGATTGCAGGCCGGCGCTCGGCGCGGCGGCAGGCGCCTTGTCGGCCTCGACCGCGTCGGAAATCGCGAACAGGCCGGTATCGGAGCTGATCGGGCGTGCCTGCTCCTTGACCAGCTTCATCCCGTTGTAATCCATCGGATTATGGCTGGCGGTGACCATCACGCCACCGGCGGCCTTCAGGTGATCGACCTGGAAATAGACTTCCTCGGTTCCGCACAGGCCGATATCGAGTACCTCTCGGCCGGCGCCGCGCAGGCCGGCAGCTAGAGCGTCCTGCAGGGCACCGCTGGTCAGGCGGACATCGTGACCGACGACCACCGTGCCGGGCGACAGCTGCGCCGCCAGCGCCACACCGATGCGGCGGGCTAGATCTTCGTTCAGTTCATCCGGAACCCGGCCGCGGATGTCGTACGCCTTGAAAGCGGGGAGCGTCATCTTTTCAGTCCTTCTGACAGTCAGCGCAGTAGTTTAGCCGCTGCCGTGTATGGGAATCGTTTTCACCGGGGCGGGTCGAGGCAACGCAGGACCCCGGGGCAGGGGAAAGGCTCGGGCAATGGCTACAATGGCCGCTTACATCAACGAGGTGAGGGCGTAGATGAGCAAGTCCCCAGACAACGCCGGGCGACGTGGCAAGCAGTACGCCAGTGCGGCCGAGGCGCTGCAAGGTGCCATCGCCGATGGTCAGACCCTGGCGGTCGGCGGGTTCGGCCTGTGCGGCATCCCCGAGGCACTGATCGCCGCGCTGCGCGATACCGGTGCCAAGGATCTGACCGTGATCTCCAACAATGCGGGCGTGGATGGCTTTGGCCTCGGCCAGCTGCTGGCGACCCGCCAGATCCGGAAAATGATCTCGTCCTACGTGGGTGAGAACAAGGAATTCGAGCGCCAGTACCTGGCCGGTGAGCTCGAACTGGAGTTCAATCCGCAGGGCACCCTGGCCGAGCGGCTGCGTGCCGGCGGCGCCGGCATTCCTGCCTTCTTCACCGCCACCGGCTACGGCACGGTGGTGGCCGAGGGCAAGGAAACCCGCGAGTTCGATGGCAAGCACTACGTGATGGAGACGGCACTGCGGGCCGATGTCGCGCTGGTCAAGGCGTGGAAGGCCGATGCGGCCGGCAACCTGGTGTTCCGCAAGACCGCGCGCAACTTCAACCCGGCCTGCGCGATGGCCGGCAAGCTGTGCATCGTGGAAGTCGAAGAGGTGGTGCCGGTGGGCAGTATCGACCCGGACCAGGTGCATCTGCCGGGCATCTACGTGCACCGCATCGTGCACAACCCGCAGCCCGAGAAGCGTATCGAACAGCGTACCGTGCGCCAGGAGGCGAACTGAGATGGCCTGGACCCGCGATGAAATGGCACAGCGCGCCGCGCGCGAGTTGACCGATGGCGCCTACGTGAACCTGGGCATCGGCCTGCCGACCCTGGTCGCCAACCACATTCCCGACGGCGTGGATGTCTGGCTGCAGTCCGAAAATGGCCTGCTGGGCATCGGCCCGTTCCCGACCGAGGTGGAAGTCGACGCCGACCTGATCAATGCCGGCAAGCAGACAGTGACCGCACGTGCGGGCGCCAGTTACTTCGGCAGCCACGACAGCTTCGCGATGATCCGCGGCGGCCACATCAATCTGGCTATCCTCGGCGCGATGCAGGTCACCGACAAGGGCGATCTGGCCAACTGGATGGTGCCGGGCAAGATGGTCAAGGGCATGGGCGGGGCGATGGATCTGGTCGCCGGCGTGCAGCGCGTGGTGGTGCTGATGGAGCACACCGCCAAAAGCGGCGAGCACAAGATCCTGCCGGAGTGCACGCTGCCACTGACCGGCGTCGGTGTGGTGGATCGCATCATCACCGAGCTGGCCGTGTTCGATATCACCGACAAGGGGCTGGTGCTGGTCGAGGCGGCCCCGGGCGTGGGTATCGATGAGCTGAAAGAAAAGACCGGCGTGGTGTTCAGCGACTGACCGGTCCGGAGACACCGGCCGCGATTTTGCCGCGGCCGGTGAAACTGTCTTCCGTTGCGAGCGTTTCCAGCCAAGGGCCAGCAGACCAATGTCCATCGGCCAGGCACTGAAGCGGCAGCAGCACACCCTTGGGGTCGAAGTTCAGGTGTTGCACATCCTCTCCCAAGGCCGCGCAGGTGTCAGCGATGAAGGCCAACGCCCCCTGATGGACCTGGGCAAGGGACGCCTGACCGGCTGCTGACAATTCTGGCGGCGCGAACATCGCCTCGCGTTCATTGTCGGTGTTTTTGAAGCCGCAGAATTGACCGGTTGGCGCTGCCAGCAACGCTTCAAGCAGCAGGTCGTGGGCAAGAATCGGCGAGTCCTCGTCCGGCGCCGTACGCGCGTCGTGATACCGGGCTGCGGCCCAACCATGTCCCTCCACCTTCCGGGCGGTGGCACGCAATGCAAAGTACGCTCCGCCCAAGGGGCGTTCAATGATGCTCGACAGATAGGTCTGGATGGTGCCGGCGTAGCCGATATCTGCGACCAGGGCTGCATCGTCTCCAGCGGTCTCGCGCCAATAGTCCATGTAAGCGTCGCGTTCGCGCGCTGAGAGGATCAGCAGGGAGGGGAGCGCTGGCGCCAGCATCGCGATGGCCTGATCCAGCATTTCAGGTAGATAGATGTCGCGATATGCCAGGGTCCCCACCTGCTCACGTACGGCCACAGCGGCCTCTTCGCCCAAGCGTGAGGCAACAAGGTTCACCAAGGGGCCCGTATACGTACCGTGCAGCAGCCGCTCAAGATCGCCTGCTTCACGCAGGCTGGCCATGCCAGCGGCGCGTCGGGAGACCAAGAGGTAAGACGACGTCAGCGATTGGAGAGCAGGTGCGCTGCCGGCCAGGATGTCCCATGCTTGCTGCAGCAAGAACCCCTCGCGGCTGAGGAAGAGCAACGTTCCGACCTCGCGCTCTTTCGCGAGCTTCGCCAGCCAGACCAGGTAATCCAGAACCACAGGCCCCAGAACGGTGTATCCAGCACTGCAGGCATCCAGTGTGGGGCGCGGCGAGAGATGTGTCGGATTTCGATCGCCCACTGCGGCGAAATGGTTGGCGAGCAGACCCCGCCACAACTGCTCAGGCCACGGTGCGTTGAGTCCGGCTGCATGCCGAAGCGGGCGCAGCGCCGGCACCATGTCCAGCAACGCCGAAGGCCGAACGATATGAACGGGGGAAATGAGGCCGCGCAACTGAGGAATCTGCACGTCGGCGTGTTCGTTGTCGCCTACATGCAGCCAGCGTTTCATCGGGACGCCTTCACGCTGTGAGATCGAGGTCCATGTGGCGGGATCGTCCTTGCGCATCGCTGTCTCGCACGACACCCACCATTCCGAGGTGAGCGCCAACACGGCAGGCGGCAGCACCCGTCTGAGCAATGTGGCCGGCAGGTACATGTCCGATAGCGCGACAAGGCGTTTGCCTCGCAATGCCTGCATGGCCGCCAGCACTCCTTCGCGCGGACGGAGTAGACGCTGCTCGGTGGTGACTTCCAGTTCCAAGAGCGCCTGCGGATCCACGGGGGATTCCAACGCAGGGAACTGCGCGTAGATCTCCGAAAGTGTGGGGTCGCGTCCGCTTGAAATGCGCGCGCGCTCCTCCGCTAGCTGGCGGGCGCCAGAGAAATCATCGACGTCGAACTGGGCCAGGGCCTTGAAGGAGAGATAATCACGCGAAGCGTGGGGTGACAGGAACGGACGTGTCACCAGCGTATCGAATACATCGGTAGTGACCAGGTCCGCATCCAGCGCAGAGAGCCGGATGCGGGTGGCAACCGGTGTGGCGAACGCCGCTGTCCAGTTGCGCTGCCCTTCGCTGATCAGGTGCGGTGTGTCGCCCGGGGCAAGTACACCCACAAGCAGACCCTGGTGACGCGTGATGGTGGCCAGAAGGCGCTCCACTGCATGCTGCAGGGTGCCATCCACTTGGCCGGTTTCGGCGGGGAAATCGCTGGTAGTCAGATTCAATGCGAAGAGGGGGCGCAGCGCGTCGACCCGTGCCCAGAACATGGAGCCTGCCGGATAATCGATGTAGGCAGTGTGGTCTACTTCCATGCCCAGCTGTGCCGCCAATGCTGCGCAGACATCGGCGTTGCTTAGCCATGTGTGGGCCCAGGGCGGAAGGCTTTCATAGGTTTCCGGGTAGACCATACCCAGGCGCGGATCGGCGGCGAACATGCCCAGAATCCAGGCGACCCGCGTCTCGCTTCCCAGCAGCGAACGCAGCAGGTAACGCCGCCACTGCTCCTGCTCGCTGCCCGTGTACAACGACTTCTTGGTGTGGATATGGCCGACGATATCCAAGGCCATGATTTCGGCGCGGAACGTGACCAGCAGCGGCGCGATATCGCGACCCCGATTGGGCACAACGCGAACGTGCAATGCAGAAAGATGGGGAAGCCTTGCAAAGCGCTCTTCGGCCTGGACCTTGGCCATATCGTCCATCACGGACACGAGCAACTTGAACGGCAAGGGGATGTGCGCCAAGAGCTCGGCGAACTCTTCTATCAGATCTGGGTAGTACACATGCGCCATGAGCCCGACGCGCTGCTGGAACCGGGCCAGGGGCACGGGTGCGGGAAACAGGTGCTCCACTGGCTGCGGAACCTGGATCCGTGATGCACTGGCCTGCTTGAATCGATTGACGAGCCCACGAACACCCATCGCAGAGGCGACCTTGAAAGCGCGCCGCAGGACCGACCACAGCCCGGTCAGCCCACCGCCATGTCGGGAGACCGCTTGGCTGGCTGCACGGACCGCGCGGTTCACAGAGGAGGTCATCGCATCACATCCTGGTGGCGCGCAGCGAGCGGCGCTGGGGCAGCGACGTGGCGCGCGCTGGGCACAGCCTCGCTGGTAGCCGGCGCGGTGTTTGAAGCGCTGAGGCGAAGTGGGGCCATGGGATGCTCTTTCAACGATGCCGGTCCGGCAGACGGTCATTTTCGATCTTTGGTGGACAGGGGGCAAATCCGCAGGATCCTGCCCTGGACGGGATACGCACACCGGGGAAGGAGTGCTAGCGTTCACCCATGGATCTCCACCTCCCCGACGCCCAGGTGCACTGGCACCGCCACTGGCTGCCCCACGCCGCCGCCGACACCCTCCAACGCACCCTCCGCGACGACGTCCCGTGGGAGGTGCACAAGATCCGCATGTTCGGCCGCCAGGTCGATTCCCCGCGGCTGAGCTGCTGGATGGGCGACCCGGCTGCGCGCTACCGCTATTCCGGCACCGAGTTCGTGCCGCAGCGGTGGCATCCGGCGCTGCTGCCGCTGCGCGATCAGCTGGCCGCCTTCTGCGGCCACCCGTTCAACAGCGTGCTGCTCAACCGCTACCGCGATGGCGATGATGGGATGGGCTGGCACAGCGACAACGAGCCCGAACTGGGGCCGACGCCGGTGATCGCGTCACTGAGCATGGGCGCGGCCCGCCGGTTCCTGCTACGGCGTCGGGACGACCATGCGAAGAAGGCCGAGGTGCTGCTCGACCATGGCGATCTGCTGGTGATGGGCGGGCAGACACAGCGCCTTTACCAGCATTCCCTGCCGAAGAGCGCCCGGCCGCTGGCCGAGCGCCTCAATCTGACCTTCCGCTGGATTACCGCACCCGGGCAGGGGTGACCGCGTTGCGGGCGTGATCCTGATCGCCGGTGACCAGCGTCCAGCCCACCACGTTCGTGGTCAGTGTCTGCAGCCCCTGTTCCAGTGCGGCGGTGACCTGGGCGACGTCGGTGCTGCTGACCGGGTTTTCCTGGCGGAAGGTGCGATCGGCGACCACCCGCTGGTCGATCACGTGGATCAGCTTGGCGTTGACCTCGATCAGCGCGGTCGGCGTGGTCTGGCCACGGTAATCGGCTTCGAAGCGACGCACGTCCATCGCCAGTTTGTAGTCGGCGCGGATGCCGGTGGTGACCCGGGCCACCCCGTTGATGCGACCGGAATCCTCGAAACCGCGCACCAGCGCGTCATCGAGCATGTCGGTGGCCGGCTGGGCCCAGCTCACGCCCTTGTAGACCTCCAGTTCGGAGGGGGTCGGGCGCACGTTGATGCGCGGGCTGTCGACCACGCGCGCGGCGCTGGGCTTGACCAGCACCAGCTGCCAATCGACGGTCGGCCAGCTCGGGTCGGCCTGGATGCGGACCACGGGCGAATAGATGGTCACCGCGCTGCGCTCGTTGCTGCCCAGCAGCGAGCAGCCGCCAAGCGCGGCGATCAGGGCGATCGGCAGCAGAGGCCGGAACAAGGTCGGGCGGCTCATTTGGGTTCGAACTCCTTGGGTGCGTCGCGGCCGAGCAGATAACGTGCCGGGTTGTTGTCCAGGCGGTCGCTGACCCGGCGCAGGTCGCGGATCAGGCCGCGCAGCTCGGTCAGGGTCGGGCCGAGCTGGGCCAGGCCGTCGTTGGCGAAGCTGTTGATCGCGGCGCGGTTCTCGCCAAGGATCGAATCGGCGTTGCCGGCGGCCGAGTCCAGCTTGCTGAGCGTGGTCTCCAGCTTGTCCAGGATCGGCGGCAGTTGCTGCACCAGGTTCTTGTCCAGGCGCTGGATGGTGCCGTTGGTGCTCTTCAGGGTGACGTCCAGGCTGCGCGCGGCATCGCGCGCGCTGAGCAGCAACGCCTGGGTGCCCTGGTCACGGTCGGCCAGGCCGCCGCTGATGGTTTCCAGGTTGGCCAGGGTCGCGTTGATGCTGGCCACGTTGCGGTCGCTCAACACCTGGTCCATGCGCTCGACGATGCGGTTGGCCACGTCGGTGATGTTCTGCAGCGCCGACGGGGTGGTCGGGATGATCGGGGCCGGGTCTTTGTTGACCGCGGTCAGCGCAGCGGACTGCGGCGTGCCGCCACTGAGCTGGATGATCGACGGGCCGGTCAGGCTGGTGATGGCCAGCTTGGCACGGGTGTCGGTCTTGACCGGGGTATTGGAGTTCAGGCGGATCCGCGCGACCACCTGGCGCGGATCGTCCGGCACCAGGTTCAACTCGGTGATCGAGCCGACCGCGATGCCGTTGTACTGGACCGGGCTGCCCACCGACAGGCCGGTGACGGCCTCGCGGAAGACCACGCGGTATTCCGTCCAGGTGCGGTCGGAGGAGTACTTGGCGGCCCACAGGCCGAAGGCCAGCAGCGCCAGCCCCACCACCAGGGTGAACGCGCCGATCAGGACGTAATTGGCTTTGGTTTCCATGGCTTACTCGCTCTCGTGCTTTGCATCGCGCGCAGCACGCGCGCGCGGTCCGTGGAAGTACTCCTGGATCCACGGGTGGTCCAGTTGTTCGATCTCGTGCAGCGGGGCATTGGCGATGACCTTCTTGTCGGCCAGCACCGCCACCCGGTCACAGATCGCATACAGCGTGTCCAGATCGTGTGTGATCAGGAAGACAGTCAGGCCCAGCGCTTCCTGCAGGGTCTTGATCAGGCGGTCGAAAGCGGCCGCGCCGATCGGGTCCAGCCCTGCGGTGGGCTCATCCAGGAACAGCAGCGGCGGGTCCAGCGCCAGCGCCCGGGCCAGGCCGGCGCGCTTGCGCATGCCGCCGGACAGCTGCGAGGGCAGCTTGTTGATCGCATCGGCCGGCAGGCCGGCCAGCTTCACCTTGAGCAGGGCCAGCTCGTAATGCCAGCGCTCGGGCAGCTCGCCGTGGTGTTCCTTCAGCGGCACCTGCACGTTCTCGCCCACGGTCAGCGAGGAGAACAGCGCACCATCCTGGAACAGCACGCCGGTGTTGCGTTCGATATGCAGGCGGTTGGCCGGGTCGCTGGAGCGGGCATCGACGCCCAGCACCTCGATCTGGCCATCGTCGGGCGTGCGCAGGCCGAGGATGCTGCGCATCAACACCGATTTGCCGGTACCCGAGCCGCCGACCACGCCGAGGATCTCGCCGCGGCGCACGTCCAGATCCAGCCCGTCGTGCACGACCTGCGAGCCGAAACGGTTGGTCAGCCCGCGCACGCGGATCAGCAGTTCACCGTCAGCGGTGGTGGTGTCGTCGCGGTCAAGGGCCGGGGCGGTGTCGGTGATCATCGGTTACCAGCCCATCTTCATGAACCACAGCGCGGCGAACGCATCGAGGATGATCACCAGCGAAATGGCCTGCACCACACTGGAGGTGGTGCGCTCGCCGACCGACTGCGCGGTGCCTTCGACCTTGAGGCCTTCCAGACAGCCGATCAGGCCGATCACCAGCGCAAACACCGGGGCCTTGGCCAGGCCGACCAGCATGTTGCGCACTTCCATGGTGTCGTGCATCCGCGCGATGTACATCTGCGGCGGAATATCCAGATCGAACGCGCCTACGGTGATGCCACCGGCCAGGCCGGCGACCATCGCGATGAAGGTCAGCAGCGGCAGGGTGATCAGCAGGGCGATCAAGCGCGGCAGCACCAGCAGATCGACCGGGTCCAGACCCAGTGTCTTCATGGCGTCGATTTCTTCGCGGGCTTTCATCGCACCAATCTGCGCGGTGAACGCACTGGCGGTGCGGCCGGCCAGCACGATCGCAGTCAGCAGCACCGCGAACTCGCGCAGGAAGGCGATGCTGACCAGTTCGACCACATAAATCTCCGCGCCGAAGTCGCGCAGGATCGTGGAGCCGAGGAACGCGATCACCGCGCCCACCAGATACGACAGCAGGGCGACCAGCGGTACCGCATCCAGGCCGACCTGTTCCATCTGGGCGACGGTAGCGGTGAGGCGGAAGCGGCGCGGTTCCTTGATCAGGCGCGCACCCTTGACCAGGTTCTCGCCAAGGAAACTGGCCAGCGCCACGATGTTGTGGCCCATGCCGTGCACGCTGACACCGAGCCGTTCCAGCGCGGCCAGCACACCGAAGTCGCGCTTGGCCTTGGGCCGGTCGTCGGCGACTTCCTCGATGGTGGAGACCAGCGCGCGATGCTCTTCGCGGAACGTTACCGCGTCCTCGCCTAGATCAGCGCGATGGGCCACGCGCAGCAACTGCAGCACGCCGGCCGAGTCGAGCGAGGTGATCCCGCTGGCATCCAGACCGGTCACGTTCTCCGGAAGGCCGCGCAGCACTTCGGCCGCGTCCAGCGCGGTGCGTAATGTCCAATGGCCAGACAACCGGATCAGGCCGGGGTCCTGGGCATCCTGCTCGAGATGGGGGGCTTGGTCTGAGGTCATGTAGGCGTCCTGCGCGCAGCATACCCTGTCCGGGTGCATGGCTCGCGTATGCGCCGTGGCGGGCTGAACGCGTCGCTGGTGATGGGCCGATCACGCGCGTGGACACGCGGGGCCATCAGGATTCTTCAGGCCGGGGCGCGTTCGGGTAATACTACGCCGCATGTCTGCCGACGCCCCCACCATCGTTGCACCACCGGCCACCTACGCACAGCGCGTGGCCTTCGTTTCGGAAATGGCCGGGCGCCTGCACAGCTATGGCACTACCGCGCAGCGGCTGGAAGCGGCCGTGGTCGCGCTGGCGCAGCGGCTGGACCTGGATTGCGAGCCGTGGTCGAACCCGACCGGGCTGATCCTGAGTTTCAGCGACCCGACCAAGGCGATCGGTTCGTCGGACATCACCCGCGTGATCCGGTTGGCACCGGGCGAGAACGACCTGCATAAACTCAGCATCGCCGATCAGATCACCGATGCGGTGGCCAACGGCACCATGAGCATCGCGCAGGGCCATACCGCGCTGCGCCAGCTGGACAAGGATCCGGGCCGCTGGGGCAAGATCCGCACCATTCTTTCCTACAGCCTGGGCGCGGCAGGCGTGGCCGGCCTGTGGAAGCTGCCGTGGCTGGATATCGCCACCGCCGGCGTGATCGGTCTGCTGATCGGCGTCATGGGCATGTATACCGACCGCCGCCCGGCCACGCGCGAGGCCAACGAAGCGTTGGCGGCGCTGCTGGCCGGCTCGGTGGCGACGCTGGTGGCCTCCTTCATCGGGGCGCTCAACCTCAATACGGTGATCATCGCCTCGCTGGTGGTGCTGCTGCCCGGGATGTCGCTGACCAATGCGGTCAACGAGCTGGCCAGCCAGCATTGGGTCTCCGGCACGGCGCGGTTTGCCGGTGCGGTGACCACGATCCTGAAACTGACCGTGGGCGCGGTGATCGCGGTGACACTGGCGGACATCGTCGGGCTGGAACCGCTGGTGCGTGCCTCGCGGCCGCAGGCGGACTGGGTCGAATGGGGGGCGCTGCTGCTGGCAGCGTTCGCGTTCGCGATGTTGTTCAAGGCCAACCGTCGCGATTTTCCGTGGGTAATGGCGGCGGCAGTCGCCGGTTATGCGATTTCCAAATTCGCCGGCCAGGCCTGGGGCATACCCGCCGGCATTTTCATGTCGGCGATGCTGCTCACCGCGGCGGGCAATCTGTTCGGCCGCCTGGCGCAGCGCCCGGGCGCGATCATCCGCCTGCCGGGCATCATCATGCTGGTACCCGGCAGTACCAGCCTGCGCGGCGTGCTGACCCTGGTCCAGCAGCAGGACATGAGTGCCGGCCAGACCGTGCTGATGACCGTGCTCAACGTGGTGATGGCGCTGGTGGCCGGCCTGCTGTTCGGCAACCTGTTGATCCCGGCGCGCAAGAATCTCTGACCGCCCGGGCCAGGCCCGCTCGATCAATGGATAAGAAAACGCCGGCGCGAGGCCGGCGTTTTCATATGCAGCAGTGACTGATCGGCTTACTTCTTGATCAGGAACTCTTCAACCTTCTTGCCCTTGGCGGTATGCGCGGCCAGCCAACGCGGCTGCTTGCCACGGCCGGTCCAGGTTTCCTTCGGGTTGGCCGGGTTGCGGTACTTCGGGGCGACCTTGCCAAGCTTGCGCACGGCCTTGGCCGGGGCCTTGGTGGCCTTGCTCGCGGCACGGCCACGCGAGGCCGGGGCGGCGCCGCCGAACAGCTCTTCCACCGAATAGCCCTGGGCCTTGGCCAGCTTGGTCAGCTGCGCACGGACCTTGGTGATCGCCGGACGCTTGGCCACGATGGTCTGCTGCTTCTTGGCGTTCTTGATCAGCGCGCCCAGCTCTTTGGCGGACAGGCCGCTCAGGTCGATACTCATCTACTACTCCGCAATATATTAAGGACAGGGTGAGCCGGTCCTTGGCATCGGAAACAGCATACATTCTCTTTTGCGAAATACACAAACAAACCGGACATATTGAAACCGGCGGCACCATTGAAAAGGCCGGGATATTGCACCCGGCCCTGTCATCACTTCGTCAATCTGGCCAGCAGTGCGTCCCGGTCGAGGACCTCCGCTTCGGCCGCGCTGCGCGCGCGGTATTCGAATGTGCCGGCGGCGACGCCGCGCTCGGACACCACGATCCGGTGCGGCACACCGATCAGTTCCATGTCGGCGAACATCGCGCCCGGGCGCAGGCCACGATCATCCAGCGCCACATCCAGGCCGGCAGCCTGCAGCTGCGCCAGCAGTTCGGCAGCCGTGGACGACACCGTTTCGTCCTGCTTGGGATTGATCATGCAGACCACGACCTGCCACGGCGCCATCGCATCGGGCCAGATAATGCCGGCGTCGTCGTGATTCTGTTCGATCGCCGCGGCGACGATGCGCGAAATGCCGATGCCGTAGCACCCCATCGCCAACACCGCAGCCTTGCCGTTTTCGTCAAGGACGGTTGCATTCAACGCCTGCGCATACTGGCGGCCGAGCTGGAACACATGGCCGACTTCGATGCCGCGTGCGATTTTCAGTTCACCGCCATCGGCAGCGCGATCACCGGCCTTGGCGTTGCGGATGTCCGCCACTTCCGGCTCGGGCAGGTCACGGCCCCAGTTGACGCCGGCGATGTGGAAACCGGCTTCATTGGCACCAATAACGAAATCGGCCAGCGCTGCGACGTCGCGGTCGGCCACGATGCGGATCGGCTGTGCCGGGTTGAGCGGGCCGAGGAAGCCTGGCTCGCTGCCGAGGTGCGTGGCGATTTCCGCCTCGCTGGCCATGCGATACCCCTGCAGACCCGCGACCTTGCCGAGTTTGATTTCGTTGACGTCGTGGTCGCCGCGCACCAGGGCCAGGACAAAACCGCCTTCGCTCATGATCGCGATCGACTTGACGGTGCGCTCCAGCCCGAGGCCGAGCAGGGCGGCTACGGCCTCACAGGTTTTCTGCGTGGGCGTATCGACCTTGCGCAGCGCTTCGCTGGCGGCCGGGCGTTCGCCCGGGGCCGCGGCGATGGCCGCTTCCATATTGGCCGCGTAATCCGAGCCGGTGGAAAACACCAGCGCGTCTTCGCCCGAATCGGCGATCACGTGGAATTCCTGTGACGCATCGCCACCGATCGCACCGGAGTCGGCCTTCACCATGCGGAAATCCAGGCCCAGGCGGGTGAAGATGCGGCTATAGGCCGACTTCATGTTCTCGTATTCGCGCACCAGGCACTCATCGTGCAGGTGGAAGGAATACGCATCCTTCATCAGGAATTCGCGCGAGCGCATCACGCCGAAGCGCGGCCGGATCTCATCGCGGAACTTGGTCTGGATCTGGAAGAAATTGACCGGCAGCTGCTTGTAGCTGGACAGCTCCTGGCGCGCGAAATCGGCAGCGGCTTCTTCCGCGGTCGGGCTGTAGCAGAACACCTGCTCCTTGCGATCCTTGATCTTCAGCAGCTGCGGCCCGAACTTTTCCCAGCGGCCGGTGGCTTCCCACAGTTCCTTGGGCTGGATCGTCGGGATCTGGAATTCCACCGCACCGGCACGCTCCATTTCCTCACGCACGATGCGCTCGACCTTGCGCAGCACGCGCAGGCCCAGCGGCGACCAGGTGTACAGCCCCGAGGCCAGCTTGCGGATCATGCCCGCGCGCAGCATCAAGCGGTGGCTGGTCAGCTCCGCGTCGCTGGGGGTTTCCTTGGTGGTGTGCAGGTGGAACTGGGAGAGGCGCATCGTCGGCTTCGCTGAACGGCAGAAGCCGATATTCTGCCAGTCCGGCCGCCGCGATGGGTGTTGCGGGCGGTTTTGGCCCCTCCACCCGGTTCAGCGGCTCAGGCCTTAGGCGTGCAGTAGGCCTGGATGGCGGCCTCGGCCAGAGTTTTCTGGGCGCTGCGCTGCGCCTCGGTCAGCGCGGTATCGGCCTTGCCGTCACCATCGGTGTCCTGCATGACCTTGCCCGACCCGTTGAGCAGGGCGAGGTTGCCGCGGGCATCGGTGCAGGCCTTGTTCTCGGCCGGGGCGGCGGCGGCCTCACGCGCGGCCGGGTCGCGCGCCTGGACCTCGCGGGCCTCGTACTTCTGCCCGGCCGGCGGTTTCTCCGAGTACTGGGTCACGCCGTTGGCGTCTTTCCACTTGTAGACGGTGCCGGCGCTGGCCGTGGCACTGGCGAGCAGCAGCAGGGCGCTCAGACGGGACAGGGCACGCATGGCAACTCCGGGAACGGGGCAGAAGCGCGATTGCAGCACCCCGGGGCCGGTGCTGGCAAGCTAAACTCCCCGCATGGATCAGATGAAACCCCCGCCGCGCTCGCGCAGCATTTACCTGCTGCCCAACCTGTTCACCACCGCAGGCCTGTTCGCCGGCTTCTACGCGATCATCGCCGCGGCCAATGGCGACTTCGTCAATGCCGCCATCGCGGTGTTCGTCGCGGCCGTCATGGACGGCCTGGACGGCCGTGTGGCCCGCCTGACCGGCACCAGCAGCGAATTCGGCGTGCAGTACGACTCGCTGGCCGACCTGGTCAGCTTCGGCATGGCCCCGGCCCTGGTGATGTACCACTGGTCGCTGTCCTGGCTGAAATTCGACGATCCGGTGCTTGGCCGGGTGGGCTGGGCGGTCGCCTTCCTCTACGCCGCCTGCGCCGCGCTGCGCCTGGCCCGGTTCAACACCCAGGTCACCGTGGTCGACAAGCGCTGGTTCATCGGCCTGGCCAGTCCGGCCGCAGCTGGCCTGATGATGTCCTTCGTCTGGGCGTTTGCCGATGGCAACCTCGGCTGGGACGGTAACCAGCTGCGCTATGTGGCCCTGGGCGTGACCCTGGTGTCGGCGCTGCTGATGGTCAGCCGGATCCGCTTCTGGAGCTTCAAGGGCAGTGGCGAGAAGGGGCCGCGTGCGGACCGCGTGCCGTTCCTGGCGCTGGCCCTGGTGCCGATCGCCATTGCGATCATGGTCATTGATCTGCCGCGCGTGCTGTTCGCGGTGGGCGTGGTGTATGCCTTGTCCGGCCCGTGTTACTGGGTCTGGCAGCGCACCCGCAAGACGGTCGAGCCGAACGCGTGAGCGGGCAGGCGCTGCCGCCATTGTGGTCGCCGGCGCAGCAGTCCTGGCTGCAGGCGATGGGCTATACGGTGTTCGTCGACGGCAGCGTCGAGCCGGAAGCGGCGATGGTGCCGGAGGTCGAGTTGCGCGCGGCCCCGGTTGCCGAGCCACCGGCGCCTGCGCGCCCGTCGCGGCAGGCACCACCGGCAGACACGCCTTCGCCGGCACGCCGCAGTGCCCCGCGCACGGTGGAGGAACCAGCACCCGCCACCGCGTCGGCGGCCGCGCCGGCACGTGCAGGCGGCCGCCGCGCCGCGGTGCGGATGCCTGACCGCCTGCAGATCGCCCTGCTGCGCGCTTCCGGCTGCAACCCGGCCGAGCCGGACACCCAGGCCTTGATGGCCAGCTGGAACCTGGACGAACTGCGCAGCAGTGCCGCCGCCAAGCGCGCCTTGTGGCCGCAGTTGCGCGCCCTGCGCAAACGGGGCCGCGCATGAGCGCGGTGAGCTCGCCGCGGCCGCTGTCGCTGCGCGCGCTGCGCGAAAGCGACCTCAACGCGGTCATGGCCATCGAGGTGCGCGGTTACCCCTATCCCTGGACCCGCGGCATCTTCCAGGATTGCCTGCGTGCCGGTTATCCCGGCCTGGCGATGGAAGAAGACGGCCTGCTGATGGGCTACGGCCTGCTCAGCATCGCCGCCGACGAAGCCCATATCCTCAACATCTGCGTGGACCCGCTGTGCCAGTCGCGTGGTCATGGCCGCTACCTGCTGCGCGCGCTGGTGAAGCTGGCGCGTGACCACGGTGCGCACCGCGTATTCCTGGAAGTGCGCCCGTCCAATACCTCGGCCGTCGCGCTGTACCACAGCGAAGGGTTCAATGAGATCGGCCGACGGCCGCGCTATTACCCCGCCCGCGACGGCCGCGAGGATGCGCTGGTGATGGCCATCGAACTGGTGGACGACGACATCCAGGTGATGCCGCCGCTCTGATGTTGGGTTGCCGGCCAGCGGCCGGCACTACCGTCCACGGGTTGGCGTGCAGCCACTCATGGGCTGGCGCTACGCCAGCCGAAGCACCACCGCGCCCAGCACGATCAGGCCTGCAGCGATCCAGCGCTGGCCGGTAACGCGTTCACGCAGTACCCAGGCCGAGATCAGGATGCCGAACAGGATCGAGGTTTCGCGCAGGGCGGAGATCATCGCGATCGGTGCGACCGTCATGGCCCACAGGGCAAGCCCGTATGAGACCAGCGTGCCGACGCCACCGACGATGCCGTAGCCCCAGTTGCGGCGCGCATAGTCGCGCAGCGCGCCCGCGCGGGTGTACAACGCCCACAGCGGCAGGGGCAGGCCGGAGAGCAGGAACAGCCACAGCGTGTAGCTGACCGCAGCGCCCGAATGACGCGCGCCCCAGCCATCCACCAGTGTGTAGGTGGCGATGACACCGGCGTTGAGCAGCGGCAGCCATAGATGCTGGCGCGAGGTGCCGCGGGTCATGCACAGGATGCCCAGGCAGATCAGCGCGATACCGCTCCAGGCGATCCACGCCAGGTGCTCGCCAAGGAACAGCGTGCTGACCAGCGCGACCAGGATCGGCGCGCAGCCGCGCATCAGCGGGTAGGACGCGCTCATGTCGGTCAGCTGGTAGGTGCGCGCGACGAGGACGTAGTACCCGGTCTGGAGCAGGGTCGAGGTGGCCAGCCATGGCCAGCTCTGTGGCGCGGGGGCCGGTACGAACGGCAGCGCGATCGCCGCGATCAGGGCAGCCGACCCGGTGACCAGGATCGTGGTCAGCAGGGTGTCGGTGCCGCGTTTGACGATCGCATTCCAGCTGGCATGCAGCAGGGCGGCGAACAGCACGATGCAGAAGAGGGACAGCGACATCGTGCAGGCGATCATTCATTCCGTGGACGAGCCCGCATCATGCCGCAGATGCGCGGGCATTTTGAAAGGCGACCGACCGACAGGTCGGCCGCCCATGCGCTTACAGCTTCGCGCGCTGCGAACGCAGGCCATCCAGCTGGGCGGTCCATTCGACCAGGCGCACGCGCTCCTGCTCCACCACCGCCGCCGGCACCTTGTCGGTGAACTTGGCCAGCTTGGTCTCGCTCTTTTCCTTCTCCGATTCCACCCGGGCGATTTCCTTGTCCAGGCGCGCGCGTTCGGCACCCAGATCGACCAGGCCCTCCAGCGGCACCAGCAGGGTGAGATCGCCCACGATCGCGGCCGCCGCCGGCGGCGTGTCACTGCCGTTGGCCAGCCACTCGATGCGCTCCAGCTTGAGCAGGAACGACAGCGAGGAGGTGAAGCGGGTCATGCGCGCACGATCATCGTCGTTGCCACCCTGCAGCAGCAGCGGCACCAGCTTGGACGGCGGCACGTTCAACTCGCTGCGCACGCGGCGCAGCGCGTTGACCATCGACTTCAGCCATTCCACGTCGGCTTCGGCGCGGGCGAAATCACCCGCGAATTCCTCGGCGGTCGGGTAGGGACGCAGCGAGATGGTGTCGTCGGTGAGGCCCAGGCGCGGGGCGACCTGACTCCACAGCTGCTCGGTGACGAACGGGGTCAGCGGGTGCAGCAGGCGCAGCAGCGCTTCGAGCACGTACAGCAGGGTGTGGCGGGTGCTGTTGGCGTCATCGGCGTCGGCACCGTTGAGGGCCGGCTTGGTCAGTTCCAGGAACCAGTCGCAGAACTCGTTCCAGGCAAATTCGTACAGGCACTGCGCCAGCAGATCGAAGCGGTAGTTGGCGTAATGCGTCTGCGCTTCAGCCGAGACCGCGGCCAGGCGCGCGAGAATCCAGCGCTCGGCATCGGTGCGCGGCTGCGGCACGCCGGTGAAGCTGCTGCCCTCAGTGTTCATCAGGGTGAAGCGGCTGGCGTTCCACAGCTTGTTGCAGAAGTTCTTGTAGCCCTCGGCGCGGTTCATGTCGAACTTGATATCGCGGCCGTGGGTGGCCAGCGCGGCGATGGTGAAGCGCAGCGCATCGGCACCGTGGGCGATGATGCCCTCGGGGAATTCGCGGCGCGTCGCCTTCTCGATCTTCGGCGCGTCCTTGGGCTTCATCAGGCCGGTGGTGCGCTTGGCCACCAGGTCCTCGATGGAGATGCCGTCGATGATGTCCAGCGGATCCAGCACGTTGCCTTTGGACTTGGACATCTTCTGGCCCTGTGCATCGCGGATCAGGCCGGTGATGTAGACGTCCTTGAACGGAATCTTCCCGGTGAAGCTGTCGGTGGCCATGATCATGCGGGCCACCCAGAAGAAGATGATGTCGAACCCGGTGATCAGCACCGACGACGGCAGATAGCGCTCGAAACCGCGTGCGTCCATCGCCTGCTCGTTCGGCCAGCCCAGGGTGGAGAACGGCCACAGCTGCGACGAGAACCAGGTTTCCAGCACGTCACTGTCCTGGTGCAGGGCAAGGTCGGCAGCGAGGTTGTTCTTCGCGCGCGCTTCGGCTTCGTCGCGGCCGACATAGCAGTTGCCCGCGTCGTCGAACCACGCCGGAATGCGGTGGCCCCACCACAGTTGGCGGCTGATGCACCAATCCTGGATGTTCTCCATCCAGTGGCGGTAGGTGTTGATCCAGTTGGCCGGGACGAACTGGATCGCGCCGTTCTCGACCAGCTCCAGGCCGCGCTTGGCCAGCACGTCCATCTTCACGAACCACTGGTCGGTCAGGTACGGCTCGATCACCTGCTGGGTGCGATCGCCACGCGGCACCTGCAGCTTATGTGCCTTGGTCTCGACCAGGATGCCCAGGTCTTCCAGCTCGGCCAGGATCACCTTGCGCGCTTCGTAACGGTCCAGCCCGCGGTACTTCTCCGGGGCGTTGTCGTTGATCGCCGCTTCCGGGGTGAACAGGTTGATCATCGGCAGGCTGTGGCGCAGGCCGACCTGGTAATCGTTGAAATCGTGCGCGGGGGTGACCTTGACCACACCGGTACCGAACTCGCGGTCCACGTAATCGTCAGCGATCACCGGAATCTCGCGGTCGGTCAGCGGCAGCTTCACCATTTTGCCGATCAGATGCGCATAGCGCTCATCGTCCGGGTGCACCATCACGGCGGTATCGCCCAGCATGGTTTCCGGGCGGGTGGTGGCCACGGTCAGGGTGCCGCTGCCATCGGCCAGCGGGTAGCTGATCGACCACAGGAAGCCGTCTTCCTCCACGCTTTCCACTTCCAGATCGGAGATGGCCGTCTTCAGCACCGGGTCCCAGTTGACCAGGCGCTGGCCACGGTAGATCAGGCCCTGCTCGTGCCAGCGCACGAACGCCTCGACCACCGCTTCGGACGGCTGCGGGTCCATGGTGAAGGTGCTGCGCGACCAGTCGCTGGACGTGCCCAGGCGGCGCATCTGGCGCTCGATGGTGTCACCGGACTGCCCCTTCCACTCCCACACCTTCTCGATGAAGCCGTCGCGGCCCAGCGAATCGCGGGTCTCGCCATTGCCGGCCAGCGCCAGGTTGCGCGACACCACCATCTCGGTGGCGATGCCGGCGTGGTCGGTGCCGACCTGCCACAACGTGTCGTAGCCGCGCATGCGGTGGTAACGCACCAGTGCATCCATCAGGGTCTGCTGGAAGGCGTGGCCCATGTGCAGCGTGCCGGTCACGTTCGGCGGCGGCAGCAGGATGGTGTACGGCTCGCCCTTGCCGGACGGCTTGAAATGGCCGGCCTTCTCCCACGCGTCGTACAGCGCGGTTTCAAAGGTTTTCGGGTCGTAGCTGGAGGCGAGTTGGGTCATGCGGGAACCAGGATCAAATACGGAAGGTGGGGGTGCCGGAAGCTCAGCGCCCGAAGGCGCGACGGATCTTCTGGTCGGTATAGAACTGCGAGACCGCGTAGGCGGCCCAGATCGCGGCGGGCAGCCAGCCAATCAGCGTGATCTGCAGGATCAGGCAGAGGATGCCTGCGATCGGGCGGCCGATGGTGAAGAAGGCGAACCAGGGAAAGATCAGGGCGATCAACAGGCGCATCAAGGGTCTCCGGGGGCGGCGGCGTCCGGACGGGCGCCGCGCGGGTTACATGTCGTACTTGTTCAGGTCAAAGCCCAGCGCCTTGTACTGGCGCCAGCGCTCGCGCAGCGGTTCGCGCGCTTCCGGGTCGGCCGGCACCACTTCCAGCACGCGGTCGCAGGCGGCCAGGTAGGGATCGTCGCGCAGGTTGATCACCAAGGGCCGGGCCGGCGCCTCGGTGCCGGGAACGGCGATCAGCACCAGCGCCTCTTCCTCGTCCATGTCTTCGCCGGCGATCTGGTGCGGGATGTAGGCATCGCTGTCGAACGCCCACAGCAGCTCGTCCAGCTCTTCGGCCTGGGCCTGGTCGCGCGCCAGCACCAGGGTGAACAGCCCGGCGTCGTTGGCCTTGCGGGCCAGCTCGCAGACCAGGCGCAACGGCTCGGTCAGGAAGCGGGGCTTGGCGATCAGGTAGAAATCAGCACGGGACATGGCAGGGCCTGGAGCGGAGGGAGAACCCGGCGCCAGGCCGGGCGGGACCGCGGCCACCGTGGGGCGGCCGCGATCGGGCAGGGCATCAGGCGCGGGCGACCTGGTCCAGCAGCCACTGGCTCAGCAGGCCGACCGGGCGGCCGGTGGCCATGCCGCGCTTGCCTTCGTCGCTGGCCACGCCGGCGATGTCCAGATGGGCCCAGCGCTGGCCTTCGGCAAAGCGCGACAGGAAGCAGCCGGCGGTGATCGCACCGGCCCAGCGGCCGCCGATGTTGTAGATGTCGGCGAAGCTGGAATCCAGCATCGGCTGGTACTCGTCCCACAGCGGCAGGCGCCAGGCACGGTCGAACACGTGCTCACCGGCGGCCAGCAGTTCGTTCGCCAGATCGTCGTGCTTGGTCATCAGGCCGGCGGTCTGGTGGCCCAGGGCGACCAGGCAGGCACCGGTCAGGGTGGCCACGTCGATCAGCGCGGCCGGCTCGAAGCGCTGCGCGTAGGTCAGGGCGTCGCACAGGATCAGGCGGCCTTCGGCGTCGGTGTTGCCCACTTCGATGGTCTTGCCCGACATCGAGGTGATCACGTCCGACGGGCGGTAGGCGTTGCCGTCGATGGCGTTCTCGACCGCCGGCACCACCACCACCAGGTTCAGCGGCAGCTTGGCCGTCACGGCCGCGACGAAGGTGCCGATGACGTTGGCGCCACCGCACATGTCGTACTTCATCTCTTCGATGCCACCCTGGGTCTTCAGGTTGACGCCACCGGTATCGAAAGTGATGCCCTTGCCGACCAGCACGTAGGGCTTGGCGTCGCCGCCGTTGTTCCACTTCAGCACGACCAGGTGCGGGCGATTGGCCGAACCACGGGCCACGGCCAGCAGCGACCCCATGCCCAGCGCTTCCATCTGGTGCTCGTCCAGCACCTCCGCTTCGGCGCCTTCATGCGCCTTCGCGAACGCGACGGACGACTCGGCCAGGTAGGCCGGGGTGCAGACATTCGGCGGCAGGTTGCCCAGCTCGCGGGCATGCTGCACGCCGGCGGCGATGGCCTGGCCCTGTGCAAGTGCCTGGGTGTCGGTACCGGCGATGGCCAGCGTGGTCAGGCCCGGCTCGTCGGCCTTCTTCTTGCCCAGCGTGGCGCTGTAGCGGTAGGCGGCGTGGTCGGCGGTGATGATGGCCTGGCGGATGTTCCAGGCGGCATCGCGGCCCTTGACCTCGATCTCGGTCAGGGTGAACAACGCATGGTGGTTGACCCCGCTCTTCAGGGCGCGGCTGGCATCGCCGACCGCCTTGAGGTACTGCGGCACGCCGAACTTGGCCGGCTCGCCCAGCCCGACCACCAGCACGCGTGCGGCGGTGACGCCGGGCAGATCGTGCAGCAGGGTCGTGTTGCCGGTCTTGCCGCCCACGTCGCCGCGGGCAATCAGGGCCGACAGGCGGCCACCGGACGCGGTGTCCAGGGCCTGTGCCGCCGGGCTCAGGGTCTGGTCGGCATAGGCGCCGACGATGACGCAATCGCACTCGGCCGAGGCCGGCGCTGCGTGGTTCAGGGTGAATTCCAGGGCCATTGATCAGATTCCGTTGGCAAATCCGTACAATCGCGAGCTGTTTACGTCCCGTCAGTAGACTGGGCAGCATCGCGAACGAATCCGAGAGTTTAAACCACCGCCCCATGTCGAAGCTCGATCGCTATCTCCTGCGTGATTTCGTCCAGAGTTTCCTGGCCACCCTCATCGTGTTGCTGGTGGTGAGCGTCGGCGGTGTCCTGGTGGACATCCTCGGCAACATCGCCGACGGCCGCCTGCCCGCCCGCCTGCTGTTCTCCCAGCTGGGCCTGCAGTTCATCGTCTATATGCCGCTGATCCTGCCGCTGGCGCTGATGCTGGGCCTGCTGCTGGCCACGGCCCGGCTCTACCGGGATTCGGAAATGGCGGTCATCACCGCCATCGGCGTTGGTCCCAAGCGCCTGCTGCGCCCCCTGCTGATGCTGGTGGTGCCGGTGGTCGGCCTGATCGCCCTGTGCTCGCTGTGGTTGGGCCCCTGGGCCGACCGGACCGGTGAGAAAATGATCGACGAGGCCAACCGCAGCGTGGTCATGGCCGGCCTGGAGGCAGGCAAGTTCACCTCCCTGCCCAATGGCGGCGTGGTCTACCTGTCCTCGGTCTCCCCCGACGGCACCCAGCTGGGCAAGGTCTTCATGCAGCGCCAGAAGGAGGACACCATCGAGGTGATCTCCGCCGATCGTGGCCGGATGTACTTCGAAGGGGCCAAGCAGCGCTACCTGGAGCTTGACGAGGGTCATCAGGTACAGGGCCCGGCGAATGGCGCGCTGGACTACAAGCTGATGACCTTCGCCCGCAACGACGTGGCCATGCCCGACGGTGCCGAGACCCGCAAGGACGACGATCCCGAGCTGCTGCCGACCACGCAGTTGTTCGGCGACGAGCGCCCGGAGGCCCAGGCCCAGCTGCACTCGCGCATCGCACCGCCGCTGATCGCGCTGGCCTTCGCCCTGATGACCCTGCCGCTGGCCCGCAGCTCGCCGCGCCAGCAGCGCTACGGCCGGATGATGCTGGCCTTCCTGGCCTACATGGTGGGCATGAACCTGATGTTCATCGGCACCCGCTGGATCGCCGATGGCAAGCTGCCCGGCGCGGCCGGCCTGTGGTGGCTGACCCTGCCACTGCTGGCGCTCGCGCTGTGGATGTATTTCCGCGACGGCAAACTGTCGCGTCCCCGGAGGACCGCATGACCCTGTTCCGCCCCATGCGGTTTGATCTGTACCTGGGCCGTGCCGTGTTCGGCACTGTCCTGCTGACCTGGGCCGTCCTGGTCGGGCTGGACGTGGTGATGGCCTTCTCCGGCGAGTTCAAGGACGTCGGCAAGGGCAGCTACACCCTCGGCCATGCCGCCGCCTGGGTGCTCTATACCGTGCCCCGCCGCGCCTACACCTTCTTCCCGACCGCCGCCGTGATCGGCGCGCTGATGGGTCTGGGCCAGTTGGCCGCCACCTCCGAACTGACCGCGCTGCGCGCGCTGGGCCTGTCGCGCAAGCGGCTGAGCGCCTCGGTGGCGATCGCGCTGTCGCTGATGACCGCGGTGATGGTGTTCAGTGGTGAAACGCTCGGCCCCTGGGGGCAGAGCAAGGCGGACGAGATCAAGGCCAGTGCCAAGTGGGGCAACAGCTTGAGCACGGCCCGGTATTCGGGGGTGTGGGCACGCGAAGGCGATACGTTCCTCAATGCGCTCAGCGGCGACGAGCAGTTGGAGGCCGCTGGCGGCACGCGCCTGGTCCTGCACGACGTGCGTCTGTACAAGATCGCCGACGATGGTCGCTTGGCGTCGCTGACCTACGCTGCCACCGCCGAGCATGGAAAGAACGGCTGGGTGTTGAACAAGGTCCGTCGCGATACGTTCGGTGAGCGTTCGGCGACGCGCGAGACTGTGGAATCCGAGCCGTGGGCGTCGCGTCTGGATGCGGCGGCGTTGGCCAGTGGCATTTCCAAGCCGCGCAATCTGAAGGCGTCGGATCTGCGGACGAGTATCGAGTATCGGAAGCGTAACGGTCTGGATTCGCGCGATTACGAGGATGTGTACTGGAGCCGGTGGTTCTATCCGCTGAATGTGCTGGCGCTGTGTCTGGCGGCGGTGCCGTTCGCGTTCGGTTCGTTGCGCAGTGGCGGGATGGGCAAGCGGTTGTTCCTGGGCATTCTGTTTGCGTTGGGCTTCTGGTTGTTGCAGTTGTTCTTCGGTCGTATGGCCGGTGCGTTGAAGTTCGATTACCGGATTGCGTATGCGCTGCCGCCGATCGTGATGATGGTGGTCTCGGGGTTGTTGTTCCGACGTAAGTCGGGCTGATTGCTCTGCTCGAACGCTAGACGCCAGACGTCAAACGCCGAAGTCAAAAGCCGAAGCCGAAGCGGCCTCCATGTGCTCTCGAGCCAGGCGCGACGGGCTCGCCATTCCGGGACCCGCCGCAAGTACGTCCATGTAGGCTCGTGTGCTGCCATCCATGGCAGCACACGGTCCCGGCTTGGCAATCCCGCCGCGCCTCCGACCGTGTGCTGGTTGGGGTAGGGAGAGCAAGAGCATGCCGGCATGGTGCGGGTCTTCGCGGTCTGGTGGATTGGCGCAGTGCCGCTGTTCGCGTTCAATCTTGGCGACTGAGCGACTGAGCGACTGAGCGACTGAGCAATTTATCGACGAAGGCTTGATCAATTGAGCGAAGGTTGAACGTCGCTATCAAGGTTGCGCTCGTTAAGCCGTGTCGTGCGTGAGAATCGGTGCTCGAAGCGAAACATCCGCTGCGCAGCAAATCCGCTTTGACCAACCGCATTTCGCAATCTGTCAATGCGGAGAGGCGCAGCCCATTTCAGGGCCGTAGTGCGCCATGGATGGCGCACTTCGAGCCTACAGGGACGTACTTGCGGCGGGCCCAGAAATGGGTTGCGCCTCTCCGCAAACGCAGAGAGAGTGGAAACGCTGCTTTTCGCGTTGTTCTGTAAGGCGTCAGAGCGTCAGAGCGTCAGAGCGTCAGAGCTGTAGAGCGTCAGCGCTTCGGCAGCCGAACAACCCGCGTCCCGCTGGCGCGGTCATGCCAGGTCAACCGCTGCCGATCCACCAGTGCCCACCAGAACCCCAGGCCGGCCGCCAACACCGACAGCGTCCCCACCGCATACCGCCGCCACAACTGCCTGCGCGTCGGCAGCGTGCCGTCCAGCGATACCACCCGCAACCGCCACGGCCGCATCCCCAGCGTCTGGCCCCCGCGGCGCCAACTCATCGTTGCGTACAGCCCCGTCACCACCCAGCAGCACGCCCACAACGCCCACTGCCACGCACTGAACGGGGCGATGTTCTCCCGCTCTGCGTGACCGCTCACCGTATAGATCGCCACGAACACCGCCCCCAGCAGCATCCACAGCGCCAGCGCGGGGAAGAAGTCGTATAACAACGACAGCAGCCGCCACAGCAGCAACGATGCAGGGCGATCAGCAGCAGGGGACGACAGGGCGGTATCGGTCATGTCCGGAGCATACCCGGCCCGCCGTCCGCGTTCGATGGCCCATGTACCCGCTGCTCCGTATGCTGTGCGCATGTCCGATGCCACCACCCCCGCACTGCGCCGCCAGCTCATCCAACACCTGCCGGCGCTGCGCGACGACGACAATGTCCGCATCCAGCGCTTCCTCGACACGGCCTGGGCCGAACACGGCCTGGCGCGTGCCAGTCTGGACAGTTACCGGCGCGATCTGGAAGGTCTCGCGCGCTGGCGTGACGGCGCCGCCGGGGGGCTGGCCGGTCTCGATCGCGCCGGGCTGTTCGACTACCTGGCCTGGCGCTCGCGCCATGGCTGGTCGCCGCGCAGCAACGCCCGGCTGCTCTCCGCGCTGCGGGCGTTCTTTGCCGATGCTGTCCGCCGTGGCGAGCGCAGTGATGACCCCAGTGCGCTGCTCGATCCGCCCAAGTTGCCCCGCCTGCTGCCCAAGGCGCTGGCCGAAAGCCAGATCGATGCGCTGTTGGCCAGTCCCGACATCGAGACGCCGCTCGGGCTGCGCGACCGCGCCATGTTGGAGCTGATGTATGCGGCGGGCCTGCGCGTCAGCGAACTGGTCAATCTGCCGGCCAATGCCGTCAATCTGCGCCAGGGCGTCCTGCGGGTCACTGGCAAGGGCAGCAAGGAACGGCTGGTTCCGCTCGGCGAAGAGTCGCAGCATTGGCTCGAACGCTATCTGGCTGAATCGCGCCCGCAGCTCACCGGCAAACGCAACGTGCCCACCCCGCAGGACGGTGCCGTGCCGATGTTCCTGGAGCCTTCGCTGCATCCCTTGAGCCGCCAGCAGTTCTGGGGGCTGGTGAAGAAGTATGCCGTGCTGGCCGGGATCGATCCCGCCCGGATCAGCCCCCACGGCCTGCGCCACAGCTTCGCCACCCACCTGCTCAACCGGGGCGCCGATCTGCGCGCCCTGCAGATGCTGCTCGGCCACAGCTCACTGTCCACTACCCAGATCTACACGCTGGTGGCCCGCGAGCACCTGCAGAAGCTGCACGCCAAGCACCACCCGCGCGGCTGAGGCGGGGGCCAAACCCGGCCGCGCGTCACCGTTCCACTGCGGTCCAGCTGTGTGAGCAGGCAGCTGTGCGAGAATCCAGCCTGACTCCTCACACCGGAATGCTCGATGCTCCGTGTTGCCATTGCGGCGCTCTTCGGCGCGCTCAGCCTGACTGCCTGCGCGCAGCAACCGTCCGCCCCGGCGGCGAAATCCACTGCCGCGGCGCCGGCCGCTACCGGCGATGCCGATCAGCGCGTGCGCACCGCGCTCCAGCAGCTGGACCCCAACTTCAAGCCCGACTTCATCGGCGCGGCGCCGTTCCCCGGTTTCCGCGAGGTGTTGGTGGGTGGCCAGGTGCTGTACGTGTCCGACGACGGTCGCTACCTGATGCAGTCCCAGCCGTACGATATCCAGAACAAGGCGCCGGTCAGCAGCCAGGGCCTGCTCAGCTACCGCCGCAAGCTGCTCGATGGCGTGCCGCACAACGAGCGCATCGTGTTTGCCGCGCCCAATGCCAAGTACACCGTCAGCGTCTTCACCGATATCGAGTGCGGTTACTGCCGCAAGCTGCACCAGGACATCGCAGAGCTCAACCGCAACGGCATCACGGTGGAATACCTGGCATTTCCGCGCATGGGCCTGGGCAGCCAGGACTACACCGACATGATCTCGGTCTGGTGCGCCGCCGACCGCAAGCAGGCCCTGACCGCTGCCAAGACCGGCAAGGCCGTCACCCCGAAGAACTGCACCAACCCGGTGGCGATGCAATACAAGCTCGGCCAGCAGATGGGCGTCAACGGCACCCCGGCGATCTTCGCCGCCGACGGCACCCAGCTCGGCGGCTACCTGCCGCCGGCGCAGCTCAAGGCCGCGCTGGAGCGCGTCTCGGCAGGCGGCAGCCGCTGAAAACAGAACGCCCCGGCCAGGCCGGGGCGTCTCGTTGTTGCGATCAACGGGGCATGTCCCCTGCGGGATCAGCGGGGCAGCGCCCCGTGCCAGGCGGGCTTACTCCAAGCCATCACTGATCGCCTTGGTCAGGGTGCCCTGCGCGTCATCCCCGCTGAACTCCCAGAAGAATGCACCGCCCAGGCCCTGTGTTTTCACATAGCCCATCTTCTCGGTGACCATGGCCGGCGTGTCCAGACTCCAGAAAGTGGTGCCGTTGGAGATCCACGTGGCCTTGGCGACGTTGTCGGTGTAGACCGGCCAGTTGAGGTTCTTCAGCACCTTCCAGTCTTCGATGCCGGCTTCATACGTGCCCGGTGCGGCGCCGCTGGCGCTCTTGTAGAGCCCGTTGTTGCCGCTGGCCACGCCGGTCCAGCCCCGCCCGTAGTAACCGATGCCCAGGTTCAACTTGCTGGCCGGCACCCCACGGCTGAGGAAGGCCTCCATCGCATCGTTGCTGTTGTAGAACTTCTGGTCGCCGGTGGAAGGATCGGCCGGTGAATCGAACAGCGCCGAGTGGTGGTTGGTCTGCGGATCCCACGCGCCGTGGAAGTCGTAGGTCATCACGTTGATGAAATCCAGGTACGGGTGGTAGCTGGCCGGATCGGTCACGCGGATCTTATCCACGCCTGCGCCCACCGCGACCGTCAGCAACAGACCCGGGCGCACCGCATCCAGCTGGCGGCGGAACTCGGCCAGCAATGCAGTGAAGTTGGCATTGTCGGCCGGCGTACCGCAGCTCAGCCCGCAGGCCACCGGGTACTCCCAGTCGATGTCGATGCCATCGAACACGCCGAGCGCCGCACCCGCGCCGCCCGCACCATCGGCCACCGGCAGGTTGCCCTTGATGTAGGCATCAATGCACGAGGCCACGAACGCCTGCCGGTTGGCCGGCTGCGCCGCGCTGGAGAACCCGCGCGACCAGGTCCAGCCGCCGAGCGAGATCAGCACCTTGATGTTCGGGTGCTTGGCTTTGAGCTGCTTGAGCTGGTTCCAGTTGCCACGCAGCGGCTGGTCCCAGGTATCGGCGGTCCCGCTCACGCTGGCACCGGCAGCGAAGGACTTGCCGTAATCGGCGTACGCATCGCCGCCCACGCCGGTGTTCGGGTCGGAGGTCTGGGTCACGCCGACTTCGCAGCGGTTGTTCCGGACATTGCCGAAGGCGTAGTTGATATGGGTCAGCTTCGCTGCCGAACCACTCGTGTCGATGTTCTTGACCTGGTAGTTGCGGCCATAGATGCCCCACTGGGTGAAGTAGCCGATCACGCGTTTGTTGCCGCCCCCACCGCCACCGGCGGCTGTGGTCACGCTGATCGAGCCGCTCTGCGCCGAGGCATTGCCGGCGTTGTCGCGTGCTCGCACCGTGTAGGTATAGGCCGTGCTCGCGGCAAGGCCGCCATCGGTGTACTGGGTGGCACTGGGCGAGCCGACGAGGCTGCCGTTGCGGTACACGTCGTAGCCGGCCACGCCGCTGCCACCGCTGTTGTCGGTGGCGGCGTTCCAGGCCAGGTTCACCGTCGTCGCGGTCCTGGAGGGGGACGCCAGCCCGCCCGGGACGCTGGGGGGCGTGATGTCGTTGCTGGCCGCAGTGACGGTCACATTGACCGTGGCCGAGGAGGTCACGGCGTTGTTGTTGTCAGTGGCGACCGCCTTGAAGGTGTGGCTGCCGGCCGCGGCATTGCTCCAGACCACGCTGTAGGGCGCGCTGGTGTCGATGCCCAGCGAGGTGCCACCGCGGAAGAACTCGACCTTGCTGATGGTGCCGTCGGTATCGCTGGCAGTGGCGCTGACCGTGATGCTGCTGCCGGCAGTGAAGCTGGCCCCGGCGGCGGGCGAGGTCAGCGCGACGCTGGGCGGCTGGTTGCTGCCGCTGCCATCGCAGGCACCGAGGTTGGTGTAGTAGGGCGCACCGGCCGGGTGGTCGGGCGGGGCGTTCCAGATGTCCTGGTTGGCGCGGTACAGCACGCCGCCTTTCTGCAGGGTCTGGCCAGCCAGGTAGATGGCGGCCCCGTTCCATTCGGGCACCCCGGTACAGTTCGCGGCCTGCACGAGGGTGGGCATGGCGGCCGCAGCGGCCAAGGCCAGCGCCAGCAGCCAGCGCCGTCGGCGCAGGGTGGGGGCAGGGGAGGTAAACGATGTCACTGCACGGCGCGCAATCGGGTCTGGCATGGTCGGTCTCCGATCAGGTGGTGTGCGCATGCCGCCGGGATGGCGGCATGCGTGCAGCAGGTCCGGGCGCCGGTGAGAGAGGCCGGCAACGACATGGGGGACGGACAGCACCTGGCGCTGGGCCAGGTGGTGATAACGTTGTCATGTAATCCGGGTGCAATCCGTGAACCAGTGCATGGTTCGGGTGTGAACAGGATTGGCCCCGGCCCGGGCAGGCCGAACCCGGCGGTCGGGCCGCGGCGGCGGACTTGGGTACAATAGTGGGCCCCGTTCCCAACCACGGTTCCCCGGACATGATGGTCCTCGAGGGCGCATCCGCCCTTTCGCCGTTCCGCCGCGAACGTCTTGAATCCCGCCTGCAGTCCCTGGCCGCCGATCTGCGCATCACCGGTGCCTGGCACGTCTATTTCATCCAGACCGAGGGCGATGCGGCCCCGGAACCGGCGATCCTGAGCCGGATCCTGGAAGCTCAGCCGACGCTGGCCGGGCGTGAGGACGGGGCGGTATCGCGCTTCGTGGTGCCGCGGTTGGGCACCCTGTCGCCGTGGTCGAGCAAGGCAACGGAGCTGGTCCGCGGTGCCGGGCAGCCGATTCGTCGCGTGGAACGCGGCCTGCGCATCGACCTGGTCGGCTGGCCGGCCGATGCCGCCGCGCAGGAAGCGGTGATCCGCGCGCTGCACGACCCGATGACTCAATCCGTGCTGGCCGAGACCACCCAGGCGCAGTCGCTGTTCAGCGCCCCGGCGCGCGGCGAGCTGGAACGCATCGCCCTGGATGATCTGGAAGCGGCCAACAGCCGCCTCGGCCTGGCCATGGCCCAGGACGAGATCGACTACCTGCGCCAGCGCTTCGGCGAACTGGGCCGCAAGCCGTCGGACGTGGAACTGATGATGTTCGCGCAGGCCAACTCCGAGCACTGCCGCCACAAGATCTTCAATGCCAGCTGGACCATCGACGGTGCCGACCAGTCGCACTCGCTGTTCCGGATGATCAAGAACACCCACCAGCAGACCCCGCAGCACACGTTGAGCGCCTACAGCGACAACGCCGCGGTCGTTGCTGGCTTCCCGGCCGCGCGCTATCGCCCGGACCCGGCCACCGGCCAGTACCGCAGCGAAGCCGTGGTGGATTCGGCGTTCTGCATCAAGGTGGAAACGCACAACCACCCGACCGCGATCGCCCCGTTCCCGGGTGCGGCCACCGGTGCCGGCGGTGAAATCCGCGATGAAGGCGCGACCGGCCGCGGCGGCAAGCCCAAGGCCGGCCTGACCGGTTTCTCGGTCTCGCACCTGCGCATTCCGACCCTGCCGCAGCCGTGGGAGGCGCCGCGCGCGCTGAACCCGCGCATGGCCCCGGCGCTGGACATCATGCTGGACGGCCCGCTCGGCGGCGCCGCGTTCAACAACGAGTTCGGCCGCCCGAACCTGCTTGGCTACTTCCGCAGCTTCGAACTGCCCGAAGGCGAGGGCCTGACCCGCGCCTACGACAAGCCGATCATGCTGGCCGGTGGCCTCGGCGCGATCGACCAGAACCAGGTCGAGAAGCTGCGCCTGCAGCCCGGTGATGCGGTGATCGTGCTCGGTGGCCCGGCAATGCTGATCGGCCTGGGCGGCGGTGCCGCCAGCTCGGTGGCCTCCGGTGAAAGTGCCGAAGACCTCGATTTCGCCAGCGTGCAGCGCGACAACCCGGAAATGGAGCGTCGCTGCCAGGAAGTGATCGACCGCTGCGTCGCGCTCGGCCTGGACAACCCGATCCGTTGGTTCCATGACGTGGGCGCGGGTGGCCTGTCCAACGCGATTCCCGAGCTGCTGCATGACTCCGGCGTGGGCGGTGTGATCGATCTGGGCAAGGTTCCGGCGGATGACCCGTCGCTGTCGCCGATGCAGCTGTGGTGCAATGAATCGCAGGAACGCTATGTACTCGGTGTGCCGCAGGCGCGCCTGGCCGAGTTCGCCGCGTTGTGCGCGCGGGAACGTTGCCCGTTCGCCGCCGTTGGCGTGGCGACTGCGGAGGAGCGTCTCGTCGTGGCGTACGGCGCCACCGTGGGCAATACCCCGGTGGATGCCCCGATCGATCTGCCGATGGACGTGCTGTTCGGCAAGGCGCCGAAGATGCACCGCGACACCGTGCACCCGGCGGCACCGCGCTGGCCGGCGCTGAAGACCGCCGGGCTGGACCTGTACGAAGCCGGTCTGCGCGTCCTGGCGCATCCCTCGGTAGCCTCGAAGAACTTCCTGGTCACCATCGGCGACCGCAGCGTCGGCGGCTTGACCGCACGCGAACAGATGATCGGCCCGTGGCAGCTGCCGCTGGCCAACGTCGCCATCACCCTGGCCGGTTTCGATACCGTGGCCGGTGAAGCGATGGCGATCGGCGAGCGTACCCCGCTGGCCCTGCTGGATGCGGCCGCGTCGGCGCGCATGGCGGTCGGTGAGGCGATCACCAACCTGTGCGCGGCCCCGGTCGATGCGCTGGAAACGGTGAAGCTGTCGGCCAACTGGATGGCCGCAGCTGGCCATCACGGCGAAGACGCGCTGCTGTATGACGCGGTGCGTGCGGTTGGCATGGAGCTGTGCCCGCAGCTGGACCTGAGCATTCCGGTCGGCAAGGACTCGCTGTCCATGCAGGCGCAGTGGCAGGACAACGGCCAGGCCCACAAGTCGGTGTCGCCGGTGTCGCTGGTGATCTCGGCATTCGCGCCGGTCGCCGATGCCAGCGGCCAGCTGACCCCGCTGCTCGACCGTGATGCCGACAGCGAGCTGTGGCTGATCGGCCTGGGTGCCGGCAAGCAGCGTCTTGGTGGCTCGATCCTGGCCCAGGTGCACGCCGACCATTCCGCACTGCCGGCCTTCGCCGGTGCCGTGCCGGATCTGGACGATGCGCAGCGTCTGCGCGCTTTCTTCGAACTGATCCGCGATGCGCGCCAGGCCGGCCTGCTCTTGGCCTACCACGACCGCAGCGATGGCGGCGCGTTCGCCGCGCTGTGCGAGATGGCCTTCGCCTCGCGTCTTGGTCTGGACATCACGCTGGATGCCTGGGGCGATGATCCGTTCCGCAGCCTGTTCAATGAAGAGCTGGGTGCGGTGGTGCAGATCGCCAAGGAAGACCGCGCCGCGTTTGCTGATCTGGTCGAACGTCATGCACTGACCGAATGCGCGCAGCGCATCGCACGCCCGACCACCGCCCCGGTGGTGCGTGTCTCGCTGCAGGGCGAGAGCCTGGTCGAGTGGCGCTGGGAAGCGCTGTTCGATGCCTGGTGGTCGGTGACCCATGCCATGCAGAAGCTGCGCGACAACCCGGACAACGCCGACCAGGAGCGTGCGATCGCGCGCAACTTCAACGCGCCGGGCCTGAAGCCGAAGCTGACCTTCGATATCAACGAAGACGTGGCGATGCCCTTCATCAACACCGGTGCGCGCCCACGCGTGGCGGTGCTGCGCGAGCAGGGCGTCAACGGCCAGATCGAAATGGCGAACATCTTCGAACGTGCCGGCTTCAGCTCGTTCGACGTGCACATGAGCGATCTCATTGAAGGCCGTGTCGCGCTGTCCGATTTCACCGGCCTGGTGGCCTGTGGCGGCTTCAGCTACGGCGACGTGCTCGGTGCCGGCCGCGGCTGGGCCACCTCGGTGCTGGAGCGCAGCGCGCTGCGCGATGCCTTCGCGGCGTTCTTCGCCCGCGAGGACAGTTTCGCGCTGGGGGTGTGCAACGGCTGCCAGATGATGAGCCAGCTCAAGGACATCATTCCCGGTGCCGAGCACTGGCCGCAGTTCCGCCGCAACCGCAGCGAGCAGTTCGAGGCCCGCACGGCGTTGCTGGAAGTGGTGGAATCGCCCTCGATCCTGCTGCGTGGCATGGCCGGCTCGCGCCTGCCGGTCGCGGTGGCGCATGGCGAAGGCCAGGCCGTGTTCGCCAATGCAGTCGATCAGGCGGCCGCGCGCGTGTCGCTGCGTTACATCGATGGCGATGGCAACGTGGCCAGCCAGTACCCGCTGAATCCCAACGGCTCGCCCGATGGCATCACCGGTCTGACCACCACCGATGGCCGCACCACGATCATGATGCCGCACCCGGAACGTACCCCGCGTGCGATCAACCACAGCTGGCATCCGGACGACTGGAACGGCGATTCGCCGTGGCTGCGGATGTTCCGCAACGCAAGAGTATGGTGCGGCTGATACTGCGCACGAGCTCGAATGCGACGCGGTGAAAATCGCGTGAAGAAACCGCCGGCTTGTCCGGCGGTTTTCTTTTGCACGGCCGACAAACTGATCGGGAGCAATGAGTTACACAGCGTTACAACGTGAAAATGCGTTATATCGTTTGCTCACATGCAGCTAACAAAAATGCTCAATAACGAGGCGGTTTTGTGACGCGTGACACGGTCATATGAAAATCAACGTCAAAGTCTTGACGTTATTGAAACTGTACGTTAACACTGCATCCTCATTTCGACAGCGTTCAGTTCCACAGTAACCGCATGGATGGCGTGCACGCTGTAGGTATCTGCCAGCCATTGCGCACAACGCAGTAAATCAAGCGAAAAAACGCCCCCAGGGGACGTTGGACCACGCGGTCCGGCGTTGGCGTCGCTTTGCCTAAAACCAGCCTAATCAGGAGCCGCATCGATGAATCGGATTTATCGCAAGGTCTGGAACAAAGCATTGGGGCAGATGGTCGTCGCCTCGGAATTGGCCAGCAGCCAGTCCTCGGGTGTCGTCATCGATCAACGCCGAACTGCTGGCGGACGCAGCAGTGCACTGCTCTCGGCCGCCATCGCGTTGACGCTCGGATTAGGCGCGGCAGGCGCGTCGCAGACCGCTTACGCGCAGTCGGTGGAGGTCGGCGGCAATGCCAACTGCCTGGTGCTCAACAGCAACATCGTCGACAGCTGCGTGGTCGATGGCAACGCCACGGCTTCGGGCACCAATGCGGTGGCGATCGGCAGCAACAGCACCGCCTCGGGCGCCAACAGCGTGGCGCTCGGCGCCGGCTCGAAGACCAACCGCGCCAACACGGTGTCCGTCGGTGATGCCGGCAAGGAGCGCCAGGTCACCAACGTGGCGGCCGGTACCGCTGCGACGGATGCGGTGAACAAGGCACAGCTGGACAAGGTGGCGGTCGCTGCCGAAGGCGCGACCCGCTATTTCAAGGCCGATGGTGACGGCACCGGCGCCGATGCGGCGACGATCGATGGCGAGGGTGCACTGGCCGCAGGTGCCAGCGCCAACGCCGATGGCGACGGCGCAACGGCACTGGGCAACAGCAGCCAGGCGATCGGCAATGCCACCACTGCCGTCGGCAACCAGGCACTCGCGGTTGGCCTTGGGGCGAGTTCATTCGGTCAGGGCAGCATGGCCTTCGGTGATGCCAGCATCGCGCTCGGCCAGAGCGCGGCGGCATTCGGTCTGGGCGATGTCGCCCTCGGTGCTTCCGCCGTGGCAGCCAGTGAAAACGGCGCCGCCACCGCGATTGGCGGTCTGGCAGAAGCCAGCGCCGATGGCGCGACCGCGATCGGCGGTGGTGCACTGGCCATCGGGCCGGGCAGTACCTCGCTGGGCCGTGGAGCGGCCAGTGCCGGTGAGGCCTCCGTGGCGGTCGGCGCGTTCAGCGTTGCGGTCGCGGATTTCAGCGCAACGCTCGGCGCGAACTCGGCGGCCGTCGCGGTGGGCAGCGTGGCACTCGGTGCCGGATCGTATGCGGATCGCGTCGACACGGTATCTGTCGGCAACGCGGAAAACGGCCTGCGTCGCCAGATCACCAACCTTGCCGATGGCACCAAAGACAGCGATGCGGTGAACAAGGCGCAGCTCGACGCGGTTGGCGCGGTTGCCGCCAACACGGACACGTATTTCCAGGCCACCGGCAGCAGCGACAGCGATGCCGGTGCGTTTGCAGCAGGCGATAACGCGACCGCGATCGGCGAGGCGTCCAACGCGCTGGCCGACGGCGCGACCGCGCTCGGCAGCGGCGCCACGGTCACCGCGCAGAACGCGACGGCCGTCGGCTACAACGCCAGCGCCACCGGTCAGAACAGTGCGGCCTTCGGCACCAATGCGCAGGCCAATGGTCCGGGCAGCGTGGCGGTCGGCGGTGCAGCAGTCGATGCCGATGGCAACCCGCTGATCACCAACGGCGGCGTGCCGGTCGATACCGGTGCAACCAGCGCCGGTGTTGGTGGCACGGCGGTCGGCGCGAGTGCGGAAGCCGCAGGCTTCGCGTCGTCGTCGTACGGCGTAGGTGCCTATGCCTCGGGTGCACAGGCGTCGGCGTTCGGCGCGGTCTCCAATGCCACCGGCGACTATTCCACGGCGGTCGGTACGCAGAGCCTGGCGACCGGCAACAGCAGTACCGCCATCGGTGGTCCGGCGGATCTGCTCCCAGGTCTGGGCTTCTTCGTGCAGACCCAGGCCAGTGGCGAAGCCGCCACTGCGGTCGGTGCCGGCGCGATCGCCAGTGGCGATTACGCCGTGGCCAACGGCACGTTGAGCGAAGCTTCCGGCACGGAAGCCACGGCAGTGGGCTACTTCGCCTACGCGCCGGGCGAAGGTGCCACGGCGCTCGGCGCGGAAACCTGGGCCAGCGGTGAGCTGAGCACGGCGGTCGGTTTCTACAGCGCCGCACGCGGCGCCAACAGTGTCGCCTTGGGCGCCAATTCCACCGCCACCCGTGCCAACACGGTCTCGGTGGGTGACGTTGGCAACGAGCGCCAGATTACCAGCGTCGCCGCGGGTACCGAAGCCACTGATGCGGTCAACAAAGCGCAGCTCGATGCGGTCGCGACGTCGGCATCGGCAACCTCCGCGCAATTCAAGGCCAACGGTGCGGCCAGCGGTGCGGTCGGAGCGTTCGCCGACGGCGAGGATGCATTGGCAGCCGGTGAAGCGAGCAATGCGCTGGGCGCCGGCGCAACCGCCGTGGGCGGTGGTGCGACGGCGGTCGGGGATGACACGGTGGCCTTGGGCCGCAACAGCAGCGCCACCGGCAACGGCAGTGTCGCCATTGGTGGCCTCGGCCAGGCGTATGACGAGTACAACCAGCCGCTGATCGATGACCAGGGCAATGCGATCCTGATCGGTGCCACTGCGGCGCCGGACAGCGTGGCCGTCGGTGCTGGCGCACAGGCGACGGGCACCACCAGCAATGCGTTCGGCAGTGGCGCGCAGGCAACCGGCAGCAACAGCCTGGCCAGCGGCTACAAGGCGCGTGCGACCGGCGACTACAGCGTGGCGCAGGGCGACAATGCCCTCGCCAGCGGTGAAGAAACCACGGCGACCGGCGCGTATGCCTGGGCCACCGCCGATGGCGCCACCGCGTTCGGTTCCAGTGCATGGGCGACCGAAGCCAACGCCACCGCCGTCGGTCAGTCGGCCTGGGCCAGTGGCACCGGCGCCACGTCGATCGGCTACAACAGCTGGGCGCGCGGCAGCAGTTCCACCGCGCTCGGTCGCGGCGCCTTCAGCTACGGTGACAACAGTGTCGCGGTCGGTTTCCAGGCGCTTGGCAACAGCATCAACAGCATCGCCATCGGCACGAACGTGGTGGCCGGCGGTGAAAGCGCGATCGGCATCGGTGCGGGCAGCAATGCCAGTGCGTCCAACACCGTGGCGCTTGGCGCCGGGTCGATTGCCGACCGTGCCTACACCGTCTCGGTCGGCAACGATGGCCGGCAGCGCCAGATCACCCAGGTTGCCGCCGGGACCGAGGGCAGCGATGCCGTCAATCTGGATCAGCTGACCGCAGCGACGGATCAGTTCCAGGCCAGCGGCGAGGGGGTTGCCGTCGCCGGGGGCGAGGAAAGTGTGGCCGCCGGTGCAAACGCGGCTACGGAGGGCGATTACGCCACCGCCGTCGGTTCGAGCAGCTTCGCGGCAGGCACGGGTGCATCGGCCATTGGCAGCGGCGCCTTCGCCTTGGCCGACAACGCCAGTGCGGTCGGCTTCAATGCCGTTGCCAGCGGCGCCAACGCCACCGCAACGGGCGCCAACGCGCAGTCGACCGCCGAATACGCAACGGCGACCGGTGCGGAAAGCCTGGCGTCGGGTGAGCAGAGCACCGCGACGGGTGCGGCCAGCGTCGCCTCCGGCGCCGGCAGTCTGGCCGGTGGCGCGCTGTCTGACGCGGCCGGTGAAGAATCCGTGGCTCTGGGCTACTTCAGCAGTGCCAGCGGCGATGGCGCGACCGCGGTGGGTGCGGAAAGCGTGGTCAGCGGCACCCTTTCGGCCGGTTACGGGTTCGCCTCCGAAGCGACCGCCAGTTACACCACTGCGATCGGTGGTTATGCGGTGGCCTCGGCCTTCAACGCGACCGCACTGGGCAGCTTCGCCCAGGCGACCGGCTCCAACAGCGTGGCGGTCGGCGGCGATGCCGAGGCCTCCGGTGCCTACAGCACCGCGACCGGCCAGGGCAGCCTGGCCAGCGGTACGAACAGCGTCGCTGTCGGCGGTGCGCTGTTCGGCCTGCTGCCTACTGAAGCCTCGGGCAATTACTCCACGGCTGTCGGCGGCGGTGCATGGTCACCGGGCGTGAACAGCACCGCGCTCGGCAATGCGGCCACCTCCAGCGGTGCGAACAGCGTAGCGCTCGGTGCGGACTCGATCGCTGATCGCGATGACAGCGTTTCGGTCGGCAGTGCCGATGCACAGCGGCAGATCACCAACGTCGCCGCCGGTACCGACGGCACCGATGCGGTGAACGTGAATCAGTTGAATGCAGTGGCCGATGCGGCCGCGACGACCAGCAAGTACTTCCAGGCCAGCGGCAGTGATGACAGCGACGCCGGTGCCTACGTGGAAGGTGACAATGCGCTGGCTGCCGGTGAGGCATCCAATGCCATCGGCAACGGCGCCAGCGCGCTTGGCAGCGGTGCCACCGCCATTGCCGACAATGCCACCGCCGTTGGCTTCAACGCCCTGGCGAGCGCTGACGGTGCCGCGGCACTGGGCAGCGATGCGCAGGCCACCGGCGAAGACAGCGTGGCCATCGGCAACGGCGCCAGCGCCAGCGAGATCGGCGCCAGCGCCACGGGTGCCGGTGCGCAGGCCGGCGGCGCGTATGCCACGGCTACCGGCAGCCAGTCCACGGCGGCAGGCCAACAGGCCACCGCCAATGGTTTCCGCGCCAGTGCGTCCGAAGCCGGTGCCTCGGCCTTTGGCAGCTACAGCGAGGCGACGGGCCAGCTGTCCTCCGCGCTGGGCTATGGCGCGGTGGCCTCCAACGCCTACGCCGTCGCAGTGGGTGCAGCATCCACCGCGTCCGGCTCGGGTGCGGTGGCGGTCGGTGAATACTCCGAAGCCACCGGCGATGAGAGCGTGGCCATCGGTGGCACGACCTTCTACGGTCTGCTGCCATCGCGTGCCTCGGGCACCGGTGCCTCCGCCTTCGGTGCAGGCGCCTGGGCGACTGATGACTACGCCACCGCGATCGGCTGGAACTCGTGGGCCGATGCAGGCAATGCCACCGCCCTGGGCGCCAGTGCCAGCGCGGAAGGCGTGAACAGTGTTGCCCTCGGTGCCGGTTCTACCGCGGACCGTGACAATTCCGTCTCGGTCGGCACGGCCACCGCCCAACGCCAGATCACCAACGTCGCCGCGGGTACCGAAGGTACCGATGCGGTGAACGTGGATCAGCTCAATGCAGTCGCCGATGTGGCCGAAACCACCAGCCGGTACTTCCAGGCGTCGGGCAGCGGCAATGGCGATGACGTCGGCAGCTACGTCGATGGGGCGTACGCCACTGCGGCGGGCGAGGCCGCCAACGCGTTCGGCACCGGGGCCTCGGCTTACGGCAGCGGCGCGCTGGCCGCCGGCCGCAATGCCTCCGCATCCGGCTTCAATGCCTCCGCGACGGCGGATTCGGCCACGGCGATCGGTGGTGCGCTGTACTACGAAGATGACAATGGCAACGTGCTGCTCGACCAGGCCACCAGCGCCAATGGCGTCGGTTCCACTGCACTCGGCGCCGGCGCACAGGCCGAGGGCAGCTTCAGTACCGCCACCGGTGCCGGGTCCACCGCAGCGGGGCTGCAGTCGTCGGCCTTCGGCTACAGCGCCGAGGCCGGTAGTGACTACAGCACGGCCGTCGGCACCTTCAGCGCAGCCAGTGGTGCACGCACCACGGCGCTGGGTTACGGGGCAGAGGCCAGTGGTGACTACGCGTCCGCCCTCGGCTGGGGCAGCACTGCCTCGGGCAGCTACGCCAATGCGATCGGTTACGCATCGCAGGCCACGGGCGACAACAGCGTCGCCGCCGGCTCCAATGCCTGGGCCACCGCCGCACGCACCACGGCAGTGGGGCAGCTGGCCTGGGCGACCTCGCAGGGCGCGACGGCCATCGGTCAGGACAGCTATGCCTACAGCGGCATCAATGCCACGGCCGTGGGTACCAGCTCGTCGGCCAGTGGCGCAGGCAGCGTTGCGCTCGGCGCCGGTGCACGTACCAGCGAGGCCAATGTGGTCTCGGTCGGTGGTGGCAACGGCACGACCGGTCCGGCCACGCGCCGCATCACCAACGTGGGTGAGGCGGTCAATGCCAGCGATGCAGTCACCAAGTCGCAGCTCGATTCGGTCGCCGCCACCGCCGATGCGGTCGGCAAGCACTTCCAGGCCAGCGGCAGCGGCGTGGCGACGGCCAGCGGCAGCGATGCGCTCGCCGCCGGTTCCGGTGCTACCGCCAGCGCAACCCGCAGCAGTGCACTGGGTACTGCGGCCGTCGCCTCGGCTGCCGGTGCCACGGCCGTCGGCGCTGATGCCTCGGCACGCGGTGCCAACAGCACGGTGCTGGGCCGCCAGGCCTCGACCAATGCCACCAACGGCGTTGCGATCGGCAACGGCGCATTCGCCAGCAACGGGGCCAACAGCATCGCGATCGGGTCGGCGGCGGGCGTCTCCGGTGCCAACGCCGTGGCACTCGGTGCAGGGTCTCGTGCCGTCGAAGCCAATGTCGTCTCGGTCGGTGGTGGCAACGGTACCGATGGTCCGGCCACGCGCCGCATCGTCAACGTCGGTGCCGGTCGCATCGCCGCAGGCAGCACCGATGCCGTCACCGGTGGCCAGCTCAACACTACCAACCAGCGTGTGGGGGCGGTGGAGACGCAGGTCGGTGATATCGACACCCGCATCGGCTCGGTCGAGAACGTCACCGCCAATGCGCTGACCTACGACGACAGCAGCCGCGACACAGTGACCTTGTCGGGTCTGCAGGGCACCACTCTGGATAACGTTGGCAGCGGTTCGATCGCGTCCGGCAGCCGCCAGGCGATCAACGGTGGGCAGTTGTTCCAGTCGCTGACCGATGTCGCCACCTTCCTCGGTGGCGGGGCCAGCGTCGGCATGCAGGGCGTGTTCGTCGCGCCGAACTATGTGATCCAGGGCGCGACGTACAGCAACGTAGGCGATGCACTGGGTGCGTTGGACCGCAAGGTCAGCGACCTTGATCAGCGTGTTGCCGGTGGCAGCAGTGGCAGTGCACGTGCACGGACTGCCTCGCTGGCGACTGCCAGCGTCGCAGCGGACACCAACACTGTGCAGGAGGCCAGCGTCATCAGCGCCGCCAACGACACCGCCGTCGCCAACGTGCAAGGTGCGCCGACCGCTGCCAGTGTCGGCAGCAGTCAGCCGATCAACGCGCCGGCCGCCGCACCTGCCGCCGTCAATGCGGTGGTGATGGGGGACGGTGCGGTCGCCAGCGGCGCATCGGCCACGGCGATCGGCCAGGGTGCGACCGCATCGGCCGCCAACTCGGTCGCACTGGGGCAGGGTTCGGTCGCTGATCGGGCCGATACGGTGTCGGTCGGCAGCGTTGGCAATGAACGCCAGGTCGCCAACGTCGCCGCCGGTACGCAGGCCACCGATGCGGTCAACAAGGGCCAGCTGGACGGGGGCATCGCCACTGCCAACAGCTACACCGACCAGCGCTTCACCTCGATGGCCGACAGCTTCGACATCTACAAGGGCGAGATCGACCAGCGCCTGCGTCACCAGGACCGTCGCATCGACCGCCAGGGTGCGATGAGCGCGGCGATGCTCAACATGGCCACCAGCGCAGCCGGGGTACGCACCCAGAACCGCGTCGGTGTCGGCGTCGGTTTCCAGGGCGGCGAATCGGCACTGTCGCTGGGCTACCAGCGTGCACTCAGCGAGCGCGCCACGGTGACGCTGGGCGGTGCCTTCAGCAGTGATGACAGCTCGGTCGGCGTGGGCGCCGGCTTTGGCTGGTAAGCCGCTTCAACGCGGGGCCGTGCACGGCCCCGCTGCAACGCAATGCAAGGCCTGAGGGGGCGGGTCACGGGAACCCTGGCCAGGGCCGGCCAGGGAGCTCGCATGGAGTGTTGGCCTGAACAGTCGTTTGATCCATGACCTTGAAGAGGACGTCAACGTGACCAGTAAGCAGAACCTTCGCATCAATGTGCTGGCAGCCGCCGTGCTGTCGTTGTCCGCAGGCGCCAGCGCCTATGCAGCGGGCCTGCCGGCCAAGGAGCCGGTGCGCCAGCCGGCTGCCGCCCAGGGCGCAGAGCGCATCATCGTCAAGTACCGCACGGGCACGGCTGCGGCCACGGATCGTTCGGCCAAGCTGACGGCCGTGCAGTCGGCGGTCGCCCGCGCCAGTGTCGGTGGCTCCGCCGCGGGCCGTGCCAGTGCGGTGAACCCGCAGATCGTGCGCAAACTCGGTGTCGGTGCCGATCTGATCCGCCTGCAGGGCCGCTTGAGCCCGGCCGAACTGCAGAAGGTGCTGGCCGAGATCAAGGCCGATCCCTCCGTGCAGTACGCCGAAGTGGACGTGAAACTGCAGCGCACCGATGTGCGCCCGCGTGACGCCACCCCGCAGCTGGTGCCGAACGATCCGTACTACGCGCAGTACCAGTGGCATCTGAACAGTGCCACCGGCGGCATCAACGCGCCGGCCGCGTGGGACATCGCCCAGGGCGAGGGTGTGGTGGTGGCGGTGCTCGATACCGGCATCCTGCCGCAGCATCCGGATTTCTCCGGCAATCTGCTGGCCGGTTACGACTTCATCAGCGATGCGGAAACGTCGCGCCGCCCGACCGATGAGCGCGTCCCGGGTGCGCTGGATTACGGCGATTGGGTAGAGAACGACAACGAGTGCTATGCCGGTTCGCTGGCCGATGACAGCTCCTGGCACGGCACCCATGTGGCCGGCACGATCGCCGAGTCCACCAACAACGGCGTCGGCATGGCCGGTGTCGCCTACAAGGCGCGCGTGCTGCCGGTGCGCGTGCTCGGCAAGTGCGGTGGCTACCTGTCCGACATCGCCGACGCGATCACCTGGGCCTCCGGTGGCACGGTGGCCGGTGTGCCGGCCAATGCCAATCCGGCCGAGGTCATCAACATGAGCCTGGGCGGCGGCGGCGCGTGTGATGCGCTGTACCAGGACGCCATCAATGGCGCCGTGTCGCGCGGTACCACCGTCGTGGTCGCGGCCGGCAACTCGGCCTCCAACGCAGCCAACTTCCGTCCGGCCAGCTGCGCCAACGTAGTGGCCGTTGGTGCGACCCGCATCACCGGTGGCATCGCCTACTACTCCAACTTCGGCACGGCGGTGGATCTGTCCGGTCCTGGCGGCGGTGGCAGCGTGGACGGCAATCCGGGTGGTTATGTGTGGCAGTCCGGCTACAACGGCCTGACCACGCCGACCTCGGGTGCCTACAGCTACATGGGCATGGCCGGTACCTCGATGGCCTCCCCGCACGTGGCGGCGGTGGCAGCACTGGTGCAGGGCGCGGTGGCCGCGGCCGGCAAGGATCCGCTCACCCCGGCTGCACTGGAAGCGCTGCTCAAGCAGACCGCCCGGGCCTTCCCGGTGACCATCCCGACCGCCACCCCGATCGGCACCGGCATCGTCGATGCCAAGGCCGCCCTGGATAAAGCGCTGGAAGCAGAGTGCACCGAGAACTGCGGGCCGGTGGCCACGCCGCTGACCAACAAGGTCGCCGTCGGTGGCCTGAGCGGTGCGGGTGGCAGCGAAGTGCTGTACAGCTTCGAGGCGCAGGCCGGCAAGGTGCTGAGCCTGCTCACCTACGGCGGCAGCGGCAATGTGTCGGTGTATGTGAGCCAGGGCAAGGAGCCGACCGCGACAGCGTTCGACGCCAAGTCCACGCGTCCGGGCAACAGTGAAACCGTGCGCTTTACCGCGCCGGTTGCCGGTACGTATTACATCAAGGTGGTCGGCGAGTCCGCGTTCAGCGGTGTGAGCATCCTCGCCAACCAGTAAGACAGGTAAAACCCAACGGGAGTCCGTCATGTGACGGGCTCCCGTTTTTGCATCTGGAGCGCGCGCAAACCCGCGTAGCATCGCAGTGAACTGCTAAAGTCGCAGCGGTTGCCAGGAGAATGTTCTTGAACGCGGTTGCCCAGGATCCCACTGCAGAATCCACTGCCGAATCCCGCATCGTCGGGGTATTGCTGGAGAAAGGTCGGCTCAAGGACAGCGACCTGGCCCGGGCACGTCCGTTGCATCGTGAGTCCGGCGGCAGCCTGCTGGGCCTGCTGGTGCGCCTGGGGCTGGTCTCCGAGCGCGACCACGCGCAGACCTGCGCCGAGGTGCTCGGCCTGCCGCTGCTGGAGGCCAAGGGCGTAGCGGAGTCGCCGCCTGAGGCGCTGCTCGAGGGGCTGCCGCTGACGTTGCGCTTCCTCAAACAATTCCACGTCTGTCCGCTGGCGCTGCACGACGATGCGCTGGATCTGTGGCTGTCCGATCCGCAGGACCCGTACACGGCCGACGCGGTGCAGCTCGCGATGGGGCTGCCGGTACGCCTTCACGTGGGCCTGCGTTCGGAGATCGATGATCTGATCGAGCGCTGGTTCGGTCAGGGCCGCAGCGCGATGGGCGCGATCATCGAAACCGCCGATGGCGAAGGTGCTGCGGTCGATGACATCGAACACCTGCGTGATCTGGCCTCCGAAGCGCCGGTCATCCGCCTGGTCAATCTCATCATCCAGCGGGCAGTGGAACTGCGCGCCTCGGATATCCATATCGAGCCGTTCGAAAACCGCCTGAAGGTGCGTTACCGCGTGGACGGTGTGTTGATCGAAGGCGAAAGCCCGCCGGTCAATCTCACCGCGGCGGTGATCAGCCGCATCAAGATCATGGCGCGGCTCAACATCGCCGAACGCCGCCTGCCGCAGGACGGCCGCATCATGCTGCGCGTGCAGGGCAAGGAGCTGGACCTGCGCGTGAGCAGCGTGCCGACCGCGCACGGCGAAAGCGTGGTGATGCGCCTGCTCGACCGCGATACGGTGGTGTTCGATTTCCATCGGCTGGGTTTCACCGAGGCATTCCTGCCGCAGTTCCGCAAGGTGCTGGAGCAGCCGCACGGCATCCTGCTGGTCACCGGCCCCACCGGCTCGGGCAAGACCACCACGCTGTACACGGCGCTGAGCCAGCTCAACACCGCCGACGTGAAGATCATAACCGTCGAAGACCCGGTCGAGTACCAGATCGAAGGCATCAACCAGATCCAGGCCAAGCCGCAGATCGGGCTGGATTTCGCCAATGCGCTGCGCAGCATCGTGCGCCAGGATCCGGACATCATCATGATTGGCGAAATGCGCGATCTGGAAACCGCGCGCATCGCGATCCAGTCTGCGCTCACCGGTCATCTGGTGCTCTCCACACTGCACACCAACAACGCCGCCGGTGGCATCACCCGCCTGCTGGACATGGGCGTGGAGGACTATCTGCTGACCTCCACCATCAACGGCATCCTCGCCCAGCGTCTGGTGCGCCGGCTGGAGCCGCAGCATGCACAGCGCTATCCCGCCTCGCCGGAGGAGATCGAGAAGTTCGGGCTGCGCCGGCTGCAGCCGGAAGGCGAGATCTTCCTGTACCGCGCGCAGCCCTCGGCGATCGCGCCCACGGGGTATCTCGGCCGGACCACCATCGTCGAGTTCCTGGTGATGAACGATGCGCTGCGCAGTGCGGTGATGCGGCGCGCCGGGATGGGCGAGATCGAACAGATCGCGCGTGCGGCCGGCATGCGCACCATGTACGAAGATGGCTTGTCCAAAGCGCTGCAGGGCTACACCACGCTGGAAGAAGTGCTGCGCGTGACGGAGGATTCCTGATGCGCGCGCACGGTCGGTACCGGGTGGGCGGCTGAGCATGGCCCAGTACCGCTACAAGGCGCTCAACGCGCATGGCGAGCTGTTCGACGGGCAGATGGAGGCGGCCAGCGAAGCCGAGGTGGCGGCGCGCCTGCAGGACCAAGGGCACATGCCGATGGAAGCGCGGTTGGCCAGCGAGGGCGTGGCCGGTGCCTCGTCCTGGGCGGCACTGCTGCGCCGCAAACCGTTCGACGGCGGCGGGCTGGTGCAGTTCACCCAGCAGCTGGCGACGCTGCTGGGTGCGGGGCAGCCGCTGGACCGCGCGCTGAGCATCCTGCTCGAGCTGCCCGAAGACGAGCGCACGCGCCGGGTGGTCACCGACATCCGCGACATCGTGCGCGGCGGCGCGCCGCTTTCCACCGCGCTGGAACGCCAGCACGGCCTGTTCTCGCGGCTGTACATCAACATGGTGCGCGCCGGTGAAGCCGGGGGCAGCCTGCATGACACCCTGCAGCGGTTGTCGGATTACCTGGAGCGCAGCGCTGAGCTGAAAGGGCGCGTCATCAACGCGCTGATCTACCCGGCGATCCTGCTGGCGGTGGTCGGCGGCGCGCTGCTGTTCCTGCTCGGTTACGTGGTGCCGCAGTTCGCGCTGATGTACGAAAGCCTGGACGTCGCCCTGCCGTGGTTCACCCAGTGGGTGCTCACCGCCGGCCTGGTCGTGCGCGAAGGCTGGATCGTCATGATCGTGGTGCCGGCGGTGATCGCGCTGGTGGTGGAACGGCGGCTGCGGCAACCGACCACGCGCCTGGCCGTCGATGGCTGGCTGCTGCAGCGCAAGGGCATCGGCTCGCTGTTGGCCAAGCTGGAAACCGCGCGCTTGGCCCGTACCTTGGGCACCTTGCTGCGCAACGGCGTGCCGCTATTGTCCGGCCTGGGCATCGCCCGCAACGTGCTCAGCAACCGCGCGCTGGCTGCGGATGTCGATGCAGCCAGTGACGAGGTGAAGAACGGCAACGGCCTGTCGGCGTCGCTGTCGCGCGGCAAGCGTTTCCCACGCCTGGCGCTGCAGATGATCCAGGTCGGCGAGGAATCCGGCGCGCTGGATACGATGCTGCTAAAGGCCGCCGATACGTTCGAGCAGGAAAGCGCGCGGGCGATCGACCGGTTGCTGTCGGCGCTGGTGCCGGTGATCACCCTGGTGCTGGCCTCGGTGGTCGGCCTGGTGATCGTGGCCGTGCTGGTGCCGCTGTACGACCTGACCAATGCCATCGGCTGACCGGCCGCTGGTGAACACCCCGATGTTTTCGATGCAAGGAGCCTGCCATATGCAACGTCGTCGCCTGACCCGCTTCTCTTCCGCGCGCCACCAGTCCGGCATGAGCCTGCTGGAAATCATCATCGTGATCGTGCTGATCGGCGCGGTGCTGACCCTGGTCGGCAGCCGTGTGCTCGGCGGCGCCGACCGCGGCAAGGCCAACATCGCCAAGGCGCAGGTGCAGACCATGGCCGGCAAGATCGACAACTACCAGCTGGACACCGGCAAGCTGCCGGCCAAGCTGGATGATCTGGTGACCCAGCCCAGCGGCAGCGCGGGCTGGCTCGGCCCGTATGCCAAGCCGGCCGACCTCAACGATCCGTGGGGCCACGCGCTGGAGTACCGCGTGCCGGGCGAAAGCCAGCCGTATGACCTGATCAGCCTGGGCAAGGACGGAAAGGTAGGTGGCAGCAGCTACGACGCGGACATCCGGTACGAGTAATCGGCATTGGGAGCGCTGTGGCCCGTGCCGAGCAGACCGCCGCATCGCGTGCCCGCGGGCACCCATGCACGCGGTCTGTCGCTGCTGGAGATGCTGCTGGTGGTCGCTCTGATCGCCATCATCGGTGTGGTGACCGCCACCGCGATGAACGGCGGCATCGATGGCATGCGCCTGCGCAACGCCGGCAAGGAAATCGCCACCCAGCTGCGCTACACGCGTACCCAGGCCATTGCCACCGGCCAGACCCAGCGCTTCGTGATCGACCCGCGTGCGCGAACCTGGCAGGCGGCGAATGGTCGTCACGGGCAGCTTCCGGCCGCGCTGGATGTGCAGTTCCGCGGGGCGAGCCAGCTCAGCACCGCACCGGGGCAGGGCAGCATCGCCTTCTTCGCCGACGGCGCGGCCAGTGGCGGCAGCATCGACCTGAGCACGCGCGGCGCAGTGTGGGAAATCCACGTCGGCTGGATCACCGGTGAAGTCCGTGCGGGCCCGCGCCGGGAGGGCCGATGAGGCGCCAGCGTGGCTATTCGCTGCTGGAGGTGATCATCGCCTTCGCGCTGCTGGCGTTGGCGTTGACGCTGCTGCTGGGCAGTCTGTCCGGTGCGGCGCGCCAGGTGGGCCAGGCCGATGTGCGCAGCCGGGCCACGCTGTATGCGCAGTCGCTGCTGGCCAGTACCGGGGTGGAAACGCCGCTGCAGGAAGGCAACACCCAGGGCGAGTGGGAGCAGGGCAAGTACCGCTGGCGATTGCAGGTGGAGCCTTACGCGGGGCCGCGTACCACCACCGCACCGGCGACCACCGACGTCGGCGGCCCCACCCTGGCGCAGATCACGCTGCAGGTGCGCTGGGGCGAAGGCAATGGCGAGCAGTTGCAGTGGCGCAGCCTGCGCTTGTTGCCGCCGGTACCGGGCGCACCGCGATGACGCTGCGCCCACGCCGCGCCGGCGGCTTCACGCTGATCGAGATCCTGCTGGCTACCGCGCTGCTGGTGGGCGGGCTGGCACTGGCCTTCGCCACCGTGCGCTCGGCGATGGCGATCAGCCAGCGCGGTGAGCGCATGGCCGCCCAGAACGAACGCATGCGCGCGGTCGAGGGCTTCCTGCGCCGTCGACTGTCAACCGCATTGGTCATTGCCACCTCGCCCCCCGATCCCACCCGCGACCCGGTGTATTTCGTCGGCGAGCCGCAGCGGATGCTGTTCGTCTCCGATCTGCCGGGCTACCTGGGCCGCGGGGGGCCCTATGCGCACGAGCTGCAGGTCCGTCGCGCGGGTGGGGAAGAACAGTTGGAGGTAGGTCTGACCCTGCTGCAGAACGGTGAAGCGATTGAAGAAGATCCGCCACGACCACCGGAGATGCTGGCCGACCAACTGCGCGAGGTCCGCTTCCGCTACCGCGGCACCGATCCGCGCACTGGCCAGATGACCGACTGGCTGGACCGCTGGGACGATACCCGCCGGCTGCCACTGCTGGTCTCGATCGAGATCATCCCGCTGCAGGGGCCAGCGTGGCCGCCGATGATCGCGGCATTGCCGCCGCCACGCGGAGATCGCCCATGAGGCGCGCGCGCGGTGCGGCGCTGGTGCTGGTGCTGTGGTTGATCGCCCTGCTCACGGCGGTGATCGGCGCATTCGCGCTGAGCGCACGCGTGGAGCACATGCAGCAGCGGGTGATCGGCGACGATGCCATCGGCCAGGAGTACGCGCGCGCGGGCCTGGAATACGCCCTGCATCGTTTGCAGCCGCGTGCCAGCCAGCCGGCCTGGGTGGCCGACGGCCGCCGCTACCGCTGGACCTTCGACGAACGCCGGATCGATCTGGCGATCCTCGATGAGAACGGCAAAGTGAATCTGAACCTGGCCGATGCCAACTTCCTCACCGCGTTCCTGCGCGCGATGGGGGAAGAGCCCGGCCGCGCCCAGCAGCTGGCCGGTGCCATCGTCGACTGGCGCGATGCCGACAGCCTCAAGCAGCCCGGAGGTGGCGCCGAGACGCCCGATTACGTCGCCGCGGGCCTGCCGTATGGCGCACGCAACGCGCGCTTTGAGACGGTGGGCGAGCTGCAGCGCGTGCTCGGCATGGAGGCGGGGCTGTATGCGCGGATCGAGCCGATGCTGACCCTGTACAGCCGCCAGGCGCGGCCTGACCCGCGCTTTGCCGCCGGTCCGGTACTGACCGCGCTGGGACTGGATGCGGAGCGTCTGCTGGCCGAGCGCGAGCGTGCCGCAGCCGCAGATGACGCAGGATTACCGGTCGCACCGCTTGCAGGTGGCAGTGGCACCTATAGTATCGAGAGTCGCGCCACGGACGAACGCGGCCGGATATCGGTACTGCGCGCCGTGGTGAGGATGGGCTCGGCAGGCACGCCGGGAGCGGCATACACAGTACTTCGCTGGGAACAGGGAATGGCAGCAAGATGACGGCATGGCGTGACAGTCTGGTGCGGGCCCGCGGGCGTTTGTCGCCTGGCGTGGGCAGCAGCCTGCGCTGGTGGCGGCAATCCTTGCTGGCCTGGCTGCCGGTGCGTTGGCAATGGGCGATGGGCTGGTCACGCTCACGGCTGCTGCTCGAGCGCGACGGTGAGGTGCTGCACGTTCAGCGCCAGACCGGTGAACAGCTCGAGGCGATTGCCGAACTGCCCTGGCCGGTGTCGCCGGCCGCGCTGGACAACCTGTTGGATGCACGCCTGCGCAGCCTGCCGCGGCATTGGCTGCTGCCGGCCGGCAGCGTGTTGCGTCGCCCGCTGCGGTTGCCGGCGGCGGCCGCCGAGCGACTGCGCGATGTGGTCGGTTTCGAAATCGATCGGCAAACCCCGTTCGATGCCAGCCAGGTCAGCTATGACGTGCGTGATCTGGGTGCGTTGCCGGATGGCCAGCTGCAGGTGGAACTGGTGGTGATCCCGCGCCAGCAACTGGAGCACTGGGCACAGCAGGCCGGGCCATGGGCCCAGGCTGTGGCCGGCGTGGATGCCGTCGACGCCGATGGACAGCCACTGGACGTCAATCTGCTGCCGGTCGCACAGCGTCAGCCGTATCGCGATCCCATGGCACGCTGGAACTGGATCCTGGCGATCAGCGCGGTGGTGTTGCTCGCGCTGGCCGGGCATCAGGTGCTTGAGAATCGGCGGTCGGCGGCGGATGCGCTGCGCGAGCAGGTCGATACCGCCGCGCGTGACGCACGCCAGGTCGCCGCCGAGCGGCAACAGCTTCAGAGCCTGGTCGAGGGCGCCGCGTTCCTCGAGGGCAAGCGTGCCGAGCACGCCAGTACGGTGGAGATCTGGAATGAACTTACCCGCCTGCTGCCGGATGGAACGTATCTGGAAAAAATGTCGATCGAAGGCACCTCGCTGCAGCTGATCGGGCTCAGCCGCGAAGCCTCGCAGCTGGTACCGCTGCTGCAGGACTCGCCGCTGTGGCGCAAGGTGAACCTGACCGGTGTGCTGCAGGCCGATGGGGCGACCAGTGGCCGCGACCGGTTCACGCTGACGGCCGAACTGCAGCCGCTGCCCGGCGCGACGCCGAATGCGAAGGAGGTTGCCGATGGCAGCACAACCGACGCGCCGTGATCGCTGGCTGGCACTGGGTCTGCTGCTGGCGGTGATCACCGTGGCCTACCTGCTGCTGGTGCATCCGTGGTTGACCCGTCCGCTGCTGGCGATCAAGGCCGACATCGCCGCCGTGCAGGAGCGCCAGCAGCGGGTGCAGGCACAGCTGGCGCAGCGCGGCCAGATCGCCACCCAGCTGCGAGACGTGCAGACAGCCCTTGAGGGTCGCCCCGGCTTCCTGCGCGAGGCGACCGCCGAATCGGCGGCTGCCGCGCTGTCCAGCCGCCTGCAGGACGCGGTGGCCTCGGCCAGTCCGGGCAACCGCAGCTGCACCATCAGCAATCGCACGCCGCTGCCCGATGCGAGTCGCGAACCGGCATTCCCACGCGTGGCCCTGCAGGTGCGCCTGCGCTGTGGCGTGCCGGAAATGGCGGCGGTGCTGCACACGCTGGAGACCGGCAGCCCTCGCCTGTTCGTGGACAACCTCAATCTGCTCGCGCAGCGCTTCCAGCAATCGCCCGGCGAAACCGGCACCGGCCTGGACGTGTCCTTCGAGCTGGTCGGCTATCTGCGCCCAGGCGCCGCGCTGGCGTCCGGTGCGGCGGCACCGGATCAGGCACCGCTCCCGCTGCCGGCCGAGCAGGCTGCCGACCCGGGCGCGGCAACGCCGGTCGACGCGGCCGAACCGGCGCCCGAGCCGGATGCTGCCGAGGAGGTCGAGCATGAAGCTTGAAGCAGCCGGTCTGCGCACCTGGTGGCTGGGCGGCATCGCGCTGTGGGCACTGGCGATCTGGATCGCCACGCTGTTCGGGCTGGGCAGCCGCATCGCCCCGGCAACCGAGGGTGATGTCGGGCCCGGGCCGTTGCCGCAGCTGGCGCCGGCCGCGCCCGAGCGGATGGCCTCGGCCAGCACCTACGCGCAGATCGGCGCGCGGCCGCTGTTCGCCGAAGACCGGCAACCGCGCCCGTATCTGCTTGGCGGCACCGAGCAGGGCACCGCGAGCAGCGTCGCGCTGACCGGCGTGCTGCTCACGCCCGGCTTCGGCATGGCGATCCTGACCACCGACCAACGTCAGTCGCTGCGGTTGCGCTTGAACGGTGAAGCGGTGAACGGCTGGCAGCTGCTGGCGCTGGAACCGCGCCGTGCCACCGTCAGCGGGCCGGGCGGTACCCAGACGCTGGAACTGCCGGTGTTCAACGGGCAGGGCGGTGAACCGCCGACGGTGCTGGGCAGCACACCGCTCACCAGCGTTCCGCCGGCCGGTACCGGTGCCCGGCCGATCAACGGCACGGCGGCACCCATGCCCGCACCACCACCGGCCGCCCCGCCTGCGCCGCAGGCAGGTACGCCCTCGAACGCGTCGGGCCCCGCACAGAGCGCGCAGGGCCCCAGCGAAGACCAGATGAAGGCGATCCGCGAGCGCATCCAGGCGCGCCGCCAGCAATTGCAGCAGCAACAGCAACAGCAGTCGCAGAAACCGCCCGCGGGCGGCTCCGGCCACAACCCTTAGAGTGACAGCATGACCCTGCGCCTTTTCCCCGTGTCTTTCCTTGTCGCCCTGTTGGTGGGCTGCACCACCGTGCCCGCGCCGGAGGTACGCCGCGATGCGGTGCTCGACCGTCATCAGGTGGTCGCCGGTGATGGATCCCGGGACGGGGTCGATGCCGAACCGTTGGCTGGCACCGGCGCCCCACAAGCCGTGATCCGCCGTGGCACCGGCACCATGATCAACCGCAGCGCCGCCGCAGCGCCGCAGCCCTCGCTGGGCAATGCCTCCACCGGCAACGCCACCTTCAATTTCGAAGGCGAATCGGTGCATGCGGTGGTCAAGGCGATCCTGGGCGACTTCCTCGGGCAGAACTACGTGATCGCGCCGGGCGTGCAGGGCACCGTGACCCTGGCCACACCCAAGCCGGTGTCCTCGGCGCAGGCCTTGAACCTGCTGGAAATGGTGCTGGGCTGGAACAACGCGCGCATGGTCTACAGCGCGGGCCGCTACAACATCGTGGCCGCCGACCAGGCGCTGGCCGGTACGGTCTCGCCGAGCACCGCTTCGCCGGCCAACGCGCGCGGCTTTGAAGTGCGCGTGGTGCCACTGCAGTACATCTCGGCCACCGAGATGAAGAAAGTGCTGGAGCCGTACGCGCGCCCGAACGCGATCGTCAATGTCGACAACGGTCGCAACGTGATCACCCTGGGCGGCACCCGCAGCGAACTGGAGAACTACCTGCGCACGGTGGAAATCTTCGACGTGGACTGGCTCTCGGGCATGTCCGTGGGCGTGTTCCCGATCCAGTCGGGCAAGGCGGAACAGGTCGCCGCCGATCTGGAGAAGGTATTCGGTGAGGAGAGCAAGACGCCCAGCGCCGGCATGTTCCGTTTCCTGCCCCTGGAGAACGCCAACGCCGTGCTGGTCATCACCCCGCAGGCGCGCTACCTCGACCAGATCCAGCAGTGGCTGGACCGCATCGATACCGCCGGTGGCAACGCGCGGCTGTTCTCCTACGAGCTGCGCTACGTCAAGGCCAAGGACCTGGCCGAGCGCCTGGCCGAGGCCTTCGCCAACGAAAATGGCCGCAGCGGTCGCGGCAGCAGCTCGCTGGCGCCAGGCGCGTCGCCGATGGACATCGGCAGCCGCGACGGCAACAGCAACAACAATAATTTTTCCAACACCGGCAGCAGCAATGGCAGCAGCCGTGGTGGGCTGGGCGAAGGCACGATGAGCCTGCCCCAGCGCCAGTCCGGCAACGCCAGCTTCAGCCTGGAAGTGCAGGGCGATACCGTCGGTGTATCGGCGGTAGAAGAAACCAATACGTTGCTGGTGCGCTCCACCCCGCAGGCCTGGCGCTCGATCCGCGAGGTGATCGAAAAGCTCGACGTGATGCCGATGCAGGTCCACATCGAAGCGCAGGTGGCCGAGGTCGCGCTGACCGGTGACCTCAGCTACGGCGTGAACTGGTTCTTCGAGCAGGCCGTGGCCACCGGCAAGACCGAGAGCGGCATCGACCTGCCCAGCGCACTCGGCCGTTCGATCTGGGGCAGCATTTCCGGGACGGTGGGTGGTGACAGTGTCGGCTGGACCTTCCTCGGCAAGAACGCGGCCGCCGTGGTCAGCGCGCTGGACAAGGTCAGCAACCTGCGCCTGCTGCAGACCCCGTCGCTGTTCGTGCGCAACAACGCCGAAGCCACGCTCAACGTGGGTACGCAGATTCCGATCAACTCGGTGTCGGTCAATACCGGCGTGGGCGGGGACAACACCTACAGCCAGGTGCAGTACCTGGATACCGGCGTGATTCTCAAGGTACGCCCGCGCATCACCCGCGATGGCGTGGTGTTCCTGGACATCGTGCAGGAGGTCAGCTCGGCCGGCGCCGTCCCGAGCGGCTGCGACCCGACCCGCACCACCTGCAACCCGCCGATCAATACCCGCAAGATCTCCACCGAAGCGGCGGTGCAGAGTGGCGACACCATCATGCTCGCGGGCCTTATCACTGATTCCGCCGACCAGGGGTCCAGTGGCGTGCCCGGCCTGAGCAGGTTGCCGGTGGTCGGTGCGCTGTTCGGCAGGAAGACGCAGAAATCCGAGCGCTCCGAGGTGATCGTGCTGCTGACCCCGACCATCGTGCGCAACGCGCAGGAGTCGCGGAACCTGACCGACGAGTACAGCAGCCGTTTCCGAGCGATGGAGCCGTTCCCCGAGCCCAAGGCCAAGCGCTGAGCGATGCCGGGCCCGCGCTGTCACCGCGGGGGCCGATCTTGCTACGCTGGCCGCGCCCAGGGGAGCCCGCGATGAGACAGCGACACGGCGAAGACGGCAGCACGCAGAGGTCCGCATGAGCACGGTCATCCTGCTGCCGATCGGGGTCGACGATGCCGCGCTGGACCGCTGCCTGGCTGCGCTCGATGCCGGTACCGCGCCGGGAACGGCGATCTGGCTGGCCGACGATGGCCAGGCCGGGCCGCGTGCCCAGGCCGTGATCGAGCACTGGCTCGCACAGACCCCACTGCAGGCCGAGTACACCCGCCGCGCCCGGGCGATCGGCGAAGTCGCGCATCTGGATGAAATGCTTGCAGCGTGTACCGGCGCCGACGTCGTGGTGCTTGCCCCCGATGCGATCCCCGCACCGGGCTGGCTGCAGCAGATGGAGGCCTGTCTGGCCCGCGATGCCTCGATCGGCTCGACCACCCCGTGGTGCAATGCCGGTGAGACGACCGCCTGGCCGCGCCTGGGCGAGATCAATCCGCTGCCGGACGATCTGGATCTGGCGCCGTTGGCCCAGGCCTGCGCGGCGATGCCGCCGCTGCATCCCGAACTGCCCTCGGCGGTGACCCACGCTGTGTTGTTGCGCGGCAATGCCCGGCGCAAGGCTGGCGGGCTGGACATGCACAGCTACGCGTCGTGGAACGCAGCGCTGATCGACCTCAGTCTGCGCATGGCCGGCCTCGGCTGGCGCAACGCGCTGTGCGAGACCGCCTTCGTCGCCCGGGTTGCCGAAGGCCTGACCGGCGAGGGCGACATGGACGCACTGGCGACACGCTGGCCTGCCTGGCCCCCGCGCTTGGCGGGTTTCCTGATGGCCGATCCACTGCAACAGGCACGCCACGACCTGCAGCAGCATCATCGGCAGGCGATAATGCCCAAGGCGCAGGGCGATCTGTTCGCGCCGCCTGTCATTGCCGCCCCGGAGTCGCCCGTTTGAGCCCTGCCATCGCCGCCATCATCGTCAGCTACCAGAGCGCCAGCACGCTTGACGCCTGCCTGCTGCGCCTGCGCGAGGCGCGCGACATCGCCGAGATCCGCGTGGTCGACAACGACTCCACGGATGGCACCCTGGAGATCGTGCAGCGCCATGCCAGCGCCGATCCGCGGGTGCGCTTCATCGCCAACCCGGACAACCCCGGCTTCGCTGCGGCCAACAACCAGGGCGTGGCCGACAGCCAGGCGCCGTGGCTGGCCTTCATCAACCCGGACCTGATGGTTGGCCCCGAGACTCTGGCCCTGCTGCGCGAACGCGCGCTGCCGCTCGGCGACTGCCTGCTGGGGGTCGAGCAGGTCGATGAGGATGGCCGGCCAGACGATGCGGTGCGCCGCCGCGATCCGGACTTCGCCGCGATGCTGCGCAACCCCGGCCAGGGCGCCAAGCTGGCCATCCCGGCCGACCACGGCCAGCCGCTGCAGAGGGTGCCAGCCCTGTCCGGCGCGCTGCTGCTGATGCCGCGCGCCCTGTTCGACCGGATCGGTGGCTGGGATGCCGGCTATCGCCTGCATGCCGAGGATCTGGACCTGTGCCGCCGCGCGCGCGAGGCCGGCGCGGTCATCGCGATCGCCAACGACCTGCAGGTCACCCATGTTCGCGGTGTCTCCAGCCGCTCGCGGCCGTTCTTCGTGGAGTGGCACAAGCACCGCGGGCTGTGGCGTTACTTCCGGAAGTTCGAGGCGCCGCAACGTGCCTTTCCGGTGCGCTGCGCGGTGTGGGGGGCGATCTGGGCGCATGCCCTGGTGCAGGTGCCGCGCCTGCTGCGTCGCCGGTAAGTGCCTTGACGGCGATTCCCCCATGGCGGCCGGCAGATGCCGTGAACGCTCACTGCCTGGGCTGATGCCCGTCGTTGGTCGGTACACGACGTCAGGCGCATAATCGTCGGCATGATCATCCAGTCCCTGCTCGACACCGACCTGTACAAGTTCACCATGATGCAGGCGGTGCTGCATCAGCACCCGGGCGCGCAGGTGCAGTACCGGTTCAAGTGCCGGACCCCCGGCATCGACCTGGCGCAGTTCATCGACCAGATCAACGCTGAGATCGATCACCTGTGCAGCCTGCGCTTCAGTGCCGAAGAGCTGGACTATGTGCGCGGCCTGCGCTTCGTCAAACCGGACTTTGCCGATTTCCTCGGCCTGTTCCACCTGGACCGCAAATACATCGCGCTGCGCCCGTCGACCACCGTTCCCGGTGAGATCGACCTGGACATCACCGGCCCGTGGCTGCACACCATCCTGTTCGAAGTGCCGCTGCTGGCGATCATCAACGAAGTCTGGTTCCGCAACACCACCGACTCGGATTTCAGCGAGGGTGAGCGCCGCCTGCAGGCCAAGACCGCGCTGCTGCGCGATACCCCCGGCTTCGAGCTGTGCCGGATCGCCGACTACGGCAGCCGCCGCCGGTATTCGCGCGAGTGGCATGGGCGGATGCTGCCGATGCTGCGCGATGCGCTGGGTGCGCAGTTCGTGGGTACCAGCAACGTGCACTTCGCCCGGCTGTACGGCATGACCCCGCACGGCACGATGGCCCATGAGTACCTGCAGGCCTTCCAGGCGCTGGGGCCCCGGCTGCGCGATTCGCAGGTGGCCGCGCTGGAATCCTGGGCGCGCGAGTACCGCGGCGACCTCGGTATCGCGCTGTCGGATGTGGTCGGGCTAGAGGCCTTCCTGCGCGACTTCGACATGTACTTCTGCAAGCTGTTCGATGGCGTCCGCCACGATTCCGGTGATCCCTTCAGCTGGGGCGACCGCATGCTGGCGCACTTCGAAAGCCGCCGGGTGGATCCACGCAGCAAGGTGCTGGTCTTCAGTGACGGGCTGAACATCGAAAAGGTGATGCAGCTGTTCGATTACTTCCGCGGCCGCTGCCAGGTGGCCTTCGGGGTCGGCACGCACCTGACCAATGATCTGGGCCCGACCCCGCTCAACATCGTCATCAAGATGGTCCGCTGCAATGGCCAGCCGGTCGCCAAGCTGAGTGATTCACCGGGCAAGAGCATGTGCGATGACCCGGGCTACCTGGCCTACCTGCGCCAGGTGTTCGAGCTGCCCGCCGAGGGCTGAGCACTACGGCAGGGCAACCCGCCCGTCCGGCCGTTCGACGATTCCGTTCAGCCCGGCCGGGGCAGGTGACGCTGCGCGTCAGGAAGCGACGCGTCGCGCTCGCTATGCAGGAAAGCCAGATGTGCCACAATAATATGAGGCGCAGTTCACACTTTTGACCGACATCGATGCCGGTAATTGTCCCGTATAACGCCTCCGCATCGTGGTTCGTCTAGGCTTCCCGGATGAATTCATCAGCACCACTCGATTACTACCGAACCCACGCCTGCTCCCGGCAGTGGCGCGGCTTCCTGCTGGCGCTCTGCGAAGAGTTCGACAGCGCGTTGCCCGATGCCGAACTCGCGCGGTTGATGGCGCGGATCGGTGAGCGCTTCGGCCGTGCCCATGCGCTGCCGGCGGTGGCGACCCTGCAGGAACTGCAGGATGCCGCCAATGCGGTCTGGTCCTCTGCCGAGTGGGGGCAGGTAGCGTTTGAGGAATTGCCAGAACAGGTTCACATTCACCATGCCGCCGCGCCGTTGTCGGCGTTACTCGGCGGCCGCGTCGGGTGGGATACTGGTTTTCTGGAAGGTGTGTACCGGCAATGGTTCCGTGCCGCCGGGATGGTGTCGGTACTGGATGTCCGGTACCTGCAGAGCGACAACCCGGATGTAGCGACCTACACGCTGTCGCGTGTGTTCTGAATCTCTCTCCCCCTTTTCGATGGTGCCATGAGCAAGCTTCTGAAACCTGCCGATACGGAGAGCCACGACGACGACGTGGCTGGCCTGTTCAACCGCCTCGGCGGACGCGATGACACGCGCGCCTACCAGGATTTTTCCCGCAGCCAGACCCGGGTCAGTGCGCCGGTACGACCGCGCGCCGAGGTGCCGCCGATTCCGGCTGCCATCCTGACGCCGGTGGTCAGCGCGGCACCTGTGTTCGCGCCGGTCGAGACCACCGTGGTGGAAACACCGGTCGTGGCCACACCGGCTCAGAGCACACCGCTGGAGCAGCTGTTCCAGCGTCTGGCCGGCGCCCGCAGTGCTTCGCCGGGGCACAGTCCGCTGAGCCGGCTGCGCGGGGCGTGAAACGTAGCCGGTGATCGCTCGCCACGCCCTTCGGGGTGGGGCGGGAGTGCCGGCTGATGCAAGGGGATGCCGCTGCGTGCGGCCGTGTTGGGGAACATCATGAGCAAAACTTCCACCCCGAGAGGGGATGCCGTTCTGGCCCGCTTGGCGCTGCTTGCGCTGGTGGTCGGCGGCGCCATGCTGCTGGCCTTCGTGATCACCGTGCCCATGGAGATCGGTCAGCAGTTCCTGTTCTCGGCCGTGGTGTTCCTGATCGCCCTGTGCCTGCGCAATCGCGAGAGCCGGTTGATTCCGCTGGTGTTGATGGGCCTGTCGCTGGTGATGTCCACGCGCTACATGTACTGGCGCCTGACCGACACCATGGGCATGAGCAGCTTCGTCGACCTCACCCTGGGCCTGGGCCTGGTGGCAGCGGAGGTGTACTCGTTCATCGTGCTGGTGCTCGGCTATTTCCAAGTGGCCTGGCCGCTGCATCGCAAACCGATGCCGTTGCCCGAAGACCAGTCGCTGTGGCCGACCGTGGATGTGCTCATCCCGACCTACAACGAGCCGCTGTCGGTGGTGCGGACCACCGTGCTGGCCGCCACCGTGCTGGACTGGCCCGCCGACAAGCTCAACATCTACCTACTCGATGACGGCCGCCGCGAGGAGTTCCGCGAGTTCTGCGAAGAGGTCGGGGTGAAGTACATCACCCGGACCAACAACAACCACGCCAAGGCCGGCAACATCAACGCGGCGCTGAAGAAGACCAGCGGCGAGTACGTGGCGATCTTCGATTGCGACCACATGCCGACCCGTTCGTTCCTGCAGATGTCGATGGGCTGGTTCCTGTTCGACGAGAAGATGGCCGTGGTGCAGACGCCCCACTATTTCTTCTCGGCCGATCCGTTCGAGCGCAACCTGGGCAACTTCGGGCGCGTGCCCAACGAAGGCGAGCTGTTCTACGGTCTGCTGCAGGATGGCAACGACCAGTGGAACGCGACCTTCTTCTGCGGCTCCTGCGCAGTGATCAAGCGTGGCCCGCTGGAGGAAGTGGGTGGCGTGGCCATCGAAACCGTCACCGAGGATGCGCATACCGCGATCCGTCTGCACCGCGCCGGCTATCGCAGTGCCTACATCCCGGTGCCGCAGGCGGCCGGCCTGGCCACCGAGAGCCTGTCGGCGCACGTCGGCCAGCGCATCCGCTGGGCCCGTGGCATGGCGCAGATCCTGCGGGTGGACAACCCCATGTTCGCCAAGGGGCTGAGCCTGATGCAGCGCATCTGCTACACCAACGCGATGCTGCACTTCTTCTACGGCCTGCCGCGGATCATCTTCCTGACCGCGCCGCTGGCCTTCCTGTTCTTCGGCGCCCACGTCATCCACGCCTCGGCGCTGATGATCCTGGCCTACGCGCTGCCCCACATCGTGATGGCCAACCTGACCAACCTGCGCGTGCAGGGCAAGCATCGCCATCTGCTGTGGAACGAGGTGTACGAAACCACGCTGGCCTGGTACATCCTGCGCCCGACCCTGATGGCGGTGATCAACCCCAAGCTGGGCAAGTTCAACGTGACCGCCAAGGGCGGCCTGGTCCAGCGCAGCTACTTCGACGCGCAGATCGCCCGCCCGTACCTGCTGCTGCTGTTGCTGAACCTGCTGGGCGTGGTCGCCGGCATCGTGCGGATGGTGATGGCCGATACCAGTGGCGAGGTCAATACGATCTGGTTGAACCTGGGCTGGACCGTCTACAACATGATCATGCTGGGCGCGGTCATCGCCACCTCCAGCGAACAGCGCCAGATCCGCCGCTCGCACCGGGTGCCGCTGAACATGCGGGCCGTGCTGCACCTGCCCGATGGCCAGGCGCTGCCGTGCCGCACGCTGAACTTCTCCACCGGCGGCATGGCGCTGCGGCTGGACCAGTCCCAGCCGGTGCAGCCGGGCACGCAGGTCGAGGTCGAACTGGCTCACCGCCAGCGCAGCGAGCGTCTGCCGGCCGAAGTGCGGCACGATCGCGACGACCAGGGCATCAGCATCCAGTTCGGCGAGCTGACCCTGGAGCAGGAACGCTGGCTGGTCACCTCCACCTTCGCCCGTGCCGACATCTGGGTGAAGCTGTGGGGTCGCCATGACCGCGACACGTTCCTGCGTTCCACCACCGACGTCCTCAAGGCCAGCATGCGCGGCTTCCACCGCCTGGGCAGTTTCGTTCTTGCGGGAGGCCGCAAGGATGGCCCCACCCCGCCGCGCACCGGAGATTCCGCATGACCCGTCGTCACCGTTCCCTGTTCCGCCCGGTGCGCATGCCGCGTCCGTCCGCCGCAGCGGTGGCGTTCACCCTGACCCTGCTGTGTGGCGCGGTCTACGCGCAGGATCCGCCGGTACCGGCAGCGGCCGCACCGGTCGCCGCACCCGCCGATGCCGCCCCGGCAGTGCCCGTGCCGCCCGCCGCGCCGGCCGCCGGTTCGCGGCAGAGCCGCTCCACGCTCAAGCAGCTGGGCATCGATTACGAGATCACCCTGCGCGGCATCCAGGGCACCGCGGGCGTGCCGTTCTCGGTGCGCAACGATCAGGTGGTCGATCGCGCCTCGCTGCATTTGAAGTACAGCTATTCGCCGGCGCTGCTGCCCGACCTGTCGCACCTGAAGGTCACCGTCAACGACGTCACCGTGGCGACCCTGCCGACGCCGGTCGAGCAGGCCGGGCGGATGATCGAGCGCGACATCGACATCGATCCGCGCATGATCATCGACTACAACCGCATCAACCTGCAGTTGATCGGTCACTACACCCGCGAGTGCGAAGACCCGGACCACACCAGTCTGTGGGCCAACATCGACGCCGGCAGCTACCTGGAACTGGGCTGGGCGCCGCTGCAGCTGACCAATGATCTGTCGCTGCTGCCGGTGCCGTTCTTCGATGCCCGTGACACCAACCGGCTGGAGCTGCCGTTCGTGTTCACCGGGCAGCCGGGGCAGGGGCTGCTGCAGTCGGCCGGCATCGTCTCTTCGTGGTTCGGCGCGCTGGCCGGCTATCGCGGCGCGCTGTTCCCGGCCTCGATCGACACCGTACCGCTGGAAGGCAACGCGGTGGTCGTGGCGACCCCGCGCAACCCGCCGGCCGGCCTGGTGCTGCCCGACATCAGCGGGCCGACCCTGGCCGTGATCGCCAACCCGAACGATGCCAACGGCAAGCTGCTGCTGGTGCTCGGCCGCGATGATGGTGAACTGCGCATCGCGGCCACCGCGCTGACCCTGGGCACGCCGCTGTCCGGCCCGACCGCCAGCATCGGCGATTTCAAGGAGATCGCGCCGCGCAAGCCGTACGACGCGCCGAACTGGATCCCCAGCGATCGCCCGGTACGCGTGTCCGAGCTGGTCCAGCAGACCAGCGAGTTGAACGTGGTCGGCTACCACCCGGATCTGATCCGCATCGGCCTGCAGTTGCCGCCGGATCTGTTCGTGTGGCGTCGTGACGGCATCCCGCTGGACCTGCGTTATCGCTACACGCTGCCGGAAGGGGCGAACAAGTCGGCGCTGAACATCAGCATCAACGATGCCTTCGTCACCACGCTGCCCTTGAACGGCCGCCCGGCACCGCGCTCGGTGTCGGAGATGCTGTGGAACAAGATCAAGGCGCCGGGCGTGATGCCGATCCAGCAGAAAGTGATGCTGCCGACCGGCCCGTTCTCGTCCAACAGCCAGCTGCGCTTCCACTTCTTCTTCGATCGCCCGCAGGCGGCCGAGTGCAAGAACACCTTCCCGGATGTCTCCGCGGCCATCGACGGCGATACCAGCATCGACTTGAGTGGCTTCGACCATTACATGGCGATGCCCAACCTGGCGGCCTTCGGCAACGCCGGCTACCCGTTCACGCGCTTGGCCGATCTGTCCGAGACCGTGCTGGTGCTGCCCGACAACCCCAACGCCGATGACGTGGGCAATGTGCTGACCCTGCTCGGCCGCATGGGTGCCTCGACCGGCTACCCGGCGCTGCGCAACCGCATCATCGCGGCGGGCCAGGTGGGCGAACATGCCGACCAGGATCTGGTCGTGCTGGGCTCGCGCCGCAGCCAGCCGCTGTTCGGCGAATGGGCCGCGCACCTGCCGATCGGCGAGGCGGGGCAGTCGCGCCGCTTCCAGCTCTCGGACTGGGTGTTCGAGCGCATGCCCTCGTTCCTGTCCCCGGATGCACGCCGTACCGACCTGCCGACCACGGCCGAAGTGTCGGTGCGCCCGGATGCCGGCGATGTGGTGCTGATGGGCTTTGAATCCCCCTTGCGCAAGGGCCGCAGCGTGATCGCGGTGATGGCCGATGACCCGGCCCAGGTCAATCGCCTGTTCGAGGCGTGGTTCGATCCGGACCGTCTGCGCGATTTCCAGGGCAGCGTGGTGCTGCTGCAGAAAGACAAGGTACGCAGCCTGGCCGGCAACCAGAGTTACTACGTCGGCCACCTGCCGCCGCTGACCTGGCTGCGCTGGTACTTCTCGCAGAGCCCGCTGCTGCTGGCCGGCTTCGTGGGGCTGGCCTGCCTGTTGCTGGCGCTGATCGCGCGCTGGCTGCTCAAGCGCAATGCCAACGCACGCGTCAAGGTGTCCGGCTGAGCATGCGCGACCTGTCCGTCCCTGCGGTGGCGCCCACGCGCCGCCGCTTCCTGCAGGTGCTCGCGGCGGCGGGTGCGGCGGCCGTGCTGCCGCTGGATGCGCTGGCCCAGGCCTGCGGTACGCCGTGGCGCGAGTGGCGTGCGTTCGTCGATCGGCATATCGAGCCGGATGGGCGCGTGGTCGATCACCTCAATACGGACCTGCGCAGCACCTCCGAATCGCAGTCCTACGGGTTGTTCTTCGCGCTGGTCGACAACGATCCGGTGCTGTTCGACCGCATTCTGGCCTGGACCCGCCGCCACCTCTGCCGCGGCCGCGCCGATCTCAATCTGCCGGCCTGGCTGTGGGGCAAGGCGGCCGATGGACAGTTCCGCGTGCTCGACCCCAACACCGCCTCCGATGGTGAGTTGTGGATCGCGTATGCGCTGCTGGAAGCCGGCCGCCTGTGGAAGCGCCCGGGCCTGGTCGAGGCCGGGCGGCAGACGCTCGCGCTGATGCGCACGGCCGAAATCGTCGAGCTGCCCGGCTTCGGCCCGATGCTGCTGCCGGGCAATCGGGGCTTCGTGCAGGCCGACCGCTGGACGCTCAATCCCAGTTACCTGCCGCTGTTCGTGCTGCGCCGCTTCGCCGCCGTCGATGCGCGTGGCCCGTGGGCGCGGCTGGCCGAACGCAGCGTGGCGATGACGCGCGCCAGCGCGCCGGTCGGGTTCGCACCGGACTGGATCGCCTGGAACGGCAAGGCCTTCGTGGTCGACCCGGCCAAGGGCGGCACGGGCAGCTACGATGCGATCCGCTGCTACCTCTGGGCGGGCATGACCGATCCGGCCGACCCGCTGCGCCGCACGCTGCTCGATGGCCTGTCCGGCCCCGTGGCGATGCTGCGCGCGCAGACCGGCTTCGCCGAGAAAATCGACACGCGCCTGGGCGTGGGCAGCGGGGCGCCGTCGCCGGGCTTTGCCGCCGCATTGCTGCCGTATCTCAGCGCGCTTGGCCAACCTGCATTGGCCAAGGCACAGTTGGCGCGGATTCCCGCCGCCGGCACCCTCAACTATTACGATCGTGCCCTGGTGCTGTTCGGCAAGGGCTGGATGGATCGCCGCTACCGTTTTTCTGCCGATGGGCGACTGCTGCCCGCGTGGAGTTCGCCATGTTCCGCAAGACCCTGACACCTCTTTGCCTGGTTGGCCTGTGTGTGTTCACCGTGCCGGCCTTCGCGCAGAACGCGTCCTCGACGCAGCAACTGGTCAGCCAGGGCAACTACTGGCAGGACCAGGGCCGTGAGGATCTGGCCGCCGACGCGTGGCGCAAGCTGCTGGCCACCGACCCCAACCAGGCCGACGCCCTGCTGGGCCTGGGCCTGATCGATCTCAACCAGGGCCGCCGTGCCGAGGCGCAGAAGCGGCTGCAGCAGCTGCAGGCGCGCCACCCCTCCTCGGCGCAGACCACGCGCCTGCGCATGGCGCTCGGCGGTGGCGGCGGTGGCAACCAGCTGCAGACCGCACGGCGCGCGGCGGCGGCCGGTCGCTATGTCGAAGCGGTCCGTGCCTATGACGAGGCCTTCGGTGCGGGCGGTCCGCCCAATGATCTGGCGCTGGAGTACTACCAGGTACTGGCCGGTACGCCGGAAGGCTGGACGCGCGCGCGCGATGGCCTGCGCCGTATCGCCACCGGCAACAACAACCCGGCCAAGCTCGCGCTGGCCCAGGTGCTGACCTACCGCGAGCCGACCCGCCGCGAGGGCATCGCCCAGCTGCGAACACTCAGCCAGGCCACCGACACCGCCGGCCCCGCGCGTGCAGCCTGGCGCCAGGCGTTGCTGTGGCTCAACGCCACCACCGCCGATGCCGGGCTGTACCAGGCCTTCCTGGACGTGGTGCCGAATGATCGTGAAGTGGCGGCCAAGCAGGCGCAGCTGCGCGAGCAGGCCGTGGCCAGCCGTCCCGTGCCGCAGGACCCGAACCAGCGCCTGCTCGGCGAAGGCTTCCGCGCGCTGGACAGCAACAATCTGGCCCAGGCCGAAGCGCGCTTTGCGCAGGTACTGCGCGCGCGGCCGCGCGATGCCGAAGCACTCGGTGGGCTGGGTTCGGTACGTCTGCGTCAGGAACGTTTCGGCGAAGCCAATGAACTGTTACGCCCGGCGGCTGCGATCAACGGCAAGTGGCGCAGCGCGGCCGATGCCGCGCGCTACTGGCTGACCCTGCAGGACGTGCGTCGCCAGCCCAGCGGCGATGCCATCGCCCGTGTGCAGCAGGTCATCGCGCTGCAGCCGAAGGAGCCTGCGGGTTACGTTGCGCTTGCCGACCTGCAGAGCGGCAGCGATCCGGCCGCCGCCGAACGCAGCTACCGCAAGGCACTGGAACTGGATGCCGGCAATGCCGGTGCGCTGCAGGGCCTGGTCGGCCTGCTTGGCCGTCTTGGCCGCGCCGATGAAGCGGCCGCACTGTTCGACCGGCTGACCCCGGCCCAGCAGGAAAGCGCCGGCGGTCAGTCCGTGCTGCGTGCCAACCTCGCTCGCGCCCGTGCGCAGCAGGCCTTGGCCGAAGGCAGCATCGAGATGGCGCAGATCGAACTCGAAGACGCCTTGTTGGCGCAGCCGCGCGATCCGTGGCTGCGGCTGGAACTGGCGCGCCTGTACACGCGCGCGGGTCGTCCGGACCAGGCCAACGGGGTGATCGAAGGGCTGCGCGCGCTGGACGACAGCTCGGCGACCTCGCTGTATGCGCAGGCCCTGTTCGCTCAGGAAAACAGTGACTGGCCGCGCGCATACGCGTTGCTCGAACGCATTCCCACCGCTTCGCGTGATTCGGAAATGACCGCGTTGCATGACACCGCGTGGGTGCAGGTGCAGGCCGCCCAGGCGCGTTCGCTCATGCAGCGCCAGCGCAGCGGCGAAGCGCAGCTGTTGCTGGCCCGCGCCGAAGCCGCACTCGGCGACCGGGTCAAGAATCCGGCCATCGTGGCCGCGTTGGCCGGTGCCTACGCCGACATCGGCAGCCAGCAGCGCGCCCTTGTGCTCGCGCAGCGTCTGATCGAAGGCGGTTCGCCCAGCGTCGACAATCGCCTGGAATATGCCTCGGTGCTGCTGCGCGCCGGTCGCGATGGCGAAGTCGCCGCGATCCTGCGCCAGCTCACCGATGTGCCGCTCTCGGCCAGCCAGCAGACCCGCTTGAACGATCTGCGCAGCGGTTACGTGCTGCGCCAGGTCGATGCATTGCGTGAGCTGGGCAATCTGGAAGGTGCCTATGCGGTGCTGGCCCCGGCCTTGGCCGAGCGCCCGCAGGACCCGCGCAACATCGCCGCGCTGGCACGGCTGTATGCCGCCGCGGGCGATAACGGCCAGGCCCTGGCGCTGTATCAGCAGCAGCTGCAGTTGGCGCCGGGCGATCTGGATGCGATGGTCGCCGCGGCTGGCAGTGCCGCGGCGATGCGCGACATGGACCTGGCCGAACAGTATCTCGAGCGCGCGCTGAAGCAGGCACCGGAATCGCCGGATGTGTTGGCGGCGGCAGGGCGTGTGTATCGCGCGGCCGGCAAGAACCGCCGCGCCGAAAGCTACTTCCGCGCGTCGCTGGCAGCCGCCGCGAAGGGCAGTGGCCAGCTCGACAATGGCTACCCGCAGGCGAGCACCGCAATGCTGGCAGGCGGTGGCAGTTTCAATCCGTTCGCCGGGCTCAACCGTGGCGGTGTCACCCGTACTGCGGCGCTGCGCGACGGTGGCCTGCCGTTGCCGGCCGCCACTGCACGCCTGGCTGCCGAACCGCTGCCGATGGACGCCGGTCCGTCGATGGCCATGAGCCTGGGCCCGGCCAGCGTCACTCCGGTGATCGATGCCGATGGCCTGCCGGACCCGGTCATGGCCACGGCTGCGGCCAGTGGCGGTGTCGCGCTGCCGTTGCCCGTGCCCGGCTCGCGCCAGGTGCCCAGCCAGGCGAGCGCACCGCGCGCCTCGCGCAACACCGCGCTTGGCCCGCTGCCGCCGGCTACCACTGGCAACGGCGTGCTCGATGAGCTGCGCGCGCTCAAGGCCGAGAACAGCAGCAGCCTGGCGGTCGGCGCGGCATACCGCACCCGCGCGGGTGAAGCCGGCATGGGCCAACTCGATGATCTGCAGGTGCCGCTGGAAGGGCAGTTCGCGGTCGGCGATGGCAAGCTCAAGGTCACGGTCACCCCGACCGTGCTCGATGCCGGTCGCCCCGATCCCGAATACACCAGTGCCAGCCGCTTCGGCGGTGGCCCGCAGGCCGCCGTGGCCGGTGCACTGGCCGCCGACCGCACACCGGTCGATGACCTGGTCGGCTCGTCGCTGTACCAGACGCTGCTGACCCGTGGCGAGAGCAATGCCACCCGCAATCTGATCTACGACCGCGCCCTGGACAACGGCCGTTACCAGGAGCTGTTCAACCAGACGGATGGTTCGCTCACCCAGGCCGAACGTGCGGCGGCCGCGCGTGCGCTGCTGTTTGCCGATCCGCTGCCGAGCTACATCCTCAGCCGTGACCTGGCCAACACACCGATCAGCGACATCGCCACCCAGGTGCTGGGCAATGCCGGCCTGGTGCGCGGGCTGACTGCGGCCGAGCAGGCCCAGCTCAAGACACTCGCCCAGGGCGGTGGTGGATCGCAGACCCCACAGGCCTTCCAGGACACCCTGTACGCGATGGTGGCCAATGCGGCCGGCTCGCAACGGATGAGCTCGCAGGATGCCAGCGGTGCCGGCGTCTCGGTGGGTTACGAACGTGGTGGCTTCCGCGCCGATGTGGGCAGTACGCCGCTTGGCTTCGATGACACCCAGATCGTCGGCGGGATCGGCTACCGCGGCCAGATCGGCGATGCGCTGACCTGGTCCGGCGAAGCCTCGCGCCGCGCCGTGACCGACAGCCTGCTGTCGTTCGCCGGGGTGGAAGACGGGCGCAACGGCCTGCGCTGGGGCGGGGTGACTGCCAGCGGCGCCAAGCTCGCCGCCACCGTCGACAACGGACAGCTCGGCGGCTATGCCAGCGCGTCCTGGCACCGCCTGGAAGGTGAGAACGTGGCCGACAACGACCGCCAGGAAGTCGGTGTGGGCGTATACGTGCACGCGCTGGAAACCACCAACCAGTCGCTGACCGCCGGCCTGAACCTGACTGCGATGCAGTACGACCGCAACCTCAGCGGCTTCACCTACGGCCACGGTGGCTACTTCAGCCCGCAGCGCTATGTGGATGTCGGCTTCCCGGTGCACTGGAACGGTCGTACGTCCAGCGGCCGCGTGGCCTGGCAGCTGGATACCAGCGTCGGCGTACAGCACTTCAAGGAAGAGGCCGCGCCGTACTTCCCGACCAATCCGGCGATGCAGCAGGCTGCCTACGAGGCCGCCTCGATGGCCGCGCTGCTCGGCCTGACCACGGAGTATGTCGATCCGGTCTACACCGGCCAGACCAAGACCGGCGTGTCCTACAACCTCAGCGCCGCCGCCGAATGGCAGCTGTCCTCGCAGCTGTTCCTGGGCGGGCGCATGGAGTTCAACAACGCGCGTGACTACCGACAGTTCGGCACCAGCCTGTACCTGCGCTTCCTGCTCGACCGCCTCGGCGCCGGGCTGGGCAAGCAGCCGCAGCCGCTGCGCTCGCCGTACGCCTCGGGTGAATGATCACCGTCATGCGCTGATGACCGGCCCGCTGCCAGGCTTTACCTGGCTGCGGGTGTCCCGCAGGCTTGGCTGGTTCCTGCTGCGAAGAGGCTGATGTCCCGTGACTGATTCCCGAGCGTTCCACCCGATGCGCCGCCGCCTGCTGCAGGCGCTGGCCGTGACCCCGCTGCTGGCCTGTTCGGCCAATGGTCCGGCACGTGGCCCCGGCCCGTGGACGGCGTGGCAGGTGATGCGCGCCTCCAGCGTGACCCCGGACGGCCGCATGGTCGACCATAACAACGCCGACCAGCGCTCGACCTCCGAAGGCCAGTCCTACGCGCTGTTCTTCGCGCTGGTGGACAACGATCAGCCGCTGTTTGATCGCATCCTGCGCTGGACCGAAGACAACCTCGCCGGCGGCAGCATGGCCCAGCGCCTGCCGGCCTGGCTGTGGGGTCGGGATGCCGCCGCCAGCGCCTGGAAGGTGCTCGACGACAACCCGGCCAGCGACTCGGACGTGTGGCTGGCCTACACGCTGCACGAAGCGGCGCGGTTGTGGAAACGGCCCGCGCTGCGGCAGACCGCCGAGGCGATGTTGGCCGCGATCCTGGCGCAGGAAGTGGTCAACGTGCCGGGCCTGGGCACGATGCTGATGCCGGGGCCGAACGGCTTTGCCACCGAGGATACCTGGCGCTTCAATCCCAGCTACGTCCCGTTGCCGCTGCTGCGCCGGTTCGCCGCGCTGGACCCGACCGGGCCGTGGACCACGGTGATCGGCAACAGCATCCGACTGTTGCGCGACACCGCGCCGCACGGCTTCGCGCCGGACTGGACCGCATGGCGCAATGGCGGTTTCATCGCCGACCCGGACAAAGGGCCGGTGGGCAGCTACGACGCCATCCGCTGTTATCTGTGGGCCGGCATGACTGCGGTGAACGATCCCAGCTTCCGCCCGGTGCTGGAGGCGCTGCACGGACCGCTGAGTGCGCTGCGCGACGGGCAGCCGATGCCGGAGAAGGTCAACACACTGACCGGGACGCGCGAAGGCACGGGCAACTACGGTTTCGAGGCGGCGTTGGTACCGTACCTGCAGGCGCAGGGTGAAACGGATCGTGCGAAGGCACTGGCCGCGGCCCTACCGACGCCGGAACAGCAGCGCGCCGCGCCGCCGCGCTACTACGAGCAGGTGCTCAGCCTGTTCGCCCTGGGCTGGTACGAAGGCCGCTATCGATTCGCCGCGGATGGCCAGCTGCGCCCGTCCTGGGTCTGATCAGCGCGCACCGACCCATGGCCGGTCCGTCTCCATCATTCCAACGCGTAGCGCAGCACGAACAGCCCGGCCACCAGCCACACGGCCGGGTGCACCTCGCGCCAGCGACCGGTACCGGCCTTGAGCACCGCGTAGGCGATGAAGCCGAAGGCCAGGCCATTGGCGATGGAGTAGGTGAACGGCATCGCCAGCGCGCACAGCGCGGCCGGCACCGATTCGGTCAGGTCGCCCCAGTCCACATCGACCAGCTCACGCAGCATCAGCCCGGCCACGAAGAGCAGGGCAGGGGCGGTCGCATAGCCGGGCACCATCGCCGCCAGCGGCGAGAACAACAGGGCGGCCAGGAACAGCGCGGCGACGACCAATGCAGTCAACCCGGTACGGCCACCGGCCTGCACGCCCGACGCGCTTTCGGCGAAGGCGGTGGTGCTGCTGGTGCCGAGCAGCGAGCCGGCCACGATCGCGGTGCTGTCGGCCAGCAACGCGCGGCCGAAGCGCTTCGGTGCGCCCGGCAGTTTCAGCAGTCCCGCGCGACCGACCACGCCATACAACGTGCCGGTGGCATCGAACACCTCCACCAGCACGAACACCAGCACTACCTGCAGCAACACCGCGATCGGCGCGCCGCCGTCGTGATGCAGCAGGCCGGGCAGGTCCAGCTGCAGGAAGGTGGGGGCCAGACTCGGCGGCAGCGAGATCAGGCCGTGGAACTGCACATCACCAAGCAGCCAGGCGGCACCGGTCACGGCCAGAATCCCGATCAGGATCGCACCGCGTACCTTGCGGGCCTCCAGGATGGCGATCAGCAGGAAGCCGGCCAGCGCCAGCAGCGGTGGCGCCGTGTTGAGCGGCCCTAGTGCTACCAGCGTGTCGGTGTTGGCGATGATCACGCCGGATTTCTGCAGCGCGATGATCGCCAGGAACAGGCCGATGCCGGCCACGATCGCCGCACGCAGCGAGGGCGGGATGCCTGCCACCAGCCACGCGCGCACGCCGGTCAGTGACAGCACCAGGAACACCAGGCCGGAAATGAAGACGGCTGCCAGCGCCTGCTGCCAGGGCAGGCCGGCCGCGCCGACCACGGTGAAGGCGAAGAAGGCATTCAAGCCCATGCCCGGAGCCATGCCGACCGGGAAGTTGGCCGCGAACGCCATCACCAGCGAGCCCAGCGCGGCGGCCAGGCAGGTGGCGACGAACACCGCGCCCGGGTCCATGCCGGTGGTGGCCAGGATGTCCGGGTTGACGAAGACGATGTAGGACATCGTCAGGAAGGTGGTCAGGCCGGCCAGCAGTTCGGTGCGCACGGAGGTGCCGTGCTGCTGCAGCTGGAACAGGCGCTCGGGGAGGGACATGGGGGAATCTCGTGGCGACAAGGTGTCACGACCAACGGTCGTGACCTACCGGAATGCAAAACGGCCGCGCAATGCGCGGCCGTTTTTCCTTTCTTACTTCAGCGCCTTGAAGCGCAGGCGCTTCGGCGCGGCGTCGTCGCCCATGCGGCGGCGCTTGTCTTCTTCGTACTCGCGGTAGTTGCCCTGGAAGAACTCCACGTGCGAATCGCCTTCGAACGCCAGGATGTGGGTCGCGATGCGATCCAGGAACCAGCGGTCATGCGAGATCACGAAGGTGTTGCCCGGGAACTCCAGCAGCGCATCTTCCAGCGCACGCAGGGTTTCGATGTCCAGATCGTTGGACGGTTCATCGAGCAGCAGCACATTGCCACCCTGCAGCAGGGTCTTGGCCATGTGCAGGCGGCCACGCTCACCACCGGACAGCGAACCGACCAGCTTCTGCTGATCCTGGCCCTTGAAGTTGAAGCGGCCGATGTAGGCGCGCGACTGGATCTCGATGCCGTTGATGTTGAGGATGTCCAGGCCGCCGGCGATTTCCTGGAAGACGTTGTGGTTGCCTTCCAGCGCGTCGCGGCTCTGATCCACGTAGGACAGCTTGACGGTCGGGCCGACGGTGATCTCGCCCGAGTCCGGCTTTTCCTGACCGGTGATCATCTTGAACAGGGTCGACTTACCGGCACCGTTGGGGCCGATGATGCCGACGATCGCGCCGCCCGGCACCAGGAAGCTGAGTTCGTCGAACAGCAGACGATCGCCGAACTTCTTGGAGACGTTCTTGAACTCCATCACCGACGCGCCCAGGCGCTCGCCCGGCGGGATGAAGATCTCATTGGTTTCGTTGCGCTTCTGGTAATCCACCGACTGCAGCTCTTCCAGGCGGGCCAGACGGGCCTTGCCCTTGGTGCGGCCACCCTTGGCGTTCTGGCGGGACCACTCCAGTTCCTTCTGGATCGCCTTCTGGCGGGACTTTTCCTGGTTGTCTTCCTGCTTCAGGCGCTCGTCCTTCTGCATCAGCCAGTCGGTGTAGTTGCCCTTCCACGGAATGCCGCGGCCGCGATCCAGTTCCAGGATCCACTCGGCGGCATTGTCCAGGAAGTAGCGATCATGGGTGACCGCCACGACGGTACCGGTGTAGCGCGCCAGGAACTGTTCCAGCCATTCCACGGACTCGGCGTCCAGATGGTTGGTCGGTTCGTCGAGCAGCAGCATGTCCGGCTTCTGCAGCAGCAGGCGGCACAGCGCCACGCGGCGCTTTTCACCACCGGACAGCTTGCCGATCACCGCATCCCACGGCGGCAGGCGCAGCGCATCGGCGGCCACGTCCAGCTGGTTTTCCAGGGTATGTGCATCGCCGGCGGCCAGGATCGCCTCCAGGCGCTCCTGTTCCTTGGCCAGCTTGTCGAAGTCGGCGCCTTCCTCGGCATAGGCCAGGTAGACGGCGTCCAGCTGGGCTTGGGCCTGCAGCACTTCGCCGACGCCTTCCTCGACCGCTTCACGCACGGTCTTGGTCGGGTCCAGCTCCGGTTCCTGGGCCAGGTAGCCGACCTTGATGCCGGCCTGGGGGCGGGCTTCGCCCTCGAAATCGGTATCCACGCCGGCCATGATCTTGAGCACCGTGGACTTGCCGGCGCCGTTCAGGCCCAGCAGGCCGATCTTGGCACCGGGGAAGAACGACAGCGAGATGTCCTTGATGATCTGCCGCTTGGGCGGGACCACCTTGCTGACGCGGTTCATGGTGTAGATGTATTGCGAGGACATGAGCTCTCCGAAGGCGCAACCCTGCGCCCGTTCCGGACGGAACAGGAACAGAAGAAGAAAAGGATGGACCAATTATAGCCGGAAGCGATCAGGGCCGCCGGGACACCCGCCCGCTGGGGCTTGCCGCCGCCTGAATGCGGGGTCAAAGCCATTGAATTGGAAACCGTTTCCAGCCGGAGACCGTTCAGACGCGGTGCGCATGATGGAGCCATCAACCCACCAAGCGAGGCCAGTCATGCGCATGAATCGATTTGTAGTAGGGGCGGTCGCCTCGCTGCTGGCCCTGGGCACCGTGGCCCCGGCCTTTGCCGATGACCACCGTGGCCGCGGTCACGACCGCCGGGAGTGGCGTGATGACCGTGGCCGCGGCCATGACCGTCATGACCGCCACGACAACCGTCGTGACGACCGCCGCCATTACAGCAACGGCTACCGGGAGGGTTACCGCGACGCCCGCCACAACGACCGCCGTTACTACGCCCCGCCGCCGCCGCGTGTGGTCTATCGCCCGGCGCCGGGGTATGGCTCCTACGGCTGGGCCCGCGGCCACCGCTACCGTGAGTACTACGGCGGCCCGGTCTACGTGGTCAACGATTACAGCCGCTACTCGGTGCGTCGCCCGCCGCGCGACCACCAGTGGATCCGCGATGATCGCGGCAACCTGCTGCTGGTCGCCATCGCCACCGGGATCATTGCGGACTACGTGATCAACCGGTGAGCAGGCTTGGCATCGCACTGACACGCTGACCTTGGTGTTCGAACGGCACAACGACAAAGGGCCCGCGCAAGCGGGCCCTTCGTTTGAAGCAACGCGCTGTATCAGAACTGGACGGACCAGTTCAGCTGCACGCCCACATCGCGCTGGCCATCACCGGCGCTGGTCTGCGCCTGCAGCGACAGGCGGCTTGCCGCGGTCGGGCTGACCGCCACGCCCAGCTCGGCAAGACCCATGCTGCGCGCCAGCGGCACGGACTGCATCGAGAACGCCGTAGCGCCGTTCTCGAAACGCGCACGCGTCGCCGCCCCGAGGTCACCGTCGGCATACTGCCAGCCGACCCGTGCAGTGATCGCCGCGCGGTCGCGCTGCCCACCGCTGATGTCCCACACTGCACGCAGTGCTGCCACGCCGGTGCTCAGCTCATCCCGGTTGGCCTGCACCTGCAAGGCACTGCTCCCGCCGGTTTCGGCGATCGGGTCACTGCGCAGACGCACATGGGCCAGTTCGATCTCCGGGGTCAACGTCAGAGTGCGGGCCGTGAAGTCCCAGCCTGCGCGCGCGAATACGCGCGTGGCGGTGGCATCCGAGCGCGCCGCCAACGACTGCGACAAGGTGCTGCCGACAGTCACCTCGCGGGTGGTGTCGATGCGGTAGTCGGTGCGGCTGACGCCACCGCGCAACCCGAAGTGTTCGCCCTGGAACTGGCCGTACACACCGTATTCGGTGGCGTCCGCGTCGGCCTTGGCCTGGCGGGCGTCCAGTCGATTGGTCACGGTCTGCTCGCCCACCGCCACGCCCAACAGCACGCGCTCGCTGATGCGCCAGTCGGCACCGGCCATCAGGCCCTGCTGCTGCACACGCGAACGCGCGCCCAGGCCATCGGCGTCCAGGCGCAGCGAGCTGCCACTGCCGGCTACCCACACGCCGGTATTACCGGCGAGGACGCCACTCATCGCGGCACCGTCAAGGCGCTGATGGATGCCATCGCGCAGGAAGTGATCCTGCAGCAGTGCGGTGCGCGCGGCGGCGTGGATTTCACCGCCCAGACTGTCGAAGGCAGGCACCACCTGCGGCACGTCCAGGCGTACCACGGCGTCATACACCGCATTGCCCGCGCCCAGCGCTTCCACTGCGCCGGCGACCTGCTTCTGATTGGTGTTGACCACTACGTCCGGGAAAGCCAGTTCGATGTCCGGCATCGCGATGTCGTTGCGCGCCAGGGTCAGGTAAACGTTGTTGGCGTCGTAGTCCAGGGTGGGGGTCAGGAAGGCCAGCGTGCTGGTGGCGCCAGCGAAGCGGCCCTCCACGCCGTCGTTCGCAGTCAGCAGGGTGTGGCGGGTGGACGGCGCCCATTCGCCGGCGGAGGCCAGCGCCACGGTGTTGGCCTGGCCCAGCGTGGCGGTGCCGGCCACATCGACGTGGTCGCTGCTGCCATTGGCGGCTACATCCACATTGAAGATCGCGCTGCTGTCGAACACCAGATTGCCGGTGATCGACAGACGGCCGATGAGCCCGGTCAGATTGCTGCCCGGCGACAGGGTGCTGCCGCCGCGGATCTCGACATCGCCCAGCCGGCCGTTGCCGGTGAGCCAGGCCGCATTGCCCAACTGCACCGTGCCGCCCAGCGCGCCCTCCACGGCCAGCTGTCCACCATCGACGACGGTGGTGCCGGTGAACGCGCTGCTGTCGCCGGTCAGTGCCAGGAAATGGCGCCCCTGGAGCAGCTGCCCGTTGCCGCTGAAACGCCCGGCGTAGGTGACCACCCGGGTGGTATCGGTCTGGAAGCGGCCCGCGCTGCCGATTTCGATATCGCCGGTCGGCATGGCATTGCCGATCGCGCGCACGGTGCCGCCGTTGACGCGGGTGACCCCGCTGAAGGCGCCGTTGCTCAGCACCAGCTCACCGCCGTCGTTCTTTTCCAGCACGGCACCGGTGACGCCGCTCAGCCCGCCGCCGAAGGTCACGCTGTTGCCGTTGGGAATCCACACGCCTGCAGTGCCCAGCAGACGCACGGTGTTTTCCAGGGTGGTCATGTTGACCAGGCCCAGGGAGGTGCCATCGCCCAGCGTCACCACGCTGCGACCGGCCGAGGCGGCGCCGCTCAAGGACAACGTACCGGCATCGATCTGCAGGCCGCCGCTGAAGGTGTTCGTGCCGCTGAGCATCAACACGCCCGCACCGGTCTTGCGCAGCGCGCCGTTGCCAGTGATGTCGCCCTGGATGCCCAGGTTGCCCACGGTATCCAGCTGCGAGGCAGCGCTGACCAGCACGTCGCTGCCGACGGTCACCCAGCCATTGCTGCGCAGCACACCACCGGCCAGTTCCAGGCTACCGGTGCCGTCGCCGGTGCGGATGGTTTCGTTGCCTGCGCTGTTGCCAACGGCCAGGGTCGCGTTGTTGCCGACCACCAGCGAGCCACGGGCAGTCCCCTCCGCGGCCAGCAGGATCGACCCGCTGACGGAGGCCGTTGCGCCGTTCTCGACGCTGAAGGTGCCGATGCCATCCTGGCCTACCTGCAACGTGTTGCTGATCCAGCTGGCGGTGGGGCCGTTCACCAGCACCTCGCCGAAGCTGCCCACGGCACGACCGAGAATGGCCGTGTCGGTGACCAGCAGACCGCCGACGTTGATCGTGGCCGCGTTGCTGTCACCGAAGGTGGCCGTGGCACCGCTGTTGTCGACGCCTGCATCCGCGCCGATGGTCAGCATGCCGCTGCCGCCCTGCGTGGCCACCAGCAGGCCGTGGGTGACCACGCTGGCGCCGTTGTAGACCTGCAGGTCACCGTGGCCGCGGCTGCCGATGGTCAGCAGGCCATCGTTGATCCATTGCGAACCGGCGTTGTTGATCGTGACCAGGCCACTGCCGCCGGCGCCCAGGACCGCGGTAGTGCTGCGCAGTCCTGCGCCGGCCTGCACGATCACTTCGCCCATGCCAGCCGCCCCGACCTGTAGGTCGGTGGACGTCAGGTGCGAGCCGGTGCCGCTGACGACCACCGCGCCGACACCGCTGCTGGTCCATCCCAGGATCGTCCTGTCACTGGTGGCCTTTGCACCATTGGTGATTTCCACCCGCCCGTTACCCTGGGCGCCCGCGTAGATCGTGCCGGCGTCCCAGCGGCTGGCGGCACCATCCACCTGCACCAGGCCGGTGCTGCCCGGCATCGAGCCGATCCAGGCGTTGGTCGTATACAGGTGGGCGCCGCCGAGCACGGACAGTTCGCCGCGGCCCAGGTGGCCCACGCCGATGTCGTACTGGATGTCCCACGAGGTCCCGGCGCCACTGAGCACGGCAGAACCCCTGTGGCCGGCGACGGCACCCAGGGTGGCCGTTGCGGTATCCAGCGTGGCGCCGTTGCTCATGTCGAAATGGGCGTCGGCCGAGGTCCCCAGGTACAGATGCCAGGACTGCGCGCCCGGCGTCTGCAGGCTCAGCGTGTAGCCATCGACGTAGGCCCAGCTGTTGGTGGCAGTCGGGACACCGCTGCTCCAGCGGGTCGCGTCATACCAGTCGCCATCGCCCGTTCGGGACGTATTGACGGCCTGCGCGCCGGCGCTGACGGCCAGACCGACGGCGAGTGCGAGCAGCGAGGCGCGGCGGGCGGTGGTGGAGGTGCTGGTGCGACGGGTGGCCAGCGTCGTGGCCGACGAGCAGACATGGTGCGGATGAATCACGCGAAAATCCCCTGATTTGGACAGGGCGTATCGGCGTCGAAATGCGGGTCTTTAGGCCGGACAGCTAAACAATTCAGTTTCACAAGGAATTGCGTCACGGTTCGGGAAAGGGGTGGCTGTGCCATGGGCCGGGGCGCGCCCCGCGACCAGCGGTCGCCCCGGCAGGCCAGCCCGCTTACAATCAGGGGCTCTGCTGTCCCCTCCCTGCCTGGAGTAACCGATGTTCCCGCGTGACGTCCGCATCGAAACCTACGATCCCGAACTGGCCAAGGCCATAGCCGCCGAAACCCAGCGCCAGGAAGACCATGTCGAGCTGATCGCCAGCGAGAACTACACGAGCCCGGCGGTGATGGAAGCCCAGGGCAGCCAGCTGACCAACAAGTACGCCGAGGGCTACCCGGGCAAGCGTTACTACGGTGGCTGCGAATACGTGGACATCGCCGAGCAGCTGGCCATCGATCGCCTCAAGCAGCTGTTCGACGCCGACTACGCCAACGTGCAGCCGCACAGCGGTTCGCAGGCCAACCAGGCCGTGTACTTCGCGCTGCTGCAGCCGGGCGACACCATCCTGGGCATGAGCCTGGCCCATGGCGGTCACCTGACCCACGGCGCCAAGGTCAATGCCTCGGGCAAGCTGTTCAACGCCATCCAGTACGGCGTCGATGAAGCCGGCCTGATCGACTATGACGAGGTCGAGCGTCTGGCGGTGGAGCACAAGCCGAAGATGGTCGTCGCCGGTTTCTCGGCCTACTCGCAGGTCATCGACTGGGCGCGCTTCCGCGCGATCGCCGATAAGGTCGGTGCCTACCTGTTCGTGGACATGGCGCACGTGGCCGGCTTGGTCGCCGCCGGCGTCTACCCGAGCCCGCTGCCACACGCCCACGTGGTCACCTCGACCACCCACAAGACCCTGCGCGGCCCGCGCGGCGGCATCATCATCGCCAAGGGCGCCAGCGAAGACCTGCAGAAGAAGCTGCAGTCGATCGTGTTCCCGGGCATCCAGGGCGGTCCGCTGATGCACGTCATCGCCGGCAAGGCCGTGGCCTTCAAGGAAGCGCTGGAGCCGGGCTTCAAGGCCTACCAGCAGCAGGTGGTCAAGAACGCCCAGGCAATGGCCAACACGCTGATCTCGCGTGGCTACAAGATCGTCTCCGGCGGTACCCAGAATCACCTGATGCTGGTCGACATGATCGGCAAGGATGTCTCGGGCAAGGACGCGGAAGCCGCGCTCGGCCTGGCCCACATCACCGTCAACAAGAACTCCGTGCCCAACGACCCGCGTTCGCCGTTCGTGACCTCCGGCCTGCGCCTGGGCACCCCGGCGGTGACCACGCGCGGTTACCTGGAACAGGACTGCGTGGACCTGGCCAACTGGATCGCCGACGTACTCGATGCCCCGGCTGACGAGGCGGTGATCGCCCGCGTCCGCGACGCGGTCAGCGCGCAGTGCCGCAAGTACCCGGTCTACGGCTGACATGGACGAGGGCCGGCAACGGCGTAGCTACGCCGTGCTGGCCCTCATCTGCGGCATCGTGGGAATGGCCGGCGGCGGCACCTTCGCCGCCATCGGGGTCTGGGTCGCGTTCGTCGAACCCGCCTATCTGGACCGCGCCTCGCGCCTGCTGATCGGGGGCTGGGGCAGTGCGGGCCTGATCGGGGTCCTCGGCTGGCTATGGTTGAGCAGCCGCTATCTTCGAGCGGGACGCACCGGCCTGCGCGACAGCGGGCCTTGGCCGTGGGCGGCATTGGGTCTTGGAGCACTGGCCGCCGTGGCAGTCGTCGGCATGGCGGTCTGGCAGGCCGCCGCCAGTCCAACGGCGCTGGTCCTGCTGCTGGCGGGGCCGCCGCTGTTGCTGCCTGCCGTCATGCTGCTGCAGCTGCGGCGTACCCAGGGCACCTGATCGGATGGAGATCCATCGCAGACAGCGGCGAGGGATGCTGCTGCACGTGGGCGTGTTTGGACTGCCCCATGCGGTGGCGGTGTTCATCGGGGTCGGGCTCTGCCTGCGTGACGTGCTCCACCAGTACGGCGGGCCGGGCGACGCGCCGGGCTGGGCAGCGGCATGGTTCGGCACGGCAAGTCTCATCGTCCTGATCTGGCTCATCCTTGCCCGGCGCTGGTGGCAGGGCGGCCCGGTCGCCCTTCGGGCCGCCTCGACGGCATGGTGGGCGGGTCTGGTGGCCGCCCTCGTCGCAACGGGCATTGTCTGGGCCGGTCTGCTGCGGTCGATCTTCCACGTTCATCTCTTCGATGGCGCCTTGCCCGCGGCTGTCGTGCTCCTGATGGCGGGCCTCCCGCTGTTCTCCTGTGCGGCGCACCTGCTGTGGTTGCGTCGGCGGGCCACCTAGACAGGGCTGGACTCTCCCCCTGTCCATTTGCTGTAGCCGGTCCCTCTCAGGTACCGTTGCGACGCTGCCGTGACCACGGCATGACGTTTTCCTGATGCAAGGCGTTCCATGTATTGTCCGTTCTGCCAGCATGCCGACACCCGTGTGATTGATTCGCGCGTCTCTGAAGACGGCGCGACGATCCGGCGTCGCCGCGAGTGCGAGGCCTGCAACGAGCGCTTCAGCACCTTGGAAACCATCGAACTGAAGTTGCCGGCGATCGTGAAAAGCGATGGCAGCCGTGAGGCCTTCGACGCCCGCAAGGTGCGCAGTGGCTTCGACCGCGCGCTGCAGAAGCGCCCGGTGCCCGAAGACAAGATCGAGTTGGCGGTGCGCGCGGTGATGCAGCAGGCCCGCATCTGCGGCGAGCGCGAGATTCCGTCGATCACGGTCGGCGAGTTCGTGATGAACGAACTGCGCAAGCTCGACCATGTCGGCTACGTACGTTTCGCCTCGGTGTACCGCAGCTTCGAAGACGTCGCCGATTTCCGCGAAGAAATCGAGAAGCTGGAGCGCGAGCTGCCCTCCAGCACGGAGCAGCTGCAACTGCTCGGCGATGTGATCGCGCTGACCAAGAAAAAGAAAGGCTGAGACTGGGCCGCATCGCGGCCACCACGGCTGAGCTACCATCGCGGCTGCCTGCCGCCGGACGCTTATCGCCATGACTGAATTCACTGCTCTCGACCACCAGCACATGGCGCATGCGCTGCGCCTGGCCGAGCGCGCCGCGTATACCGCGCGGCCCAATCCGATGGTGGGTTGCGTCATCGCACGCGACGAGGTGGTGGTCGGCGAGGGCTGGCACCAGCGTACCGGTGGTCCGCACGCGGAAGTCTTCGCGCTGCGCCAGGCCGGTGAACAGGCCCGCGGTGCCACGGCCTACGTCACCCTGGAACCGTGCGCGCACCATGGCCGTACACCGCCGTGCGCCCTGGCCCTGATCGGCGCGGGCGTGAGCCGCGTGGTCGCGGCGATGCGCGATCCCTTCCCGAAGGTCGACGGCGGCGGTTTCGTGCTGCTGCGCGAGGCCGGCATCGAGGTCGCCGAAGGGTTGATGGCTGCGCAGGCGCGCGAGCTCAACCACGGGTTCCTCTCGCGCATCGAGCGCGGCCGGCCCTGGGTGCGGGTGAAGCTTGCGGCCAGTCTGGACGGCCGTACCGCGATGGCCGATGGCAGCTCCAAGTGGATCACCGGTGCGGCGGCCCGCGAAGATGTGCAGCACTGGCGTGCGCGTGCGGGTGCGATTCTCACCGGCGCGGCGACCGTGTTGGCCGATGACCCGATGTTGACCGTGCGGCTGGCCGAAACCGAGGTGCTGCCGCCGTTGCGGGTGGTGCTCGATGCGCGGCTGCGCTCGCTGGAATGTGCGCGGGTGCGCGAGGGCGGGGCGCCGACCTTGTACGTGCATGACGCCGCGGTCAGCCCGCCGGATGCCGCCGATGCCGAGTTCGCCAGCGTACCCAGCCATGACGGTCGGCTGGATCTGGGCGCAGTGCTGGCCCTGCTGGCCGAGCGCGGCATCAATGAAGTGCATACCGAGGCCGGCGCGACCTTGGCCGGCGCGCTGCTGGCCGGTGGCTGGGTCGACGAACTGCTGCTCTATCAGGCCCCGACGCTGCTCGGTGAGCAAGGCCTGCCGCTGCTGTCCGGGCTGGGTATCCATGCGATGGACCAGCAGCGGCGGATGCGCGTGGTGGACCAGCGCCTGGTAGGCAGCGACCTGCGGTTGCTGCTGCGCCCATAAAAAACGGGCCCCTTGCGGGACCCGTTCGATCAGGGCGCGGCGAGGACCCCGCAGCCCGATCAGTAAGCGATGCAGCTGCCCCACCGTTCATCGGCAGCGAGCTGAGCGGTTGAGCTTAACACTTATTTAACTTAAAGCGCCCAGTCAGGGTGCCCTGTTACACTAGCCGGGCCGGTTCGCCGGTACACAAACGTCTTCAGGGCGGGGTGCGATTCCCCACCGGCGGTAGGTGCGCAAGCACGAGCCCGCGAGCGCTTCCCGGTCCGCGGGAAGGTCAGCAGATCCGGTCCGATGCCGGAGCCGACGGTATAGTCCGGATGAAAGAAGACGGTGCGGCCGGGCCTTGGTGCTCGGCGTGCACCTATATGCCTTGCGGCGTTTTTCGCTCACTTTCCGCGGAGAACGTTCCTTGTTTACTGGAATCATCGAAGGCGTCGGCCGTCTGGCCGCACGCGACACCCTTGGCGGCGATGTCCGCTTTACCTTTGACGTAGGCACCCTGCCGTTCGAAAACGTGCAGATGGGCGAGAGCATCGCCATCAACGGGGTCTGCCTAACCGTCATCGCCTATGACGCCACCCGCTTCCAGGCCGACGCCTCCACCGAGACGCTGGGCCTGACCACGCTGGGTCAGCTGACCGACGGCGCCGTCATCAATCTTGAACGCGCGATGCGCCCGACCGATCGCCTGGGTGGCCATCTGGTCAGCGGCCATGTCGATGGCCTGGGCCAGGTGTTGTCGGTGCATGACGACGCCCGCGCCCAGCGCTGGCGCTTCGCCGCGCCGGCGGCGCTGCTGCGCTACATCGCCAAGAAGGGCTCGATCTGCGTGGACGGGGTCAGCCTGACCGTCAACGAGGTGGACGAGCAGGGCTTCGAAGTCGCCCTCATCCCGCATACCGTCGCCAACACCGCCTTCGCCGCGACGGCCGTGGGCAGTGCGGTCAATCTTGAAATCGATCTGGTCGCCCGTTACGTCGAACGTTTGTTGGGTGCAGGAGCACGCGCATGAATTTCGCCCCCATTCCCGAGATTCTCGAGGACATCCGCCTCGGCCGCATGGTCGTCATCGTCGATGACGAAGACCGCGAGAACGAAGGCGACCTGATCATGGCCGCCGAGCTGGTCAAGCCCTCGGACATCAACTTCATGGTCACCCATGGCCGTGGCCTGGTGTGCCTGCCGCTGACCCGCGAACGCGCCGCCGATCTGGGCCTGGCGCCGATGGTGCAGGCCAATACCGCGCAGTTCCAGACCAACTTCACGGTCAGCATCGAGGCTGCCGAAGGCGTCACCACCGGCATCTCGGCCTACGACCGCGCGCACACCATCCGCACGGCGGTGAAGCCTGATGCCAAGCCGGCCGACCTGCATCAGCCGGGCCACATCTTCCCGCTGATCGCCCAGCCGGGCGGCGTGCTGACCCGCGCCGGGCATACCGAGGCCGGTGTCGATCTGGCCATGCTGGCGGGCCTGGAGCCGGCCGGCGTGCTGGTGGAGATCCTCAATCCGGACGGCAGCATGGCGCGCCGTCCGGAGCTGGAGGTGTTCGCCCGCGAGCACGGCCTGAAGATGGGCTCGATCGCCGACCTGATCGCCTACCGTCTGGCCACTGAAAAGACAGTCGAGCGTGTGGACGAACGCGCGATCGAGACCGAGTTCGGTCCGTTCACGCTGGTCACCTACCGCGACCGGATCGCCCACGACCTGCACTTCGCGCTGGTGCGCGGCACCCCGGATGCCGAGCCGACCCTGGTCCGCGTGCAGGTCGAGAACCCGCTGGCCGATCTGTTGCACTGGCGCCGCGATGATTTCGGCGTGGCCTCCACCGATGCCCTGCGCGCGATTGCCGCCGCCGACCGCGGCGTGATGGTGGTGCTGTCCGCGCCGCGCGACACCAACAGCCTGCTGGCACGCCTGCGTCAGCAGCCGGCACCGGTCGTGCCGGGCAAGGACAAGGACGTGAGCCAGTGGCGCCGCAACGGTGCCGGTGCGCAGATCCTGTCGGACCTGGGCCTGGGCAAGCTGCGCGTACTGGGCACGCCCCGCCGCCAGGTCGGCCTGGCCGGGTATGGCCTGGAAGTGGTCGAGACGGTGGGGAACACGTCATCGCATCCGCGCTGACGCCCCGCCGCTTCCCGGCAGCCCCCTGACTCAGGGGGCTTGTGCACCCGACCCGTCCCGTAACGCGCCGCGACCCGGCTGCACGCTGCCATGCGCTAGAATATTCACCTATTAAATGGACCCCACGCCGAACATGAGCCATTACGAAGGCGACCTCCGTACTCCGGAAAAGGCCCGTTTCGCCATCCTCGCCAGCCGCTGGAATGCCCGCATCACCGACGTGCTGGTGGCCGGTGCACGCCAGAGCCTGGCCGGTAACGGGATCGACGAGTCCGCCATCGATGTGATCCGCGTGCCTGGCGCGTGGGAACTGCCGCTGGTTGCCGCGCGTCTGGCCGCTGCCCATCAGCATGCCGCGATCATCACCCTGGGCTGTGTGATCCGGGGCGATACCCGCCATTACGAACACGTGGCCGACCGCTGCGCCGAGGGCCTGATGCGCGTGCAGCTGGACTTCGGCGTGCCGGTGCTCAATGGCGTGCTGGCGGTGGAACGGGTCGAGGATGCCGAAGCCCGCGCGGGTGGCAGCCACGGCAACAAGGGTGAGGAAGCCGCACTGACGGCGTTGGAAATGGTCAATCTTCTGGAGCAGCTGCCATGAACAAGTCAAACCAGGGCAAGCCCTCCGGTAAACCCGTCCGCCGTGATGGCGTCGACCCCGTGCTGCGTTCGCGCGCGCGTCGTCGTGCGCTGCAGGCGATCTACGCGTGGCAGATCTCCGGTGGCAACGCGCAGAGCGTCATCGCCCAGTTCGCCCACGAGCAGGCCCGCGAAATCGCGGATCTGGCCTACTTCGAAGCGCTGGTGCACGGCGTGCTCGACAACCGCAAGGATCTGGACGCGGCGATCGATCCGTACCTGGATCGCGGCATCGAAGAAGTGGATGCGATTGAACGCGCCGCGCTGCGTGTGGCTGCGTATGAAATGCGTTACCGCCTGGACGTGCCGTACCGCGTCGTGATCAACGAAGCGATCGAGTCGGCCAAGCGCTTCGGCTCCGAGCATGGCCACACCTACGTCAATGGCGTGCTGGACCGTGCTTCCGCCGAGTGGCGCAAGGTCGAAAACGGGGGCTGATCGGCCCCATGTCCCTTGCCGAATTTGATCTGATCGATCGCATCCGTGCCCGCACCGCCGAGCGCGACGACGTGGTGCTCGGCATCGGTGATGACGCGGCGCTGCTGCAGCCGCGCCCGAACGAACAGCTGGTGGTCACCGCCGACACGCTCAACAGCGGCGTGCATTTCCCGGCCGAGACCATGCCCTTCGACATCGGCTGGAAGACCCTGGCGGTCAATCTGTCCGACCTGGCCGCGATGGGCGCACGCCCGGCCTGGTGCACGCTGGCATTGTCGCTGCCCGACGCGCACCCGGACTGGATCGAATCCTTCGCCGACGGCTTCTTCGCGCTGGCCGACGAACACGCCATCGCGTTGATCGGCGGCGACACCACGCGTGGTCCGCTGTCGCTGTCGGTCACGGCGATGGGGCAGGTGGCACGTGGCCAGGCGCTGCGCCGCGACCGCGCCCAGGTGGGCGATGACATCTGGGTGAGCGGCACACTCGGCGACGCCGCTGGCGCCCTGCAGCTGTGGCAGCGCGGCGAGTTGAACATCGCCACCGCCACCGTGCTGGGTGATTACGAAACACTGCGCCTGCGCCTGCTGCGGCCGACCCCACGGGTGACGCTGGGCCTGCGCCTGCGTGCCTTCGCGCATGCTGCCGTGGATATCTCTGACGGCCTGCTGGCCGACCTGGGCCACATCACCACGCGCAGTGGCGTGCGTGCCGAAGTGGATGCCGACGCCGTGCCGCTGTCACCGGCCCTGCGTGCGGTGCTTGGCCGCGACGCCGCGCGTGCGTGTGCCCTGCGCGGCGGCGACGATTACGAACTGTGTTTCACCGCCGCCGCCGACCAGCGCGAGGCGCTGCATGCCGTGGCCGAATCGCTGCGCCTGCCGCTCACCCGCATCGGCCGCATCGTGGAAGGGCAGGGCGTGCAGTGCGAAGGCGAAACCGGGCCCGGCGGCTACCAGCACTTCGCGGAGTGAGCAGCCGGCAGAGCCCGGCGCCACGGTCGCGATGCGGGTGTTACGGGATGCTCACGGTCGCCTGCTGGTCCCGCGGCGTGCCGTAGTCGTCCAGCCACTGGAACGTCACCTTCGCCGGCATCGGGGCACCCGCCGGCAGCGCGTAGCGCACCTGCTGGCCCGGGGCGATCATGTCCACCTCCACCTTGCGGCCGTCCGCCAGCGTCAGCGTGCTCAGGGTGACGTGGTAGGCGGTAGGGTTGGTGACCTGCAAGGCATTGCCCGCACCGGTCCATACCAGCGCAGCCGCGGCATCGCGGGCGTTGCCGGGCAACCCTGCGGGACGGTGAAACAGCTTCACACGCGTGCGCACGGCGAATTGCAGCAGATTCTTGCCTGCGGCATCGGTCGGCTTGGGCGGAATGTCCAGCAGGTTGAAATAGAACACCGATTCGCGGTCGGTTGGCAGCGGTGCCTCCGACGGGCGCGGTGCATAGGTGATGCGATAGGCCTGGCCCTGATGCGCCTGCAGCAGGCGCGGGTCGGCCGGGGTAAGCCGGAACGGCGTGCGCACGTTCTCCGGCCGGGCATGACTATCGCCCGCGTCCACCCACACCTGCACCATGGCCGGCTGGTCGCCACCGTTGCTTGCCTTCACTGTGACGTCGCGACCCTTGCCTGCGTCGTGCACGATGCGGGTGCCTTGCAGCGTAACCGCGGCCAGCGAGGCATGGCTCGCCAGCAGCAGCGTCACCAGGGCGAACGCCCGGGATGTAATGCGCATGTTCATTGCTCACCTGCTCCAGAAGAAAGTGCCGTACCTGCCGCACGTGCGGCAGGTACGGCGAAAGGGCGTTGAGTTACTTGTAGAGCACCACGAAATCACCGGAGGCATCGGCCTTGCCGGCCGTTGCGTCCTGGCCCGGCGAGGCGTACCACGCGCTGTAGTCCAGCTGGCCTTTGCCGTCGGCAGGAATGACCACCCACTGCGTGGGATCTTCACCGATCTTCTGGTGCGCACCGGCGGCGTCGTACAGCGCAACGCCCACGTTCTGCGCGCCGCCCGGAGCGACACCCAGGTTGCCGGTGCTGCCATGCGGCGTGCCGCCAAAGCGCACACCCACCTCCTGGGAACTGCCCGAACCGGAGCAGTCCAGGCCGATGCTGAAGTTCTTCTGGCCGGCACGGGTGTTGGCGTTGACCGACTTCAGGTCGACCTGGCCCATGGCCACGGTGATGGTGCCGCCGGTGGAGTCCACCGCGCAGGTGGAGGTCATCAGCTCGCCGGTGATCTCCAGCTTCTCGGCCATGGCCGACGGTGCGGCCGTGGCAGCCAGCAGGGAAATGATCGCTACATTCAATTTGTTCAACATGATCTGCACTCGGGTTGGAAAATACGAGGAGCGCAGTGTCGTTCCAGACATATCTCGGAACCATGCAATAAGTTGCAAACGATAGGCGGTGTCTTAAATGGCCGCCGTTTGTACAGGTGGCGTTCAATGCACGGCGCACCGTGCCCGCGCGTGACACCTATAGGGAATCCGCCGCATTTCAAAAACTGCAGATCGGGTGACGCTGAAAATGAATGCGCTTGAAACTTAGATAGGCAAAATCTCTCTAGTTCTAAGGGTTGCATTGAGCATTGCAACTAATTGCATGGGATGACGCGCGGTAGACCCCTACGCTGCGACCCCTCATCCACAGGGAGATGTCGGTTTCAGCCGACGTCGAATGATCGTCGCCATGAATGCATGCTCGCCAGTCTTCGCTCCGCCTCGTCGTCGCACGCGCCACTGCTTGGCAACGGCTATCGCCGTCTCGCTGGCATTGGGTATGGTCGCGCCAAGCCGGGCCGATCCGCTCGACGGCCTGCAGTTCAGCGAGGGGTTCCTGATCGGCGGCGAGGCCATCGACCTACAGCGCTACGCGCAGGGCAATCCGATGGCGCCAGGCGTGTACCCGCTGGACCTGGTGGTCAACGGGGCGTTCCGCGAAAGCCGCGACATCACCTTCGTGCCGGGCGAACAGGGCGCCGTGCCGTGCCTGCCGGTGGCACTGGTGCGCGAACTGGGTCTGAAGGATGCCTACCTGACGCCACTGGGTGATGATGCGTCGGCCTGTGTCGACCTGGTGGCCATCGTGCCGGGCGCCACGGTCAGCTTCGACAGCGGCGCGTTGCAGCTGCTGGTGACGGTTCCGCAGGCCGCACAGGTCAGCACCGCGCGTGGCTACGTGGCACCGGCGCAGCGCGACTATGGCGTCACGGCAGGATTCTTCGACTACAACGTCAACCACAATCGCAGCCAAGGGCAGGACAACACCTACGCCAGCGTCAATGCGGGCATCAATCTGGGTGCCTGGCGGTTGCGCCATCGCGCGTCGTTCAGCCAGGGCACGCACGGTTCGCGACACGATGTGATCAGCAGCCACCTGCAGCGCGACCTGCCGTGGCTCAACAGCCAGTTGCTGATCGGCCAGAGCAGCACCGGCGGCGAGTTGTTTGAAAGCGTGGCCTTCAGCGGTGCACGCGTGGCCACCGACGAGCGCATGCTGCCCGATTCGCTGCGCGGCTTTGCCCCGGTGGTGCAGGGCATTGCCGAGGGCAACGCGGTGGTCACCATCCGCCAGAACAGCCATGTCATCCATGAGGTGACCGTCGCGCCGGGGCCGTTCTCCATCGAGGATCTGTACCCCACCAACTTCGGCGGCGACCTGGACGTGACTGTCACCGAAGCCGACGGCCGGACCCAGCGCTTCAAGGTCAGCTTCTCGGCGGTGCCGCAGGCGCTGCGCCCCGGCGCCAGCCGCTTCAGCGCCACCGCTGGTGAACTGCGCGCCTCCCGTCGCGGCGGTGAAGACCTGCGCTTTGCCGAAGGCACCTACGCACGCGGCATCAGCAACCGCTTCACCGCATTGGGCGGCGTACAGGCCAGTGAAGGTTTCCAGGCGGCATTGGTCGGCGGTGCGGTGAACACGCCGATCGGCGCGTTCGGTGCCGACATCACCCATTCGCGCGCACGCCTGAGCAACGGCGAGCAGGTGACCGGCAACAGTGTGCGGCTCAACTTCCAGCGCTATGTTGCCGCCACCGGCACCAACTTCGGCCTGGCCGCGCACCGCTACAGCACGCAGGGCTATCTCACCCTGACCGACTTCGCCGACGCACGCAGCGACGACTGGGGCTATGGCCGCCGTGCGCGCCAGCGCTACCAGGTGAACTTCTCGCAGCGAGTGGGCGAGCGCAGCACGCTGTCGCTGAGCGGGGGCCATGTGAGCTACTGGGACAGCGCCGACCGCCAGAACGATTTCCAGCTGCGCTTCCAGAGCACCTGGGGCCGCGCCAACTACGGCATCTCCGCGATGCGCTACCAGTTGGGCAACGGCCGCCAGGACACCCGCTATGCATTCAACGTGAGCGTGCCGCTGGGCCGCAGCCCGAGTGCGCCGCGCCTGAGCAGCCAGGTCGGGCAGTCCGCTGCCGGTCACCAGGCGCAGCTGGGCATCAACGGCACGCTGGGTGAGGACCGCGCACTGAGTTACAGCCTGTCGGCCAGCGATGCCAGCAACGGCCAGCGCAGTACCAGTGCCTACACCACCTACCAGGGCGGACGTGGCACCTTCAGCGCGGGGTATACCCGTTCCGGCGACTACAGCGCGGTGTCGGCCAGCGCGGCCGGCAGCGTGGTGCTGCATGGCGGCGGCGTCAACCTCGGCGCCCCGGTGGGCGACGGCTTTGCGTTGATCCAGGCCGAGGGTGCGCATGGGGCAAAGGTCGGGTACGGAAGCGATACCCGGGTGGCGCGCAATGGCTATGCGTTGCTGCCGCACGTCAGCCCCTACCGCTGGAACCAGATCGACCTGGACCCGTCCGGCCTGCCGCTGGATGTGGAACTGCTGCAGACCTCGCAGCGTGTCGCCCCCACCGCCGGCAGCATCGTGCGGGTGGCCTTCAACGCCAAGCGCGAGCGCACGCTGTTCATCGATGCCACCGACGCGCTGGGCCAGCCCCTGCCGTTCGCCGCCCGCGTTGAAGACGAGGCCGGCCGCGCATTCGGTGCGGTCGGGCAGGGCGGGGTGATCCAGTTGCGCGGCGCGCCGGCGCAGGGTGCCCTGATCGTCGACCCCGACGGCGCGCAGCGCTGTCGCCTGGAATACACCACCCCCGATGCCCCCGATGCCTACGGCCTGTCGTGGAGCCAGGCGGTCTGCACCCCGCTGCCTGCGCCCAGCCCGGGCCTGCAGGCCGCACTGGAAGCGCCTGGCGAATCGTCGTTTTGAGTTCCCTTTCCTCTCTCTATCCGGAGTTCCGCATGCACCTGTTCAACCGCATCACCCTGTGCACCGCTCTGCTGGCCGTCGCGCCGCTGGCCCTGGCTGACACCGCCACCCTCACCATCACCGGCCGGGTGCTGCCCGGCACCTGCACGCTGACCGCCGCGCCGATCGATCTGGACGAGATCAAGGCCAGTGACCTCACTCCCGGCGCGGACAGCCAGATCAAGGCCGGCGCGCTGGAGTTCAACGGCTGCGTGGGCGTGAGCAAGGCCGTGCTGTCCTTCGCCGGCACCGCGGCCGATGGCGATGCCGAGCGCTGGAAGAACACCGCGACCACCGACCCGGCCAGCGGCGTCTCGATCTCGCTGCTGTCGGGCACCACAGGCACCACCTATCTGAAGGACGGCGACACCGGCATCGATGTGCCGGTGACCGGCGCCACCGCGCGCTACGACCTGCGCGCGGCCTACTACGCGCCTACCGGTGCGGTATTGAGCGCCGGTGACGTGTCCACGGAAATCGTGGTGACAGCAGACTATGAGTAGCTCCCTGCGCAACGTGATGGACCACGCGGGAAGGAAGTGCCTCGCCGGCACAGCGCTCGCTTTCCTTGGGCTGGTGGCTTTCTCAGCGCCGGCCCGGGCGTGCACCGCGACGGTGATGGCCCCCATCGTGATCGACAAGAGCAGATCCACCCATCCCGATACCATCAGGATGATCTGGGACGATGGCACCAACGTTGGTTTTGGCGGGTGCCCCGCAGCCACACCAATGCAGGTCGACGTAACGGTGAGTGCGCCGGGCATGCGCTGGGTCACGGATGTCGATTTCACCGCGTATCCATTGACCGGTCCATTACCGTTGTATGAAGTGGGGCCGGACGCCGCGCTGATCGGATTCGTCCTCTCGGTTGACTCGACTTACCACCCGATGCGGATTGGCAACAACAGAGTCGAAAAGGTGGATGCCAATGGCAACCAGATTGTGATCGCTTATGTATACAGCCGTGGTGGGAGGATGAGGGACTTTCAGGCCTTGGCGGACGTGCAGTTCACAGCGCCTCTGCAGCCGACACTGAATGCGACGGTTCCGGTGAGCGTCAAGATGACATTTCCCCCCACGACCTGTTTGTTGCGCGATGCGTCCGAAATGCTCCAGGACGTGGCCGCCTCCGAATTGGCTGCGCCGGGCGCCACCGCCAAGGAGAAAACGGTTGCCATTCGCATGGACTGTGCCGCCGCAGTGCCGCGCGCCGATGTCATGCTGACCGACGCTGGCGATGCCGCCAACACCGGCAGCATGCTGACGCCTTCTGCGGATTCGAACGCGAAGGGCGTCCGGGTGCAGCTGTTGAGAAGCGGCGTCGAAGTGCAGTTCGGCCAAGCGTGGGACTTCAATCCCGGTACCGATGGTGTTCACGATCATGAATTCACCGCGCGCTACATCCGTGTCAGCGAGCCACTCGGTGCTGGCGCCATCAAAGGCGAGGCGATCTTCACTGCGGACTACTGGTAGCGCCGCACGGCGGTGTCCGCCGTCGCTGACATGAACGCCAACACCGCGTGGCGAATGCGCTGCAGGCAGCCGAGCAGGGTAATGCCCTCGTCGGCGTGAGCGCCTATCGCGGTGCCGGACGCGGTCTCCGTCGCTTCTGCGGGGTGTATCCGGCAGGCGTGCGACGGCGTGGGCAGACAGGGGTAGAGCGAAGAGGTCAACGCGGCATCCTCGTGCGTGAGGTGCTCGGAAAATGAATGCGCTTGAAATTGAGATAGGCAAAATCTCTTTAATTCCGGTGATTGCATTGAGCATTGCAACTAATTGCATGGGATGACCCGGGGTAGGCGCCTACGCTGCGCCCCTCATCCCCAGGGCGGTGTCGGTTTCAGCCGACGTCGAATCATCGTTGCAATGAATGCATGCTCGCTTGTCTTCGCTCCGCCTCTTCGTCGCGCACGCCATTGCCTGGCAACGGCCGCCGCCGTATCGCTGGCATTGGGTCTGGTCGCGCCAGAGCGTGCCTACCGCCTGGAATACACCACCCCCGATGCCTACGGCCTGTCGTGGAGCCACGCGGTCTGCACCCCGCTACCTGCGCCCAGCCCGGGTCTGCAGGCCGCACTGGAAGCGCCTGGCGAATCCTCGTTTTGAGTTCCCTTTCCTCTCTCTATCTGGAGTTCCGCATGCACCTGTTCAACCGCATCACCCTGTGCACCGCCCTGCTGGCCGCCGCGCCGCTGGCCGTGGCTGACACCGCCACCCTCACCATCACCGGCCGGGTGCTGCCCGGCACCTGCACGCTGACCGCCGCGCCGATCGATCTGGACGAGATCAAGGCCAGTGACCTCACTCCCGGCGCGGACAGCCAGATCAAGGCCGGCGCGCTGGAGTTCAACGGCTGCGTGGGCGTGAGCAAGGCCGTGCTGTCCTTCGCCGGCACCGCGGCCGATGGCGATGCCGAGCGCTGGAAGAACACCGCGACCACCGATCCGGCCAGCGGCGTCTCGATCTCGCTGCTGTCGGGCACCACAGGCACCACCTATCTGAAGGACGGCGACACCGGCATCGATGTGTCGGTGACCGGCGCCACCGCGCGCTACGACCTGCGCGCGGCTTACCACGCGCCGAGCGGTGCGTCGCTGAGCGCCGGCGGGGTATCCACCGAAATCGTGGTTACCGCTGACTACGAGTGAGTGATGGCCGTACGCGCGCGATGTGCGCCGGCCACTGGCTATCTGCTGAAATGGAGATCGTTGTATGTCTGTCCTTGTCCGCACCTCATCTACCGGCGTATCGACGCGCATGTCGCTCCCCGCGAAACTGTTCACTTCGCTGGCACTCCTGCTATCCGCTGGTACCGTGGTTGCCTGTGAGCAATACTCGGCGAAGCCGGACGTGCTGCTCGACACCGTCTATACGTCTGCTCCGACTGGACCCAATGTCTTCATGGCTGAGGAGCGAGGCCGGGTTGCCTATCAAAAATGCGCGCTGCCCGGTGGCATCGTTTCGGTCTTCGTGCGCCTGGAGGTTCCTGGGTTGACCTATGCTGGGGACATCCAATACCAAGGGCGGACCTACGCATCCTATGCCACTGCCACCGACTCAGCGCTGCTTGCCTTCGATACCTTCTCGAACTTCCTTGATCGCAGGCCCGTGCGTTTGGGCGAGGAACTGGAGTTGCCGTATGAAACCAATTCAAGTGATGGCGTGCAGAACACCATCAACTACACGGCGCTGGTCTTCTCGCGCGGCGGGCGCATGCGCACGTCCAGCGTGCGGACCGGGCAGGTGTCGCTGCGATCGCCGGCACACCCTGAGCTTGATGTGACATCGGCCTACTATCTCGCGCCCCAGTTCCCGGCCGTGACCTGTCCGCTGCAGGATGTCTCTGAAACGCTTCAGGATGTCCAGTGGGCAGAGTTGCCCACGCCGGGCAGCACTGCCAAGGAGAAGCCGGTGGCGGTCCGCCTGAGTTGCGGCACGGATGCGCCGCGCGCGCAGATCACCCTGACCGATGCTGGCGACCCGACAAATTCGGGAAGCCAACTGACACCCACGGCTGATTCAGATGCCAAAGGTGTGCGGGTGCAGCTCCTGCAAGCGGGGAGTGAAGTGAACTTCGGACGTATCTGGAATTTCGAACCGGGTGTTGGCGGAACGCATGACATTGCATTCACCGCTCGCTACATCCGGACCGATGAGCCGTTGATGCCTGGTCTGATCAAGGGAGAGGCGGTGCTCAACGTCGACTACTGGTAAGACCGTGAAGTTCGCCCGTGCAGGTGATGCGCGTGGGGCAATCGCCGACAGGTACCCGCGCGTTGGCGATTCTGCAACATATTGGATGGTTTGGCACAGCAGCGATGGCTAGGATCGTCCGATCTTCGCCAAGGCGCCAACATGAAACTTGAGTCCATTCGTTCCACACTTTTCTCTTCACTGCGCGGAACCAACGTGCGCCGCGCACCAGACGTGGCCATCGCCGGTAACAAGCAGGTGTTGCGCGGCCCACTCCGGCAGGGGGCGGCGCTCCTTGCCGGTGCGCTGATGGTCTCCGGTACAGCAGCAGCATGCGAGCACTACACGGCGTATCCCGACGTTGTGCTTGATTCGTTCTATGCGTCTGCTCCCACACAACCGCGGATCTTCATTGATCAGGAGCGCGGGCGCTTGGCGATGAGGAAGTGTCCGTTCCCCGGTGGGCCGATTCCTGTCATCGTGCGTCTGGACATCCCGGGGCTTACCTATGTGGGTGAACTGCAGTACGAGGGCCGAACGTATGCGTCCTACGCCACCTCGGCTGATTCGGCGCTGCTGGCCTTCGACGTGTACTGGAATGTTTTCGACCGCAGGCCGCTGCGCCTGGGCGAGGAGATGGAAATCATGTACGAAACGTGCGCCGGCGATGGCCTGCAATACACCATCAACTACACGGCGCTGGTGTTCTCGCGCGGCGGACAGATGCACTCGTCCAGCATCCGTACCGGAGTGGTCTCGCTGCGCTCACCGATGTTCCCAGGCTTGGACAGCAGTGCGTACTACTATCTTGCGCCCCGCTTCAGCGCTGATGCGCGGTAACGCCCATGATGTCCAAGCACATGGGCGCCCGCGCTTCTGCAACCGATTCGATGGTGTGGGCCGGTGGCAGCGGTGAGGGTGAAATGACTTCTGCCAAGGAGATGACATGACACCGTCCCCGGTTGGTTCCGTGCGTCTATGCCTGTTGTGGGCAGCCGCCATGGCCAGTGCACCGGCGCTGGCCTGCACCGCTGTCAATCAAGTGGAGCACGAACTGTGGGGCGACCGTGGCATTGCCCAGGAACCCACGGCCGACGTGCCACTGGATGGGCCACTGTCGGCGCCCACGGTGTCCCGTTTCACCGGATGCTCGACGGGCGACCGCGTACCGGTCCTCATCCGTCCGTCGATGCCAGGACTGACCTACATCCGTGACGTCTTCTGGTCGGGGCAGTGGTACCCGGCATACGCATTCAGTGCGTCGTCGCCTTTGATTGTGTTTCGCGTACTGCGGCTTCCCATGAACCAACCGGTTCCGCTGCGTATCGACCAGTCCACAGAGACCACGATCGAAACCGGATTCGGCCGAGTCGCCGAGCCAATGCTGGGGGTGGTTCTGTTTTCGCGCGGCGGGGTGATGACGGAGGTGCCAGCCTTCCGCGGCAGTGTGGAATTTTCGTTGAAGAACAATCCTGCGGTTGTACTGCGGTACACGGTGGTGCTGAGGCTCCGCCTGCCACAACTGCCCTGCACGGCGAGCGATGCTGCGCTCGCGCTGGAACCGGCGCAGGCGGTGGATCTGTCCACACCAGGGGCCACCGCAGGTACCCGCCCGCTGGAGGTCGTTGTGAACTGCAGATCGGCGGGTACGCCGCTGAACCTCACCGTGGCGGATGTCCATGGCGACAGCGGCGTGCCCGGGCAACTGGTTCCAACCACCGATTCGGTGGCCCGGGGAGTGCGTCTGCGGCTGCTGAGAGACGGGGCGCCCGTCCGGTTTGCCAGCCGCTGGCGGCATGGCCTTTCCGCGGCCGGTCGACAGCGTGTTCCCTTTGAGATCCAGTACATCCGCACCGACGCTGCGCTGGTGCCTGGATATCTGCGTGGCGAAGCAACGTTGACACTCGACCATCGTTGAACGGCCACGTACGCCTCGAAACGTCCCATTCGACATTGCAACTAATTGCATGGTGGGTGCCCAACACGCCATCCACCATGCCGGTCTCGACAAACACAGACCCCCCACGTGCGATTCCATCACATTCACTACTCAGCGCTGGCCATAGCCCTCGCCGCCGTACTCGCTGCAGGCATTCCCGTCCGTGCACACGCACAGCAGGTCATCGCCGACGGTGATGAACAAACCCCTGCAGCGGGTGATTACAGCGCAACCGGAGTCGGCAATCATGCCTTCCATGCGCTCAACGGCGGCAGCATCGTGCCGTTGGGCGCGGTCAACGTAAGCGCCAGTGGCGATGGCGCATCCGCCGCCCGTGCCGAAGGTGCTGGCAGCCGTATCGAACTGAACGGCTCGACCCTGGTCACGACCGGCTTTGGTGCCACCACGGCGCTGGCGACGACGGGCGGTGAACTGCATCTGACGGCGACCGACGTCATCAACAAGGGCACCGGCACGGGCGTCGTGGCGCATACCGGCAGCCAGGCCACGCTGCAGGATGTAAACATCCGCATGGAGGGTGTGTCGTCGGTCGGTCTCGCCGGTGGCGGTGACATCACCATGACCGGTGGCTCGATCTCGGCGATGGGGCTGGGTAGCCGCGCGGTGTCGGCCACCGGTGCGAACATGACCTTGGCGGGCGTTGCAATTGAAGGCGAGTCGGGCATCTGGCTGGGCGATGGCAACCTGCTCGACCTTTCAGGAAGCACCGTGAGGTCCAGCGGCATTGCCTTGGATATCAATGGCCGTGGCAATGCAGTCACTGTGGCGGACTCCAGCTTCCACAGCACCGGCAACGGGACCGGAACCGTCAAGATGTTCTCCGACTCCACGCTGGCAATGGCACGCAGTTCCGTCATCAGTGAGGGTGATCGTGCGGCCGGCATCGATGCACGAACCGGTACGGTGGATCTGGACAGCGTGAGTGTGACCACGTCCGGCGAGAGCAGCCATGGTCTATATGCCGACTTCACTGGCATCGGCGCCGGCCCGATCATCACTGCGCGTGCGGCCCAGGTTCACACCTCGGGCGCGGGTGCGATTGGCGCGGTGGCGCGCCAGGGCGGCAGCATCCACCTGCAGGACAGTGTCATCCTCACTGAAGGACGGCAGGCGCATGGCGTACTGACCGGCGGCGGCGGTGGAATGACGTTGATCAACACTCACGTCCGCACCGAAGGCGAGGGGGCGTGGGCCGCGGTGATCAACGACAACGGCAGCCTGGGCATCGACGGTGGTTCGCTGGCAAGCGCGCAGCATGGCGGCGTGTGGGTGCGCAGCAGCCGTGATGCGGGGTTGACCCTGGCCAATGGCGCGTACGTGTCGGGTGGCAATGGTATTGCCGTTGCGCTGGACGCGGCAGTGGCTGGGCGCTTCGACGTGGTGGTCCAAGGCGGTTCGCAGATGGTCGGCGACATCGTCATCACCCCCGAGGACGAGGACGCCGGCCTGGTGCCACAGTCCGATGTGCATGTACGCCTGGCTGACGGGTCGCTATGGCAGGGTTCGTCGGATCTGGTGCAGACGATGGCGATCGAAAGCGGCAGCCAGTGGACGCTGACCAGCGACGCCACGGTGGGTGACCTGCAGGTGCTCAACAGTGGCGTGGCGTTGTCCGACGGTAGTGGCCGATTCAACACGCTCACCGTGGACGGCGATCTGCACAGCGAAGGTGCGACGTTCCTGTTCCAGGGGACGCTGGGCGGTGACGACAGCCTCTTTGATCGCCTGCATGTGCGTGGCGATACTTCGGGTGATGCCAGTATTGCGGTGAGGAACATCGGGGGTGCCGGCGCTCAGACGACCGACGGCATCCAGCTCATCGAGGTGGATGGCGCATCGCAGGCGACCTATGCGCTGGCCGGACGTGCGGTGGGCGGTTCCCATGAGTACTTCCTGTTCCAGGGCGGTCTTGCCGATCCTTCCGACGGCAACTGGTACCTGCGCTCGCAATGGTTCGATGTATGTGCGGATGATCCGAACGCGCCGGGCTGTGTGGTCGATCCTGGTCCCGGTCCGGGTCCTGACCCGGGTGAGGGCGGTGAAGAAGGTGAGGGCGGCGGCGGCGACCCGGTCATCCCGCCGCCGGTGCTGCGCCCGGAGGCCGGTGCCTACCTGGCCAATCAGTCGGCCGCCATCAACATGTTTGCCCATCGCTTGAACGATCGTATTGGCGCGGTGTCGCTACAGGACGGTCCCACTGCATGGGCGCGCATGGGCCGCCAACAGGCGGATTTCAGCGCGGTCGGCGGTCAGCTGTCGGTGGATGGCAATACGTCGGTACTGCAGATTGGCAGCGACCTGCTGCGTCGGGGTAATGCCGCCTTTGGCGTGATGTTGGGCAGCGGCCGCACCGACAGCACCGTAGTGTCCGAGCTGACCGGCTACAGCGCCAAGGGTCGCGTGCGCGGTAACGCGGTAGGGGTGTACGGCACTTGGATGCAGGATGCCGATGGCACGCAGGGTGCCTACATCGATGCGAACCTGCAGTACGGCCGTTTCGACAACCGGGTGCAAGGCATTGGCCTGGAGCCGGAGCACTATGATTCGCGCGTGGCCAGTGCATCGCTGGAGACCGGCTACACCTTCAATGTGTGGCAGGGCGCTGCCAGTGCGCTGTATGTGCAGCCTCAGCTGCAGCTGTCCCATGTCAACTATCGTGGTGATCGACACGTGGAAACGAACGGCACGGTGATCGACCAGGCCGATGTCGGTGGTCTGAGCGGGCGCCTGGGCGCGCGTGTGTTCGGCCATGGCACCGCAGCCGGCAACATCGTGCAGCCTTACCTGGGTGTCAACTGGCTGCGTGGCAGCGGCACCAGCACGCTGCAGTTCAACGGTGACACGCTGGGTGCGGATGTACCGCGCAACCGCTATGAGGTACAGGCTGGCGCGGAGCTGAAGCTGGGCCAGCGCTGGGGCGCATGGGGTGGGATGACCGTGCAGCGCGGCGACCATGGCTATCGCAACGTGGGTGGCCAGGTGGGTCTGCGCATGGCCTGGTAAGAAGTGCTGCAGGGGTCGGATCCGCTGGGATCCGACCCCTGCAGAGCGCTGATCGATTCTGCGAACGACACACCGTTGTAGAGCCCGCGGTCTATGCCGGCGGCAGCACCTTGCCCGGGTTGAGGATGCCGTCCGGATCCAGCGCGTGCTTGATCGCCCGCATCGCCGCCAGCGTGGCGGGGGAGAAGGCCTGGGCCATGAAATCGCGCTTGGCCAGCCCGATACCGTGCTCGCCGGACAACGTGCCGCCGAGCGCCAAGGTCAGTTCGAAGATCTTCGGCAGCGCGGCATGCGCGCGTGCGTTCTCGTCGGCGTCGTCGGGGTGGTACAGGATGTTGACGTGCAGGTTGCCGTTGCCGGCATGGCCGAAGGTGACGATGGTCAGCGTGTACTCGCGCGCCAGCGCCTGCACGCCGGCGACCAGGTCAGGGATGCGCGACACCGGCACCACCACGTCTTCGTTGATCTTGCCCGGGGCGATGCTGCGCAGCGCGGGCGACAGCGCCTTGCGCGCGGCCCACAGTTTCTCGCGCGCGGCCCCTTCCATCGCCACGTCCAGCGCCAGCAGGCCGTCGCCTTCGGCGGCGGTGGCCAGTGCCTGCAGCAGGTAGGGCAGGGTGTCGTGGTCGCCGTCGGCTTCCACCAGCAGCATTGCGCCGGCCTCGGGCACGTCCGCGCCATTGCGACGCAGCAGCGCCAGGCTGCGCGCGTCCATGAATTCCAGCCGCGTGGGCACCACCGGTTGCGCCATCAGGCGCGACACGGCTGCGGCGGCCGCATCGGCATCGCGGTACAGCACGCGCAACCCGGCCTGGGCGACCGGCAGCGGGGTGAGCTTGAGCGTGGCTTCCACGATCAGCGCCAGGGTGCCTTCGCTGCCGACCAGCAGGTGGGTGAGGTCGTAGCCGGTGGCGTCCTTGGTGTAAGCGCCGCCGCAGTGGATGAGGTCGCCTGCGCCGGTGACCGCCACCAGGCCGAGCACGTTGTCGCGGCTGGTGCCGTACTTCACGGCGCGCGGGCCACCGGCATTGCACGCCAGGTTGCCGCCGATGCTGCAGATGTCGGCGCTGGACGGGTCCGGTGCCCAGAACAGGCCGTGCGGCATCAACGCCTGCTGCAGGTCGCCGTTGAGCACGCCCGGTTCGACCACCGCGCAGCGGTTGCCGGGTTGGATGTCGAGGATGCGCGCCATGCGCGCGAACGACAGCACGATGCTGCCGTTGACCGGTACCGCCGCGCCGGTGGTGCCGGTGCCCGCGCCGCGCGCCACCAGGGCCACGTGGTGCGTGCGACAGGCGCGGACCAGCGCCACCACCTGCTCGCGGTCACGCGGAAACGCCACGCCGAGCGGCAGCTGGCTGCGCCAGGAGTTGTCCTGCGCATGGGCGGCCAGTGCCGCGTCATCGGTGCGCCACCCGTCGTCGCCCAGCAGGGCATGCACGGTGGACAGGAAGGCGGCGGGCAGGGCGGGGGGGGTCGACATCAGGCGTTCCGGGAATTCACAGGGGCGCGTTGGATCAGCCGCCAGCCGATCACGGCGGCGGCCAGCGGCAACCACACCCAACGCAGTTCAGACACAACAGTGGCCAGCCCGCGCGCGCTGAAGAACTGCCCGGCGAACGGCGATACGCGGATCGGGCGCCACGGCGCGAACAACCGCTCGCCACTCCATGGCCACCACAGGGCAACCCCGAGACCGCCGGAGGTGAACGCGTCCAGCAGCGGGTGCGACAGCGCACTGATGCCAACGAACGCGGCGGCCTGCACTGCACTGGCGCGCAGGCGCGTATGCAGTACCGCAGCGAGCACGGCCAGCACCGCAGCGAACACGATCGAATGACTGGCCCCACGGTGGCCGAAGCTGTCGGCATAGGGAATGTGCAGCGCGAAGGCCAGCACATCGGCGTCGGGCAGCATCGCCGCGACCACGCCCGCGGCCAGCAACGGCGCGGCGATGCGACCGCGATCCGCGGCGCACCACAGCGCCAGCGGAATGGCGGCGTGGGTGAAGATGGAGGGCATCAGCAGTCGTCCAGCCGGAACGCGTCGCGCAGCCAGTTCAGCTGCGGGGGCTCGCCACTGGCTTCAACCACGTCGAAGCGGCAGGGCTGCTCGGCCAGCCAGGGATGGGACTGCAGAAACAGCTGCGCGGCGATCACCAGCTTGCGTCGCTTGCGCAGGTCCACCGAAGCCGCGCCGCCGCCGAAGCGGGCAGTGGCGCGGTAGCGCACTTCCACGAACACGACGACATCGCCGTCGCGCATGATCAGGTCGATCTCGCCCCGGCGATACCGCGCGTTGGTGGTAACCGGACGCAGCCCGGCCTCACGAAGATGGTGCTGTGCGGCGGCTTCCACCGCCGCACCGCGTACCGCGCGCCCGGTGGGCACGTGGCTCAGTTGCTGCTGGCGATCGGCATCGGCCGGCCGCCGCTGAAGGTCGACCATGCCGGCACCCGCAGCACGTTGCCGTTGCTGTCCAGGAACAGGGTGCCGGTGGCGCCGGCCAGGCCGCCTTCGGTCGCGACCTTGTCCAGGTAAGCACTGATCTTCCAGGCATCGAAGCCGAACGCGAAAAGGCGACCGGACGCGCCACGTGCCGAAGGCAGGATCTGCCCGGCGGTGGAGGCGGCCGGCAGGCCGGGCACGCCGCGCACGTTCCAGGCTTCGTTCGGATAGACGATGCCGTCCAGCGCCATGTCCTCTTCCGGCTTGCCGGCACCGACCGTCAACTGCGAGGTGCCGACGCGGCTCGCGCCACCGGCGCCGGCCAGCGCCAGCTGCGGGGTCAGTGCACGTGCCTGCGGCGCCTTCACCGCCAGCAGCACGCCGTCGATGGCGCCTGCCGCGCGCACCTGCGCACCGATGTCGCCGACCGTGTCGCTCACGCCGATGGTGGCCACCACCTGCCCGCCACGCTGCGCGAAGCGCTCGCGGAAGGCGGCGGCGGCACGGCGGCCGTTGTCGTCGTTGCTGTGGATCACCAGCACCTTGCTGCGCTCGCGGCCGCGCAGGTATTCGGCGGCGATGATGCCGTCGTCTTCCGGGGCCAGCGAGAAACCGGCGCTGCCGGCCGGCGGGGTGTCCTTGCCGCGGTTCAGGGCCAGCACCGGCACCGGCAGCTCGCGGCGGCCGAACACGGCATCCACTTCGTCGCGCCCCAGCGGGCCGACGATGAAATCGGCACCGGCGGTCACGGCCTTGTCGTAGGCAGCCACGGCACCGGCGGCGGTACCGGCGGTATCGATGAACTGGATGTCCGGGCGGCGGCGGGTTTCGCCGTAATAGCCGCTGAGCAGGCCATCGCGGACCGGCTGCGCGGCGGTGGCCAGGCGGCCGCTGAGCGGCAGCAGCACCGCCATCTTCACCGGCGGGCGGTAGCCATCGCTCATCGCCGGCGGGCGCTTGCTGGTATCGAACTGCGAGGCGCCTTCGCGATCGAACGGACGCGGCAGCGGCAGGCCCCGGGCGATCAGCGCACGGCCGGCGAAGTTGTACAGCGGCTCGTTGGCCGGCAGTGCCGCCGCGCGGGCGCGCAGGGTGGCATCGTCCAGCGTGCCGAGCAGGCCGGCGATGGCCTGCTGGTTGTCGGTACGCGCTTTGCCGGTCAGCGCGGCGTGCGCACGGGCGCGCTCGAGCGCGGCACCGAGGTTGTCGCCGGTGGCCTGCAGTGCGTTGGCGCGCGCCAACTGCCAGCGGGTACGCAGCGATGGGGTGACCGCCTCGGCCGATTCTTTCAGTGCGGCCAGCGCCTGCGCCGGCTGCTTGTCGGCCAGGGCCAGCTCGGCGGTGGTCAGCTGATACCGCTGCAGGCTGGCGCCGCTGAGCTGGCGCGCAGTGACCTGGGCCAGCAGCGTGCGGGCGCGGGTGGCATCGCCGGCTTCGTGCCAGGCGAAGGCGGCATCGGCCAGCGCGGCGCTGCGGGCACTGCCGCGCAGGGTGTTGGCCAGCGCTTCCAGCTGGACCGCCGCATCGCGCGGCTTGCCCTGCTCGATCAGCGCCAGGGCCTGGCTCTGGGCCGGCGAATCCGGCGCACTGGTGAAGCTGGTCGTGGCGCAGCCGGCAAGCAGCATCAGCGACAACGAAAGGGCGGAGATCCGTACGACGGGCTTGTTCATGATCAGGTCCATTCGATGGGGGCAGCGGCCGTGGCCGGGGAACGGTACGATTCTACCCTTGACCACGGAAGAGCCGCTGATGAGTGCTGTCCCCACGCTGTATGTCGTTGCCACCCCGATCGGCAACCTCGCCGATCTGACCCCGCGCGCGCAGCACGTGCTGCGTTCGGTGGCCGCGATCTGCGCCGAGGACACCCGTCGCAGCGGCCAGCTGCTGGCCCACTTCGGCATCCAGCAGCCGCTGGTGGCGCTGCATGACCACAATGAAGAAGCGTTGTCGCAGCGGATCGTGGCGCGCCTGCTGGCGGGCGAGTCGCTGGCGCTGGTCAGTGATGCCGGTACCCCGCTGGTCAGCGACCCGGGTTACCGGCTGGTGCGCGCCGCGCGCGATGCCGGGATCAAGGTCAGCCCGATCCCGGGTGCGTGTGCGGCGATCGCCGCGCTTAGCGTGGCCGGCCTGCCCAGCGACCGCTTCACCTTCGAGGGCTTCCTGCCGGCCAAGGCCTCCGGCCGCCGCGAGCGCCTCCACGCGCTGGCCGGTGAAACCCGCACCCTGGTGTTCTACGAATCCTCGCACCGGATCACCGAATCGCTGGCGGACATGATCGCCGCGTTCGGGCCGGAGCGCCCGGCGGTGCTGGCGCGCGAGCTGACCAAGTTGTTCGAGACCGTGCTCGACGGTGACCTGGCCTCGCTGCTGCAGCGGGTCGAGGCGGACGACAACCAGCGCAAGGGCGAGTTCGTTGTGATGGTGCAGGGCGCGGCCGACGATGAGGAGGCTCAGCTGGTCCAGGGCCGGCGCCTGTACGCCAAGCTGAGCGAGCACCTGCCGCCCTCGACCGCGGCCAAGCTGGCGGCTGAAATCACTGGTGCCCCGCGCAAGGCGTTGTACGGCGGGTAACCGCGATGGACCTTGTTTTGTGGGACAATGCGCACGGCGGAGTCGGCCAGACAGTCGCGTCATCCCTTGCGGATGCCGAGGAAAGTCCGGGCTCCACAGGGCAAGGTGCCAGGTAACGCCTGGGCGGCGCAAGCCGACGGAAAGTGCAACAGAAAGATACCGCCTACGTTTCCTTCGGGAAGCCGGTAAGGGTGAAATGGTGCGGTAAGAGCGCACCGCGAGTCTGGTAACAGACCGGCACGGCAAACCCCACCTGGAGCAAGACCAAATAGGGACCTAATGGCGTGGCCCGCGTCGGGTTCGGGTAGGTTGCTTGAGCGCTGCGGTGACGCATCGCCTAGAAGAATGACTGTCCACGACAAAACCCGGCTTATCGGCCGGCTCCGCCGCTTTTTTCGCGGACTCGCGAAAAAAGCCCCAAGGTTTGCAGCGCAAACCTGGGCCCCGGGCTACCAGCCTCCAATTCCCCGCGCCTGACGGCGCGCCCCCTTACTAAAGGGGGCTGTTGCTCCGCTTGAGTGTCCTGGGGTTTGGGTGCTCGCCGATCACGGCACAGTCCCGACCACGATCAGTCGTGCGTTGCCAGCGTCGTTTCACCCACGCAGACACCTTCCGCATCGAACCGGCGCTCGGCGATGAAGCCGTGGCCGTCGGCGTCCAGTGCGATGATCGTGCTGGCGCGGGTGCCGTACTCCGGGCTGCGGATGAAGGCGGAGGACAGCCAGCGCTCGCGCTCCAGGCCGATGCCGGTCTCCGGCAGGGCGCTGTCGTCAGCGCGGGTCTCATCGCGCAGGGCATCCCACAGTGGCCCCGGATCATCGTTGCCCTGGTCCACCCATGCGCGCAGCGCTGCGTTCAATGTCACGGTTTTCGGCCAGGGCGCATCCAGTGGCCCGTTGGACATCCCGTGGACGCCGGGCGACAAGGAGTGGCGGTGCAGGGGATGGTTGCCGAGGAACTGGCAGCTGACGTGGTCGGCCAGCAGGAGATTGAACGGGGCGAACTCGACCGCGCGCCGGGCGAGCTGGTCGGCGAACAACGCGGCGGGCGCTGCGTCGCGCAGGTAGTCGGCGACCAGGGCGCCGCGTGAGGGGCCGGTCTGCCGGGCCAGCGGGTCGCGCACATTGGTCACCACCGCCATCCGTCCGTGCGCACCGATCCCGGCCCAGGTCCCGCCCGAGCGCAGGTCGCGGCCTGCGGCCACGGCGTCGTCCGGCGCGGGCCACCGGCCCAGGGCGGCGGTCGGCCGCGCGTGGAACTCATCGCGGTTGCCGGCCATCACCAGCTGCCAGCGGGGGTGCGTTTTCCAGGCAAGCGCGAGCAGACACATGCCTCACATTGTGCCGGTTCTGCGCAGCCCTGAGGCGATGCCGATCCCGGCTGGGATGAATACGGGCTGATGTTTCACGCGGTCTCCACAGGCCTGAACTTCGGCGAAATCTCAAAAAATGAGACGAAACAGCAACTTGTGGATAAGCCTTGAACAAGTCTCTAAACATTGCTGCAAGCCCTTGATGTTCAAAGTGATTTCCCCTTCGCAAAGTTGTTGACAACCCAATCGGCACTGCTAAGGTGGGCATCAGAGGGGAAACCGGGTTTTTTGTGGTTTTTCGTGGTTCAATGTTTCACCGGGCGAAGGAAAGGTGAAAACGTCGTGTTTCAAGGCGAGACGGCCATCACTGTTGACGACAAAGGGCGCATGGCGGTTCCGACCGCGCATCGCGACCTCGTCGCGCGTGTGAGCAACAACCGTCTGGTCCTGACCTACAACCCGTTCGAGTCCGGCTGTCTGTGGCTGTACGCCGAACAGGAATGGGAACGCGTCCGTGACGACGTCATGTCCAAGCCCAACACACAGCGCGTCGTGCGCCTCCTGCAACAGAAGCTGGTCGGTTCGGCCGCGCATCTGGAGCTGGACGGCAACGGCCGCATCAGTATTCCCGCCAGCCACCGTGGTGCCGTTGGCATTGAAAAGAAGGCGGTGCTGCTCGGTATGGGCGACAAATTCGAATTGTGGAGCGAGCAGGCTCATCGCGCGTTGATCCAGCAGACGTTGTCTGACGAGGATCTCGGCGATGGGTTGCTCGACCTGAAGTTGTGAGCCGGGGTGCCCGGATGCGCGGAGCAGCGCAGACCGGTCACCTTCCGGTGTCGCAGTCGCCGGCAGGCCACCTGCCGGTCCTGTACACGCAGGTCTTGGATGGCCTGAAGGTGATCGAAAACGGCGTGTATCTCGATGGCACGTTCGGTCGTGGCGGTCACGCCCGCGGCGTGCTCGAGCAACTCGGTCCTGGAGGCCGGCTGCTGGTCATGGACAAGGATCCCGAGGCGATTGCGGTAGCCGAGCGCGATTTCGCGCCGGACCCGCGCGTCTCGATTTTCCGTGGCAGCTTCGCCGATCTGCTGCACTGGGAGGCCACCGCCGAGGGCCTGGATGGCGTGCTGTTCGATCTGGGCGTGTCCTCGCCCCAGCTGGATGTCGCCGAGCGCGGTTTCAGCTTCGGCAAGGATGGCCCGCTGGACATGCGCATGGATCCGGACAGCGGCGAAAGCGCTGCCCAGTGGCTCAACCGCGTTGAAGAGCGCGAGCTGATGGACGTGCTGTGGACCTATGGCGAAGAGCGCCAGGGCCGTCGCATCGCCAAGGCCATTGTCGCCCGCCGCGACAAGCAGCCCTTCACCCGCACCGCCGAACTGGCGGAGTTGATCGCCTCGGTGATGCCGCGTGGCAAGGACAAGATCCACCCGGCCACGCGCAGCTTCCAGGCGATCCGCATCCATATCAACCGTGAACTGGCCGATCTCGAAGCCGGTCTGGACGCGGCACTGGCACGCCTCAAGCCCGGTGGCCGGTTGGCGGTGATCAGCTTCCATTCGCTGGAAGACCGCATCGTCAAACAGTTCATGAACCGCTACGCCAAGGCGCCGCCGAGCAACCGCCGGTTGCCCGAGCTGGCCGCGTTCGTGCCGACGCTGGACCTGCAGGGCGGCGCCATCAAGGCCGAAGACGACGAGCTGGCAGTCAATCCGCGCTCGCGCAGCGCCGTGCTGCGCGTCGCCGAAAAGCGTGAGGTGGCCGGATGAGTCGCCTGCTGTTGATCGTGCTGCTGGCCTGCACCGTCGCCTCGGCGATCGGCGTGGTGTTCATGCGCCACCGCCACCGCCAGACCTTCGTGGAGCTGTCCCGGGTCGAGCGTGCGCGCGATGAGATCAACATCGAGTTCGGTCGCCTGCAGCTTGAGCAGGCCACCCTGGCCGAGGCGACCCGGGTCGACCGCGTCGCCCGCGAGCGCCTGGGCATGAAGTTCCCGGAAGCGGCCGATGTCGTGGTGATCCGGCCATGAACAAGTCGGGTCGCAACCGTGCGCGCAACAGCTTCAACCTCCGCCAGCGCCTGAAGTGGGTGGGGCTGGCGCTCGGCTTGTGCTCGGTCTCGCTGGTCGGCCGCGCCGCCTACGTGCAGATCATCAACAGCGAGTTCTACCAGCGCCAGGGCGAAGCGCGTTACCTGCGCGAACTGCCGATCAACACCTCGCGCGGCATGATCACCGACCGCAATGGCGAACCGGTGGCGGTGTCCACCCCGGTCGCCTCGATCTGGGTCAACCCGCAGGAACTGCTGCGTTCGCCGGACCGTATCCCCGAGCTGGCGACCGCGCTGGGCATGCCGCTGGATGAGCTGACCTCCAAGCTCTCGCAGAAGGCCGATAAGGAATTCATGTACCTGCGCCGCCGGATCAATCCGGACGATGCGGAGAAAGTGGTCGCGTTGAAGATCCCGGGCGTGGCCTCGCAGCGCGAGTTCCGCCGCTTCTACCCGCAGGGTGAGGCGATGGCGCACGTGCTCGGCTTCACCAACATCGACGACCGCGGCCAGGAAGGGCTGGAGCTGGCCTTCGACGAATGGCTGCGCGGCAAGGCCGGCGCCAAGCGCGTGATCCGCAACCGCAAGGGCGACACGGTGGAGAGCGATCTGCTGCGCGCCGCCGAGCCGGGCAAGGACCTCACCCTCAGCATCGACCGCCGCATCCAGTTCCTGGCCTTCAAGGAGCTGCGCAACGCGCTGATCGAGAACAAGGCAGCCGGCGGTTCGATGGTGATCATGGATGTGGCCACCGGCGAGATCCTGGCCATGGTCAACCTGCCGACCTACAACCCCAATGCCGTGGGTGGCGCTGCGCCGGACACCCGCCGCAACCGCGCGGTGACCGATCTGGTCGAGCCGGGTTCGACCATGAAGCCGCTGACCATCGCCTCGGCGCTGCAGTCCGGCGTGGTCACCAAAGACACCACGGTGGATACCAACCCGGGCTACATGGCGCTGGGCCGCTACACGATCAAGGACGTGCCGCGGAACAATGGCGTGCTCACCGTCACCGGCGTGATCACCCGCAGCTCGAACATCGGCGCGGCCAAGATCGCCGCCAAGATGCCGGACCAGGTCTTCTACGACCACATTCACAGCTTCGGTTATGGCGTCGCCCCGCACAGCGGCTTCCCGGGCGAATCGGCCGGCGTGCTGCCGCGCCCGGCGCGCTGGAGTGGTCCGTCCAAGACCACGATGTCCTATGGCTACGGCCTGAATGTCAGCCCGCTGCAGATCGCGACCGCCTACTCGGCGCTGGGCAACGGCGGCAAGCTGATCGCGCCGACCTTCGTCAAAGGCCAGCGCAACGAAGGCAAGCAGATCATCGATGAGAACATCGCCAAGGAAGTGGTGGCGATGATGGAAACCGTGGTCACCCAGGGCGGCGCCAAGCAGGCGGCGGTGCTGGGTTACCACGTGGCCGGCAAGACCGGCACCGCCCGCAAGGCCGGCCCCGGCGGTTACGAGCGTGGCCATTACAACGCGCTGTTCGCCGGCGTGGTGCCGGCCACCAACCCGCGTTTCGCCACGGTCATCGTCATCAACGACCCGCAGGGCGGCAAGTACTACGGCGGCCTGGTGTCCGCACCGGTGTTCCACAACGTCATGGAAGGCGCGCTGCGCCTGATGGACGTGCCGCCGGATGACATCGAGTCGTGGCTGGCCGCCCAGCAGTCCGGAAAGCTGGGGCATACCGCCTCGTCGTTGCCGACGCCGCCACCGGAAACGGTGATCGCGCCCGATGCCGCCGCAGAATTCGATGCCGCGCTGCCCAGCGCGCACGCCACAGTGCCGCCCGCGCAGGGAGGCACGCAATGAGCCAGATGATGTTGCTGTCGCAGTTGCTTCCCGATGTGGTGCTGAGCCACGACCCGACCATCACCGGCTTGGTGCTGGACAGCCGCGCGGTGCGCCCGGGCAATGCCTTCGTGGCGATCGCCGGCTTCGGCGCGCACGGGCTGGGCTTTGTCGATCAGGCCCGCGCCAATGGCGCCGGGGCGATCCTGTTCGATCCGCCGGCCCCGGCCGAGCTGCCTGCGCCGGCCGATGCGATTGCCGTGCCCGGCCTGCGCCACCGCATGGGTGCGATGGCCGACCAGTTCCACGGCCATCCGTCGCGCGCGATGACCATGGTGGGCGTGACCGGCACCAACGGCAAAACCTCCACCGTCCAGCTGCTGGCCCAGGCCTGGCACCTGCTCGGCACCCGCAGTGGAAGTATCGGCACGCTGGGCGTCGGACTTTATGGCGATGTCGTGCCGACCGGCTTCACCACGCCGCTGGTGCTGCAGATGCATGAGGTGCTGGCACAGCTGCGCGACGGGGGTGCCCAGGCCGTGGCGATGGAAGTCAGCTCGCACGCGCTCGACCAGGGCCGCGTGGATGCGGTGCACTACGACGTGGCGGTGTTCACCAATCTCACCCGCGACCATCTCGACTATCACGGCGACATGGCGCAGTACGGCGCGGCCAAGGCCAAGCTGTTCCACCGCGACGGGCTCAAGGCCGCCGTGGTCAATCTCGATGACAGCTTCGGCAGTGAACTGCTGCGCACCGTCGGCGAGACCGTGCGCCCGATCGGTGTGAGCTCGCGCGGTGCCGCGCAGGCCACCCTGCGCGCCGATTCGCTCACCCTGGACGGCCGCGGCATCGCCTTCGATCTGGTCGTGGACGGTCAGCGCCACCCGGTGCAGTCGCCGCTGCTCGGGCGCTTCAACGTGGACAACCTGCTGGCCGTGGCCGGTGCGCTCTATGCACTGGATCACACCCCGGCCGCGATCGCCGCGCTGCTCTCGCAGCTGCAGCCGATCGCCGGGCGCATGAACCGCCTGGGCGGCGAGGGTGGCCTGCCCACCGTCGTGGTCGATTACGCCCATACCCCGGATGCGCTGGAACAGGCGTTGACCAGCGTGCAGGGCCATCTGGCCGGGCGCCTGGTCTGCGTGTTCGGCTGTGGTGGCGAGCGCGACACCGGCAAGCGCCCCCAGATGGCCGCCATCGCAGAACGCCATGCCGACGTGGTCATCGTCACCGACGACAATCCGCGCGGTGAAGACGGCGACGTGATCGTGGCCGACATCCTCAAGGGATTCGAGGCACCCGCTGCCGTCACCGTGCAGCGCGACCGCGCCGCCGCGATCGCCACCGCGATCGGCCAGGCCGGCGCGGGCGACATCGTGTTGATCGCCGGCAAGGGCCACGAGCCCTACCAGGAGATCCACGGGGTCAAGCACGCGTTCGACGACACTGAAGTCGCCGGCCGTGTGCTGGCCGCGCGCGCGGAGGATGCACCATGAAGCGCACCCCGCTCTCGCTGATCGCCCACTGGGCCGGTGGCGAGATCCATGGCGAAGACACCGCCATCGATGCCATCAGCAATGACACCCGCACGCTGGCCCCGGGCAGCCTGTACGTGGCCCTGCGTGGCGAGCGCTTCGATGGCCATGACTTCGCAGCCGACGCCCTGGCGCGCGGTGCCTCGGCGATGCTGGTGGAGCGCCTGCTGGATGTGGCGCTGCCACAGATCGTGGTCGCTGACAGCGAGCATGCCCTGGGCCGCATCGCCGCCGGCATGCAGCGCGACCGCGACACCGCGGTCTTCGCGATCACCGGCAGCAACGGCAAGACCAGCGTCAAGAGCCTGCTGCTGGCGATCCTGGAACAGGTGGCACGTGACGACCGCAAGGTGGTCTATGCCAACCCGGGCAACCGCAACAACGAGATCGGCCTGCCGCTGGCGGTGCTCGACGCGCCGGAAGATGCCGACTACGCCGTCTACGAAATGGGCGCCGGCAAGCCGGGCGACATCGCTTACCTCACCGAGATCGTGCGCCCGCACTACGCACTGGTGAACAACATCGCCCCGGCGCATCTGGAACGCATGGGCAGCCTGCAGGGCGTGGCCACCACCAAGGGCGCGATCTACGCGGCGCTGCCGTCCGATGGCGTGGCCGTGATCAATGCCGATGACGCCTTCGGGATCTGGTTCGAACAACACATCGTCGGTCAGCCGCCGCGCTGCCGCGTGCTGCGCTACGGCTTGGACCACAGTGCCGATGTCACCGCACGTGCGATCCGCCCGGCCGCGCAGGGCAGCCAGTTCGTGCTGTCCACGCCCGCGGGCGATGCCGAGATCACGCTGGGCCTGCCGGGCCGGCACAACATCAGCAACGCGCTGGCCGCTGCCTCGCTGGCACTGGCCGCGGGCATTGCGGTGGCGCAGATCGCCGCCGGCCTGGCCCGCGCCGAGCCGGTCCCGGGTCGCCAGATCGCGCACCAGCTGCCCAATGGCGCGGTGCTGATCGATGACAGTTACAACGCCAACCCCGGTTCGCTGGCCGCCGCCATTGATGCCCTGGCTGCCTCGAAGGACGAGGGCTGGCTGGTACTGGGCGACATGCGCGAACTCGGCCCGGACGGCGAGGCGTTGCATGCCCAGGCCGGCCGCCGCGCCCGCGAGGCCGGCCTGAAGCGGCTGTACACGCTCGGCCCGCTGAGCGCTGCCGCCTCGACCGCCTTCGGTGAAGGCGGCCAGCCGTTCCAGAGTCACCAGGCCCTGGCCGCCGCGCTCGCCACCGAACTGCATGCCGGCGTGCGCTGCCTGGTCAAGGGCTCGCGTGGCAGCGCCATGGACACGATCGTCAAAGCGCTGCTCGCGCAAGGAGAGGAAACCCCCCATGTTGCTTGAACTGGCCCGATGGCTGCAGCAGTTGGAGAGCCTGTTCGGGCTGTTCGGCTATCTGACCCTGCGCGGCATCCTCGCGGCGCTCACCGCCCTGTTCCTGTCGCTGTGGCTCGGCCCGGCGATGATCCGCAAGCTGGCCCAGTTCAAGGGCGGCCAGCCGATCCGTACGGATGGCCCGCAGACCCATTTCGCCAAGGCCGGCACGCCGACCATGGGCGGCTCGCTGATCCTGCTGACGATCACGCTGTCGGTGTTGCTGTGGGCCGACCTGCGCAATCGCTATGTCTGGCTGGTGCTGGCGGTGATGCTGTGCTTCGGCGCGATCGGCTGGTACGACGACTGGATCAAGATCGTCCGGCGCGATCCGAACGGCCTGAAGTCGCGCTGGAAGTACCTGCTGCAGTCGATCTTTGGTCTGGCCGCCGGTCTGTTCCTGTTCTACACCGCCGATGTCCCGGCGGCGATGACGTTCTACATTCCGATGTTCAAGTCGATCGCGCTGCCGCTGGCCGGCATCAGCTTCGTGGCCATCGCGTATTTCTGGATCGTCGGCTTCTCCAACGCGGTCAACCTGACCGACGGCCTGGACGGGTTGGCGATCATGCCGACGGTGCTGGTCGCCTGCGCCCTGGGCGTGTTCGCCTATGCCTCGGGCAACGTGGTGTTCTCCAGCTACCTGCAGATCCCGCAGATCCCGGGCGCCGGTGAGCTGGTCATCATCTGCGCGGCGATCGCCGGCGCAGGCCTGGGCTTCCTCTGGTTCAACACCTATCCGGCCATGGTCTTCATGGGCGACATCGGCGCGCTGGCGCTGGGTGCGGTGCTGGGCACGATCGCAGTGATCACCCGCCAGGAACTGGTGCTGGTGGTGATGGGCGGCGTGTTCGTGATCGAGACGCTGTCGGTGATGATCCAGGTCGCCTCGTTCAAGCTGACCGGCAAGCGCGTGTTCCGCATGGCGCCGATCCACCACCACTTCGAACTCAAGGGCTGGCCGGAGCCGCGCGTGATCGTGCGCTTCTGGATCATCTCCGTCGTGCTGGTCCTGATCGGCCTGGCCACGTTGAAGGTCCGCTGATGAACGACCTGTCGCGCCAAGCCACCCGCCTGGAAGCCATCGGAGGCCACTTCGACAAGTGGCTGCTGGGCGCGATCATCGCGCTCACCGGGCTTGGCGTGGTGATGGTCGCGTCGAGCTCGATCGCGCTGATGAGCAGCCCGTTCTATTACCTCAACCGCCACCTGATCTTCCTGGCGGTGGGTATCGGCCTGGCGATCGTCGCCATGCGTACCGAACTCAAGAGCATCGAGCAGTACAACCAGATCCTGCTGCTGGGCTGCTTCGCGCTGCTGGTGGTGGTGTTCATCCCGGGCCTGGGCAGCAGCGTCAACGGTGCCCGCCGCTGGATCAACCTGGGCATCTCCAAGTTCCAGACCGTCGAAGCGGTCAAGGTGCTCTACATCGTGTGGCTGTCCAGCTATCTGGTCCGCTTCCGCGATGAGGTCAATGCCACCTGGCCGGCAATGCTCAAGCCGCTCGGCGTGGCTGGCGCGCTCGTGGTGCTGCTGCTGCTGCAGCCGGACTTCGGCTCGTCCACCCTGCTGCTGGCGATCACCGCCGGCATGCTGGTGCTGGGCGGGGTCAACATGCCGCGCATGTCCATGCCGGTGATCATCGGCATGGTCGGCATGAGCGCGCTGGCGATCATCGAACCGTACCGCATGCGCCGCATCACCTCCTTCCTGGATCCGTGGGCCGATCAGCAGGGCGACGGCTACCAGCTGTCCAACGCGCTGATGGCCGTGGGCCGTGGCGAGTGGACCGGCGTGGGCCTGGGCAATTCGGTGCAGAAGCTCTATTACCTGCCCGAAGCGCATACCGACTTCATCTTCTCGGTCACCGCCGAGGAGCTGGGCTTCCTGGGCACCTGCCTGATCATTTCGCTGTATGCGCTGCTGGTCGGCCGGACCTTCTGGCTGGGCATGCGCTGCGTGGAAATGAAGCGCCACTTCTCCGGCTACATCGCCTTCGGCATCGGCCTGTGGATCAGCATGCAGAGCTTCGTCTCGATCGGGGTCAACCTCGGCATCCTGCCGACCAAGGGCCTGACCCTGCCGCTGATTTCCTCGGGCGGCTCGAGCGTGCTGATGACCTGCGTGGCGATGGGCCTGCTGCTGCGCGTCTCCTATGAACTGGACCGCGCCGAGCGCCGCCAGGCCGTGCGCATGGGCGCCGACCAGGAGGGTCCGCTGCCGGGCGATGTCCCCAAGGCCGACAGCGCCAGTGCCATCGCCGCGGCGATGCAGGACAGCGCTGCACGCGATAGCGCACCGCGTGACAGCGCCACGCGTGGCACCAGCCGCATGCAGCAACGCATCGAGCCGACGCTGGGGAGGATGGGATGAGCACGCCCCGCCTCGATCCGTCCCAGCGCCCGGTCATGATCATGGCCGGCGGCACCGGTGGACACATCTTCCCCGGCCTGGCCGTGGCCAAGGTGCTGCGCGAGCGCGGCGTGCCGGTCACCTGGCTCGGTGCCGACGGCGCGATGGAAACGCGCCTGGTGCCGCAGCACGATATCCACATCGATACGCTGGCCATCGGCGGCCTGCGCGGCAAGGGCAAGCTGGCCCTGATCGGCGCGCCGCTGCGGCTGCTGCGTGCGATCCGTGCGGCCGGCTTCCTGATCCGTGATCGTCAGCCGCGTGCGGTGATCGCCTTCGGTGGCTTCGCTTCCGGCCCCGGCGGTATCGCCGCGCGCCTGCACGGGTTGCCGTTGCTGGTGCACGAACAGAACCGCGCCCCGGGCATGACCAACCGCGTGCTGTCGCGCGTCGCGCGCCGGGTACTGGCCGGTTTCCCGGGCAGCTTCGCCCAGCGCGAGGAAGCGGTCGGCAATCCGGTGCGTGCCGAGATCGCCGCGATCACCCCGCCGGAGCTGCGCCTGGCCAACCGTCAGGGCCCGCTGCGCCTGCTGGTGCTGGGTGGCAGCCAGGGCGCACGCGTACTCAACAACGCGGTGCCCAAGGCACTGGCCGCGCTGGGCGCCCGCATGCCGGTGCAGGTGCGTCACCAGAGCGGCGAGAAGCTGCATGCCGAAGCGCTGCAGGCCTATGCCGATGTCGACGTGCAGGCAAGCGTGGAGCCGTTCATTGCCGACATGGCCGAGGCGTTTGCCTGGGCCGATCTGGTGGTGTGCCGCTCCGGTGCGTCCACGCTGGCCGAGCTGTGCGCGGTCGGGGTGGGCAGCGTGCTGGTGCCGTTCGCAGCCGCCGTCGACGATCACCAGACCCGCAACGCGGAGTATCTGGTCGAGCGCGGCGCCGCTGTGTTGCTGAAGCAGGATGAAACGCTGGCGACACAGCTGGAAGGCGTGTTGCGTGATTTGTCCGAACATTCCGCCCGACGCATGCAGATGGCCAAGGCCGCGCGTGCCCTGGCCAAGGTCGATGCCGCTGAGCGCATCGCCGACATCATTCTCGAGGAATCCAAATGAACACCGCTACGCGCGTCAGCCTGGCGCGAGGCCGCGCATGATCCGCCGCCTCCACGACACCAACGACCTGGTACGCGCGTTCCCGCGCGTGCACTTCGTCGGCATCGGCGGCACCGGCATGAGCGGCATCGCCGAAGTGATGCTGACGCTGGGCTATGAAGTATCCGGCTCGGACAACGCCGACAACGCCGCGACCCGTCGCCTGGCCGGCCTGGGTGCGCGCGTGATGCGCGGCCACTCGGCCGCCAACGTGCTCGGCACCGATTGCGTGGTCGTCTCCAGCGCGATCCGCGATGACAATCCGGAACTGATGGAAGCGCGCAGCCAGCGCATTCCGATCATGCCGCGCGCGGCGATGCTCGCCGAGCTGATGCGCTTCCGCCGCGGTATCGCCGTGGCCGGTACGCACGGCAAGACCACCACCACCAGCCTGACCGCTGCCGTGCTGAGCGAAGGTGGGCTGGACCCGACCTTCGTGATCGGCGGCCAGCTGCTCGCCGCCGGTGCCAACGCCAAGCTCGGCGGTGGCCAGTGGCTGGTGGCTGAAGCCGACGAGAGCGATGGCAGCTTCCTGCGCCTGAACCCGCTGGTCTCGGTGATCACCAACATCGATTCGGACCACCTGGAAAACTACGGCAACGATTTCGCCCGCGTCCAGGCCGCGTTCGCCGAGTTCCTGCAGCGCCTGCCGTTCTACGGGCTGGCGGTGCTGTGCATCGACGATCCGGAAGTGGCCGCATTGGCTGCGCAGACGCCGCGCCATGTCATGAGCTATGGCATGAGCAGCAACGCCGACGTGCGCGCCGAGGACGTGGTCCAGGACGGCCCGCGCATGCATTTCACCCTGCGCCTGCCGGAAGGCAGCAGCCACCCGGTGACGCTGGCCCTGCCGGGCGCGCACAACGTGCTCAACGCGCTGGCCGCCGCCGCCGTGGGCTGGCAGCTGGGCGTGGCCCCGGACGCGATCGCGCGTGCGCTGGAGAGCTTTGCCGGCATCGGCCGCCGCTTCAATGACCTGGGCATCGTCACCACGCACACCGGCGCCAAGGTCCGCGTGATCGACGACTACGGCCACCACCCGCGTGAGCTGGCCGCCGTGTTCGCCGCTGCCCGCGGCGGCTGGCCGAGCCAGCGCCTGGTCGTGGCGTTCCAGCCGCACCGTTACAGCCGTACCCGCGATCAGTTCGATGCCTTTGCCGCCGTGCTGTCCGAAGTGGATGCGCTGGTGCTGAGCGAGGTGTACCCGGCCGGCGAAGCGCCGATCCCGGGGGCCGATTCGCGTTCGCTGGCGCGCGCCATCCGCGCGCGTGGCCGCAGCGAGCCGGTCGTGGTCGGCAACGCCGCCGAACTGGCGCACGTGCTGCCCGACGTCCTGCAGGACGGTGACCTGCTGCTGATGATGGGCGCAGGCGACATCGGCTACATCGCCCAGCAGATCGCCGGCGAAGGCTTCCAGGAGACCCCGGCCGCATGAACGCGCTGACCTTCCCCCCGCTGCGCCTCACCGATCCGGCCATGTTCGGCCGCGTCGCCGTGCTGCTCGGCGGTACCTCCAGCGAGCGCAATGTCTCGCTGGATTCGGGCCGCAACGTGATCGAAGCGCTGCGCGCGCGCGGCGTCGATGCGATCGCCGTCGATGGCATCCCGGCCCTGGCGCTGGCGCTGGTCGAGAAGCGTTTCGACCGCGTCTTCAACATCCTCCACGGCCACAACGGCGGTGGTGAGGACGGCATCGTGCAGGGCCTGATGGAGGCCTTCGGGGTGCCGTACACCGGCTCGGACGTGCTCGGCTCGGCGCTGAGCATGGACAAGATCCGCACAAAGCAGGTGTGGCTGTCGCACGGCCTGCCGACCCCGCGCTTCATCGCGCTGGACCAGGCTTCCGACGTGCACGCCGCTGCGGCCGAGCTCGGTCTGCCGGTGGTGGTCAAGCCGGCCAACGAAGGCTCCAGCGTCGGCATCAGCCGCGTGGTGGAAGAGGCCGGGCTCGACGAGGCGGTCGCGCTGGCGGTGCGGTACGACGGCCAGCTGCTGATGGAGCAGATGGTGGTCGGCGACGAGCTGACCGTGGCGATCCTGGGTGACCAGGCCCTGCCGTCGATCCGCATCGTGCCCAAGGGCCAGTGGTACGACTACAACGCCAAGTACATCGCCGAGGACACCCAGTACCTGTGCCCGGGCCTGGACGGCGACGACGAAATCGAGATCCGCCGCCTCGCGCTGGCCGCGTTCCGCGCCGCCGGTTGCCGTGGCTGGGGCCGGGTGGACGTGATGCGCGACCGCAGCACGGGTCGCTTCTACCTGCTGGAAGTGAACACCGCACCCGGCATGACCAGCCATTCGCTGGTGCCCAAGTCGGCCAGCCAGGCCGGGATCGGCTTTGAAGAGCTGGTCTGGCGCGTGCTGGAGCAGACCCTGCCGGGTCACGCAGCCCAGGAGCACAGCCACGCATGAACGCGGTGCTGCGCATCTTCGTCTGGTTGCTGGCCCTGTCGGTCGTGGCACTGCCTGTGGTGGCGGTGCTCAACGGCTGGGTCGGTGCCGAGCGGTGGCCGTTGGCCAAGCTGCGCGTGCACGGTGAATTCAAGCGGGTCCCGGCCGAGCAGCTGCAGCAGGTGGTACTGCCGTATGCGAAGTCCGGCTTCTTCGCGGTCAAGCTGCAGGATGCGCAGGACGCCATCGAGACGCTGCCGTGGGTGGAAAGCGCGCAGGTCCGCAAGCAGTGGCCGGACGTGCTGGAAATCACCTTGGTCGAGCACAAGCCGTTCGCGCGCTGGGGCAATGACCGTCTGCTTTCCGAGCAGGGCAAGCTGTTCGCCACGCCGAAGAAGCTGCAGGACCTGGAACTGCCCGACCTGGATGGTCCGGACAGCCAGACCGAAGAAGTCGTTGCGCTCTACAACGATGCGCGCGCGCTGTTCGCGCCGGCCGGGGTGGACGTCAAGCGGGTCACCATGGACGCACGCGGCAGCTGGTCGCTGGTGCTGAGCAACGGCACCGAAGTGGTCGTTGGCCGCGACGACGCCCGCTCGCGCCTGCAGCGCTTCGTGCGCGTGCTGCCGCAGCTGGCCAACCAGGCGGCGCCGATCGAGCGCGCCGACCTCCGATATACCAATGGTTTCACGCTGAGCTGGGGTACCCCGGCTCCGGCCGCACCGGCCACGCCGGCCAATGTGGCGCACAGGACGCAGGACAGGACATGAATCGCAAGGGTGACAAATCACTGATCGTTGGTCTGGATATCGGCACCTCCAAGGTGGTGGCGCTGGTCGGCGAGTACTCGCCGGGCAATCCGATCGAGGTCATCGGCATCGGCTCGCACGAATCGCGCGGTCTCAAGCGCGGCGTGGTGGTGGATATCGAATCGACCGTGCAGTCCATCCAGCGCGCGGTCGAAGAAGCCGAGCTGATGGCCGGCTGCGAGATCCGCTCGGTGTACGCCTCGATCTCCGGCAACCACGTGCAGTGCAAGAACTCGCCCGGCATCGTGCCGATCCGCGACGGCGAAGTGACCTGGGGCGACTTGGATCGCGTGCTGGATGCGGCCAAGGCGGTGGCGATCCCGGCCGACCAGAAAATCCTGCATGCGATCCCGCGCGAGTACGTGCTGGACGATTCGCAGGAAGGCATCCGCAACCCGGTCGGCATGACCGGCGTGCGCCTGGAAGTGCACGCCCACCTGGTGGTGTGCGCACAGTCGGCCGCGGCCAACATCTCCAAATGCGTGCAGCGCTGCGGCCTGCAGGTCGATGACCTGGTGCTGTCCTCGCTGGCCTCCAGCGTGGCCGTGCTGACCGCCGACGAGCGCGAGCTGGGCGTGGTGCTGGTCGACATGGGCGCCGGCACGACGGACCTGGCAGTGTTCGTGCAGGGCGCGATCTGCCACACCGCCTCGCTGCCGATCGCCGGTGACCACGTCACCAACGACATCGCGCACATGCTGCGCACGCCGACGCCGGAAGCCGAGCAGATCAAGGTGCGCTACGCGTGCGCCCTGGCGCAGCTGGCCACCGCCGAGGAGAGCATCCAGGTGCCCAGCGTCGGCGATCGTCCGCCGCGGCGGATGCCGCGCCACGCGCTCGCCCAGGCAGTGCAGGGCCGTTACGAAGAGATTTTCGAGATGGTGCAGGCTGAACTGCGCCGCTCCGGCTTCGAGGAACTGGTGCGCGCCGGCATGGTGCTCACCGGTGGCGCCTCGAAGATGGAAGGCGTGGTCGAGCTGGCCGAGGAAATGCTGCAGATGCCGGTACGCGTGGGCATTCCGCAGCACGTCACCGGGCTGGGCGAAGTAGTCGGCAACCCGGTGCATGCCACCGGCGTGGGCCTGCTGCTGATGGGCAGCCAGATCGAACACCCGCGCCGTCCGTCGTTGCCCACAGGGCGCGCCGGCAGCATGTTCAAAAAACTCAAAACCTGGTTCCGCGGCGAATTCTGAGCGCGGTTCGCAACACGCAGTACACATGCAATAAGCGATAAGCAGTTCCCGAAAAATCCACACCGTCCATGCAACACCGCAACACGACGTACACAGCAAGCGCGTTACCCGGCCACCTGGCCGACCATTGAAGCAGGCACCACCGTCGCGGTTGGCTCTATCCAGCCCGGCATACCAACTACAACTCGCCGGCACGATGGGTGGGGAGGACAGGAGAAGGATTCTCCGAAGCCCCCGTCCCGCGTAAACGGCAACACGAGGACACGGACATGGCGCATTTCGAACTGATTGAAAAGATGGCACCCAATGCGGTGATCAAGGTGATCGGCGTGGGCGGCGGCGGCGGTAACGCCGTGGCGCACATGGTCAGCACCAGTGTGGACGGCGTGGAATTCATCACCGCCAACACCGACTCGCAGGCCATCAAGAATTGCGGTGCCAAGCTGCAGCTGCAGCTGGGTACCAACGTCACCAAGGGCCTGGGCGCAGGCGCGAATCCGGAAGTCGGCCGCCAGGCCGCGCTGGAAGACCGTGAGCGCATCATGGACGCCCTGCAGGGTGCGGACATGGTGTTCATCACCGCCGGCATGGGCGGTGGCACCGGCACCGGTGCAGCCCCGGTCGTGGCACAGCTGGCCAAGGAGATGGGCATCCTGACCGTCGCCGTGGTCACCAAGCCGTTCCCGTTCGAAGGCCGTCGCCGCATGCAGGTCGCGCTGAAGGGCATCGAAGAACTGAGTCAGCACTGCGACTCGCTGATCACCATCCCGAACGAAAAGCTGATCACCGTGCTGGGCCGCAACGCCACCATGATCCAGGCCTTCCGTGCCGCCAACGACGTCCTCCAGGGCGCCGTGCAGGGCATCGCCGACCTGATCGTGCGTCCGGGCCTGATCAACGTCGACTTCGCCGACGTGCGCACCGTGATGTCCGAAATGGGTCTGGCGATGATGGGCACCGGCACCGCGCGTGGCGATGACCGCGCCCAGGCTGCCGCCGAAGCGGCCATCCAGAACCCGCTGCTGGACGATGTGAACCTGGCCGGTGCCAACGGCATCCTGGTCAACATCACCGCCGGCGCCGACTTCACGATGGCCGAGTTCGACGAGATCGGCCGCACCATCGATGGCTTCGCCTCCGAAGATGCCACCGTGGTCGTGGGTACCGTGCTGGATCCGGACATGCAGGACGAAGTCCGCGTGACCGTGGTCGCCACCGGCCTGAACCGTGCCGTCACCGCCAAGACCCAGCGTCCGGGCGAGCGTGCGCCGATCAAGCTGGTCCGCAATGCCACCACCGGCCAGCCGGAATTCGGCGAGTTCGACAATGGCGGCGATGCGGTCTCCAAGGCCGTGGGCGGGATGGGCATGGGCATGGGCCTGCGTCGTCCGAGCGCCGACACCGTGGCACCGACCGCCCCGAGCGCATCGGGTCCGGCGGCTGCTGAACTGCCGAACGACTACCTGGACATCCCGGCGTTCCTGCGCCGCCAGGCGGACTGAGCAACGCGTGCCGGGGCCTTGTCCTCCCCGGTAAGCACCTCCATGTCCCATGCTGCCGGGCCAGGATCGGCCCGGCAGTCTGACCGCCGTCGTGCATCGCGCACGTCCGGGCAGTGCTGTCGACGCACCACGGTTCACGGAAGGGACAGCGGTAGTGCGTGTTATTCTTGTTTGTCACAGTCGCGCTGACCGCGCGCTTTCTGGTCCTGCCCCCCGATGATTCCGCAACGCACCCTCAAGAACACGATCCGCGCCACCGGCGTCGGCCTTCACAGCGGTGACAAGGTCTACATGACCCTGCGCCCGGCCCCGGTCAACCACGGCATCGTCTTCCGTCGCGTCGATCTGGACCCGGTGGTGGAAGTGCCTGCGCGTGCGGACCTGGTCACCGAAGTCACCCTGTGCACCGGCTTGACCTATCACGAGGCGAAGATCCAGACCGTCGAACACCTGATGTCGGCTCTGGCCGGCCTGGGTGTGGACAACATCATCGTGGAACTGTCCTCGGCCGAGCTGCCGATCATGGACGGTTCCTCCGGCCCGTTCGTCTTCCTGCTGCAGTCGGCAGGCATCGCCGAGCAGGACGCGCCGAAACGTTTCATCCGCATTCTCAAGACGGTGGAAGTCACCGATGGCGACAAGGTCGCCCGCTTCGAACCGTACGAAGGCTACAAGCTCGGTTTCACCATCCAGTTCAATCACCCGATGATCCCGGCCAAGCAATCGCGGGCCGAGATCGAATTCTCGACCCAGGCCTACACCCGGGAAATCTCGCGTGCCCGGACCTTCGGCTTCATGCGGGATCTGGAGTACATGCGCGAGCGCAACCTCGGCCTGGGCGGCTCGATGGACAACGCCATCGTGCTGGACGAGTTCCGCGTGCTCAACGACGACGGCCTGCGCTACGCCGATGAGTTCGTGCGCCACAAGATCCTCGATGCGATCGGCGATCTGTATCTGGCCGGCGGCCAGGTGCTGGGCGCGTATGAGGGCTTCAAGTCGGGCCACGCGCTCAACAACAAGCTGGTGCGCGCGCTGCTGGCCGATGCCAGTGCCTGGGAGTGGGTCAGCTATGACTCGCCCGCGGTCGAGGCACCGGTCGTCTACGGTCTGCCGGCGTACGCCTGAGTCCTGTCATTGTGCAAGTAATTGATTTTAAACAAAATAGAACGGCGCCCATGGCGCCGTTTCTGTTCTCTGGGGTTTAGACGCGTTGAGAGCCATGTGATCTTGACGTCAATGAACCGTGGGGGTGCACAGCGCACAGATTTGTGAACCTCATCAAGGTTTCTGCCGGATTTAACGTTAATTTAATAAAACACTAACGACTGGCGGCGGTTCCGCCGCTACAGTGCAGACCGGCTCCCAGCCAAAGTTCACGTGATCGTGACGCGGCCGGGAAGGGGCGGGATGCCCCGATGGCTTCACGATTTGGACGAATCCACATCGCGGAGACAAGCCAACGCGTCGCGTAGCCCTTTGTGCGTGGCGGCTGAAACAGCGTGGGGGCCATTCCTGTTATCGATCGCTGGGGAGCGTGGGGGAGGGGCAGATGCTGTTTTGACGGTCACCTTGGTGACCTTCAGCCCGATGGACCGGGCCGCGTCGATCAACTGTGCTTCGGCAAGCCGGACCTTGGCGTGCCACACGGGAGATTCGACGAGAAAAACGAGGTGCTCGCCGTTTACATTCGCCAGCCGGCAACGGGTGGCCAGTGCAGGCGGCAAATGGGGGCGCAATTGACGGTCCAGCGCGTCGAGCCACAAGGCACGACGCAGCGGGTTACCGGCTTTGTCCGCCATGACCGCATCCAGCGCCGGCTTCGGCGTGGATGGGGAACGGGCACTGGATTTCGGCTCAGACATGAAAACTCACTGATGGCATTCAAAAAGATCGTAATCAAAACGCGTGAAGGACAGGCCAAGACGCCGCTGGCGCGTTTGCGTTTCTACTTCGAAGATTCCCCCCGTGCCCTGCTGGGCAGTGTGCTGGGGGTGGGCTGCCTGATCGGCTTCGGTGCCGGTATCGGTGGCAGCATGTTCAACGATTCCCGGCTCCACGCCAAGGTCGCACAGCAGGAACGCGAACTGGCGCAGGCCCAGAAGGACGCTCAGACCCAGGTCAACGCGCTGGCAGCGCGGATGGGCGAGCTGCAGGCACAGGCGACCCGTCTCAATGCCCTGGGCGAACGGCTCACCCAGATGGGCAAGCTGGAAGACGGCGAATTCGACTTCAACGAGACCCCCGGCCTCGGTGAAGGCGAGCCCGGCCCGACCCAGGACATCCCGGTCAGCGCGGTCAACGCCGACTTACAGGTGCTGGAGCAGCGCTTTGCTGCTTCAGGCCGCCAGCTGTCGGTGATGGAATCGCTGATGTTCGACCACCAGCTCGAACAGAACGCCGTGCCCTCGCGCATGCCGATCCGCAACACCTACATCACCTCCAACTTCGGCACCCGCAGCGATCCGTTCGGTCGCGGTGCGGCCACCCACAAGGGCATGGATTTCCACGCCAAGGTCGGTGATCCGGTGATGTCGGTGGCCGATGGCGTGGTCAGCTTCGCCGGTGTGAAGGGCGGCTACGGCAATGTGGTCGACGTGGACCATGGCAACGGCTATGTGACCCGCTACGCGCACAATTCGCGCCTGGTGGTGAAGCCGGGCGATCTGGTCCGGGCCGGTCAGGAAGTGGCCAAGGCCGGTTCCACGGGCCGTTCCACCGGTGCCCACGTGCACTTCGAGGTCTGGGAACGCGGCCAGGTGGTCAATCCGCGCAAGTTCCTCGGTGATGGCGGCAACACCCCGGTCGGCCGCGTTTCGCGGGGCTGATCACGGTAACGAACTTGAACGGGGGTGCTTGAAACGCCGGACCCCCGTCCCAAGCTACAATGGGTGTTGCCATAGACAGGGCGCGGTGCGCCCTGTTTCGTTTGCGGCGTGCGCATCCCCCGGGGAAAGCGCCGCCGTTGGGGCGTCTCATTCCAACCGGTTCCTTCAATGATCAACAGCCTGCTTACCCGCGTCTTCGGCAGTCGTAATGAACGACAGCTGCGCCAGCTCAACCGCATCGTCGCCAAGGTCAATGCGTTGGAGCCGGAAATCGAAAAGCTCTCCGACGAGCAGCTCAAGGCCAAGACCCCGGAGTTCAAGCAGCGCATCGCTGACGGTGAAGCCCTGGACAAGGTGCTGCCGGAAGCCTTTGCGGTCTGCCGTGAAGCCAGCCGTCGCGTGCTCGGCATGCGCCATTACGATGTGCAGCTGATCGGCGGCATGGTCCTGCACCTGGGCAAGATCGCCGAAATGCGCACCGGTGAAGGCAAGACCCTGGTCGCCACGCTGCCGGTCTACCTCAATGCGCTGGAAGGCAAGGGCGTCCACGTGGTCACCGTGAACGACTACCTGGCCCGCCGTGACTCGGCGCAGATGGGCAAGCTCTACAACTGGCTGGGCCTGAGCGTGGGCGTGGTCTACCCGGGCATGCCGCATGGCGACAAGCGCGAGGCCTATGCCAGCGACATCACCTACGGCACCAACAACGAATTCGGCTTCGATTACCTGCGCGACAACATGGCGCTGTCGCGCGCGGACCGCCACCAGCGCGGCCTGCACTACGCGATCGTCGACGAAGTCGACTCGATCCTGATCGATGAGGCCCGTACGCCGCTGATCATTTCCGGCCCGGCCGATGATTCCCCGGAGCTGTACATCCGCGTCAATCGCGTCGTCCCGCACCTGATCAAGCAGGAAGCCGAGGAAGGCGAGGGCGATTTCTGGGTCGACGAGAAGGGCAAGCAGGTCCATCTGTCCGAAGCGGGCATGGAGCATGCCGAGGCGCTGCTGGTCGAAGCCGGCATCCTCAACGCCGAGACCGAAGGCCTGTACGCCGCGCAGAACCTGACCGTGGTGCATCACCTCAACGCCGCCCTGCGCGCGCATGCCATCTACCAGCGCGACGTGGATTACATCGTGCGCGATGGCGAAGTGGTGATCGTCGATGAATTCACCGGCCGCACCCTGGCCGGCCGCCGCTGGTCCGATGGCCTGCACCAGGCGGTGGAAGCGAAGGAAGGCGTGCCGGTCCAGCGCGAGAACCAGACGCTGGCCAGCATCACCTTCCAGAACCTGTTCCGCATGTACAAGAAGCTGTCCGGCATGACCGGTACGGCCGATACGGAAGCCTACGAATTCCAGAGCATCTACAACCTGGAAGTGGTGGTGATCCCGACCAACCGCCCGACCATCCGCAAGGACGGTTCGGACCAGGTGTTCCTCAACCGCAACGGCAAGTTCAACGCGGTGCTGGCCGATATCCAGGCCTGCAACGAGCGCGGCCAGCCGGTGCTGGTGGGTACCACCTCGATCGAAACCTCGGAGATGCTGTCCGAGCACCTGACCAAGGCCGGTGTGCACCACGAAGTGCTCAACGCCAAGCAGCATGACCGCGAAGCGACCATCATCGCCAACGCCGGCATGCCGGGCGCGGTGACCATCGCCACCAACATGGCCGGCCGTGGTACCGATATCGTGCTCGGTGGTTCGCTGGAAGCGCAGCTGCATGAGCTGGGCGAAGACGCCACCGACGAGCAGCGCGCCCAGGTCAAGGCCGAGTGGCAGAAGCGCCACGACGCGGTCAAGGCGGCCGGTGGCCTGCACATCGTCGGTACCGAGCGCCACGAATCGCGCCGTATCGACAACCAGCTGCGTGGCCGTTCGGGCCGCCAGGGCGATCCGGGTTCGTCCCGTTTCTACCTGTCGCTGGAAGACAACCTGATGCGCATCTTCGCCTCGGACTGGGTCCAGAAGGCGATGCGCATGATGGGCATGAAGGAAGACGACGTCATCGAGGATCGTCTGGTCAGCCGCCAGATCGAGAAGGCCCAGCGCAAGGTCGAAGCGCACAACTTCGACATCCGCAAGAACCTGCTGGACTTCGACGACGTCAACAACGATCAGCGCAAGGTGATCTACAGCCAGCGCGATGAGCTGCTGGACGCCGAGTCGGTGAAGGACAACGTGGATGGCATCCGTGGCGATGTGATCTTCGACGTGGTGGCGCGCTTCGTGCCGCCGAACTCGATCGACGAGCAGTGGGACCTGCAGGGCCTGGAAGCCACGCTGGCCTCGGACTTCGGCATCGACATGTCGCTGACCGAGCTGGTCAAGTCGCACGAGGAGCTGGACGCCGAGGGCATCGCCGAGAAGGTGCAGGCCAAGGTGGACGAGCACTTCGCCGCGAAGGAAGCCGGCGTGGGCGACGAGACCATGCGCGCGCTCGAGAAGCACGTGATGCTGACCGTGCTGGACCAGAGCTGGAAGGAGCATCTGGCGCGCATGGATTACCTGCGCCAGGGCATCTACCTGCGTGGTTATGCGCAGAAGCAGCCGAAGCAGGAATACAAGAAGGAAGCCTTCGAGCTGTTCTCGGAGATGCTGGAGAACGTGAAGCGCGAAGTGGTGACCTTGCTGGCGCGCGTGCGTATCCGCAGCGAAGAGGAAGTGGCGGCGCTGGAGCAGGCCGAACGTCAGCAGGCCGAAGCGCGTCTGCTGCAGTCGCAGTTCCAGCATCAGGACGCGGGCGGTTACGGTGCGGACGAAGAGGCTGCGCAGGTGGAAGCGGCGCAGAACGGCGTGGCGCAGGTCAGCCGCGATGAGCCCAAGGTCGGCCGCAACGATCCGTGCCCGTGCGGCAGCGGCAAGAAGTACAAGCACTGCCATGGTCAGCTCAGCTGATCGGTTGATTGGCTGATCGGCTGATTGGAAGTGCTGAAGAAGCCCCGCCTTGTGCGGGGCTTTTTTGTGGTTCTTCGCCAACGGCGTGGCGCCTCGAATGTTCATGGCGTGAGGCGACCGGGCAGCCCCGTCCAGGACGCGCCGTAAATACATCCTTGTAGGCTCGACACCCGCATCCATGCGGGTGACGGTCCTTCCCGGAGCAGCCCGGTCGCCTCGTGACAGTGGGTTGCGATAGCGGTGGGCAGATCAAGGGCCGCTTTGCGAACCCACCACATGCGAGCTCCGTAGCGACCGATAGGCCCCTGGGCAAAATCAAGGAGGAGGCCGTCGCCTCCAGGCGGCGGACGGGGGACATTTGCCGAGGGGCCTATCGGTCGCTGCGGGGCCCTCACGCTCGCGGTAGACCTGAGCGAAGACACCACCAGGAAATCCGCACTCCACCTCGACGATACCCGCAGGGGCATTGCGTCACCCGGCCCGGTTTGGGCATCCTCCGGGTATGTCATCTCCCCTTCGTTCGATCCATGTCGTGGCCGGCGTCATCACCGACGCCCGTGGCCGCATTCTGCTCAACCGTCGTACCGAGAACCGCGATATGGCCGGCCTGTGGGAATTCCCGGGCGGCAAGCGGGAAGCCGGCGAGACCTCCGAGGAAGCGCTGGTGCGGGAGCTGCGCGAGGAGCTGGGGATCGAGGCGGAGGTGGGTGAGTGGATCATGGACGTCCCGCAGATCTACCCGGACAAGCGGCTTCGCCTGGAAGTACGCCGGATCCAGAGCTGGAAGGGGTCGCCGCGGGGCCGTGAGGGACAGGCCATCACCTGGGTAGCGCCGGACAAGCTGCACCGGTATTCGATGCCGCCGGCGGATCTGCCGGTGGTGGCCGCGCTGCGGCAGCCGGACCGGTATCTGATCACGCCGGAGCCGGAGGGCGAGGAGGACAGCGTCCACCAGGCGTGGCTGGGCCGGTTGGCCCAGGCGCTGGAAAGCGGGGTACGCCGGGTGCAGCTGCGCACGCCGTCCAGCCCGGCGCGGGTGGCGCTGGCCGAGCGGGTGATCCAGCAGCATGGGCCACGCACCCAGTGGCTGGTGAATCGGGATATCGAGCTGGCCGCTCGGTTGGGGGTCGGCGTGCATCTGGGCAGTGAGCAGCTGCTGGGGCTGGATGCGCGGCCGCTGGCCGCCGGTCAGCTGGTGGCGGCGTCCTGCCACGATCTGGCGCAACTGCAGGCGGCGCAGCGGCTGGGCTGCGATTTCGCCGTGCTGGGGCCGGTGCAGGCGACGGCCAGCCATCCCGGAGCGGCATCGCTCGGCTGGGAGGCGTTCGAGGCGCTGCGCGAGCAGGTGTCGTTGCCGCTGTATGCACTCGGCGGCATGGCGCCCGCTGATATCGAGCAGGCGCGCCGCCACGGTGCGCAGGGCATCGCGGCGATCCGTTCGCTGTGGCCGGCTACAGTGTGATCCAGAAGCAGCCGTACTGACGGCGCAGGCCGAACACGGTCCGGGCCGGAGTGGCGGTGTTGCCGAGGGTTTGTTCGATGCGCAGGCCGATCGGGCGGGGACGCAAGGGGGCCTCTGCGGCGCCCGCGGCGGCAAGCGCCGGGTCCTCCATCACAGGCGCGCGGTCCGGGTAGACCGGCGCGATGTCGATCAGCGGGCGCTGCACCACCGACTCCAGGCGGCCGATGATGTGGTTTGCCGTCGCGTTGGAGACGTTGCTCCAGAGGTAGATCGAGGACAGCCGGTTGACGTCCTGTGCGCTGACCGCGTCGCGGATCTGCCCGGTCAGTTCACTGAGCCGGCGCGCGCAGCCGGCGCGGTAGATGCCGGTGTTGCCGACGCTCGCGGTGCGCGGGGGCAATCGCGCGGTGGCACCCAGTGCATCGCAGCGGCGGTCGGTGAAGACGGTGTCGCCCTGGGCAGTCGTGCAGCGGTTCACGCGCTGCGGCGCCTGCGCCAGCGCGGGCGGCGAGGGCAGGCACAGCGTACACAGCAGGAGCCACACGAGCGGTTTCATCTCAGCAGCGTAGCGGCGTGGGCGTTATCTGCAAGCGATGCGTGGCGGCCTCAGCCGCGCAGCAGTTTCAGCACCTGGGTGGTCGGCTTGGCCAGGTTGAGGGTGTAGAAGTGCAGGCCCGGCGCACCGCCCGCGACCAGGCGTTCGCACAGGCTGGCCACCACCTCGGCACCGAACGCGCGGACCGAGTCGGCATCGTCACCGTAGGCCTGCATGCGCTTGCCGATCCAGCGCGGAATCTCGGCACCGCACTGCTCGGAGAAGCGCCGCAGCTGGCTGAAATTGGAGATCGGCATGATGCCCGGCACGATCGGTACGGTGACGCCCAGCTTGCGTACCGCATCCACGAAGTGGAAGTAGGCGTCGGCGTTGAAGAAGTACTGGGTGATCGCCGCATCGGCGCCCGCGTCGATCTTGGTCTTGAAGTGCTTCAGGTCCAGCAGCGCGTCGTTGGCCTGCGGATGGGTCTCCGGATACGCGCCCACCTCGATGCGGAACGCATCGCCATGCTCGGCGCGGATGAAGCTGATCAGTTCGGAGGCGTAGCGCAGGTCACCGGGGTGGCCCATGCCGGAGGGCAGGTCACCGCGCAGGGCGACGATGCGGCGGCAGCCGATCGCGCGGTACAGCTTGAGCAGTTCGCGGATCTCCTCGCGGCTGCCACCGACGCAGGACAGGTGCGGGGCCGCATCGAAGCCATGGTGCTGCTTGAGGTGACGGACGGTCTCGGAGGTGTAGCTGAGCGTGGAGCCGCCGGCACCGAACGTACACGACACGTACTCCGGCGCGAACACCTTCAGCTTGGCCGCGGTCCGGTCCAGCTGGGCACGCTGCTCGTCGGTCTTGGGTGGATAGAACTCGAAGCTGATGGCGGTCATGGGCGGGGCGCGTCGGCGGGTGCGGTCCAATCATATCTCTTCATCGCGATGAATGTGAAGTGCGCCGCATGCGCCGTGCACATCCCCGGGCTTACAGTGATGGCTACCTCAAGGAGCAACCGCCATGCAGATTCTCGTCACCGGTGGCACCGGCTTCATCGGGCGCCGCCTGTGCACGCGCCTGCTGGCCGAGGGCCACGACCCCATCGTCCTGACCCGCCGGCCCGGCCGGAACCCGCAGTCGGGGGTACGCAGCGTTGCGGCGCTGGACGAGGTCGGCCCGGTCCAGGCCGTGGTCAACCTGGCCGGCGAGCCCTTGATGGACGGCCGCTGGACCGATGAACGCAAGCAGGCGCTGCGCGATTCCCGGATGGGCACCACGCAGGCGCTGCTGGCTTGGATGGCCGCGTTGCCCGAGCGCCCCCGGGTGCTGGTGTCCGGCTCGGCGATCGGCTGGTACGGCCCGCGCGACAGCGCGCCGCTGGATGAGACCGCCTCGCCCGGGCACGACTTCGCCGCGATGCTGTGCCGGCACTGGGAGGCCGAGGCGCTCAAGGCCGAGGCGCTCGGCGTGCGCACCTGCGTGCTGCGGACCGGCATCGTGCTCGAACGCGAGGGCGGCGCACTGCAGAAGATGCTGCCGCCGTTCCGGATGGGGCTCGGTGGCCCGATGGGCGATGGCCGGCAGTGGATGAGCTGGATCCATTGCGAGGACCTGGTCGGGATGATCCTGTGGCTGCTCACCACCGGCCAGGCGCGCGGCGCGTACAACGGCACTGCGCCCGGCACGGTCACTAACCGCACCTTCGCCACCACGCTGGGCGAGGTGCTGCATCGTCCCGCACGGCTGACCACCCCGGCGTTCGCGTTGAAGCTGGGCTTCGGGGAAATGAGCGGGCTGCTGCTGACCGGGCAGAACGTGCAGCCGGCGCACGCATTGGCCGAGGGGTTTGTCTTCCAGTATCCATCGCTGCCTGACGCGTTGCAGGCGATCGTGGGTGCGCCGGATCGCTGAGGCGGGGATGTTCATCCGCCGCTGCCGACCGCTCATCGTCTGTCTGCGGCCGCTGCTCATGTAATCGCCCCGGCGGCGACGCCCCGCGTCAGTCTTCATGCTCACCCAGCAGGAGCCTGCCATGTCGACCGTCCATCCCCGCCGCATCTACTCCATCGCCCCGTTGGCCGCGCTCGCGCTGGCCGCCTGGGCCACCTTGGTCAGCCCCGCCCACGCAACCACCGAGCGCTTCCAGGATCTGCAGATCGAGGTGATCGGCAGCGGCCGGCCGGTGCTGATGATCCCGGGCCTCAACAGCGGTGCGCAGGTCTGGCGCGACACCTGCGCTGCGCTGCAACCGGAGGTGCAATGCCATCTCGTACAGCTACCGGGGTTTGCCGGCGCATCGGCCGTTGCCAGCGATGATTTCCTCAGCGCGATGCGCGATCGCCTGTTGGCCTACAGCGCGGACCGCAAGCTCGATCATCCGGCCGTGATCGGCCACAGCCTCGGCGGTGTACTGGCGCTGCAGATGGCGATCGCGGCGCCGCAGAAGATCGGGCCCTTGGTGATCGTCGATGCCTTGCCCTATTTCGGTGCCGTGCAGAATCCGGCCGCGACACCGGCCACGCTCAAGCCGATGGCCGAGCAGATGCGGGCCGGCATGCTCGCCTCCGATGCCACGCAGTACGCGGCGCAGACCGATGCTGCCGTCGCCAACATGGCGCACGCCCCCGAGCATGTGGCGACCTTGCAGCAGTGGGGACGCGACAGTGACCGCGCCACCACCGCCAACGCGATGTATTCCATGACGATGACCGACCTACGCCAACCGATCGCCGGCATCACCTCGCCGGTGCTGGTGCTGGGCGGGTGGGCGGCCTATCAGCCCTTCGGTGCCACCGAAGCCAGCACGCGCCAGGTATTCGCCACGCAGTACGCCGCGCTGCCCGGCGTGCGGATCGAGATGAGCCGCGCCGGCTACCACTTCCTGATGTGGGATGATCCGCGCTGGCTGCAGACGCAGATCCGGGGCTTCCTCGATCTGCCTGCAACGCCCTGACCGGTAGCGGCGTGGAGACGATGAGCGAGAAGCGGGCAGCACGCGATAGCGGTTTCTGGTGGCGCAACAGCGCGGTGTGGTTGGTCTACCTTGGCGTGAGCCTGCTGCTCGGGTTCACCTACGGAGGGCACTGGTCCGGCATCGTCCTGATCTCTGTGATGGTGACGCTTTCCCTGTGGGTGGGCAGCGCATTCATCCGCGGCTACGCGCTGCGGCATGACTGGTTGCAGCGCGATCTGCTTGGATTGACGTGGCGGCTGCTGCTCGCGGTGATGATCGTAGCGGCGGGTGCCCAAGTGCTCACCGCCGCCGCACTGCTGCCCGCGTTGGCCTGGGACTGGGTGCAGCTGCCGGGACAGCGTGCGAACTATCGCCCGGCCGCTGTCTTCGGCTACTGGTTCAATACCGCCATCGTGCTGAGCGTGTGGTGCGCACTGTGGACCGGCCGCCGCGCGCTGCAGCGTGCCCGGCACAGCGAAATGGCACACCTGCGCGCCGAAGCGCAGCGCGCGACCTTGGAGCACCAGGCACTGCGTGCACGGCTCAATCCCCACTTCGTGTTCAACGCGCTCAACAACCTGCGTGCCCTGATCAACGAAGATCCGGCACGGGCACGCGACATGGTCACCCATCTGTCCAGCACGCTTCGCCACGCGTTGGTGCACACCGATGGCGGATGGGTCACCCTGGCCGAGGAGTGGCGCGTGGTGCAGGACTACCTGGCGGTGGAAGCGATCCACTACGAGGACCGTCTGCGGGTGCATACGGACATCGATCCGGTTGCGCTGTCCGCGCAGCTGCCGCCGATGGCGTTGCAGCTGCTGGTGGAGAATGCGATCAAGCATGGCATCGCGGTTTACCCCGGCGGCGGCGAGCTGCAGGTGCGCGCGCAGTGCGAGGGCGGCGTGCTGCGGCTGGAGGTGAGCAACCCGGCCGCGCTTCAGACCACCAGCGAAGGCCATGGCATCGGGCTGGCCTATCTGGGCGCACAGCTGGGCATCGACGCGGCGCCCGCTTCATCCAGCCGGGGCACGTTCCTGCTGGAGCGACAGGGCGAGCGCATGCTGGCCCGTCTGGAGGTACAGCAATGAGCGCTTCACTGCGCGTGTTGATCGTGGACGATGCGCGGCTGGCGCGCAGTGAGCTGCGCACCCTGCTGGCGGCGATTCCGTGGGTGGAGTGCGTCGGCGAAGCCGACGACGTGCCCGCTGCACGCGAGGCGATCCTGCGCGAGCAGCCCGATCTGGTGTTGCTCGATGTGCAGATGCCCTCGGGCGAGGGCTTCGATGTGCTCGAGGGACTGGAGACGGTGCCGATGGTGGTGTTCGTCACCGCCTACGATCAATACGCGGTGCGCGCCTTTGAAACCAATGCACTTGACTACCTGGTCAAGCCGGTGGACGCGTACCGGCTGCAGGCCGCGCTGGACCGCGGGCGGGAACGGCTGTCTGCCCCTGCCGCAGTCGCGGCGCCTGCAATGGCGAGCGGCCCACGCGATCCGCTGGGTGCCGACGATCAAGTGTTCCTGCGCGATGGCGAGCGCTGCTGGTTCGTGGCGCTCGGGGAGATCCGCAAGGTGGTGGTCGACGGCAACTACGCGCGGCTGTGGTTCCGCGACCAGAACGCAGTGCTGGCGCGCAGCCTGAGCACGCTGGAAGCCCGGCTGTCGCCGGCGCTGTTCTTCCGGGCCAATCGCAACACCCTGGTCAACCTGCGCCGCGTGCGTGCGATCGAGCCCTCGCTGAGTGACGGTTATGACTTGACCCTCGATGACGGCAGCCAGGTGGAGGTCTCGCGGCGGCAGGCGCGGGAGCTGCGTGAGCGGTTGGCGCTGTAGGGCACGCGCCGCACACGTTACCCTGTGCGTGATCTCCGCCGCCTGATTGTGCCCATGTCCATCGTCCTCACCGCGTTCGCCCGGCCCCGCCTGTTCCCCCGCGTGCCGCGCGGCAACACCATCCAGGACTGCAGCGCCGAGCAGTTCGAACAGCACCTCAACACGCATGCGCCGTTCAAGGTGCTCGATGGCTACGCGCCGTTCTGCAAGTTGCATGTGTACGAGAACTGGACCTCCACGCGCTGCCTGACCGTGCCGATCACCGAGGCCAACCGCCATCAGCTGCGCAGCGGCTACGAGGCGCGCAACCGCGATGAATTGCCGGTGCTGGTGCGCTGGTTCGAAGGCGTGGAATCACCGCGCGCGAACTACCTGGTGGTGATCCTGTACAGCGCTGAGCAGTTGGCCAAGGAAGGCTCACCCATCAAGGCGGACTGGGGCATCGTGGGCTGCATCTACACCGCCGAACCGGAGGAAGTGCCGATGGCGCCGATCACCATGATGCGCAACGCGCTGGGCGTGGAAGAGGGGGGCTCGGGTGTGCCGCTGGATCGCGAAGCGTATCAGCGTGCGGTGGTGTTCTGGGACAGCAACGCCAACTGGCGTCCCTGAGCGTGCAGCGGCGATGAAATCACGCATGCGTTGGGGTTGCCTCAAAGGTTGGAATCCCCAGTTTCCACTCCCACCAAGGGTAGTGATACTCGCGGTCGGTGGCCAGCCAGTGCGTTGCGCAGTCCACGCAGGTGACGGCATGCGCCTCGCCCCAGCCGTCCTCGGCTTCCCCCACGGCATCGATGACCACATGCCCGCGCGTGGCTTCCCGACGCGGATCGAAGAACGGGTAGTGCGGGTAAAGCGCACACAGGCAGCCGGTCCGGTCCCGCCAGAAGCGCAGCCGGCGCAGGGCGAACTGCAGGTGATGGTTGTTGGCGAACAGGGCGCCACCCAGCGCGATGTGCGCGGTGGCGCGCTCGATCCGTTCGACCCACGGCGAAAGCGCGTCCAGTTCGGCCGGATCACGGAGCTGGGCGATGGCGCAGGCTGCGCTGTAGATGCGGTCAGGCTCGGATGACAGCAGCGCCTGCAGGTGCTGCGCGCCAGGTCCCTCGGTGGGGGCGACTGAGTCCCGGTTGAAAGGCCAGCGCATCACCGGGCCTTGCCGATGGCGGCATAGCATCCGCCGGTGAGCCGCAGCAGATCGGCCGGTGCCAGCACCACCTCCAGCCCACGCCTACCCGCACTGACATGCACGGTCGGCAAGGCCTGCGCGCTGGCATCAAGAAAGGTGCGGTGCTTTTTCTTCTGCCCCAGTGGGCTGATCCCACCGACCAGGTAACCGGTCGCGCGCTGCGCCGCTTCGGCGTTGGCCATCCCGCACTTCCGGCAGCCGGCCGCGGCGGCGAGTGCCTTGAGGTCCAGGGTGCCGCTCACCGGCACGATCGCCACCAGCAGCTCATGTGTCTCGGTGGTTGCCAGCAAGGTCTTGAACACCTGGGCCGGATCCAGTCCGAGCTGCTGCACGGCCTCGCCACCGTAGGATTCGGCGGCGGCGTCATGGTGATAGGACAGCACGGTGTGGGCGATGCCTGATTGCTTCAGCAGGTTGATGGCGGGCGTCATGGCGGCATCGTAGCGTGGTGCGTACCGGCTGACTTGACCGAGGCTACTGCGGTCGCTGCGATAATGGCGGCGTTCCCGTCTGGAAAGATCCCATGCGCCTCTCTGGCCAATTCAACGCGCTCACCTTCGACAGTGATGTGGCGCGCGGACCGTATCCCCCTCAGGGGTTTGTATCGATCGCGGAAGGCGCGCTCGGCAACGGCGATTGTTTCGGGCTGTACTGGCCGTTGGGGCGTGAGGGAGATGCGCCCTTCGTCTGCGAGATGTTCCATGACGAATGGCGTATGGAACTGCGCCATTCCTCGGTGCAGGTGTTTTCGCAGTGGCTGGAGCTGAACGAAGGCGAGTATGGCGAGCTTGAGGTCGAAGATCCCGGTTCGCCAACCGGGCAGTTGGAGCAGGCGCGCGCGCAGGTGCTGGCGGGGCAGGTCGAGCAGGCGATTGAACTGCTGCGCGCAGCATGCACCGCCTTCCCGGAGCTTCAGCAGGGCTGGGCGCTGCTGGCAAGCCAGTACATGCGGCAGGGGCAGCGCGATGCGGCGATCGATGCAGCACGTTCGGCCGTGATTGCCAACTGGGCGTTTGGCATTCCCGAGGCCGGCGTGCTGCGCATTCTGCGCGCTGCCCCGGCCAGCACTGACCCGGTGATCGCGTTGGTACAGCGGATGGGCTTCGCCTTTGGCGGCGCCAAGACCAATCCGGATTACGCGCTGATGCAGGCCTGCATCGATGACTGCTGGGCGGCCGGTGACGCGCTGACTGCGCTGCGACTGTCGCAGAACCGCTGCTACGTGCTTGCTGGCGAAACGGTGTCTTTCCAGGAACGGGAAGGGTTCGCGCTGTCGCGCTGGCAAGCGGACTTCGCCGCGCAGTGCCAGGCCGTCCTGAACGACGACCGCAGGTGTTTCGGCCAGGACTGAAGGATTTTCCGCCACGAAAACGGGCGCCTTTCGGCGCCCGTCTGTTTTCAACGCAACTGGACCGGCAGGCCGATCAGTAGCGGTAATGCTCCGGCTTGAACGGACCATCCACCGGCACGCCGATGTAATCGGCCTGTTCCTGGCTCAGGGTGGTCAGCTTCACGCCGATCTTTTCCAGGTGCAGACGCGCCACTTCCTCGTCCAGCTTCTTCGGCAGCAGGTACACCTTCTTCTCGTAGCTGTCCTTGTTCGCCCACAGGTCGATCTGTGCGAGCGTCTGGTTGGCGAACGAGTTGGACATCACGAAGCTCGGGTGGCCGGTGGCGCAGCCCAGGTTCACCAGGCGGCCTTCGGCCAGCAGGAAGATCGCGTTGCCGTTCGGGAAGACGTACTTGTCCACCTGCGGCTTGATGTTGATGTGCTGCACGCCCGGGAAGCCGACCAGCGCATCGACCTGGATCTCGTTGTCGAAGTGGCCGATGTTGCAGACGATGGCCTGGTCCTTCATCGCGCTCAGGTGCTCGATGCGGATGATGTCCTTGTTGCCGGTGGTGGTGACGTACAGGTCGGCACGGCCCAGGGTGGATTCGATGGTGTTGACCTCGAAGCCTTCCATCGCGGCCTGCAGGGCGCAGATCGGATCGATCTCGGTGACCACAACGCGCGCGCCGTAAGCGCGCAGCGACGCGGCGCAGCCCTTGCCCACGTCACCGTAGCCGCAGACCACGGCGACCTTGCCGGCCAGCATCACGTCCATCGCGCGCTTGAGGCCATCGGCCAGCGACTCGCGGCAGCCGTACAGGTTGTCGAACTTGCTCTTGGTGACCGAGTCGTTGACGTTGATCGCCGGGATCAGCAGGGTGCCGGCCTGGGCCAGCTGGTACAGGCGGTGCACACCGGTGGTGGTCTCTTCGGAGACACCCTTCCAGTCCTTGACCACGCGGCCCCAGTAACCCGGGCGCTCCTTGGCGACGCGCTTGAGCAGGTTCTTGATGACCTGCTCTTCGTGCGAGGCGGCCTTTTCATCGACCCAGGTGCTGCCGTTTTCAAGCTCATAGCCCTTGTGGATCAGCAGCGTCACGTCGCCGCCATCGTCCACCACCAGCTCCGGGCCGGTCAGGGTGCCGTCGGGCAGGGTGAAGGTCAGTGCGTCCAGGGTGCAGTCCCAGTATTCCTCCAGCGACTCACCCTTCCAGGCGAACACCGGGGTGCCGGACTTGGCAATCGCCGCAGCGGCGTGGTCCTGGGTGGAGAAGATGTTGCACGAGGCCCAGCGCACATCGGCGCCGATGTCCTTCAGGGTCTCGATCAGCACCGCGGTCTGGATGGTCATGTGCAGCGAGCCGGTCACGCGCACGCCCTTCAACGGCAGGGTGGCGGCATGCTTGCGGCGGATCGACATCAGGCCCGGCATTTCATGCTCGGCGATGTCCAGCTCCTTGCGGCCCCAATCGGCCAGGGAGATGTCGGCAATCTTGTAATCGCCTTCGGTGGAGAAGGTCTTGGCAACAGCGTTCATTCAAAGCTCCGGTGTAATGACGAGTCGATACTCGTGTTCGCCGGGCGCCGTTGGAACCAATCCTGGCCACCGAGCCTGGCCGCCCCCGGACAAGATCCGGAACGGTCGCAGCGCCCCTCGGTGGAGGGTCACACATTATATCGCGGCCGGTTGCATTGGCATGAATCGGTGCCTGCCCCCAACCATCGGCAGGGGGGCGATCGGCGCCCGGCTGTTAAGGTCGGGGGTTTGTATCCGCACAGGCACAGAACATGACACGCACTCCCGGTCGACGCGCTCCACAGTGGCGCCATACCCTGATCCTCGGCCTGGCCCTGCTGGCGGTGCCGCCGTTGGCGCTGGCCGCCGCCCCCGCCGCCAAGACCAGCGCGCAGACCGCGGCCGCCGCCAAGGGCGACCAGGGCGGTTACCAGCTGCCATCGCCCGCCCTGCAGGCTGTGGTCGACGCGCCGCGTGCTCCGACCCTGAGCCTGTCCCCGCGCCGTGACCTGGCCGCGCTGCTGCAGACCCCGCCGCTGCCGTCGATCAATGACGTCGCCCAGCCCGAACTGAAGCTGGCCGGCCTGCGCATCAACCCGGCCACGCATTCGGCCAGCCGTTTCAGCTTCGCCGACAAGCTGTGGCTGATGAGCGTGGCCGACGGCAAGGAGCGCCAGATCACCGGGCTGCCGCAGCCGTTGTCGATCGCCACCTTTGCCTGGTCGCCGGACCAGAAGTACATCGCCTTCAATCAGGTGCACGCCGCCACCGGGACCAATGAACTGTGGATCGTCGATGTCGACGCCGGTTCGGCGCGCCGACTGGTCGGCGATCTGAACACGGTGATGGGCGATGGCTACAGCTGGCAGCCCGACAGCCGGGGCCTGCTGGTGATGCAGCAGCTCAAGGGCCAGGGCGCGGCGCCGGCCGCCGGCGGTATTCCGACCGGCCCGGCGATCCAGCAGACCGAGGCCGACGCCGGCGTCCGCACGATCCGTACCTACCAGGACATGCTCAAGAACGAGGCCGACGCACGCCTGTTCGATTACTACGCCAGCGCGCAGCCGGCCAAGGTCGCGCTCAACGGCGTGACCATACCGCTGTCCACCGGTGGGGTGTACTGGGATATGACGCTCTCCCCGGATGGGCGCTACCTGCTGAGCGAGCGCGTTGTGCGTCCGTACTCCTATCTGGTGCCGGCCAGCGCGTTCGCGCGTCGCATCGAAGTGCTGTCCGCCGTGGACGGCAAGCTTGAACACACCGTCGCCAACCTGCCGTTGAAGGAAGGCCTGCCGACCGGCAACGATGCGGTGGCCACCGGCGTGCGCCGGATCGACTGGCGCGCCGATGCAGCGGCGACCCTGGTCTGGGCCGAAGCGCAGGATGGTGGCGACCCGAACCGCGAGGCCAAGGTGCGCGACGCGGTGCTGATGCAGGCGGCCCCGTTCGACACGCCGCCGGTGACGCTGGCGCAGCTGGGCAGCCGTTATGCGGGGATCCAGTGGGGCCGTGGCGATCTGGCGCTGCTCAACGAATCGTGGTGGAAGAACCGCGAGGTCAAGCAGTGGCGGATTGCGCCGGACCAGCCGGAGAAGGCGGCCGAGCTGTTGTCGGCGCGTTCCTCCCAGGACCGTTACAACGACCCGGGCCGCCCGGGCCTGGTGCGCGACGTCAATGGTCGCTCGCGTCTGCAGGTCAGTGCCGATGGTCGCAGCATCTTCCTGTACGGGGCGGGCGCCTCGCCGGAAGGCGACCGTCCGTTCGTGGATCGCTTCGATCTGGACAGCAAGCAGACCACCCGCCTGTTCCACTCGCAGGCGCCGTCCTATGCCGCGCCGGTCGCGCTGCTCGACCAGGAAGGCACCTCGCTGTTGTTGACCCGCGAGTCGCCTGATGAGCCGGCCAACTTCTACGTGCAGTCGCTGGCTGACGCCACGGCCGCACCGAAGGCGCTGACCCACTTCCAGCACCCGCTGCCGCAGCTGCGTGGGGTGAGCAAAGAGCAGATCCGCTACAAGCGCAACGATGGCGTCGACCTGACCGCCACGCTGATGCTGCCCCCCGGCTACAACGCAAAGAAGGACGGTCCGCTGCCGCTGCCGCTGCTGATGTGGGCCTACCCGGGCGAGTTCAAGACCGCCGAAGCCGCCAGCCAGGTCACGGATTCCCCGTACCGCTTCAACGCGATCAGCTACTGGGGTCCGCAGGCGTTCCTGGCCAAGGGCTACGCCGTGCTGGTCAGCCCGTCGATGCCGATCATCGGCGAGGGCGACAAGGAACCGAACGACACCTACCTGCCGCAGCTGATCGCCAATGCCGAGGCGGCCGTGAATGAAGTGGTGCGGCGTGGCGTGACCGATCGTGAGCACATCGCGATCGGCGGTCACTCCTACGGTGCGTTCATGACCGCCAACCTGCTCGCGCATACCCGCCTGTTCAAGGCCGGCATCGCGCGCAGCGGTGCGTACAACCGCACGCTGACCCCGTTCGGCTTCCAGGCCGAAGAGCGCAACTACTGGCAGGCGCAGGACGTCTACCAGAAGATGTCGCCGTTCAACTACGCCGACAAGATCAAGGACCCGATCCTCTTCATCCACGGCGTGGACGACAACAATTCCGGCACATTCCCGATCCAGAGCGAGCGCATGTTCGCTGCGGTGAAGGGGCTGGGCGGGACGTCGCGCCTGGTGATGTTGCCCAACGAATCGCACGCTTACCGTGCGCGCGAATCGATCATGACCATGCTGGCCGAAAGCGAGCGTTGGCTGGAGCAGACCGTAGGCGAAGGCAAACCGGTCAAGAAGAAGCGCTGAGCTTGCAGGTGCCGGCCGTTGGCCGGCACCTGACAACACCCGGTAGGTACCGGCCGTTGGCCGGCATTACCAGATGTAACTATTTGCGCGACGCAGCAACGACGCGATTGTGGGTTAGGCTTGAGCGGATTCCGTTCCCGAGGCCAGTGCGTCGCAGATGAACGAGTACCGTAGCAGCATCGTTTTTGCCACTCCCGATATTCCCCTGCGTGACGATGTACGCCGACTCGGCGCACTGGTCGGCGACCTGCTCGCCGAGCAGGTGTCCACGCAGTTTTTCGACGATGTGGAACAGGTGCGAACGCGCGCCATCGCCCGCCGCGAAAGCGACGCCCCCCTGTCCGATCTCAACGATGCCCTGACCGGCCTGCCGCCGGCACGCGCCGAAGCGATGGTGCGTGCCTTCAGCACCTACTTCCAGGTGGTGAACATCGCCGAGCGCGTGCACCGCATCCGCCGCCGCCGTGACTACCAGCGTGCCGGTACGGCCACGCCGCAGCCGGATGGCCTGCAGGATGCACTGGTCAATCTCAAGGCGCAGGGCGTGACCCTGGCCGAGCTTGCCGAGTGGCTGCCGCGCATCGATATCGAGCCGGTGTTCACCGCGCATCCGACCGAAGCGGTCCGCCGCGCGTTGCTGGAAAAAGAGCAGTTGATGGTCGCCAGCCTGGTCGACAATCTGGACGGTCAGCGCACCCCGGGCGAAGCCGCCGCCGACGCTGCCCGTTTCCGCATGGCGCTGACGGCCTCGTGGCAGACCACCGATTCCTCGCCCGTGCGCCCGACCGTGGAAGACGAGCGCGAGCATGTCGGCTTCTATCTGGTGCAGGTGCTGTACCGGGTGATTCCGGTGCTGTACGAATCGCTGCAGCAGGCGTTGCTGGATACCTACGGCGAAGCACTGCCGCTGCCCCGCCTGCTGCGCTTCGGCACGTGGGTGGGCGGCGACATGGATGGCAATCCGAACGTGGATGCCGGCACCATCCGCAACACGCTCGATGCCCAGCGCCAGGCCGTGCTCGGCCGTTACCAGAAAGACCTGCTGCAACTGGCCAGCCTGCTCAGCCAGTCCACCGAGCGGGTGGCGGTCAGCGATGCGCTGCACGCCCGTGTGGAGCAGTACAGGACGCTGCTGCCCAAGGTCACCTCGCGGCCGCGTCACGCCGACATGCCCTACCGCCTGCTCAACGACCGCATGCGCGCGCGCGTGCAGGCGACGATGGACGATGCGGACGGCGCCTACGCGTCGCCACAGGAACTCATCGATGACATCGAGCTGATCCTTCGCAGCCTGCACGACAACAAGGGCGACCACGCCGGCGGCTTTGCGGTGCGTCGCCTGCTGTGGCGGGTGCGCACGTTCGGCTTCCATCTGGCGCGCCTGGATGTCCGCCAGGAATCGAGCGTGCATGGCCGCGCACTGGCCAGCGTGCTGGACGGCCAAGAGGCCTGGGACGCCGCCGATGCGGTCACCCGCGCCGCGCGCCTGGCCCCGTTCGCCAGTGGCGAGCAGGCGCTGCCGGCGAGCATCGAAGAAGGCGGTGAACGGCTGGATGCGGTGTTCGCGGCGCTGGCCGATGCCCGTCACCGGCACGGTGCCGATGCGCTGGGCAGCTACATCATCTCGATGGCGCATGACCGCAGCGATGTGCTCGCCGTGCTCGCGCTGGCGCGTCGCGGCGGCCTGGTGGATGACGCCGGCGCGGTGCCGCTGGACATCGCGCCGTTGTTCGAAACCGTGGATGACCTCAAGCGCGGTACCGACACTCTGCGCGATCTGCTGGCCGACCCGGTCTACCGCACGCACCTGGCCTCGCGCGGTGATGTGCAGATGGTGATGCTCGGCTATTCGGACAGCGGCAAGGACGGCGGTATCGCGGCCTCGCGCTGGGGCCTGCAGCGCGCCCAGGTAGAACTGCTGGATGTGGCTGCCGAGAACGACATCCGGCTGACCTTCTTCCACGGCCGTGGCGGCTCGATCAGCCGCGGGGGTGGCAAGACCACGCACGCGGTGGATGCCTCGCCGCGTGGCAGCATCGATGGCCGTCTGCGCGTGACCGAGCAGGGTGAAGTGATCCATCGCAAGTACGGCATCCGTGCACTGGCGCTGCGTTCGCTGGAGCAGTCCACCGGTGCGGTGCTGCGCTCCAGCCTGCGCCCGCGCGAAGCGGAACCGCGCGAGGAACAGTGGCGCCCGGTGATGGACCTGATCGCGCAGAAGAGTGCGGATGCCTATCGCGCCTTCGTCGGCCAGAAAGACTTCATGCAGTACTTCCGCCTGGCCACGCCGATCGACGTGATCGAGCGCATGACCTTGGGCTCACGCCCCTCGCGCCGACTGGGTGAGGATGCCGCGTTGAGCAACCTGCGCGCGATTCCGTGGGTGTTCGCGTGGAGCCAGGCGCGTGCCGTGATTCCGGGCTGGTATGGCGTCGGCAGTGGCCTGCAGGCAGCGATCGATGCCGGCCACGAGGACATCCTGAAAGAAATGGCGCGCGACTGGCCGTTCTTCAGCACCTTCCTGGACGACATCGCGATGGTGATGTCCAAGGGCGACCTGACCATCGCCGAGCAGTTCTCGCAGCTGTCCGGTGCATTGCATGGGCGCTTCTTCCCGCAGATCCAGGGCGAGCTTGAGCTCACCTCACAGTGGATTCTGGCACTCACCGGCCAGGACACACTGCTGCAGCACGACCAGCGCCTGGCGCTGTCGATCCGCCTGCGCAATCCCTACATCGATCCGATCAGCGTGCTGCAGGTGGACCTGCTGCGCCGCTGGCGGGAGAGCGGGGGCGAAGACGACGATGTGCTGCGCGCACTGGTGGCGTGCGTGAACGGTGTTTCGCAGGGCGTACAGAACACCGGGTAGGCCATGCCGGGTAGTGCCGGCCGCTGGCCGGCAGCGCGCGCCATTTGGGAGGTATCGACCAACGGTCGATACCTAGCCGGTAGGGTTCAGACCCGCTCCACCAGATCACCCGGTGCGGGCGGATTGGATGCCAGCAGCTCCAGATGGCGCTGCTCCATCTCCTCGCGCAGCTGGCGGCGGATCAACGCGGCGGCATGCCGGCGGCGTTCGTCGGCGGTCTCCAGCACCAACGGCGGCACCGGGGTCGGTTTGCCATCGTCATCCACCGCGACCATGGTGAAGAAGCAGCTGTTGGCGTGGCGCACGCTGCGCTTGAGGATGTCCTCGGCCACCACCTTCACCCCGATCTCCATCGAGGAGGTGCCGGTGTAGTTCACCGAGGCCAGGAAGGTGACCAGCTCGCCGACCGCGATCGGCTGGCGGAACATCACCTGGTCCACCGACAGGGTGACCACGTAGCTGCCGGCATAGCGGCTGGCGCACGCGTAGGCAACCTGGTCGAGCAGACGCAGCACCGCACCGCCGTGCACCTTGCCGGAGAAGTTGGCCATGTCCGGCGACATCAGCACCGTCATGGAGAGCTGGTTGGATTTGAATTCGGGCATGGGCCGATTGTAGCGGGCGATGGCCGGCACTACGTACAAAGTGAAAGGGCCGCTTTCGCGGCCCTTTCGAGGTCTTACTTCAGCTTCGCATCCGCGCGCAGGGCGGCGGCGCGATCCGTCTTCTCCCAGGAGAAGGCGGTCGCGTTGACCTGTTCGCCAGCACCGTTGGTGTAGCTGAACTCCTTGGCCTTGCGGCCGAAGTGGCCGTAGGCCGCGGTCTGCTGGTACATCGGGTGGATCAGGTCCAGCATCTGGATGATGCCGTACGGGCGCAGGTCGAAATGCTTGCGGATCAGCTTCTCGATCTTGTCATCGCTGATCTTGCCGGTGCCGAAGGTGGTGACCGAGATCGAGGTCGGCTCGGCCACGCCGATGGCGTAGGAGACCTGCACTTCGCAACGGTCGGCCAGGCCGGCGGCAACGACGTTCTTGGCAACGTAACGGGCAGCGTAAGCGGCCGAACGGTCCACCTTGGACGGATCCTTGCCCGAGAACGCGCCACCACCGTGACGGGCCCAGCCGCCGTAGGTGTCGACGATGATCTTGCGGCCGGTCAGGCCACAGTCGCCCACCGGGCCGCCGATCTCGAACTTGCCGGTCGGGTTGATGTGGAACTTGGTGCCCTTGTGCAGCCACTTGGCCGGCAGCACCGGCTTGATGATCTCTTCGCGGACGGCCTCGATGAGGTCCTTCTGCTTCACGCCCGGGGCGTGCTGGGTCGAGAGCACTACCGCGTCGATGGCCGAGACGGCACCGTTTTCATAGCGCAGGGTGACCTGGCTCTTGGCATCCGGGCGCAGCCAGGACAGCGGCGAGTTCTTCTTCTTGCGGATCTTGGCCTGCTGCTCGACCAGGCGGTGCGACAGGTGGATCGCGGCCGGCATGTAGCTGTCGGTCTCGTTGGTGGCATAGCCGAACATCAGGCCCTGGTCGCCAGCGCCCATTTCTTCGGGCTTCTTGCGGTCCACGCCCTGGGCGATGTGCGGCGACTGCTTGCCGATCAGGTTCAGCACGCCGCAGGTCGCGCCGTCGAAGCCGACGTCGGAGCTGTCGTAGCCGATGTCCAGGATCACCTTGCGGGTCAAGGCTTCCAGGTCGATCCAGGCGCTGGTGGTGATTTCACCGGCGACGATTGCCACGCCAGTCTTGACCATGGTTTCGCAGGCCACGCGCGCACGCTTGTCCTGGGTCAGGATCGCGTCCAGCACCGCATCGGAGATCTGGTCGGCAATCTTGTCCGGATGGCCTTCGGAGACCGATTCGGAGGTGAACAGGTAGCTGGACATCAGGCGTAATATCCTTTGATTCGGATGGAAAGATGGGCGCGAATGATACACGGCAAGTCGCGCACTTGCATTGTGCGCCAGCGGGAGTTGCCCGTGGTTAAGCCCGCGTGCCCGTCGCAGGGCCCTGTGTGACGGCATTGCGGCCCAGCGTCACCCCCCAGTGTTCCACCAGCGTGACAAATGGACGCCTGCGGCGCGAAGGGCCCCAGACAGGGCCGCGCGTCGCACACGCGCGCATGAGGAGCGGAAAGACCTCTGCGCCAGCGAGCGTCACCGGCCCGTCGTCAAATCGCCATCGGACTGTCGCCAAGACAGTGCAGGCTTCGGCGCATCCGGCCGCCGGACCTGAGGAGCACGCCATGCACGCATTCGAGCAGCGCGACGCGCGGGAGGCCGCCACGCGGCCCGTGACCACCCTGGCGCCCCATCGGCGGGCGGTCTTCCTGTCCGACGTCCACCTGGGCTCACGTCACTGCCACGCCGCCGAACTGGCCCGGTTCCTGGCCCAGCTGCGTTGCGAACGCCTGTATCTGGTGGGCGACATCATCGACCTGTGGTGGATGGCGCACCGCCGGGCCGCCTGGCGGCCGGCCCACAGCGAGGTGATCCAGGCCCTGCACGCGCTTCAGCGGGCGGGCACCGAGATCATCTACATCCCGGGCAATCACGACGCCTCGCTGCGCAAGGTCTGCGGGCTGATGCTGCCGGCCATGCAGGTGCGCCGGCGGGCGATCCACGTCACCGCCGACGGGCGCCGGCTGCTGATCGTGCACGGCGATGACTACGACGGTGTCACCCACTTCGGGGGGCTGCAGGAGAAGTTCGGGGACTGGCTGTATTACCGCATCCTCACCGGCAACCACCTGCTCAATGCCGCGCGGCGGCGGCTCGGCCAGCGCTACTGGTCGCTGTCGGAGTTCCTCAAGAAGCGCAGCGGCGCGGCCGAGCGCTACATCGAGCGGTTCGTCCAAGCCGGGCTTGAGGATGTGCGCCGGCGCGGTCTGGATGGCATCGTCTGCGGGCATATCCACCGTGCCGCACTGGTGGAGCGCGACGGGTTGATCTATGCCAACGACGGCGACTGGGTGGAAAGCCTGACCGTGCTGGCCGAGGATCCGGACGGCAGCCTGCGGTTGCTGGACCACACCGGGCAGACCCTGGTGGTGCTGCCCGGCAACGCCGCACTGGCCAGAGCGGCCTGAGCAAACGGCATGGGCGCAGGGCCAGTCCCGGCTGCTAGCATCGGCCGATGGACTCTTTTACCCAGATCGTACTCGGCGGCGCAGTGGCCGCCGCCATCGCCCCGGCCGGCCATCGCCGTGCTGCCCTGTTGGCCGGTGCCGCGCTCGGCACCCTGCCGGACCTGGATGCGCTGGTGCTGGCCTTCACGGCTGCCGATCCCGTGGCGCTGATGGTCGAGCACCGCAGCTACAGCCATTCGCTGCTGGTGCTGCCGTGGGTGGCCGCGCTGATCTGGTGCCTGTTCAAGCGGTTCGGCCACGGCCGCGTGGCGCAGGCGCCGGGGCGCTGGTTCTGGGCGATCCTGCTGGCGCTGATCACCCATCCGCTGCTGGATGCTTTCACCGTTTACGGCACCCAGCTGTGGTGGCCGTTCACCCCGCATCCCACGATGTGGGCGAGCGTCTTCATCATCGACCCGCTGTACACCGTGTGGCTGCTGCTCGCCTGCCTGGTAGCGTGGTTTGCGCGGGCGCGCCCGTTGGCGCAGAAGGCGCTGGTGGCCGGCCTGGTGCTCAGCAGTGGCTACCTGGGCTGGTCGTTGCTGGCCAAGCACACCGTGGATCGCGAAGCCGACCGCGCGCTGGCCGCGATGGGGCTGGGCGATGCCCCGCGCTTCTCGGTGGCGATGCCGTTCAACACACTCCTCTGGCAGGTGGTGGCGATGACGCCCAACGGCTACGTGATCGGCGAACGCTCGCTGATCGCCGACCGCGCCCCGATGACCTTCGACGGCCATCCCTCCAACGTACAGGCACTGCGTCAAGCGGCGACGCTGCCGGCCGTGCAGCGCCTGAACTGGTTCAACCGGGGCTTCATGCGCGCCCAGGTGGTCGATGGCGAACTGCGGCTCAGCGATCTGCGCATGGGCTTGGAACCGGATTACACCTTCACTTTTGCCGTCGCACGGGCCGAAGGTGAAGGCTGGGCCGCGATCACACCGCGACAGCTGCGCCCGGCGTATGAAGGGGAGCAGGGCAGGGCGATGCTGAAGCGCCGGTTCGCCGCCATGTGGCAGCGCATCTGGCAGGCGCCGCCGAGTCCCGACGTGATGGCACCCAAGGCAGAGAGGGCGGAGGCACCGTGACCCAGCGGTTCGACATGGAGATCAACGGCACCCGCTATACCCGGCTGGCGGATGTGCCGCCGGAGTACCGCGAACGGCTGCTTGAGTTGCCCCCCGGCCGCTCGGCCGAGCAGCCCGCCGTGCCGTTGCGCGAGATCCTGCAGAAGGCCAAGGCGCAGCCGGACCGCGCGCGCCAGCAGCAGGTGCTGCTGGATGAGCTGCGCAAGGTCGACCCCGAGCGCGCGCGGCGCATGCAGAACAAGCTCACCGAGCGCAGCCAGCGGCCGGCCACCGGCACCCTGGAAGTAGGCAACACACCCACCGCGCGCCCTCGCGAAGGCGCCCGCAACAGCGCCGGTGGCAGCACGGTGGCCCCGGGGGACCGGGGCGGACTGGGCATCTGGTTGTTGTTGGCGGCAGCGGTCGTGGTGACCGTGATCGCCTGGGCGACGCGCTAGCGCCGCGCCGCGATCAATACACCGTCGCGCGGGCCTGTACGAAGGAGAAGAAGAACACCGCGTTCGGGTCGTTCTGGACCAGACTGAACTCGCGGCGCATACCGTCCACCGTCTCCTGGTCGACCAGGCCGGCCTCCAGCAGCGGATCGGCGGCCGACAACAGCAACTGCTCCCAGAACGCGATCATCGTCTTGCGACGGGCCGGTTCGCGGTTGTCCAGGTGGATGGTCTTGATCTCGGTGTGCACGTCGCGGAAGCCACCGGCCAGCAGCAGGTTGCCGAGCTTGGCGCCGACGAACGGATCGCCTCCGTGGTCGTACTGGAAATCGTTGAAGGCCATCCAGTAGCGCCAGATGTGCGGCGAGTACGGATCGAGCAGGAACGAGGCGTTCATCACTTCAGTGACATACACCGGTGAGCCGGGCACCAGCACGCGGCGCACTTCATTGAGCACCCGTGCCGGCGACGGCACATGCTCCAGCACCCAGCACAGGAAGGCCGAGTCGAACTCGCGCGCGCCGAACGGCAGGTTGCCGGCATCGGCCTGCAGCAGCGTGTAGCGCTCGCGGCACCACGGGGTCTTGGCCAGGTTGGTGGCGGCGGTGGCCAGCTGTGCCTCGCTCAGGTCCACGCCGGTGACGTGCAGCTCCGGGAAGCGCCGCAGCAGGATGTCCGTCTGCGCACCGACGCCGCTGCCGACTTCCAGCAGCCGCTTGGCGCCGCCGTAGTCGATACCGCTGAAGATGCTCGATTCGAACAAGCGCGACTGGGTGACCAGGCGGTGCTGCTCGGTATCGGAGAAGCCGTGGAGATAGGTCGGTGCAGTGATCGGTGGGCTCATGGCAAAGGCTCAGGCAGCGGACGACAACGGCTCGCCAGCGGCGAGCGCGTCGAAATAATCGGTGGTCAGGGCGACCTGGCTGGCGGCGTCTTCGGCGCGGTTGACCACCGCACGGAAGGCGGCGTTTTCCGGCCGGTCCTTGGCGTACCAGCCCAGATGCTTGCGCGCGATACGCACGCCCTGCTGTTCGCCATAGAAATCATGCAGCGCATGCAGGTGCCCGAGCAGCAGGTCGCGCACCTCGGCGACTGATGGCGGCGCGAGCAGCTCGCCGGTGGCCAGGTAGTGCGCCACCTCGCGGAAAATCCACGGGCGGCCCTGGGCGGCGCGACCGATCATCACCGCGTCCACGCCGGTCTGCTTGAGCACCTGCGCGGCCTTCTGCGGAGAATCGATGTCGCCGTTGGCGATCACCGGAATGCGCAGCGCCGCCTTGATCGCGGCGATGGTCGCGTACTCGGCGGTGCCGGTGTAATGCTGGTCGCGGGTACGCCCGTGCACGGCCAGCGCGGCGATGCCGCTGTCTTCGGCGATGCGGGCGATCAGCGGGCCATTGCGATGGTCGCAGTCCCAGCCGGTGCGGATCTTCAGCGTGACCGGCACGTCCACCGCGTTGACCACCGCGGTCAGGATGCGCGCGACCAGATCCTCATTGCGCATCAGCGCCGAACCGGCCCAGGCGTTGCACACCTTCTTGGCCGGGCAGCCCATGTTGATGTCGATGATCTGCGCGCCGTGGTCCACGTTGTAACGCGCCGCCTCGGCCAGCTGCAGCGGCTCGGTCCCCGCGATCTGCACGCTGATCGGGTCCGGTTCGCCGGCATGGTCCATGCGGTGGAGCGACTTGCGGGTGTTCCAGAAGCGTGGATCGGAGATGGTCATCTCCGAGGCGGCCAGGCCTGCGCCCAGCTGCTTGCACAGCAGGCGGAAGGGCTTGTCGGTGACACCGGCCATCGGCGCCAGCACCACATTGGGCTGGATGTTGTAGGGGCCAATCTGCATGCGCGCATTGTAGTGCCGGCCGCTGGCCGGCAACCACGCAGACAGCGATACCCGTTCAGGCCGATCCGGAAGGGTCTGATGCGCTCCAGTCATGAGCATATGCTTGACGATTGCTTCCGCCGCCCCCACTGGCCGGGGATGCTGGGCAGTTACGCCCTGCGCAGCCGGCGTTGCGACACCGGCGGTTGTTCATGGCGCGGGACCACACGCATAGGCCAGCACGGCCAGATGACGCTGCGGGTCGAGCCCGAGCAGGGCCAGCACGGCGGCGTCGTCGAACGAGCCGATCGCGCAGCCGGCGGCGTTCATTGCCGCCACTTCCTGGCCCAGCGCCCCCAGCCAGACCCCGGCCTCGATCAACACGAAGCGGCCGCCGCGCTCGCCGTACTTGGCCAGCGTTCCGCCCGGCTCGGCGATCAGGAACAGCACCGCCCCTGGCCGCTCCCGCCAATCCACGCCAAGCAGTGTGGCCAGCGCCGGCCACGGCGGGCAGGGCGCCACCGGTGCCAGCGCATGTTCAAGCGGGTCATACCAATGGATGCCCGGGTCTGCGGCGGTCACATCGTCAATGCCGTACAGCGCCGCATAGGCCTGGATCGGGTATTTGGCTCCGCCGGACGGCAGGCGTCGGGTGTCAGTGTCGCCGGTCCGGGCCCGCAGCGGGGCCAGCACGCGCCCCAGTTCCTTGGCGCCCCAGCGCGCGTCACCGAAACGGCGGCCACTGCGGCGCTGCGCCAGGGCATCGCCGGGATGTACCGGGTCCGGCAGGGCAATGCCGGCGGCCGCATGCAACGGCCGCGGTGGCGACCAGGCACGCGCGGCATCCTCGGCGATGCGCGTGCGCATCACCTCGGCGCGCGCAGGATTGAGCTCGCCGTTGTGCCAGAAGAGATGGAACAGCGGGGCATCGTCCCAAGGGGAGGGGGGTGACGGCATGCGGTCCTCGTGCATCAACCCAAGGGATGCGGAAAGGGATTGGGAAACGCGCCACTGTGCGGCACGCCGGGATAACGCCATGCAACGTCCTGACAACGGCCACCGAGGAACGGCGCACGCTCGTCGGCATGCAGGCCGCTGAGCTGCGGCGACAGCACCCGCATCACCCTCAGCCCCGCCGCCGCCACATCGGGGGTGGTCAACTCGCGGTAGTACATCGCCACACCCGCACTGCCCAGCCGGCGCCGCAGCAGATCCAGCTCGGCCATCGCGCGCGCCGCTGGCGGGCGGACAACCGAGGCCGGCGGCGGCAGGTGCAGCGTGCTCTCGCCTCCCTCCCTCAGCAGCGCCACCTGCGGCCACAGGTCCGGGCGCAGGGTATAGAACGCGGCGTGTTCATCGAAGCTGCGCAGCGCGGCCGGTTCGCGCGGCAGCCGGGCGCTTTCGCGGCCACACAGATGCGCGGCAAAGGTCAGCGCCTGCTGCCATTCCAGCAGCGCCTTGTGCAGTGCCTCGCCCGGATCGGCGCGGCAGGCGATGCCCAGCACGTGGCGGGGGCGGCCTTCAAACGGGATGCCGCCGGCGACCGCGATCACCGGGTGCGGGTTCCAGTGCTGGGTCAGGTCGAAGGCCTGCAGTTCGCCGCCGCGTGCGTCTGCATGGGCGTGCCAGTGCGGTGGCAGCGCGATCCTCCGGCCCGCCACGCCGTTGAGCCATGTCACCGCCAGTGCATCGCGTTCCAGCAGTTCCTGGGCCGCCCGCAGCAGCGCCAGCCAAGCGCCATCACGGCCATCCCGCCAGGCTGCCAGCCCACTGGACGTCGACGGCAAGCGCGCCTGGCCACGGCGCGGCCCCAGCCCGACCAGCTCCTGCGGCACCCAGGCCACCTGGTTGTCATCCAGCGCATAGACCGCCGCGAACAGATCGTCATCGTGCTCCGGCATCGGCCACGGGAAGCCGGGCGTGGCGCGTTGGCGTGGCGAGAACAGGGCGAAGGCCGATTCGCCCAGGCGGTGTGCGGGTGTCAGCGCATCACGGCGACGCACCTCGACATCCGCCTGCGCTGCCGCCAGCCGCTCCAGTGCTTCGGCGACCGCACCATCGGCGGCCGCCTCGGCATCCAGGGCGACCGCTCCGGAAACGCCTTGCCAGGGGTTGGCCGGGTCGGCCGGGGTGGCAGCATTGTGCACGCGCCGCCCCTCGAACAACGGGCCGGTGGCATCACAGGGGTTGGGCTCGATCGGTTGCGCCGGGCGCACCAGACCACAGCGCGAACGCGCCGCGCCCTGCAGCAGGTGCGAGGACAGCGTGGGCGTTTCCGGCTGCGCCGCCTGCACGGCGGCGCGGCTCATTTCATCACGCTCAGCCAGAGCATCATCTCGAAGGCGCCGACCGCGAACAGGCCCAGCAGCAGGGCGATGCCGATGCCGATGCCGCGCCCGAGCGAACGCCCCGAGCGCTCGTAGACGAGGGCGTAAATCCCGACATACAGCCCGACGGCGACGAACAGGCCGAATATCGGGTTGGCGGTGCCGAAAATGCCGCCGCCGAGCGCGGCCAGCGGCAAGGCGAACAGCCCCAGCAACACCCGACTGGTGCGGCTCAATCCGGCCACCGGCACGACAGCGACAGGTGTCTCCGGACGGTCCGGCGTCGCAGCGCTGATCGGTGCCTGCGGCAACGCAGGGGGCTGGGGGTGCAGGTCCGTACGGGTGTCGACGCTGGCGACCGTGGCGTGCGCGTCGCCGCTGATGGCTGCAGGCGTTACGGGGTCGAGCTTGCCAAGCACCACCGCCGACAGCACCGAGGTGCCGAGCAGGGTGACGACGCAGGAACTGCAGGTGGTCGACGTCGAACCGCCGCCGGCCGCGGCAAGGTCCTGGCGTGAGGCACTGGCATCGAACTGGGTCGGCAGGCGATACATGAGGTCACTCCGTTGACCGAGGCGGAAACGCCCGGCGCGTGACGCACATTATCACGGGTGCCCGGTGCCCCAAGGCAATGACAGCGGGGGCGGCAGTGACGCCTCGCCGCGCTGGCAGGCGGGGCACCACGGCAGGCGCAGCACCCGGTCGCGTTCGCCATGCAGGCGATGCAGATCGAGCCAGACGCTGCGTTCAAGATAGCCCAGCAACAGCGCCGGCTGATCCAGCAACGGCGCGACCAGCGCCGCGATCCGTGCCGGTTGCGCTGCGACCGCCGGCATTGCCGGCACGGGTGCTTCGCCCCAGCGGCGCAGCACCCGGTTGCCCAGGCAATACACGCAGGCGCTCTGCCCGGGCACCACATAGGGGCCGAGAGCCAGCGTGTGGTGATAGGTGAGGTCGAGCAACAGATGCGGTTGTGTCGGCATCTGCGTGCGGTAGCGGGCCAAGGCCTGTTCCCAGCCCAGCCCGTGCCTGACCAGCACGAGGAGGTCGGCATCAGCGACGGCATCGACGCGCTGCAGATCCGCGCTGGCATGCCGGTCGAAGGCGTCGGCCAACCCGGGCAGCGGTTCGCCGAGCCAGTCGATTGCATAGCGTCGCACCCTGCGCACCGCCGCCAGCGGTGCCAGGACACCGAGACGTATCAACTGGCGGACCGCCGGGCCGCAGTCGGCATCGTCGTGCAGCATCGCCAGGGTGTCGTTTTCCCATTGGCCGAGAATCCGCTCGATGACCGTCGGCGAATCGGCCTCATCGACCACGTACAGTTCGTCAGCGCCACCGGATACCAGCAGCAGCTGGCGCTGCGCATGGGTCTGCGAAAACAGCGCCCAGGCCGGATTGCGTGTCCAGCGCGGGTCGGCCGCGTGCGTGCCTGGCTGTTCCTGACTGCCTGCTGCTGCCACTGCGTACAGTCCGTGTATCCGCGAAAACGCAAGGATACCGGCAAACAGGCGCGCCACCTTCTGCTACGGTGCGCGCGTGCCTACGCCGCCTGTTGCCAGCGCTTCCATCCCTCAACCGCCCTGGCGTGAGGCGATGCTGTGGATGCTGTTGCTCGGCGCGATGTTCATCCATGGCTACAGCTGGACCAACCACTGGGCGGCCAGCCAGGCGCACACCTACAGCCTGCACGGCCGCTGGGACGAGGCGATCCCGTTCTGGCCGTGGACGATCTGGCCGTACCTGGCGTTGAACCTGCTGTACCCGCTGACGTTCTTCCTCTGCCCGACCCGATCCGCCCTGCGCCGCCATGCGCTGGCCATCGCCCTCGTGCAGGCGACCTGCATGCTGGCCTTCGTGTGCTGGCCGACCGGCAACGTGCGTGTGTTGCCGCAGCCGGACGGCGCGACGGGCCTGCTGTTCGCACAACTGCGCGCATTCGAGGCGCCGTTCAACATGGCGCCGTCACTGCATGCCGCGGTATTGGTGGTGGTCTGGCAGGCATGGCGGCAGTCGTTGCCGGCGGATGAGGCAGCGTTGCGTTGGCTGTGGCACGGCGCCTGTGGCCTTATCCTGATTTCGACGCTCACCACCTGGCAGCACGATCTGCTGGACGTACTGACCGGGCTGTTGGTCGGCGCGCTGGCGCTGTGGATCACGCACTGCGTGCTGTTGCCACGCCGGCCAAGCGGCTGAACCGCAGGGACGGCAAGTCCAGGTGTGGGGCGGTGGTCGGGCGCTGGGGCGCGATGCCCTTGCCGGCGAATGTCCCCCGGGAGCGCCCTGGGGCCGCCCCCTCCTCCTTGATTTCGCCCACAAGGGCATCGCGCCCCACGTGTCCAGACCACTGGCGCTGCATGGAAAGTGCCGGTTTTTCTTCTGCACGCCGCGAGCCGGAGCCCCGTAGCGGCGGGTAGGCTCCTGGGCAAAATCAAGGAGGAGGCCGTCGCCGCCAGGCGGCGGCCGGGCGACATTTGCCGAGGGGCCTACCGGTCGCTACGGGGCCCTCACGCTCGCGGCAGACCCCAGCGAAGACGCGCCCAGATCCACAGCGAAGACGCGCCCAGATCCACAGCGAGACGCTGGGAGAAAAATCAAAAAAAAGGCCAACGCGAACGCTGGCCTCTCGGTATCCACACCGGTGACGCTTACTTGTTCTCGGCATCACCCGGGGTGAAGTGCGGCATCGCCGCGGCGGCGCCTTCCTTCTCGGTCGAACGACCGGCGAACTGATTGGCGAAACGCACGTGGCGGGCAAACGCCGCCTCCGGGTCCTGCGCGATCGACGCCACCAGCGCACCATTGAACGCATCACCCGCACCGGTGGTGTCCAGCACCTGCACCTGCTCGGCGCCCACGCGGTAATACGGCTGGGCATCGCCACGCAGATTCTCATCGGCGTGCGACACGAACACACCGACCGAGCCCAGCGTCACCACCACGGTGCCGTTGCCGACCAGCTTGCGGCACAGCGCATGCAGGCTGGCGCCATCCAGCGCGGCGACATCGTTGGCATCCACGCGCTCGCCGACATGACGGCCGAGCAGGGCGGCGAACTCGGTCTCGTTCGGGGTCAGCACATCGGCCAGCTTGAGCAGGCCGATGCTGGAGGGCGCATCGGCAGGCGCGACGTTGAGCACGGTGGTGGCACCGGCCTCGCGCGCGATGGCCAGGGCCGCCTCGATCGTTTCCACCGGCGATTCCAGCTGCGCCAGCACCACCTTGGCACCGGCCAGCAGCGCGCGCTGCTGGTCAACGAAACCCAGGCTCAACGCGGCGTTGGCGCCCGGGCCGATCACGATGGTGTTGCGGCCGCGGCTGTCGACATAGATGCCGCCGGTGCCGGTCGGCTCGCTGCTGGCCTCGGCGGTCAGCGCGAAACCGTCCTGCTCGGCCAGGCCGCGGGCCATCGCACCGCCGGCGTCATCGCCCAGCGCGCACAGGAACGTGGTCGGCGCGCCGGCACGGCGGGCGGCCACGGCCTGGTTGAAGCCCTTGCCGCCGGGACCGGTGCTGTAGCGGCCGGCAATGGTCGCACCCGGGGCCGGGAGCGACTCACAACGCCAGACATGATCCACATTGAAGGAACCGATTACGACGACACTGCTACTCATAAAGACTGTTTCTCAAAGAACGGATATCAGCTGAAATGCGTCAGCACGCCGGCAATGGTCGCCGTCATGAAGGTGGCAATGGTACCGCCCAGCACCGCGCGCAGGCCGAACTTGGCCAGATCGTGGCGACGCTCCGGCGCCAGACCACCAATACCACCGATCTGGATCGCGATGGAGCTGAAGTTGGCAAAACCGCACAGCGCGTAGGTGGCGACCAGGCGGCCTTCGGCGGAAAGCACCGTGCCCGGCACCTCGCCTCGGATGATCTTGGCCAGTTCCGAATACGCCACGAACTCGTTGATCACGACCTTCTGGCCGATCAGCGAGCCCACGGTGGTGGCATCGGCCCACGGGGTACCGATCACCCAGGCGATCGGGGCGAGCAGGAAGCCGAACAGGGTGGACAGGTCGGTCGGGCGGCCGATGAGCGAGGCCAGGCCGGTGACGTCACCCAGCCAGGTCAGCGGGGCGTTGATCAGGGCGATCAGGGCGATGAAGGCCAGCAGCATCGCACCGATGTTCAGCGCCAGCTTCAAGCCATCGCCCGCACCGGCGGCGGCAGCGTCGATGATGTTGCTGGAGGTCTTCTCCACTTCCATCTTGACCGTGCCGCGGGTCAGCGGGGTGCCGGTCTCGGGCACCAGCAGCTTGGCCACCACCAGGGTCGCCGGGGCGGCCATGATGCTCGCGGCCAGCAGATGCTTGGCGTAGAAGGCCTGCTCGACCGGATCGCCGGCGCCGAGCATGCCCACGTACGCGGCCAGCACGCCGCCGGCGATGTGCGCCATGCCGCCGATCATCATGGTGATCAGTTCGGACTGGGTCATCTTGGCGATGTACGGACGCACCGTCAGCGGCGCTTCGGTCTGGCCGATGAAGACGCTCGCGCAGACGCTGGTGGTTTCCGCACCGGACACGCGCATGATCTTGGTGATCGCCCAGGCCATGCCGCGCACGATCATCTGCATCACGTTGAGGTGGTACATGACCCCCATCAGCGCCGAGAAGAAGATGATGGTCGGCAGCACCTGGAAGGCGAAGATGAAACCGAACTGGCTGGTGTCCATCAGGCTGCCGAAGATGAAGCCGGAGCCGGCGTTGACGAACTCCAGGACCTTGACGAAGCCCTTGCCGAGCGCGTCGAACACATCGCGGCCACCCGGTACCAGCAGCACCACCGCCGCGAAGGCGATCTGCAGTGCGATACCGGTGACGACCAGGCGCCAGTCGACAGCCCGCTTGTTGTTCGAGAACAACCAGGCAATGCCGATCAGCACTGCCAACCCGAACAGGCCGAAGCCAATCCTGCCCAAACCTTCGACCATGAGACTTCCCTTGGGGCGCCGCGAAAAACGGGAAGCCTAGAGCAGCGGCAAGGGCGGGGCAAGGAAAAGCGGCGTCCGCGAGCCGATCGGTCGTGATCGGGCCTGTATCGGCAAGGCATGGCCCGGTTTCCGTGCGGCGTGTCACGCGCCGTGAGATCGCGCTGTCCGCCCGGTGCGCGCCACCCTCTACACTTACCGGCATCGATCCGGCCCGGTCGCGGGCCCGCAGCAGGAGAACCACATGCTCTATCGCCGTCTTGGCTCCACCGGCCTGAAGCTCTCGGCCCTGTCCTTCGGAGCCTGGGTCACCTTCGGCGACCAGATCGGCCGCGATGAGGCCCGCAAGCTGATCGCCACCGCCTGGGATGCCGGGGTCAACTTCTTCGACAACGCCGAGGGCTATGCCCGCGGTCGCGCCGAGCAGGTGATGGGCGATGTGATCGCCGACCTGCGCCTGCCGCGCGATGGCTTCTGCGTCTCCAGCAAGGTGTTCTTCGGTGCGGTGGACGAGCCGCGCCCGACCCAGCACGGCCTGTCGCGCAAGCACGTTACCGACGCCTGCCACGCCGCGCTCAAGCGCCTGCGGGTGGAGTATCTGGACCTTTACTATTGCCATCGCCCGGATCCGGACACCCCGATCGCCGAGACCGTGCAGGCCATGGACACCCTGATCCGCCAGGGCAAGGTGCTGTACTGGGGCACCTCGGAGTGGTCGGCGGTGCAGATCCAGGAGGCGGTGGACATTGCCCGCGCACGCAACCTGCACGCGCCCTCGATGGAGCAGCCGCAGTACAACCTGCTGCACCGCGAGCGGGTGGAACGCGAGTACGCCCCGCTCTACGCTGAAGCCGGGCTGGGTACCACCATCTGGTCGCCGCTGGCCTCGGGCCTGCTGACCGGCAAGTACAACGCCGGGGTGGATCCGCAGTCCCGGCTGGGCCAGGAACAGCTGGGCTGGCTGAAGGCGCAGGTGCTGGAGGACGGCGGTGATCGCATGGAGCGGGTACGCCGCTACACCGCACTGGCCGCGCAGCTGGGCGTTTCCCCGGCACAGCTGGCGATCGCCTGGTGCCTGCGCAACCCGAATGTCTCCAGCGTGATCCTCGGCGCCAGCCGGGTCAGCCAGCTGGAGGAGAACCTGGGTGCGCTGGCGCTGTTCGAGCAGCTCGATGAGAGCGTCTGGCAGCAGGTGGATGCGGTGTTTGCCTGATCCGGCTCTGCACCACCTATCGCCGGGCGCGAGCGCGCTATTTGATTGATGGAGACTATCGAAAGTGGGGATTCGATCATTAATGCCATCTATCAAAGTGAGAATGGTTGTTGATTGTCAACTGAGAATCATTATCATTTGAATCGCCCCTCGCAACGAGTCCAGACGATGAACACTCAAGCTGCTGTACTGCTGCGCCCCGAAACGCTGACCCTCCGCGACCGTCCGGTCCGCGTGGTCCCGCCGGAAGAAGTGATCGACAGCGAAGCCCTGCTCAAGGGACGCCGCGAAATCCTGATCCAGCACGGCGACCGCTTCTATCGCCTGCGTCATACCAGCAACGACAAGCTGATCCTGACCAAGTAACGGCACTGCCTCCCCCAGCTCTCTCCCCCTCGACACTCCGCCGTCGGCTTCGGTCCACGGCGTGGGTCGAGGGTCTCCCCCGCAACCGCCGATTGCAGGTAGAACGCCATGAGCCGCGCCCTCTCCGTTGGCCGCCCACCGGGCCGCCACCCCATCGCCGGTCTGCCATCGGCCGCGCAACTGGCCTCGCTGGGCACTGTGCTGTGCCTGTACCGGCCGGACAGCAGTGAACTCGGTGGCTGGAAACACGCCGTGTCCGCACACGCATGCCAGGGCATGGACAGCGAAGGCATCCGCGAAAGCCTGTGCTTCGTCGACGCCCGCGGCCGCTGCTGCTGGCGCCTGTACCTGCTGCCCGACAGCGATTTCCTCGCGTGGGACCGCCTCGTCTCCGCCTTCCCCGCGCGGCCTGAACCGGTCAACGATGCCGGCGTGGCCGAACGCCTGTGGCGACGCCTCGCCGTGCGCCTGGGCAACGATGCCTGGCGCATGTGCGCCCTGCGACTGCAGGTGGGCGAAGGTCGCGAACTCGCCGCCAGCCTGGCCTCGTTGTCGGCGCTGGGCGCCACCACCGCGCGCCGGATCGGCAACGTTGAAGGCGCCGAAGGCGAGCTCTGGGTCGACGACTGCTGCTGCGCCAGCGCGGCCCGCCGCAGCGGACCGTGGACGGCCGACGGCATGCCGGTGATCCAGCTGCAATGACGCACTGCCTCGCCCTCGCAGGGCTGCTGCTTGCCCTTGCGGCCAGCGCGCATGCCACGACCGCCGACCCCGCGCGCGACCACGCCAGCATCCTGGCCATGCAGGGCGAATACACCGTCGACTTCGCCTTCGACGAAACCGTCCTGCTCACCCCCGGCTACGAACGTGCCCCGGCCGTGCGCACCGGCGGCAACGAAGTGGTGATTGTGGTTGAGGACACGCCAACGCGGGTGACGCTGCAGCACCTGCTGGTCGAACCGAAGAGCGGCCACGTCACCAAGCACTGGCGCCAGGACTGGGTCTACGAGGCACCGACCCGGTTCGAGTTCAGCGCCGACCAGACCTGGCACGTGCGCCCGATTCCCACGGCGCTCACCACCGGTGCCTGGACCCAATGCGTCTACGAAGTCAGCGACGCACCGCGCTACTGCGGCACCGGCCGCTGGACCTACGACAACGGCATCGCCGAGTGGACCAGCGACCTCAGCTGGCGACCGCTACCGCGCCGCGAATACACCCGCCGCAGCGACTACAACGCGTTGGCCGTGATCAACCGGCACACGCTCACACCCAACGGCTGGACCCACGAGCAGTTCAACACCAAGATCCAGCGGCGCCCCGACGGCACGCAGACACCGATCGCGCGCGAATTCGGCTTCAACGATTACACCAAAACCATCGAGGTGGACTTTACCCCCGCCTACGCCTACTGGAGCGCCACCGCCGACTACTGGGCCAAGGTACGGCAGCGCTGGAACGCCTTCCTCGGCACCGCACCGGGCGTGCACCTGAAAACCAACCTCGACGGGATGGCCATGATCATCCCGCTGTTTACCCAGGCCCAGGACATCCAGGACGGCAAGACCGTGGCGGATGCCGAGATCAACGCCGTCTTCCAGCAGTGGGTGGAAAAAGCACCGCCAGAAAGCGCGCGCTGACACCGACGCAACCGGTGTGGCGCTCGCCCCTCCGCCCAAAGCCATCCATCGAGAAGGATGGCGGGTAGCCCTGCCCAGGACCGTCAGGGCGCCAAGGATGGCGCCCACGAGCCCCCAAGGATGGGTTTACGGCGCGTCCTGGGCAGGGCTACCCGCCAGCCTTCAGCCCGTGAACGCCAAAACGCCGTCGCTTTCTCTTTCGCTTTCAATGCAACGGCGCCCCAAACTCACGCCTCCCGAAGCGCCAACGCCGGCGGCGTATGCAGAATCCGCCGCGTCCCCCACCAACCGGCCAGCATGCTCAACAGCACGCCCAACCCACCGCCGACCAACAACGGCCCCCACGGCGGACTCAGCGTCAACTCGAACACCTGCCGCGCCACCACCGTACCCAACAGCGCCGCCGCACCCACCGCCAACAACGCCGACAACACGCCCAGCGCCCCGAACTCCACCAGTACCGCACCGCGCAACTGACGGCGCGTCGCCCCCAGCGTACGCAGCACCGCACTGTCATAGCGTCGCTCACCGGCCGTCGCCTGCAACGCCGCCAGCAACACCAGCAGCCCCGCCAGCAGACTGAAGCCCATCACCAGCTGCACCGCCTGGCTCACCCGATCCACTACTTCGCGCACCCGCTCCAGGATGCCGTCGATATCCAACAACGAGATGTTCGGATACTCCCGCGTCAACCCGGCCAGCGCGGGCGCCTGCGCGCGCGGCAGATGGAACGCGGTGATCAGGTTGTACGGCGCATCGGCGACCGCACCCTCATTGAGCAGCAGGAAGAAGTTGACCCGGAACGAATCCCAATCCGCCTTGCGGATGCTGGTGATGGTGAAACGGCGCTCCTGGTCGCCCATCTGCAGCGTCACGGTGTCACCGAGTTTCATCCCGTAGCGCTCGGCCCAGCCCTGCTCGATCGAGGCTTCAGCGGCGGTGCTGCCCGCCTTCCAGAACGTGCCGCTGAGCAGCGTGTTGGCCGGCGGGAAATCATGCCGCCACGAGAAATTGACCGGCCGATTGGCGTCGTCGTCCTCGTTGCTGTTGTCCTCGCGCGCCTGACGCTGCGGCGGCCGATCGTTGACCGCCAGCAGGCGGCCGGTGCTGAACGGCTCGATGCCCGGCGATGCCACCCCCAGCCCACCCAGCGTGGCCAGCACCGCATCGCGCTGCTCGGGCTGAATGTTCATCAGGAAGTAGTTCGGTGTGTCGCTCGGCAGGCGATCGCGCCACTGTGCCAACAGCCCGGGGCCGATCACCGACAGCAGCAACAGCGCACACAGCGACAGCGACAGGCCGACCAGCTGCATCACCGCCAGCCCGCGCCGGCGCGTCAACGAGGCCAGGCCCAGCTTCCAGCGCCCGCGCAGCCGCGGCTGCAGGCCGCGCAGCATCGTCAGCAGCAGCGCACCAACCGCACCGGCCAGTGCCGCCAATGCCGCCAGCCCACCCAGCACCCACGCGGCCAGCTTCACATCGCCGGTGGCCTGCATGGTCAACGCCACGGTCGCGGCCAGCGCGGCCGCATAGACCAGCATCGAACTTGGCGGTAGCGCCGCGAAGCTGCGGTTGAGCACACGCATCGGTGGCACGCTGCGCAGGCGCAGCAGCGGCGGCAGGCCAAAGCCGAGCAGCAGCACAAGGCCGATACCGGCCCCACTCAATGCGGGTGTTGCCTGCGGCAGCGGCAGGCGGTTCGGAATCAATCCCCCCAGCGCCTGCACCAGCCCGGCCTGCGCGGCCATGCCCAGGCCGATGCCGACCAGGCAGGCCGGCACCGCCAGCATCACCAGCTGCAGCGCCATCGCGGTGAGGATGTCGCGCTGGCGCGCGCCCAGACAGCGCAGGATCGCGACCTGATCGATGTGTCGCATCGCGAAGCGGTTGGCGGCCAACGCGGTGGCGACACCGGCCAGCAACACCGCCAGCAGCGCGGCCAACGACAGGAAACGTCCGGCCAGATCGAACGCGCCGCGCACGCCGCGCTGGGTATCGTCGATCCCCACGATGCGATAGCCCTTGGCCTGCGGCGTCAGCCACTCGCGGAAGGCGGCGATCTGCGCCGGCTCACCGGCGAACATCATCCGATAGGAAGCCCGGCTGCCCGGCCCGAGCAGGCCGGCGCGATCCACATCGATGCGGTTCACCAGCAGCGGCGGCGACAACTGCATCAGCTCACCGGAGGTATCCGGCTCGGCCTGCAACACGCGCGTCACGGTCAACGTGCCCGCGCCGAATTCCAGTGCATCGCCCACCTGCAGGCCAAGCGCCTGCATCAGCCGCGGATCGGCATACGCTTCGCCTGGCGGTGGTGTTCCTGCGGTCTCGCTGGCGCTGTCATGCAGCGTGCGGCTGACCCGCAGTTCGCCACGCAGCGGATAGCCATCGGCAACCGCCTTGATATTGGCCATCTGGCTGTCATCGCCATGGAACAGCACGCTGGGGAAGCTGACCATGCGCGTGTTGGCCAGGCCGCGCTCGCGCGCGGCATCGGCGAAGGTCTGCGCGATATCCTCGCGCCCGCTCAGGCCCAGATCACCGCCGAGCATCTCCGCCGCGCTGCCGGTCAGTGCCAGGGTCACCCGGTTGACCAGGGTGCCGACCGCGGTCATCACCGCCACGCCAAGCACGAGCGCGGCAAACACGGTCAGCAGATCGCCGGCCAGGAACTCGCGGCGCAGCGCACGCGCCGCGTGGCGCACGACGTTCATGCGCCTGCGCCGGCAACGGTGTCGGCCAGGCGCCCACCGTCGAGCTGGTAGATCCGCTCGCAGCGCTGCGCCAGGCGCAGGTCATGGGTGACCAGCACCAGGGTCGTATCGCTGGTGGCGTTGAGCGCGAACAGCAGGTCGCTGATCTGCTGCCCGGTCGCCTGGTCCAGGCTGCCGGTCGGTTCATCGGCAAACAGGATGCGCGGCCGCGCCACGAACGCACGCGCCAGCGCCACCCGCTGCTGCTCGCCACCGGAAAGCTGGCGCGGGTAGTGACGCGCACGATGGCCCAGCCCGACCTGTTCCAGCACTTCGCGCACCCGCGCTGCATCCTCGCGGCCGGCCAGTTCCAGCGGCAGCGCGATGTTTTCTTCAGCCGTCAGCGCCGGCAGCAGGTGGAAACTCTGGAAGACGAATCCGACTTCGCGCGCACGCAGTTGGGCGCGGGCTTCCTCATCGAGTGTGTTGAGATCGGCACCGGCCAGGGCGATGCTGCCGTGGCTGGGCAGGTCCAGCCCGGCCAGCAGACCGAGCAGGGTGGTCTTGCCCGAACCTGAAGCGCCGACGATCGCCACGCTCTCGCCTTCATGGACGGTCATGTCAATGTTGTCCAGTATGTGGACTTCACCCTCCGGGCCACGTGCGGATTTGCCCACGTTGTGGGCGGCGATGGCGACGGGCGCGCTGCGGGGGGACAGGCTGTCGATGAGGATTCTCCAATGAACCAAGCAAACGGAAGGGGCCGCGCGGCCTCGATGGGCTGGCTGCTGGCATGGTTGCTGCTGATGCCGATGCTGGCCTGTGCCAAAGGTCCGGACACCCGTGCGGCGGTGCTGGTGGTCGGCGACAGCCTCAGTGCCGCCCACAATATCCCGGCCGCGTCGGGCTGGGTAAACCTGCTTCAGCAGCGGGTCAAACAACAGATCACGCCGCCGCCGGCGATCATCAATGCCAGCATCAGCGGCGAGACCACCGCCGGCGCGCTGACCCGCCTGCCTGGTCTGCTGGAGAAGCACCGTCCGTCCGTGGTGGTGATCGAGCTGGGCGGCAACGATGCGCTGCGGGGGCTGACCCCGGCGCAGCTGCGCGGCAATCTGGAAAAGATGATCGTGGCCAGCCAGAAGGCCGGCGCCAAGGTGCTGCTGCTGGGCATCGACGTGCCGCCCAACTACGGCCCGGCCTACCGCCAGCGCCTGCGCCAGACCTACGCGGAGCTGGCCAGACAGTACGACGTGCCGCTGCTGCCGTTCCTGCTCGAAGGCGTGGCCTTGAAGCCCAACCTGATGCAGGCCGACGGGCTGCACCCCACCGCAGCTGCGCAGCCGCAGGTACTGGATAACGTCTGGCCGCTGCTCAAACCCTTGCTTTGATCGGTGTGTGAGGAACTTCACACCACGTCCACTGGCGATGCGGCATGTTTCACAAAGCTGAAGAAAGAGGGAATCCCATGCGTCAGACAAAGGAAACCTCCGGCCTGGTGCTGGTGGTCGAAGACAACCGTAATATTTCCGAGATGATCGGCGAGTACCTGGAAGGGCGCGGCTTTGAAGTCGATTACGCCCAGGATGGGCTGGACGGTTATCGTCTGGCGGCCGAGAACAGCTACGACGTGGTCGTGCTGGACCTGATGCTGCCGCGTCTGGACGGCATCGAAGTCTGTCGCCGCCTGCGCAACGACGCCCGCAAATCGACGCCGGTGCTGATGCTGACCGCGCGCGACACGCTGGACGACAAGCTCACCGGCCTGGGGTTCGGCGCCGATGACTACCTGACCAAGCCGTTCGCCATCCAGGAGCTGGAAGCCCGCCTGCGTGCGCTGATCCGCCGCGAGCGTCGCCAGGTGGGGTCGGAAGTGCTCAAGGTCGCCGACCTGGTGCTCGATCCGGTCAGCATGCGCGCCACCCGTGCCGGGACCGAACTGCAGCTCTCGCCGATCGGCCTGCGCCTGCTGACGATCCTCATGCGCGAATCGCCGCGTGTGGTGACCCGCCAGGAAATCGAACGCGAGATCTGGGGCAATGGCCTGCCAGACTCGGACACCCTGCGCAGCCATCTGTACAACCTGCGCAAGATCATCGACAAGCCGTTCGACCGCCCGCTGCTGCACACCGTGCAGAGTGCCGGTTATCGCATTGCCGATATCGCCCAGCCGATGAGCTGATGGGCGGTCGGTCGGCGCTCGGCCGCCTGCGGGTGGCGTGAGCGCCGATCCTCCGGGTACCTCTGGCGCATGACGGCCCGGCATTTGCCGGGCCGTTGTCATGATTTGCACGATGGAATCACGACACGCTTACCTATAATCGCCGCGAACCGCCCTGGATCCCGTAATGCCGCACGGTCTGCCGCGCAAGATCCGTATCGTCTTCATTCTGCAAGCCGTGCTGGCCAGTCTGGGCATTCTGCTGGGTGCCTGGCTGGTGTCGTTGGTGATCAAGCACAGCCTGGTCAGCAGCGCGCTGCAGGAAGAGGCTGGTTACTACTGGCAACTGCACGAGGCCTCGCCGGTGCAGCCCCCGCCCAATACCCGGAACATCCGCGGTTACCTGCTCGAAACCGGCCAATCCCCGCTGAGCCTGCCGGCCAATCTGCGCACGCTCACCCCCGGTTTCCATGAACTCAAGGACGACGATCAGCTGGTGCTGGTCGATGCGCGCCCGGAAGGTCGCCTGTACCTGGTGTTCCTGCGCTCGCGCGCGGAGATGCTGGCGTTCTGGTTCGGCATCGTGCCGGTGCTGCTGACCCTGCTGGCGGTCTATGGCGCCTCGTGGATCACCTACCGCGCGTCAAAACGCCTGGTATCGCCGGTCAACTGGCTGGCCCGGCGCGTCTCGCGCTGGGACCCCGGGCATCCGGAAGCGGCCGATCTGGCCCCGACCAAGCTGCCGGCCGACATGCAGGGCGAAACCCGCCAGCTCGCCGCCGCGCTGCACTCGCTGGCCACCAAGGTCACCGCGCATGTCGCGCGCGAGCGCAACTTCACCCGCGATGCCAGCCACGAGCTGCGCACACCGCTGACCGTCATCCGCGTGGCCAGCGACATGGCACTGGGCGACGAGGACATGACCCCGCGCCTGCGCCGTGGCCTGCAGCGCATCCAGCGCGCCGGACGCGACATGGAAGCGGTGATCGATGCCTTCCTGATCCTCGCCCGCGAGGCCGATGTCGAGCCGCAGATCGAGCTGTTCGACGTCAACGAGATCGTCCGCCATGAGGTGGACAACGCCCGCGAGCTGATCGCCGGCCGACCGGTGGAGATCCATCTGCACAGCAGCGGCCCGGTGATGCTGCACGCACCGCCGCGGGTGCTGCAGGTGGTGATCAGCAATCTGCTGCGCAACGCGTGCAGCTATACCGACGAGGGCCGGATCGACGTGGACGTCGGGGAAGCCCAGGTGGTCGTGCGCGATACCGGTATCGGCATGTCCGCCGAAGCGCTGAGCCGCGCCTTCGAGCCGTTCTACCGCGCCGAGCCCAGCCGCCCGCAGGGGACCGGGCTGGGGCTGTCGATCGTGCGTCGGCTGTGCGACCGCTTCGGCTGGAAGATCGGCCTGACCAGCGAGCCCGGGCAGGGCACCCAGGCCACGATTCAGTACCGCTGAGTCAGGGAGGCGTCGCGCCTCCCCGCACGGCTCAGTCGCACTGCACCTTGGGCGCCAGCGCCGTGCGCCAGATCGCGTAGCCCTCGGGTTTCATGTGCAGCATGTCCTCGAGGAACAGCGCGGCGCGCGGCTTTCCGTCGGCGTCGAGCATCGGCGTGTAGACGTCGGTGTAGCCGGTGTTGGGCAGCTTGGTCAGCGCGGCCTTGATCAACCCGTTGGCTTCCACCACCGCCGGCAGCAGGTTCGCGCGCGACGGGCTGGGCTTGATCGAGATGATCTCCACCGTGGTCTTGGGCAGGTCGCGGTGAACGCGCTGCACGAAGGCCACCACGTCATCGCGCACCTGGACCGGGCTGCGGCCGCTGTTGAGGTCGTTGTCGCCAGCGTAGAAGAACACCTTGCACGGCGCATACGGGATCACGATGCGGTCGGCATACCAGGTGCTGTCGCGCACTTCCGAGCCGCCGAAGCCGCGGTTGAACACCGGCTGGCCCGGGAAATCGGCCGCAAGGCTTTCCCACATGCGGATCGAGGAGCTGCCGATGAACTCGATGCCGCCGCGCGGCGGCGGGTTGGCCGCGTCCTGGTCCGCGAACTGCGCCATGTCGCCGGCCCAGGCCACGTTGGAGACCTGGTCGGGTACCTGCGGCGCGGCGGGGGTCGGGGTGCGCGCCAGGGCAGGCAGGGCGGCGCCCAGGGCAAGGGCGAGCAGAAGAGGGCGGGCACGGCGGTGCAGCATGGACGACTCCTGTGGTGGGGTACCCGAAGGCACCCGGACGGGTAGGCAGTCATCATAGGAGTTGCCGCCGGACCGCGCTTTACCACAGGCGGGCGTTGGCCGCCTTCGACAATGCCCCGGCCGGCTTATGGCAAAATGCGCGATTGCCTGCCCCATTCAGCGATGCCCATGACTGTCTGCCGTGTGCTGTTCCTGCCGTTCCGGCCCGCGTTGCCGACCGGGGTGATTGCCCATGGCGGATGAAATCGGGCACCTGCCGCGCGGCCCCAAGCGCATCTTCAAGGCGGCGGTCTGGTCGTGGCAGGGGCTGCGTGCAGCCTGGCTGCATGAGTCCTCGTTCCGGCTGGAGGTCTACCTGCTGATCGTGCTCGCCCCGCTGGCACTCTGGCTTGGCCAGACCCCGGTAGAGCGTGCGCTGATGATCGGTTCGGTGCTGCTGGTGCTGGCCATGGAACTGGCCAACTCGGCGATCGAGGCGGTGATCGAACGCTACGGCGCGGAGTTCCACGAGCTGGCTGGTCGTGCCAAGGACATGGGCTCGGCCGCGGTGTTCGTGCTGATGATGAACGTACTGGTGTGCTGGGTCCTGATCCTGCTGCCGCAGATCTTCTGACATACCACTTCTGACGCGTCACCCGCGTCATCCCCCCTGTAAGGATGGAAGTCCATGTTTCTTGAGCTGTTGTCCGACCCCAATGTCTGGTTGACCCTTCTGACGCTGAGCGCACTGGAAATCGTGCTGGGCATCGACAACCTGGTGTTCATCTCGATCGCGGTGAGCAAGCTGCCCGAAGCGCGCCGCCCGTTCGCGCGCAAGCTCGGCATCGCCGTGGCCTGCATCACCCGCATCCTGCTGCTGGTCTCGCTGGCCTACCTGGCACACATGCAGGCCAACCTGTTCACGGTGGCCGGAATGGGCATCTCGATCCGCGACCTGGTGCTGATCGTCGGTGGCCTGTTCCTGATCATCAAGGGCGGCATGGAAATCCGCGAGCTGATCACCGGCGGTGAGGACGAAGATCCGACCACCACCAAGGCCTCGGCGGTGTTCGGCATGGTCATCGCGCAGATCGCCATCATCGACATCGTGTTCTCGCTGGACTCGGTGATCACCGCCGTCGGCATCGCCGAGCATGTGCCGGTGATGGTCGCCGCGATCCTGCTCTCGGTCGCGGTCATGCTGCTGGCCGCCAACCCGCTGGGCCGCTTCATCGACGCCAACCCGACCGTGAAGATGCTGGCCCTGGCCTTCATCCTGCTGATCGGCGCGGTGCTGATCCTCGATGGCCTGGACGTGCATGTGCCCAAGCCCTATATCTACGCCGCGATGGGCTTCTCGGTGCTGGTGGAATGGTTGAACCTGCTGATGCGCCGCCGCGCCGTGGCCCACCACGTGCCGGGTGCCGGCAACTGGTAAGAAGGTGGGGGAAGCGGCAGCCCCCTGACTCAGGGGGCGTGGCTGGTTACGCCGGCTTTACTGCAGACGTGGCATGCTCCGGATCCCGTTCATCGAGATCCGGAGCCGGCCATGCGATCGTTCTCCCGTTTGTTGTGCCTGGCCGTGCTGGCCTCCCTGTTGTCCGGTTGTGGCTACAACGCCATCCAGCAGAAGGATGAGCAGGTCAAGGCCGGTTGGGCCGAGGTGCTCAACCAGTACAAGCGCCGCGCCGATCTGATCCCCAACCTGGTGCAGACCGTGGAAGGCTATGCCAACCAGGAACGCCAGGTCCTGACCGATGTCACCAACGCCCGTGCACGCGTGGGGCAGGTCAACGTCAACGCCGACGATGCCGACTCCCTCAAGCAGTTCCAGCAGGCCCAGGGCGAGCTGAGCGGTGCGCTGTCACGCCTGCTGGTGGTCACCGAGAACTACCCGAACCTGAAGTCCGACCAGGGCTTCCGCGATCTGCAGGCGCAGCTGGAAGGCACCGAGAACCGCATCACCGTGGCGCGCGGCCGCTATATCCAGATGGTGCAGGACTACAACACCTACATCCGCCAGTTCCCGCAGGTGATCACCGCCAAGCTGTTCGGCTATGCGACCAAGCCGAACTTCACCGTGGAAAACGAAGCGCAGATCTCGCAGCCGCCGGCGGTCAAGTTCGGTTCGCAGCAACCGGCACCTGCACCGCAGGCGCCGCCGCAGCCGCAGCCGCAGCCGGCGAACTGAGCCGGTGACCATGCGCCTGCTGCGCTGCCTGTTGCTGCTCTGCCTGGCGCTGGCGTTGCCTGTCTGGGCGCAGACCCAGGCGGCGATCCCGGCGATGTCCTCGCCGGTGGTGGATACCACCAGCACCCTGGATGCGGCGCAGATCCAGGCGCTGGAGGCGCAGGCCTTGGCGTTGCAGCAGCGCAAGGGCAGCCAACTGCAGATCCTGATGGTGCCGACCACCGCGCCGGAAACCATCGAGCAATACACCCAGCGCGTGTTCGAGCAGTGGTCCATCGGCCGCAAGGGCGTGGATGACGGCGTGCTGCTGGTGGTGGCCAAGGACGATCGGCGGGTTCGCATCGAGCCGGGCTACGGCCTGGAAGGCGCGATCCCGGATGCGATCGCCAATCGGGTGATCCAGGAATACCTGGCCCCGCGGTTCCGCACCAATGACTACGCCGGTGGCCTCACCGACGCCAGCGCCGCGCTGGTCAAGCTGATCGACGGCGAAGCGTTGCCCGCCCCGGTCAGCACCCACCGCGCCACCCGCAACCCCGATGGCGACGGCTGGACGTTCGCCCTGGTGATCGGCTTCTTCGTCGGCAGTTTCCTGCGCGCCATCCTCGGCTGGTTGCCGCGGCCGGTGCGTGCGCTGCTGGGCGGCGGTGGCGCGGCGGCGGTCGCCTTCCTGTTCACCTCGCTGTGGCTGGCCAGCGGTCTGGCCGGGCTGATCGGCCTGTTCGTCGGCCTGTCTTCGGGCAAGGTCGGCCGGTTCGCCCGCAACAGCGGGTGGGGCGGGGGCGGATGGGGCGGCGGTGGCTTTGGCGGAGGCGGTGGCTTCGGCGGCGGTGGAGGCGGCTGGGGCGGTGGCGGTGGACGATCAGGGGGCGGTGGCGCCTCGGGAGGCTGGTGATGCGTTGGTGGCGACACCTTTTCTCGCCGTCGATGGCGCGCGCCTTCCCGCCGGCGCGGTTGCAGGCCATCACCGAGGCGATCACCGCCGGTGAGCGCCGGCATGGCGGGCAGGTGATGTTCGCGGTCGAGGCGGACCTGCCACTGCTCGCGTTGTGGCAGGGCGTGAGTCCCCGCCAGCGTGCAGAGCAGGCCTTCGCCCAGCTGCGCACCTGGGATACCGAACACAACAACGGCGTGCTGATCTACCTGCTGCTGGCCGACCACGCCATCGAGCTGGTCGCCGACCGCGGCCTGCGCGGGCACATCGGCGAGGCGCAGTGGCAGGGAATCTGCGCGCACATGCAGCAGCGGCTGCGTGAGGGCGCTCTGCAGGATGCCGTTCTGCTGGCGATCGAGGAGGTCTCGGACCTGCTGGCCGGGCACTATCCGCCGGTTCCGGGGTCACACGATGACGGCCTGCCGGACACGCCGCAGATGCTGGGCTGAAGCCCGGCAATCGCGCGATCGGGGCCGCCGTGAGGCCGCTCCCGCGCGGCGCTAGAATATCGGCATCCCTGCAAGGCGCCCTTCATGATCTATTTCCACGATATCGACCCCATCGCCATCTCGCTTGGGCCGATCAAGGTGCACTGGTACGGCATCATGTACCTGCTCGGCTTCACCGCCGCCTGGTGGCTGGGGCGCAAGCGGATCGCGGCCGGGCGCCTGCCGGGGGTGGATGCCAATGGCTTCTCCGACCTGCTGTTCTACGCGATGCTCGGCGTGGTCGTCGGTGGCCGTGTGGGCTACATGCTGTTCTATGCCACCTCTGAATTCCTGCACAACCCGCTGCTGCTGTTCAAGGTGTGGGACGGCGGAATGAGCTTCCATGGCGGCCTGCTTGGCGTCCTGTTCGCCGCATGGTGGTGGTCGCGCAAGCACCGTCTGCACCTGTTCGACACCCTGGATTTCGTCGCCCCGCTGGTCCCGCTGGGACTGGGCTTCGGGCGCATCGGCAACTTCATCGGCGCCGAGCTGTGGGGCAAGTACACCGATGGCACCTGGGGCGTGGTGTTCCCGAGCGGCCTGCCGGCACCGTTGAACGGGCTGGACGTGGCCACGCTCAGGGCCGAGTTCGCCACCGGCGCGTTGAACCAGTACGCCCGCCATCCCTCGCAGCTGTATGAAGCGCTGCTGGAAGGTCTGGTGATGTTCGTGGTGCTGTGGGCGGTGTCGGCCAAGCCACGCCATCGCTATGTGATCGCCGGCCTGTTCGCGCTGATGTACGGCATCTTCCGCTTCGCGGTGGAGTTCGTGCGCATGCCCGACAACGGCGTCTACCTCGCCTTCGACTGGTTCACCCGTGGCCAGCTGCTGAGCCTGCCGCTGGTGGCCTTTGGTCTGGTGCTGCTGGCGCTGTCGCGCCGCGCGCCGGTCCTGCAGCCGGTGCTGCCGGCCGCCTCTGAAGGTGCCAAGGCATGAAGGCCTACCTGGCGTTGCTCGAGCATGTGCTGGAGCACGGCGCGGAAAAGTCCGATCGCACCGGCACCGGCACACGCAGCGTGTTCGGCTGGCAGATGCGTTTCAACCTGGCCGACGGCTTCCCGCTGGTGACCACCAAGAAACTGCACCTGCGCTCGATCATCCATGAGCTGCTGTGGTTCCTGAAGGGCGACACCAACATCGGGTATCTGAAGGACAACCAGGTACGGATCTGGGACGAGTGGGCCGATGCCAACGGCGACCTCGGCCCGATCTACGGCAAGCAGTGGCGCAGCTGGGCCACCGCCGATGGCGGGGCGATCGACCAGATGCAGTGGCTGGTGGACGAGATCAAGCGCAATCCGGATTCGCGCCGCCTCGTGGTCAGCGCCTGGAACGTGGGCGAGCTGTCGCAGATGGCGTTGATGCCGTGCCACAACCTGTTCCAGTTCTATGTGGTGGACGGCAAGCTCAGCTGCCAGCTCTACCAGCGCAGCGGCGACATCTTCCTCGGCGTGCCGTTCAACATCGCCAGCTACGCGCTGCTGACCCATATGGTGGCGCAGGCGACCGGGCTGGGCGTCGGCGATTTCGTACACACCCTGGGCGATGCGCACCTGTACTCGAACCATTTCGAACAGGCGCGCGAACAGCTCGCCCGTGAGCCGCGCGCGCTGCCGACACTGTGGTTGAACCCCGAGGTGACCGATCTGTTCGGTTTCCGGTTCGATGACATCCGCATCGATGGCTACGACCCGCACCCGGCGATCAAGGCCCCGGTGGCGGTGTGAGCAGCACGCGCATGAAGCTCTCCCTGATCGCCGCGCTGGACACTGACCACGGCATCGGCCGTGACAACGACCTGCCATGGAAGCTGCCCGACGATCTCAAGCGCTTCAAGGCGCTGACCGTCGGCAAGCCGATCCTGATGGGGCGCAAGACCGCGCAGTCGCTCGGCCGTGCCTTGCCCGGCCGGTTGAATCTGGTGCTGACCCGCAGTGGCCAGGTGCCCTTCGAGGGCATGCAGGCGGTGGCCTCGATCGAGCAGGCGCTGCAGGCAGCGGCGCAGGCTGATGCGGAAGAGCTGTGCGTGATCGGTGGCGGCGAGATCTATCGCCTGGCCATGGCCGAGGCTACCGATCTGCACCTGACCCGGGTGCAGACCACCGTGCCGGCCGATACCCATTTCCCGCCGGTCGATCCGGCGCTGTGGGTAGAGGTGGCGCGCGAACACCACGCGGCCGACGAGCGGCACGCGTTCGCGTTCGATTTCGTGGATTACCGCCGCGCCTGAGCCGGCGGTGCACGCAGGCCGGTCGTGCTGACCGGCCTGCGGATCATTCTGCGTCGCTGGTGACGTCGGTGTTCTGCGGCTGCGGATGGGCGTTCTGCGCGGGCTTCGCACCCCCGCCCTGACGGCCCTGGCCGCCACGGCCACGGTCGCGTCCCTGACCTTGCCCCTGGCGCGGAGGACGCCCGTTTGGCTGGGCACCCTCGGCGGCGGCCGGCCGCCGTGCCGGCGGGCGCGGCGCGGAGACCGGCTTGGGCACATCGCGGCCCGGCACCTGCACCACGCGCAGTTCCTCGGTATCCAGCTGCAGCGCGGTGAGCTTGCCACCCCACACCGCGCCGGTATCGATCGCGTGCACGCCCTGGGTGATGGTCAGCCCGAGGGCGGACCAGTGCCCGCAGACGATCTTCAGATCGCGCTCGGCACGGCCCGGCACTTCGAACCAGGGGTACAAGCCCTGTTCCTGCGTACCCGGCGTGCCCTTGTCTTCGATCCCGATCCGGCCCCGCGGCGTGCAGTAACGCATGCGGGTGAACAGGTTGATGATCGCGCGGGAGCGGTCGTAGCCGGCCAGTCCGGGAGACCAGCTGGGCTTGTCGCCGTACATGTTGCGGAACAGCTTGCGGTAGCCGCTGCCGTGCAGCTGCTGCTCGACCTCGCGCGCATGCTTCTCGGCCAGCTGGGTGGTCCACTTCGGGGCCAGCCCGGCGTGGATCATCATCCAGCCCAGCTCGCGGTCCACATGGGCCAGTTTCTGCATCCGCAGCCATTCCAGCAGCTCGTCGCGGTCCTCGGCCTGCACGATGCGCAGCAGGTCCGGGTTGACCTTGCGCTGCTCCTCCTCGGTGCGGGCACCGACAGCGAGCAGGGACAGGTCATGGTTGCCCAGCACGATCACGCTGCTCTCGCGCAGCGAATGGACCAGGCGCAGGGTTTCCAGCGACTGCCCGCCCCGGTTGACCAGGTCGCCGCAGAACCACAGCGTGTCGACCGCGGGGTCGAACTTGATTTTTTCCAGCAACCGCTGGGTGACGTCGTAGCAGCCCTGCAGGTCGCCGATGGCCCAGACACTCATGCGTGCGCCTCCATCAGTGCAGTGTGCGCGGAACGGTCAGGACGAACGGCGCGATGGGGGCGGCGAACTCGGTGCCGTCGTCGGCCACCATGTCGTAGTGCCCCTGCATCGTGCCGTGCTCGGTCTCCAGCATGACACCGGAGGTGTAACGGAAGTCTTCACCGGGGCGCAGGCGTGGCTGCTCGCCGATCACCCCATCGCCGTCGACATGCTCGATGCGGCCATTGGCATCGGTGATCCGCCAGTGGCGGGCCACCAGCCGTGCCGCGACGCGGCCGCGGTTGAGGATGCGGATCGTATAGGCGAACGCGTAGCGGCCGTCCTCCGGGGTGGACTGGTCATCGAGGAAGCGGGGGGCGACCTCGACGGAGATCGCGTAGTTTGCAGCGTCGTTCATGCAGGCAGTTTAGTGAATGTTGTGCACGGTGAGATGAGTGCTGCCCAAGCTGGCAGCGCCCCCGTCATGGATGTCAGGCGGTTCTACGTGCGCGCGGCCGGAGAGGGCCGCGAGGTGACGCGCTCATCCTTGCGGCGCGTCCGCCTCGTACGGGACGTTGGCCAGTGCGATGAACTGGGCCACGTCCAGCTGCTCGGCGCGGGCATCGCTGCGCACGCCGGCCGCCTCGAACTGTTCGGGTGTGCACACGTTCTGCAGCGCGTTGCGCAGGGTCTTGCGACGCTGCCCGAAGGCGGCCTTGACCACATGGGCAAAGCGCTTGCGGTCCAGGATGCCGACCGTGGCCGGATCCCGCGGCACCAGCCGCACGACCGCTGAATCGACCTTCGGCGGCGGACGGAACGCACCTGGCGGCACCACGAACAGCGAGGTGACCTTGCAGAATGCCTGCAGCATCACGCTCAGCCGACCATAGACCTTGCTGCCCGGATCGGCGGCCATGCGGTCGACCACTTCCTTCTGCAGCATGAAGTGCATGTCGGTGATCACCGCGGCGTGGTCCAGCGCATGGAACAGGATCGGCGAGGAGATGTTGTAGGGCAGGTTGCCGACCAGACGGATGGGGCTGCCGGCGGCCAGCTCGGTGAAGTCCACCTGCAGCACGTCGCGGTGGATGATGGTCATCTCGCCCAGCGGTTCGGCGGCGGCGGCCAGCGGGCCGACCAGATCCCGATCGAACTCGATCACGGTCAGCTTCGGGTGGCGGCGCAGCAGCGGCAGGGTGATCGCGCCCTGGCCCGGGCCGATCTCGACCAGGCGGTCGCCGTCTTTCGGGCTGACCGCCAGGACGATCTTGTCGATGTAGCTGCGGTCGGCGAGGAAGTGCTGGCCGAGCTGCTTCTTGGCGGGGCCGGAGAAACCGGGCGCGCCGGAGGAGGAATACGAAGAAGTCATGGCACCAGTGTACGTTGGCGCGCCAGCCGGGCACACAGCGCGGTGGCAGCGAGGAGGCTGGACGGGTCGGCCACGCCACGGCTGGCCAGATCCAGGGCGGTGCCATGGTCGACCGCGACGCGCGGGTAGGGCAGGCCCAGGGTGATGTTGACGGCCTGTTCGAAGCCGCTGTACTTCAGCACCGGCAGGCCCTGGTCGTGATACATGGCAAGGACGGTGTCGAACCCGGCCAGCTTGCCCGGCAGGAAGGCCGTATCGGCCGGCAGCGGTCCGACCAGATCCATGCCCTGGGCGCGCAGGCGCTCCAGCAGCGGAATGATCAGATCGAGTTCTTCCCGGCCCAGATGGCCATCTTCGCCGGCATGGGGGTTGAGCCCGAGCACGGCGATGCGCGGCGAGGCCAGACCGAAATCCCGCTGCAGGGCGTTGTGGACGATCTGCAGGGTCAGCGCCAGGCCATCGGCGGTGATCGCATCGGCGACCGCCCGCAGCGGCAGGTGGGTGGTCGCCAGCGCCACCCGCACAATCTCGTTGGCCAGCATCATCACCACCGGGGTGCGGGCCTGGTCGGCCAGCAGTTCGGTGGTGCCGCTGTAGGCGATCCCGCCCTCGTTGATGACCGCTTTGTGTACCGGGCCGGTGACCACGCCGGCCAGCTCACCCGACAGGCAGGCCTGACCTGCCTGGCGCAGTGCGCCGATCACCGCCCCGGCGTTGGCCGGGTCCGGCGTGCCGAAGCGCGAGGGCACCGCATTGGGCACCGCCCGCAACGGCAGATCGCCCGGCTGGCGGGCGATGGCGTCTTCAGGCAGGAGCTGCAGAGGCAGCGACAGCGCCGCGGCGGCGGCGTGCAGGGTATCCGGGTCGGCGAAGGCCAGCAGCCGGCAGTCCGTGCGCGGCTGCTGGATCAGGCGGAGGCAGAGCTCCGGGCCGACCCCCGCCGGCTCGCCCGGGACCAGAGCGAGCTGCGGGAGCATCGATCAGGACTGGGGCGGGGTGGGGGCTGCGGCGCCACCAGGCGTGTTGCCGCGCATGTCCACGTAGGCTTCGCCACGCAGTTCCTGCAGGAAGCGGTTGTACTCTTCCTCCAGCTTGCGGCGGCCGATCGTTTCACGGATCTGGGCGCGCTGGTTGTCAGTGGTGGCATCGGTCTGGCGCGTGGCGACGCGCTGGACGATGTGCCAGCCGGCATCGGTGCGGAACGGCTGGCTGACGCCACCGTCGGCGACGCCTTCAACCTGCTTGCCGAAGTCCGGACCGAACGCATCGACCGGGAACCAGCCCAGATCGCCGCCCTGGCCCTTGCTGTTGTTGTCTTCCGAGGATTCCTTGGCTACCGCATCGAACTCGGCGCCGCCGGCGATGCGGGCGCGCAGGGTATCGATCTTGGCCTTGGCCGCGGCATTGTCCTGCTGGTCGGTGATGCGGACCAGGATGTGGCGGGCGTGGTACTCGGTGATGCTCTGACCACCGCCGGCGGTGGCATTGGCGTCACGCACCTCGACCAGCTTCAGCAGCTGGAAGCCGCTCGGGCCACGCAGCGGACCGACCACGTCGCCGGTCTTCATGTCTTTCATCATCTGCGCGAACGCATTCGGGATTTCATCCAGCGAACGCCAGCCCAGATCGCCACCTTCCAGCGCGTTGGGGCTGTCCGAATAACGGACCGCGGCGGCGTTGAAGTCGATCTCACCCTTGTCCAGCAGCGCCTTCACGCCATCGGCCTTCTTCTGGCCGGTGGTGATCTGCTCGGCGGTGGCCCCTTCAGGCAGGCCGATCAGGATGTGCGCCAGGTGGTACTGGGTGCCGACCGTGGCCTGCTGCTTGAGCGCGCCGTCCACTTCGCCTTCGCTGACCGAGATGCGGCTCTGCGCGAAGCTCTGGCGCAGGCGCTGGACGGTGATCTCGTCCCGGACCGAGTTGCGGAAATCGTTGAAATCCAGGCCGTCGCTGGCCAACCGCTGGCGCAGGGCATCCAGGGTGGAGCCGTTCTGCTGGGCGATGGCGTTGATCGCCTGGTTCAGTTCCTGATCGCTGACCTTGATACCGCTGCTCTCGGCGCGGGCGACCTGCAGCTTGACCAGCACCAGACGCTCGAGCACCTGGCGGTTGAGCACGTCATCGGGCGGCAGCTGGTTTTCGCGACCGGCGTACTGCGCTTTGATGTTCTGGACGGCACGGTCCAGTTCGCTCTGCAGCACGACGTCCTCATCGACGATCGCCGCGATGCGGTCCAGACGCTGGCTCTGCTGTGCCATTACCTGCAACGGGGCCGTCGCGGAGGAGACCGCCAGCAGGGAGGCAAGGAGTACGGGAAGGGTCTTGGTCATGGGATCAGATTCGGATCGTAGTCATCGCGGGCCGCACCGGTGTTGCTGGGCGGCACCAGATAGAGGTCGTCTCGGTAGTAGCCGAGAATAGCACGGCGCAAGGTGCGGTCCGTGTTCTGGCCGATGGAGCTCAGGCCCTTGAGCACGAACTCGATCTGGAAGGAGTTGTTGAGCTCGCCTTCGCGGTTGCGCACGTAGCGGCGGGCGATGGCGCGAACGGCCAGGCAGCAGCTGTCCCACTGCACGCCGCCGATGATTTCCAGCGGCGCGCGGTCCTGGATGGAGTAGTAGTAGCGGCCGACCAGGCTCCAGCGCTCGTTGAGCGGATAGAGGAAGGACAGGTCGGCCTGTTCCAGCAGGGTGCGGTCGCGACGGGCGGCGGTGGCCGACGCCTGCGGATTCAAGCGGCTGCGGTAGGTCAGGTTGACGATGCCGTCGTTGGACATCAGGTAGCGCGCGCGTACGCTGGCCAGGTCCTCACGCTTGTACTTGGGATCCCACTGATAGGTGGCACCCAAGGTCCAGCGGTCGTTGATCATGTAGTTCGTATCGGCGATCCACGCCGACTTGCCCTGCTCGACCGGCGTCTCGCCGCGGTTGAGCGTGACCCGCGAATCATCGAAATACAGGATCTGACCGATGCTGCCGGAGAAGCGCTCTTTGCCGGTGTCCTGGTCGATGAAGCGGGTGCTCAGCGCCATGGTCAGCTGGTTGGCGTCGTTCTGCCGATCGGCGCCGGAATAGCGCGAGTCGCGGAACAGCTGGCCCCAGCTGAAGGTGAAGTCGCGCGTATCGAAGACCGGCAGCTCGCTCTGGTCGCGGTACGGCGTACGCAGGTAGAACAGGCGCGGTTCCAGCGTATGCAGGAAGCGGGTGTCGCCGATGGTCGTCTCGCGGTCGAAGAACAGGCCCGCGTCGATCGTGCCGATCGGCAGGCTGCGGCTCGGCGAGGTGTTGCCACGCAGCTGCTCCGGTGTCGCCGTCGCCGGATCGATGCCGGCTGCGACCAGGTTCTGCCGACGGATGTCATCGGCCAGCCCGCGCTCCAGGTCATAGCCGGTGTAGCGGTAGGCCAAGGTCGGGGTGACATACCAAGCCGCGCCGCTGAATGGCATCGAGACATACGGCTTGACGTCCAGGCGTGAGCCGCCATCCACGGCGCGTGACACGCCGGTGCGCTCGTATTCCTGTTCCACGCCGAACTTCTCGTGCACATCCAGATGGGTGAAGTTCACCGCCTCGGCATACACGCCGGTTTCCAGCCAGGGCAGCAGCGGCTTGTCCCAGTTGACGAACAGGCGCGGCTGGCGGGCATACGGCAGGGACGTTTCGGTCAGCGTGTAATCGGTGAGCTGCCAGTAGTCGGCCATCAGGCCGCCCGTCCAGTTCTCGCCGGTGCCGTAGATGCCGATCTGGCTCTGCAGGTTGGAGGTGGTCACGCCGAGCAGCTTGTTGGAGAAATCCTCCAGATAGCGCTCGTCGCTGACCCAGGCCAGGCTGGCACGGGCCTGCCAGTTGGCATTGATGTTGTGGTACCCGCCAAACTCCACGCGGCCGCGATCCTTGTCGCGCAGCTTGTCGTTGGGCAGGTAGGCGGTGAGCAGCTCGCCGCGGCCACCGTCGTAGAGATAGCGGAACTCGTTGTCGAGCATGAAACCGCGCTTGCTCATGTAGCGCGGCATCAGGGTGTCGTCGAAGTTCGGCGCCAGGTTCAGATAGATCGGCTGGGTGTAGTCGAAGCCGTTGCGGCCGGACAGGCCGATCTGCGGGTAGAGCAGGCCGGTCTGGCGGCGATCATCGATCGGGAACTTGAAGTACGGCGCCCACAGCACCGGCACCTTGCCGATGCGCAGCACCGCGTTGCGCGCGGTACCGAAACCGGCGTCGTTATCGACCTCGATCTGCGGCGCCGAGAGCTTCCACACCGGCTGCGAGGGGTCGCAGGTGGTGTAGGTGGAGCGATGCATCTGGCCGACTGCACCCTGCAGGTCGATCGACTCGGCCCCGCCATTGCCGCGGCGGGACACCAGCTGGTACTGGATGTCGCTGATCTTGTGGGTGTCGCTTTCCTGGTTGCCCTCGGCGCGACGGGCCTTCATCCGGATCGAGGAGTCCTGGTAGCGGACATTGCCCTCGGCGACGTAATTGCCGCTCTCGGTATCAAAGCTCAGGTTGTCGGTCCCCAGGAACTGGTCGCCGCGCTTGAGCGCGACGTTGCCCTGGTAGTTGGGCACCACGGAGGTACCGGTGAGTTGGTCACCCTCGATATCGGTCGGCTGCTGGTCACGCGTGGCGGCCGCGGCTTTGTCGGCCTTGGGCGCATCGTCGAACACGGGCAGCACGTCGGTAACCGGGCACAGGCCCCAGTTCACCGGCTTGTCGTCGGCCAGGGCCGGCAGGCAGATGGCGATACTGAGGGGGAGGGGCAGCAGGCGGAGGGCTCGGCGCACGCGGTATCGGATTCGGGCGAAAACGGATCGTAGCTTGCCCCATCCCTTGCATAGGGGCAATGAAGGTCGCGCCGATGCAGGGGGCCGGGTTCATTCGCCACCCGGACCGGGCGGCCTCAGCGCAGCTGCCCGACGTGGGCCACACTGCACTCGGCCAAGGCCTGCAGGTCGTATCCGCCCTCGAGCATGGAGACGATCCGGCCGGCGCCGTGGCGCCGGGCCAGGCCGCGCAGCTCGGCGGTGATCCAGGCGAAATCCTCGGTTTCCAGCATGAGGTCGGCCTGCGGGTCGCGCATGTGCGCGTCGAAACCGGCCGAGATCAGCAGCAGCTGGGGCCGGAAATCGTCGATGGCCGGCAGCATCTCGTCGGCCCAGGTGTTGCGGAAGCGGAAGCCGCCACTGCCCGGCGGCAGCAGGATGTTCATCAGGTTGCCGGCCCCGCGGTCGCGGCGCAGGCCCGAATTCGGGAACAGCCCGGCCTGGTGGGTGCTGTAGTAGGCCACGCGGGGATCGGCGATGAATATGTCCTGGGTGCCGTTGCCGTGGTGGACGTCGAAATCGACGATGGCGATCCGTTCCAGCCCATAACGGTCGCGGGCGTAGGCGGCCGCGATGGCGATGTTGTTGAACAGGCAGAAGCCCATCGCCGTGCTGGCGCTGGCGTGGTGGCCGGGCGGGCGCACGGCGCAGAAGGCGACCGGGTCACTGCCGAGCATCACCGCATCGACGGCCGCCACCCCGGCACCGGCCGCGTGCAGGGCCGCGCTGGCCGAGCCGGGCGAGGTCATGGTGTCCATGTCGATCAGGCGCAGCGGCTCGGTCTGCGGCGTGAGCACCAGATCGATCAGCTCGCTGTCGTGTACACGGGCTAGCTCGCCGAGCTTGGCCGGCGGGGCCTCGCGCCAGTCCAGCTGGTCCGGATAGGCCGTCTTGAGCGCATCCAGCACCCCCTGCAGGCGAGCCGGGCATTCGGGATGGCCGCGGCCGGGATCGTGTTGCAGACAGGCGGGGTGGGTGAAAACCAGCATGCGGGCAGGGTATCCGGTGGGGCGGCAGGGCCGCTCAGGCGTGGCGGCGCTCGTGGCGCCAGAGCACCTCGCCGTGGCCGTCGGCGCGGGCCAGCACGCGCGCGAGCACGAACAGCAGGTCCGACAGGCGGTTGAGATAGTGCAGCGTTTCCGGGCGGACCGTTTCCCGGCGCGCCAGCGTGACCGTCTCGCGTTCGGCGCGGCGCACGATGGTGCGGGCCAGGTGGCAGCGCGCGGCCGCTTCGCCACCGGCCGGCAGGATGAACTCCTTGAGCACCGGCAGATCGGCATTGTAGTGGTCCAGCTGCTGTTCCAGCGCGTCGATGTCGGCGGCGTGGATCGCGTCATGGCCCGGGATGCACAGCTCGCCGCCCAGATCGAACAGCTGGTGCTGGATCACCGTCAGCAGCGCGCGCACATCGTCCGGAAGCCCGACGGCCAGCAGTACGCCCAGCGCCGAGTTGGCTTCATCCACCGTACCGTAGGCGGCTACCCGGGCGTCATCCTTGGCCACGCGGCTGCCATCGCCCAGGCCGGTGCTGCCATCGTCACCGGTGCGCGTATAGATGCGGGAAAGGCGGTTGCCCATCGGCGAGCCCGGCCGCGCTCAGTGCAGCACGTCGCGGCGCGCCTGCAGCAGCTTGCCGACCTGCTCGGTCGCCAGCTGCAGCGCCGCGGCCAGGCCGACATAGACCGCGGCGGTGCGCAGGTACGGCAGGAACCAGTCGCCATAGTTCTTCGCCCAACCGTCGACGGTCGGGGCGGCCACGCTGTCGCTGGTCCAGTAGAAGCCACCCTGTGCGAACAGATGGCAGACCGCGACGGCGGCGACCAGCAGCAGGGCGCCCTTGCCCAGCGCCACCCAGGTGGCACCGTGGTAGCCGCCGCGCAGCAGCATGCCGCCGCTCCACATGGCGAAGTACGCCGGCAGCAGCATCCAGTAGCCCGGGGAGACGCAGTAGTGCTGCCAGAAGTCCAGCCCGCTGTGGCGGATCACGATCCAGTCGACCAGCACCGCTAGCGCCATCAGCAACGGGAAGGCCCAGCGGGTCCACTGGCGCAGGTAGAAGCCGCCGATGAAGAACACCGCCCAGGACGCATCCGGAATCGCCGCGAAATGGTTGACCCGCGTGGCCGCCATCAACAGCACGAGCACGGACAGGACGAAGGCGCGTTGGGCAGTGGAGGTCATGGCGGTGACGGGTGAGGGCAGGCATTCATTCTAGCGCCTGCTGCGGCAGCCCGCCGCACGCCGCCGGAACGGGCGAACCCTTATCATGGCGGGCATGAGTGAACGACATGATGTAGTGATCGTAGGCGGCGGGCTGGTCGGTGCCAGCCTGGCCATCGCCCTGGACCGTGCCGGTCGTGATGTCGGCCTGGTCGAGGCCTCGCCGCTGGGCACGCTGCCGGCGGTGTTCGACCAGCGCAACCTCAGCTTCGCCGCCGCGACGGTCAATGCGCTGACCGCGCTGGGCGTGATGCAGAAGCTGACCGGTGCGCCCGGCGCGATCACCCGTATCCATGTCAGCCGCGCCGGCGATTTCGGCCGGGTACAGATGGAGGCCGCGCAGTACCAGCGCCCGTGGTTCGGGCAGGTGGTGGTGGCCCGCGACTTCGGCCAGGCGCTGGAGGCCCGGCTGGACACGCTGACCCACCTGACCCGCTATCGCCCGGCCCGGTTCGTGCGCCTCGGCGAGACGGTGGACGGCTATCGCCAGGTCTTCATCGCCGATGAAGGTGGCGAGCGTTGCCTGTTGGCGCGCCTGGTGGTGGGGGCCGACGGTACCCGCAGCGGTGTGCGCGAGGCCCTGGGCATCGAGGTGGACGAACATGATTTCGAGCAGACCCTGTTCGTCTCGCGCGTGCGTGCCGCCCGGGCGCCGGATGGCACTGCCTACGAGCGCTTCACCGACACCGGCCCGACCGCGTTGCTGCCGCGTGGCGACCGTCACTTCGGCGCGGTGCACGGCGTTGCCCGTGACCAGGCCGAGGCCGTGATGGCGCTGGACGATGCGGCGTGGGTCAGCCGTCTGCAGGGCGCGATCGGCTGGCGTGCGGGCCGGCTGCTGGAGAGTGGGCCACGCAGCGCATACCCCTTGATCCAGGTGCTGTCACGGGCGCTGGTTGGCGAACGCGCGGTGCTGCTCGGCAATGCCGCGCAGACGATTCACCCGCTGGGTGCGCAGGGCTTCAACCTGGGCCTGCGCGATGCGCTGACGCTGGCCGAGCTGGTTGCCGAGGCTGACGACGCCGGCAGCGATGCGCTGCTGCAGCAACACGTGGCACGTCGAATCGAAGATCGCGAGCAGACCATCGCCTTCTCTGGCGGGCTGGCGCGGCTGACCAGCAACCCGGCGCCGCTGATGCGCCCGCTGCGCTCGCTTGGCCTGCTGGCCGCCCACGCGACGCCGATGCAGTCGATGCTGGTCGGTGGCGCGATGGGCTTCCGCGGCCAGGTACCCGCGCTGTGCCGCGGAGGCGGCCTGTGAGCCGGCGCCCGCAGGATGTGGTGGTGGTCGGTGGCGGCGTGGTCGGCGCGGCCTGCGCGCTGGCACTGGCCGATGCCGGGCTGTCGGTGACGCTGGTCGAAGGTCGAGAACCGGCTGCCTGGCAGCCGCAGCAACCGGATCTGCGCGTGTATGCCTTCGCGCCGGACAACGCGCAGTTGCTTGCAACGCTGGGCGTGTGGCCGGCGGTGACCGCCGCGCGTGCCTGTGCCTACCGCCGCATGCGGGTCTGGGATGCGGCCGGCGGCGATGAACTGCGCTTTGATGCCGATACGCTTGGCCGTGAACAACTGGGCTGGATCGTGGAGAACGATCTGCTGGTGGACCGCTTGTGGGCGGCACTGCCGGCTGCGGGTGTGCAGCTGTGCTGCCCGGCGCGGGTGGAAGCGCTGGAGCAGGACGCCAACGGCGTGCGCCTGCGCCTGGATGACGGCCGTCGGCTCGAGGCCTCGCTGGCGATCGCCGCCGACGGTGCCGAATCCACGCTGCGCCGCTTGGCGGGGCTGGAGGTCAGCCGGCACGACTACGCCCAGCGTGGCGTGGTTGCCTACGTGGATACCGAAAAGAACAATGAAGCCACTGCGTGGCAGCGCTTCCTGGTGACCGGCCCGCTGGCGGTACTGCCGATCAGCGCACAGCGCAGTTCCATCGTATGGACGCTGCCCGATGCCGAGGCCGAGCGTGTGCTGGCACTGGAGGATGCGGCGTTCGGCCGCGAACTCACCAACGCGTTCGCCGGCCGCCTGGGCGCGATGACACTGGCCTCCAGGCGCGCGGCCTTCCCGCTGCGTCGGCAGCTCGCCACCGGCTATGTCGCCGGCCGCGTGCTCGCGCTCGGCGATGCGGCGCACGTGGTGCATCCGCTGGCCGGGCAGGGCGTCAATCTCGGCCTGCGCGATGTCGCCGCATTGCGGACGATGGTGCTGGCCGCACAGCAGCGCCGCCAGGACTGGATGTCACCGCACCGCCTGCAGCGCTGGGCGCGTGAACGCCGCAGTGAAAACACCATCGCTGCGTACAGCTTCGATGCGATCAACACGGTGTTCTCCAACGATGAAATGCACCTGACCTTGGCGCGGGGCCGCGCGCTGGGCTGCGCGGGCAAGCTGCCGCCGCTGGTATCGATGTTCTGGAAGCGCGCGGCCGGCTTGTAAGCCCGGGCTCAGTCGATCAGCCAGCCGGCCAGGTCGGCGCGGTCCAGCTTGCCACGTCGCTTCACGTCCAGCGCGTTGAATTCATCGGCCAGCGTCGGATTGGCCTGCGCCTCGGCGCGGCTGATGAAGCCATCGCCGTCGACATCCAGCGCAGCGAACGCGATGCGGTACTGGCCGACCACGCTTACCGGCTGCACCGAACGCACCGTCACGGCGGCTTCGCCGGCGGGTGCGGCCAGCGTCACCTGATGGGTCACCTCGCCTTGCGACAACGGCTGCGCGCGCACGCTCACCGGCACCTCGCGCAACGGCTCGCTGACGGCCGGCGATGGGGTGTGGACCTGGGCCAGCGCGAGCGTGGGCAGCAGGGACAGCAGCAGGGTGAGGCGGGATCGGCGTCGCATGGAAACTCCGTACATGACGTGGGGGCGCCGGGCATGGCCCGGCGCGACCGGTGCTGTGCCTGGGTCAGCGCAGCGGCGAGGCCAGCACCGTGATTTCTTCGCGGTCGTGATACAGCTGCTTGGCGCGCAGGTGCAGCGGTTTGCCGGCCTGTTCCTGGAACAGCTCCAGGCACAGGCGGGTTTCATCCCAGCGCTTTTTCATCGGCAGCTTGAGGTTGAAGATCGCGTGCTTGCACCAGCCCTCGCGGAACCAGGTCGCCATGCGCTCGGCCACGCGGCGCGGCTGTTCCACCATGTCGCAGACCATCCAGTCCAGCGGCGTCTCCGGCTGCCAGTGGAAGCCGTCGGCGCGCAGATGTTCCACCAGACCGGTTTCCAGTACGTGCTCGCGCAGGGGGCCGTTGTCCACGCTGATCACTTTCACGTGCTGGCGCGTCAACACCCAGGTCCAACCGCCCGGAGCAGCGCCCAGATCGGCCGCGCGCATGCCTGGCTTGACCAACAGTTCGCGTTCTTCCGGCGTCATCAGGGTGAGCAGGGCTTCATCCAGCTTCAGTGCCGAGCGCGAAGGCGCATCGGGCAGCAGCTTCAGGCGCGGAATGCCCAGCGGCCACGGCGCGCTGTCGCGGGTATCGGCCACGCACACAAACGCATGGCGACCATCGACGAACACGATGTGCAGACGCGGCAGGCCGGTGTTGGGCTTGTCGGTCAGCAGGCCGGCCTTGCGCAGCGCCGGGCGCAGCGCATTGCCGAATGCGCGGGCCAGGCCGGCCAGCGGCTTGCCTTCGTCCGAGTCCGGATGCTCGACCCACATGTCGCCGAAACGCTGCTGGCCCTGAAGCGCGGCAATGATCGGGGTGATGCGGTCGGCGGCATCGAGCTGCGGCAGCTCGGCCAGCACCTGCAGCTTCTGACGGGCGAAGATCAGCGAGCGCCAGGACAGGGCCTTGGACAGCGCGGCGCCTTCCTCGGTGACGAACACCACGTAGCCGTCGTTGCGCTGGGTACGCGCATAGCCGGCCACGTTGGCATAGGCGGCGCGTTCGGACAGCTCAGCGGCCAGTTCCGGTTCGAAGCCTTGCCTGCACAGGCACAGCAGGCCGCTCACGAACGTGCGCCTGAAGCGCGGAAATCAGTAATGCGCACCGTTGGTTTCTCCATACTGGCGCAGGACCGCGCGCGCTGCGTCGCGCTCGATGTCGCGCACGACCTCGATACCACGCTTGTTGAGTTCGCCGATCCAGTCCGCCGGCAGCGGGCCTTCATCGAACGGGGTCAGTTCTTCCACATCCTGCGAGCTGGCACCGATCAGCAAACGATCGATGCCCGCCCAGACGGTGGCGCCGTAGCACTGGCAGCACGGCTGCGAGGAGGTCGCCAGGGTGATCGGCGACAACACATCGTTCAGTCGTGGCGTCTGCAGGCGCTGCTGGGCCAGCATGTAGGCCATGTTTTCGGCATGCGCCAGCGAGGTCGTATGCGGGACCACACGGTTCACGCCAGCGGCGATCACGCGGTGGTCCGGCCCAAACACCACGGCGCCGAAGGGGCCGCCGGTCTGCGCCTCGACATTCAGGCGCGACAGTTCGATCGCCAGCGCGACCTTGTCGGCATCCTCGGGATAGACACGGCCCAGATCGATCTGGTCGTGGATCCAGGCGGGCAGGGTGAGATGGACTTGCGCGTACAGCATCGGGACATGAACCTCTTCAAAGATGGAGCAGCGGCAGTGTATCGGGCCGCGCCCAGGGATGCCGTGCCCGCGCTGAACGCGGCCACGCGCACGCCGGCGCAGGGCTGCGCCGGTCGCAGGGGGATCGTGAGCGCAGGCCCTGTCATTGCAGGGCCGCGCAGGGGAATGCAGGGGCCGGTGCCAGGCACCGGCCGGGAGCAGCTTACGCCGACCAGGTATCGCGCAGGGTCACGCTGCGGTTGAACACCGGCTTGGCCGCGGTGTGATCGCGGCGGTCGGCCACGAAGTAGCCGGTCCGCTCGAACTGGAACGACTGCTCCGGGGCGGCAGTGGCCGCGGCCGGCTCGACATAGCCGGTAACGGTGCGGCGCGAGTCCGGATTGAGGTAATCGCGGTAGGTCTTGCCCTCGGATTCGTCGTCCGGGTTGGCCACCAAGAACAGACGGTCGTACAGGCGGATCTCGGCCGGCACCGCATGCACGGCGCTGACCCAGTGGATGGTGCCCTTGACCTTGCGGTTGGCGCCTTCCATGCCCGGGCGCGATTCCGGATCCAGCCAGCCGCGCAGCTCGGTGATGGTGCCGTCGGCGTCCTTGATCACCTCATCGCAGCGGATGATGCCAGCGCCGCGCAGGCGCACTTCGCCGCCCGGTACGAGGCGCTTCCAGCCCTTCGGCGGGACCTCGGCGAAATCCTCGCGCTCGATCCACAGCTCACGTGCGAACGGCACCTCGCGGGTCCCGAATGCTTCGTCCTTGGGATGGTTGGCGAAGGTCAGGGTCTCTGCGTGACCCTCCGGCAGGTTGGTCAGCACCAGCTTGACCGGATCGACCACCGCCATGCGGCGCGCGGCAGCACTGTCGAGGTCTTCGCGCAGCGCGCCTTCCAGCACGCTGAAGTCGATCAGCGAGTTCTGCTTGCTGATGCCCACGCGCTCGGCGAACAGGCGCATCGCGGCCGGGGTGTAGCCGCGGCGACGCAGGCCCTGCAGGGTCGGCATGCGCGGGTCTTCCCAGCCATCCACCAGCTGCTCGGTCACCAGCGCCATCAGCTTGCGCTTGCTCATCACCGTGTAGTTGATGTTCAACCGCGAGAATTCGATCTGGCGCGGCTTGGCGGCTTCACGCGGCAGACCGCGATCGACCAGCGGCTGGGTCAGCGCGGCGTTGTGGGCGAAATCGACGTTGTCCACGCACCAGTCGTACAGCGGGCGGTGGTCTTCGAACTCCAGCGTGCACAGCGAGTGGGTGATGCCCTCGATGGAATCGCCCAGCGCATGCGCGAAGTCGTACATCGGGTAGATCGGCCACGCGTTGCCGGTGTTCTGATGTTCGACATGCTTGATCCGGTACAGGGCCGGGTCGCGCAGGTTGATGTTGCCGCTGGCCATGTCGATCTTGGCGCGCACGGTGCGCGCACCATCCGGGAACTCGCCGGCGCGCATGCGCGCGAACAGGTCCAGGTTTTCTTCGACGCTGCGCTCGCGGAACGGCGACGGACGGCCCGGCTCGGTCAAGGTGCCGCGGTAGGCGCGCACTTCCTCGGCCGACAGGTCACACACATACGCCTTGCCATCGGTGATCAGCTTCTGCGCGGCCAGGTAATAGGCATCGAAGTAATCCGAGGCATGCCGCAGCTCGTTCCACTCAAAGCCCAGCCAGCGCACATCGTCCTGGATCGCGGCCACGTACTCCGGGTCTTCCTTGGCCGGGTTGGTGTCGTCGAAACGCAGGTTGCACACACCGTTGAATTCACCGGCGATACCGAAGTTCAGGCAGATCGACTTGGCATGGCCGATGTGCAGGTAGCCGTTCGGCTCGGGCGGGAAGCGCGTCTTGATCGCGGCATGCTTGCCGGCGGCCAGGTCCTCGCGGACGATCTGACGGATGAAATCCCGTTTTTCCTGGGCTTCCGGAAGGGCGTCGGTGGGGGCGGCGGTAGGCTCGGACATGATGCGCGGTCGCAGTTAAAAGGCAGAAAGACCAACAGTTTAGCCTGTCGGGGGTGGGCTTGCCCGGCCGCGTGGGTCGGCATGCCTTCAGCCCCCGGGCGTATGCTGGGCCCATGCCCTCCGGAGCCGCCCCATGCACGTGATCTACCAGGCAGACAACCTGTTCGACGCCCATCTGGTCAAACACGCCCTGGAGGACGCCGGCATCCCCGCGTTCGTCTTCGGGGAATCGCTGCTGGGCGGCATGGGCGAGCTCCCGCTGTTCGGCGTCCTGCGCGTCTGCGTGCCGGATCTGGCCCGTCCCGAGGCGGAAGACATCGTCGCCCGACTGGACTTGGGCGCGGCCCCGGACGACCCCATATTGGACGGAGACGAAAGCGCCGGCCTGTTGCCGGCCTAGGAGAACGCCATGTTGGGTATTGGAAACGGTCTGTTGGGCATCGGCGCCTTCAAGCAGCGCCTGCCGCGCCCGGAAGAAGCGTTGCCCGGCCGCGAGCAGCCCCTGCCGTTGCTGCACAACCAGCATTTCGTCAACAGCCACCCGCTCAAGGACAGCTTCACCGGCTTGGCGCGCATCCGCTTCGCCATGGGCTGCTTCTGGGGCGCCGAGCGCAAATTCTGGACCATCCCCGGCGTCTACTCGACCTCGGTCGGCTACGCCGGCGGCGTCACCCCGAACCCCACCTACGAAGAAGTCTGCTCCGGCCTGACCGGGCACACCGAAATCGTCGAGGTCGTCTACGACCCGGCCATCGTCCCCCTCGAGCGCCTCCTCCAGGTCTTCTGGGAAAGCCACGACCCCACCCAGGGCATGCGCCAGGGCAACGACACCGGCACCCAGTACCGCTCCGCGATCCACGCCACCACCCAGGCCCAGCACGATGCCGCCCTGACCAGCCGCGACGCCTACCAGCAGCGCCTCAACGACAGCGGCTACGGCGCCATCACCACCGAGCTCGCCTTCCCCGCGCCCGAGTACTACTACGCCGAGGACTACCACCAGCAGTACCTCGCCAAGAACCCCAACGGCTACTGCGGCATCGGCGGCACCGGTGTCAGCTGCCCCATCGGCGTGGATGCCTGACAACGCAGAGAGCCGACCAACGGTCGGCTCTTACAGTTCCAAACAAAAGACCCCGCATGAGCGGGGCCATTTGTCGTGCAGCCATCCAACCGCCAGCGCTTACAACCGCTCGCGGATCGTCTGCCGCAACGCCTCCAGATCCTTCGCGAACGCATCGATGCCGCTCGCCAGCTTCTCCGTCGCCATCGGATCAGCCGCCAGATCGGCCGCAAACCGCGCCCCATCGATCGGCGTCACCTGCACGGATTCCGCCGCACCGGCCACCAGTTTGCGCGGCAGCTCGCCCTGATCGGCGTCCAGCTTCTCCAGCAGATCCGGCGAAATCGTCAGACGATCGCAGCCCGCCAGCGCCTCGATCTGCGCCGTCGAACGGAACGAGGCGCCCATCACCACCGTGGGCGAACCGCGGCGCTTGAACTCGGCATACACACCGCGCACGAACACCACACCCGGGTCTTCATCGATGGTGGCCGGCGCCTGCCCGTTGGCCACGTACCAATCCAGAATGCGGCCCACGAACGGCGAAATCAGGAACGCACCGGCCTCGCTGCAGGCCAGCGCCTGGGTCGGATTGAAGATCAGCGTCAGGTTGCAGTCGATCCCCTCGGCCTGCAGCTGACGCGCCGCTTCCACGCCTTCCCAGGTCGCGGCGATCTTGATCAGCACCTTGCTGCGCGGTACACCGGCCGCCTCGTACATCGCGATGAACTGGCGTGCCTTGGCCACCGTCGCCGCCGTATCGTGGGCCTGGTCCGCATCGACCTCGGTCGAGACACGGCCCGGCACCAGCGTGCTGAGCAGGGTGCCCACGCCCACGGTCAGGCGATCGGCCACCGCGTGCACGATGGTCTCGCGCTCACCGGTCTGCTCGCGGCCCCAGGCCAGCGCGCTCTCGATCAGGTCGGCATACACCGGCAGATCCAGCGCCTTCTTCACCAGGGTGGGATTGGTCGTGCAGTCGACCGGCTTCAAGCGCTTGATCGCCTCGTAATCGCCGGTATCGGCAACCACCACGGACAGATCACGCAACTGGGAGAGTTTGGACAGCGAAACGGTGCTCATTGCAACTCCTGGGACGAACGGTGGAGCCTGCGCGGCGACGCAGCAGGCAGGGATCAGGCGTGGGACTGATGGTGGACGGCGGTCACGCGCAGGCGCAGCTTGCGTCCACCCGGAGCGTCCCAATCCATGGTCTGGCCGACCGACAGGCCCAGCAGGGCAGTGCCCACCGGCGCAAGGATGGAGACCTTGCCCTGTTCAACATCGGCTTCGCGCGGATAGACCAGCGTCAGCACGTGTTTTTCATTCTGAAGCTCATCTTCGCACTCCACGCGCGAATGCATCATGACGGTGCCCTCGGGCATCGCTTCCGGCGCCACAACGGTCGCGCGGTTGAGTTCCTGGGCCAGGGCGAGCGCGGCAGGTGTCTGCGCCACGGCGGGGGATTCGAGCATGGCATCCAGGCGGTCCATGTCGTGGCTTGAAACGATGATCGAGGGGGGCAGTCCGCTGGAAGTGGACATGGTGTAGCTCCTTGCGTGTGTGGAAGACCCATGTAAAAAGGCGGCGCCTGCTGGCACCGCCTCGTTCTATTGTGCTGACAATCGTGGACGGATGCGACCCGTCCGGCGTATCGGTCACGCCGGACGGTTCAGCCCGGCTCAGACAGCGCGGGCGCTGCGTGTCTCACCGGCACCCGGGACATCGGTGGTCTCCAGCGCGAACAGGCCCTGCGGCAGCCGTTTGAACTGCTGGGCCAGCTGCTCCAGGAAGCCGGTCATCGCGGAACTGCGGCGCCAGACCATCGCGATGCGGCGGCTGGGACGGTCATCGCCGCTGAAATCCAGCAGCCGGATGTTCTCCGATCGTGGCACCGGCGGCTTGACCGAGAGCGTGGGCAGCAGGGTGATGCCCACATCGGCGGCCACCATCTGCCGCAGCGTCTCCAGGCTGGTCGCGCGGAACTCCGATTTTTCATTGGCGCCGAACAACCGGCAGACCGCCAACGCCTGGTCGCGCAGGCAGTGCCCGTCCTCCAGCAGCAGCAGCTTCTGCGAGGACAGCTCCTGCACATCCAGATGCTGGCGGCGCGCCAGCGGGTGCTGCCCGGACACGGCCAGCAGGAAGGGCTCCTCGAACAGGAATTCCGCATGCAGCTGGTCATCATCCAGCGGCAGCGCCAACAGCGCCGCATCCAGCTTGCCTTCGCGCAGGCGCGCCAGCAGCTCGTCGCTCTTTTCCTCGACCAGCAGCAGCTCCAGCTGCGGGAAACGCTCGCGGATGTTGGGGATCACATGCGGCAGCAGGTACGGGCCGAGCGTGGGGAAGATCCCCAGCCGCACCGTACCGGCTTCCGGATCGCGGCTGCGCCGCGCGGCTTCCTTCATCTGCTCCACCTCGGCCACGATGGTGCGCGCACGCGCCGCCGCTTCCACCCCGGCCGGGGTCAGCATGACTTTGCGCGGTGCGCGTTCCACCAGCGGCAACCCCAGTTCATCCTCGAGCTTGCGGATCTGGGTGGACAGCGTGGGTTGGCTGACGAAGCAGGCGGCAGCCGCCTTGCCGAAATGGCGGTGGTCGGCCAGCGCCACCAGATACTTCAAATCACGTAGGTTCATTTCCTTGGACCTCTCACGGCAATGGACCGGGTGATGGCGTGGCTACCCAGCAGACAGACAAGGTTCCCGGCGAACCGGGAACCGAAACGTTTCAGGCAGCTTCGGCGACAGCGCCGCTGCTCTTGGGAACGGAGGTGCGGATCAGGTGATCAAAGGCGCTCAGTGCCGCAGTGGAACCGGCGCCCATCGCGATGACGATCTGCTTGTACGGAACGGTTGTGCAATCGCCTGCGGCGAAGACACCCGGCACGCTGGTCTGGCCGCGGTCATCGATCAGGATCTCGCCACGCGGTGACAGCGCCACCGTGTCCTTCAACCACTCGGTATTGGGCAGAAGACCGATCTGCACGAAGATGCCTTCCAGTTCCACCCGGTGCGAATCGCCACCGATACGGTCCTGGTAGACCAGGCCCGTCACCTTCTGGCCATCGCCCAGCACTTCCTGGGTCAGGGCGCTGGTGATGATGGTGACGTTGCCCAGACTGCGCAGCTTCTTCTGCAGTACTTCATCGGCCCGCAGTTTGTCATCAAATTCCAGAAGGGTCACATGCGTCACAAGGCCCGCCAGATCGATCGCTGCTTCCACGCCAGAGTTGCCACCGCCGATCACCGCGACACGCTTGCCCTTGAACAACGGACCGTCGCAATGCGGGCAGTACGCCACGCCTTTGTTGCGGTACTGATCTTCGCCGGGCACGTTCATCTGGCGCCAGCGTGCACCGGTGGACAGGATCACCGAACGCGACTTCAGCGACGCGCCGTTCTCCAGCTTGATCTCGACCAGGCCATCATCGCCGGCCGGCACCAGCGCAGTGGCGCGCTGCAGGTTCATGATGTCCACCTCGTACTCGCGCACATGCTGTTCCAGTGCGGCGGCGAGCTTCGGGCCTTCGGTCTCCTTGACGGAGATGAAGTTCTCGATCGCCATCGTATCCAGCACCTGGCCACCGAAACGTTCAGCGGCGACACCGGTGCGGATGCCCTTGCGTGCGGCATAGATCGCCGCGGCCGCACCGGCCGGACCACCGCCCACCACCAGCACGTCGAACGGCGCCTTGGTGCTGAGCTTTTCGGCATCGCGCTTGGACGCACCGGTATCCAGCTTGGCCACGATCTGCTCCAGCGTCATGCGGCCCTGATCGAACACCTCACCGTTGAGGTACACGGTCGGCACGGACATGATCTGGCGCGCTTCGACCTCGGCCGGGAACAGCCCGCCATCGATCGCCACGTGCTGGATGCGCGGGTTCAGCACCGCAGCCAGGTTCAGTGCCTGGACCACGTCCGGGCAGTTCTGGCAGGACAGCGAGAAGTAGGTTTCGAAGCGGTAGTCGCCTTCGAGATTGCGCACCTGCTCGATCAGCTCGGCGGTGGCCTTGGACGGATGGCCGCCGACCTGCAGCAGGGCCAGCACCAGCGAGGTGAACTCATGGCCCATCGGCAGGCCCGCGAACACCAGATGGATGTCCTGGCCCGGCGTGGTCAGCGCGAACGACGGCGTGCGCTCGTCGCTGTCGCGACGCACGTCCAGGCGGATCTGCGTGGAGAGCGTGGTCAGCGTGTTCAGCAGCTCGAGCATCTCCTGCGACTTGGCGCCGTCATCCACGTGCGCCGTGATCTGGATCGGACGGGTGACACGTTCCAGATAGGTCTTCAGCTGGGACTGGAGGTTGGCATCCAACATCGAAAAACTCCTTGAATCAGGCAAGGGGGCAGCGTCGACGCACCCCGCGGGTGCATCTGCGCGACATGGGGGTGAACCGAAACCGGCGCGTGGGCACCGGCTTGGGTTCACCCCCATCCCCGGCGGGCGGGGATGGGGATGAGATGCGGCTTAGATCTTGCCGACCAGGTCCAGCGACGGGGTCAGGGTCTTTTCGCCTTCCTTCCACTTGGCCGGGCACACCTGGTTCGGGTTGGCGGCGGTGAACTGGGCAGCCTTCAGCTTGCGCAGGGTCTCGGAGACGTCACGGGCGATCTCGTTGGAATGGATCTCCAGGGTCTTGATCACGCCTTCCGGGTTGATGATGAAGGTGCCGCGCAGGGCCAGGCCTTCTTCCGGAATGTGCACGCCGAAGGCGTTGGTCAGCTGGTGGGTCGGATCGCCGACCAGCGGGAACTGGGCCTTGCCGACGGCCGGCGAGGTTTCGTGCCACACCTTGTGCGAGAAGTGCGTGTCGGTGGTGACGATGTAGACCTCGGCACCGGCCTTCTGGAACTCGGCGTAATGATCGGCGGCGTCTTCAATCTCGGTCGGGCAGTTGAAGGTGAACGCGGCCGGCATGAAGATCAGCACGGACCAGTGACCCTTCAGGGTGCTGTCGGAGACCTTGATGAACTCGCCGTTCTGGTAGGCGTTGGCTTCGAACGGCTGGATCTGGGTGTTGATGAGCGACATCGTTGTTCCTCTTGGTGAAGGGGTGGGTGAAGCGACCAACACAGGTTAGCGGCTCTATTCCCATAAGGACAATCCATTGATTGCATCTATGCGATAGACGTAGGCTATCAAAATGCACTGATCCTAAAATGGATGCTGATGGGCTGATCAGTCACAACCGTTGCAGCGCAATGACTTTCCGGTACAACGCGCTCCCCGGGGCAATAGCCTGCGCATATGCGTTGGGCTGACAACCTGAACGGTCGCGGCGGGGACGGCGGCAAACGCCCGGGATTTCCGGCCGAAATCGATAGCCGGTGCAAATCCATATTGGTCCGGCGATGCCTGGATTCAATCGCAGCCCGGGTCGCGGATGGCGTGACCTGGCGAGCAGCCTCCGCGCTGCCGTGGACTACACTGCGCGCCCCGCTGCCGCTCTGATCCTCCATGACCGCCGCCCCGCCAGACGTCCGCCACCTGCTCGCCGATGCCGCCACCCGCCTGCCCGGCGTGGAAGGCCGGCACGAGGCCGAGCTGTTGCTGCTGCATGTGCTGGAACGGGAGCGCAGCTGGTTGTTCGCACATGCCACCGATCCGGTCGAACCGGCCCACATGGCGGCCTTCGAGGCGCTGCTGGCCAAACGCCTGGCCGGTGAGCCGGTGGCGTACCTGCTGGGCCGCCGCGGGTTCTGGACGCTGGATCTGGAGGTCAGCCCGGCCACCCTGATCCCGCGCCCGGAAACCGAGCTGCTGGTCGAGCTCGCGGTGGCGCGATTGCCCGAGGGCGCTGCGCTGCGAGTGGCCGACCTCGGCACCGGCAGTGGCGCGATTGCGCTGGCCTTGGCCAGCGAGCGCCCGCAGGCGCAGGTAATCGCGACCGACCTCAGCGAGGCGGCCCTGGCGGTCGCCGCGCGCAACGCGCAGCGTCATGCGCTGGGCAACGTCCGCTTCCGGCAGGGCGCGTGGTACGCACCGCTGGCCGGTGAGTGCTTCGATCTGATCGCCACCAATCCACCGTACATCGCCAGCGACGACCCGCACCTGGCCCAGGGCGACCTGCGCTTCGAACCGGCCACCGCACTGGCCTCCGGCCACGATGGGCTGGATGACATCCGGATGATCATCGACGGTGCGGCAGCGCACCTGCTACCCGGCGGCTGGCTGCTGATCGAACACGGATGGGACCAGGGCGATGCGATCCGCGCGCTGCTGCAGCAGGCCGGTTTCCAGTCGGTCGCCACCGAACGCGATCTGGAACAGCGTGACCGGGTGAGCCTGGGCTGTCTGCCCGCGTAATCGCGTGCCGGTCCTGCGTCGAGCCCGAGGCTAGAATGACCTGTCCGCCGCGCAGCGCGATGCGGCGACTGTCATTCCACATGGAGCTTCTGTCATGCGTACGCTGTATCCCGCCATCACCCCTTACGACGTCGGCACCCTGAAGGTCGATGACCGCCACACGCTGTACTTCGAGCAGTGCGGCAATCCCGACGGCAAGCCGGTGGTGATGCTGCACGGTGGCCCGGGCGGCGGTTGCAGCGACAAAATGCGCCAGTTCCATGACCCGGCCAAGTACCGGATCATCCTGTTCGATCAGCGCGGCGCCGGCCGTTCCACGCCGCATGCGGACCTGGTCGACAACACCACCTGGGATCTGGTCGCAGACATCGAGAAACTGCGCGAGCACCTCAAGGTGGATCGTTGGCAGGTCTTCGGCGGCAGCTGGGGCTCGACCCTGGCGCTGGCCTACGCGCAGACCCACCCGCAGCGCGTGACCGAACTGGTGCTGCGCGGCATCTTCATGCTGCGCCGCTGGGAGCTGGAGTGGTTCTACCAGGAAGGCGCCAACCGCCTGTTCCCGGATGCGTGGGAGCACTACCTCAAGCCGATCCCGGCGGTGGAGCGCCATGACCTGATCTCGGCCTTCCACCGCCGCCTGACCAGTGACGACGAAGCCACCCGCCTGGCCGCAGCCAAGGCATGGAGCGTGTGGGAAGGCGCGACCAGCTTCCTGCACGTGGACGACGACTTCGTGAACAGCCACCAGGATCCGCAGTTCGCGCTGGCCTTCGCCCGCATCGAGAACCACTACTTCGTCAACGGTGGTTTCTTCGAGGTGGAAGAACAGCTGCTGCGCGACGCGCACCGCATCGCCGATATCCCCGGCGTGATCGTGCACGGCCGCTACGACGTGGTCTGCCCGCTGCAGAGCGCGTGGGAGCTGCACAAGGCGTGGCCGAAATCGACGCTGGAGATCAGCCCGGCCTCGGGTCACTCCGCGTTCGAAGCGGAGAACGTCGACGCGCTGGTGCGGGCGACGGATCGCTTCGCGGGTTGATGGGGGTGTGCCGATCACGACCGTTGGTCGTGATCGGCAGGTCACCAGTTCCCCGCCAACAACGCCTCGGCCAACACCTGCAGCTTCGGTGAGGCCTGCCGCGAGGGTGGATACACCAGCGACAGCACCCGGCTGCGGCCCTCGAAGGGCTGCAGCACCCGCTGCAGCCGCCCCTCGGCCAGTGCATCGGCCACCGCGAAATCCATCACCTGCACGATGCCGATCCCGGCCAGCGCGCCTTCCACCAGTGGGTCGCCGCTGTCGAACACCATCCGCGCCGGCGGGGTGAACTCACGCAACCGGCCCTGGGCCTCTCGGAACTGCCAATCCACCAACCGCCCGCTGCGCAGATTGCGCACCGCCAGGCAGGCATGGTCGTGCAGCGCATCCACTGTGGCCGGCTCCCCGTGCTGCGCGATGTAGGCCGGGGAAGCGACCGTGACCCAGTTCAATGGCCGCAGGGGGCGCGCCACCATGCGCACGTCGCTGATCGGCCCGGTGCGCAGCGCCGCGTCGAAGCCTTCTTCGACCAGATCGACCAGCCGGTCGTTGAGCACCAGCTCGAACTGCAACTGTGGGTGCGTGGCCATCAACTGCCCGGTCAGCGGCACCAGGACCTTGCGCCCGAACATCGACGGCGCCGTCAGCTTCAACACGCCCGACGGCGTGGAGGGGCGATCACCCAGCCGCCGCTCGGCATCGTCCAGCCCGCTCAGCAGCGGCGCGCAGTGCTCGACGAACTGACGCCCATCCGGGGTCAGGCTCACGTTGCGGGTGTTGCGGTGGAGCAGGCGCACGCCGAGTGCGCTCTCCAGGCGGCTGATCGCCCTCGACAGCCCGGATTGGCTGATCCCCAGCTGGCCGGCGGCAACGGTGAAGCTGCGCGCGTCGGCCACCTGCACCAGCATGCGCACGGCGTTGAGGTCCATCGCTCCTCCGATTCATGCGGATATGCATGACAGATATCGAAGTATCCGGGTTTATTTATGCAGCGTCATCAATGAGACTGCCCACCTCCTTACGTTCCACCGAGTCGGCATGACCTCCCCCCTGACCCCCGTTGGCGCACCGGCGCCGGCGTTCCCGCGCCTCGCCCTGGCCTTGCTGGCCACTGCCCAGCTGATCATCGCACTGGATTCCACGATCATCTTTGTCGCCCTGCACGAGATGGGCGCGCAGCTGCACATCAATGCCCAGCAGCTGCAGTGGATCGTCAGTGGCTACACGGTGGCGTTCGGTGGTTGCCTGCTGCTGGGCGGCCGCGCGGCCGATCTGCTGGGCCGCCGCCGGGTCTACCGGCTGGGCATGGCGTTGTTCGCGCTGGCCTCCCTGGTCGGTGGGTTCAGCAACAGCGCGTGGCTGCTGATCGCGGCCCGGGCCGTGCAGGGCATCGGCGCGGCGTTGCTGTTCCCGGCCACGCTGGCGCTGATCAACACGATCTACGCCGAAGGCGCGCCGCGCAATCGCGCGCTGGCGATCTGGTCGATGGCCAGCGCCGGCGGCCTGGCCTTGGGCACGCTGCTCGGTGGCGTGCTGACCCAGAGCTTCGGGTGGGCCTCGGTCCTGCTGGTGATCGTGCCATTTGCCGGCGGCTGCGCGCTGCTCGGCGGCTGGTGGCTGCCGCGCGATCCTGCGCCGCTGGCGGGCCGCTCGTTCGATCTGGCCGGCTGCGTGACGGTCACCCTCGGCGGCAGCCTGCTGGTCACCACCTTGGTCCAAGGCCCGGAATGGGGCTGGTCGGCGCCGCGCACGCTGATCTGCCTGGTCGTCTCGGCGGTGATGCTGGCCGCGTTCGTGCAGATCGAACGCCGCAGCCGCGACCCGCTGATGCAGTTCTCGCTGCTGCGCCTGCGCAGCCTGCGCGCGGCGATGCTGCTGACGATGCTGTTCATGAGCAGCTACGGTGTGCAGTACTACTTCCTGGCGCTGTACTACCAGGATGGCTACGGCTGGAGTGCATTGCAGGCCGGCCTGGCGTTCCTGCCGCCGACACTGGTGTGCACGTTCGGCATCCGCATCGCCGAACGCATGCTCGCGCAGCGTTCGCCGCGCCAGGTGCTGACGGTGGGCATGCTGGCCGGTGCGATCGGCATCGCCGCAGTCGCCGTCGCGCTGCCCTATGGCGCCACCTACTGGGCGCTGCTGCCGGGCATCGTGGTGCTCAGCCTCGGCCAGGGCATTACCTGGACGGCGATGTGGATCGTGGCCGGGCAGGGCGTGCCCGCCACGCAGCAGGGCGTGGCCTCGGGCATGGCGGCCACCGCGCAGCAGATCGGCGGCGCGCTGGGCCTGGCGCTGCTGGTGATGCTGGCCAACGCCGGTCGCGGCAGTGCCGGTGCCAGCAGTGAGGCGGCGCTGCAGGGCATGATCCATGCGCAGTACGGTGCGGCCGTGTTCGCGCTGCTGGGTGTGGGCGTGGCCCTGTGGCTGCGTCCGGGCCGTTGAGCCCATCGACGGAGGCCGCAGCAATCGGGACCTGTTGACCCGTCTGGCGAACCAGCTGCTATCGCACGCTCACCGCATGCATCACGGGCGCGGCAGTGCCTCCAGCTGCGGCTGCAGCGCGGTGAAGATGCGTGCCAGGCGCTGCGCCCAGGCCTGCTGCCCGGCGGCATCGGCAATCAGGTCCTGGCGGATCTCCAGTTCCACGTGCACCAGCCCGCGGCCTTCGCCATGCACCGGCACGGCATAGTCGCTCGTGCTGCTGACCGCGTAGGGCTGGTTGTCGCCCACCACCAGGTCCCCTTCTTCGCGGAGCGCCTGCAGCAGGGCACGCGCAAAGCGCGTATCGCGGTGGTACAGCACGCCGGCATGCCAGGGCCGCGCGGCGTCGTTCATCACCGGCGTGAAGCTGTGCATCATCACCAGCAACGTCGGCCGGGCCTGCACTTGGCGCGCGTCCAGCTCGGCATCGATGCGTGCATGGTAGGGCGCGTGGATCGCGTCGATGCGCTGCTGGCGCTGCCGTTCTGACAGGTTCTGGTTGCCGGGAATCACGGTGAGGTCGCTGATCGCCGGCATCAGCGTGGGCGAGGCCAGCGGCCGGTTGCAGTCGATCACCAGCCGCGAGTACGTCTGCGTGATCGCCCACGCATCGAGCAGGCGCGCCAGTTCAACCGTGACCCCGGCGATGCCGATGTCCCAGCCGATGTGTCGGTCCCGTTCGCGCTGCGGCAGGCCGAGTTCGGCCAACGCCGCCGGCACCTGCTGGCCGGCATGGTCGGCGATCAGCAGATACGACGAGCGGCCCTGTGCCTGATGCACGGTGAACGGCGCCGGGTCGTCCGGCCCGAGCAGTGACGCACCGGTGTGCGGATGGGCAAACGCATCAGCCACGCGGGGTGCCGTCCAGATGGTGTTCGATCATCCACAGGCCAGCCCACAGCTTGGCGTCCAGCTCGTAACCCTCGCCCATTTTCTCGACCAGCCACGCGGCGGCGCGCGCGCGCGGAATCTCGTGCACGGTGATGTCTTCGCTGGCATCGCCACCGCCCTCACCGATCTTGCGCAGGCCGGTGGCACGTACGAAGGCGATTTTTTCGCTGCTGGCACCGGAGGAGGTCGGGCCGATCATCAGCACCTCGGCGTGATCGGCCGTCCAGCCGGTTTCTTCCTCCAGCTCGCGCACGGCCGAGATCTCGATCGACTCGCCGGCATCGATGTCGCCGACCAGGCCGGCCGGCATCTCGATGGTCCTGGCCTGCAGCGGGACGCGGAACTGTTCGACGAACAGCACCGTGTCGTGCGGGGTGACTGCGATGATGATCGCGGCCAGACCGCCGGCGTGGGTGCGCTCGCTGTACTCCCACGTGCCGCGCACGACCATGCGCTGGTACTTGCCTTCAAACACGACCTTCGGGGCTTGCGTATCGGGGCTCATGCGAACTCACTGGCAACGGAAGAAGAATCGGACAGGCCGGCGGCGGTAAACAGGCGGCGCCGGGTCAACGGCCCGAACCGCAGTGCATCGCACAGCCCCTGCAGCATCTGCGCATCGGCGACGCCACGGCTGAAATCGACGGCAGCGCCGCCCAGCGGCGCATCCAGTGCGATGGTGGTCAGCTGGCGCCACAGCAGCGCGTGCTCGCGCTGTTCACGCAGCCGCACCGCCATCTGCGCCGCTCCGCGCAGCCGCAGGAAGGGCACTTCGTCCAGACGCTCGTACAGCACGTCCAGGCTGCCGAAATGGGCCAGCAGCACCGCAGCGGATTTGGCACCCACGCCGGTCACGCCGGGAATGTTGTCGACCGCATCGCCGCACAGCGCCAGATAGTCGGCGATCTGGTGCGCATGCACGCCGTGGCGGGCTTTGACCCCGGCCATGCCCCAGCGCTGGTTGCGCGCGTAATCCCACTGCTCGTCGTGTTCGAACAGCAGCTGCGAGAGGTCCTTGTCGGCGGAGATGATCACCCCCCTCATGCCGGCGTCGCGGCGCGCATGCAGGGCACTGCCGATCAGGTCGTCGGCCTCGTATTCGTGGTGGGCCAGCACCGGCAGACCAAGCGCGGTGCACAGCGCCTTGCAGTGCGCGAACTGGCGGCGCAACGCATCGGGCGCGGGGTCGCGGTTGGCCTTGTAGGCGGCGTAGATCCGGTGCCGGAAACAGCTGTCCAGAGCTTCATCGAAGGCGATGGCGATGTTGGCCGGGCGCTCGCGCTCGAGCAGGTCGAGCAGGAACCGCGCAAAGCCGTGCACGGCATTGGTCGGCCAGCCCTGCTGATCCTGGAACTCATCGGGCATCGAATGCCACGCGCGGAACACATACAGGCTGGCATCGACCAGGTACAACGGCGCGCGCAGCGGCGGTGATGCCATGCCGGGGCCGGCAGCGAGGGCGGACATCTCAGCCCTCCCAGTCCTGCAGCAGCGCGGCAGGGTCCGGGCGCTCGCGTTCGGGTACCTCGGTCTTCGGCGTGCCGATGTGGATGAAGCCTGCGATCTGCTCGCCCTCGGCCAGGCCCAGGTGGGCATGCACGGCCGGGTCGAAGGCCATCCAGGCGGTCAGCCACTGCGCGCCGAAGCCGAATGCCTGCGCGGCCTGCAGCAGGGCAAAGCAGACGCAGCCGGCGGTCATCAGCTGTTCGGCCTCGGGCACCTTGGGGCTGGGCCGCGGGCTGGCGATGACGGTGATGATCAGCGGGGCATGGGAGAAACGCTGGCGGTCCTTGTCCAGCTGGGCGGCGGACACCTGGGGGTCGCGTTGGACGGCGCGCTCGGCCAGGAACGCACCCAGACTGTGACGTGCATCACCGGTGATCCGCAGGAAGCGGTAGGGCACCAGCTTGCCGTGGTCGGGTACGCGCACCGCCGAGGTGAGCATCCGCGACAGGGTGTCCGGATCCGGGCCGGGTTCGCCCAGTTGCTTGGCGGGGACCGAACGACGGGCGTCCAGGGCATGCAGAGCGGGGGGGACGGACATGGGTTCTCAATCAGGCTTCACGATGCCCCGATTATAGTCGTCCGTGTTTGTGACACGGCCTTGGGCGATCTCGGTGCAATTTGCGACAAAGCGTGATGAACATCACCTAATCAGCGGACTTCCTTCACGTGGCTGTACTCGCTTCCACGCCCTGCTGCGCTTACGATACAAGGCCTGCCGGGTCACCGGTAATGAGGTCTAAAGTGTCGACTGTTTCACTGTCTCTGACCGGTCGGCCGGCCTATCCTCCGAACGTGGGCGCATGGGGTGCGCCGGCGTTCGTTGTATCCATGTTGCACTCAGTACCTGTGAAGGTGGGGAGCCTTCTCGCATGATCGCCACGCCCAATGTAGGGGGGCACCCGGGCCGTGACCCGGCGTTGTTGAAGATGGCCCGTGAGGCCGTGCTGCCAGGGCTGGTCGAGTCGTTCTCGACGGTGCTGGCGCGCTTTGATGACGTGCTGTTCGACCGTGCCGGTACCGCCGGCGCGTCGCAGTTGCTGTTCCTGGATGGCATGCGCGAGCTGCGCCGCCGCCGGGACGACATCGTGGCCGGGTTCCGTGCTCACCTGGAGCAAGGCTGGGACGGGCTGGAGCGGGGCGACCCGCTGTCGGCCGAAGCCACGCTGGCCGGTCAGATCGAAGATGGTCTCAGCCTGGTCCCTGAACACGTGCTGGAGTCCCGGCTGGCGGTGCGCAACTTCGCCACCGTGCTGCTGCGTGACTTCAAGCCGGTGCTCTCGCGGCTGGACCGCCGCCTGGGTGTGATCGCCGGGGGGCTGGAGTTCAACGCCGATACCAATCCGATCAGCCCCGAGCATATCGGCGTGGCCATCCACGAAGCCTTCGCCGATTGTGAACTGGCCCCGGAAGTGCGGCTGGTGCTGATCAAGCTGTGTGAGCGCGACCTCCAGCAGCCGATCGGCAAGCGTTACGACTATCTGGATGAACAACTGGCCGCTGCGGGTGTGATGCCGCAGATGGCCGCGCGCCGGCCACCGCCGCGCGCGCCCTCGCCGCCGCCGCGCCCGGACCGCGATGCCGCGTTCGATGGATTCGATCCGGACACCGTAGGGGGCGGCAGCGAGGAGGGTCAGGCACCGGCCTGGGCCCGCCGCTTCGCCGACCGCTGGGCCGAGAGCCGCGGCCGCCTGCAGGGTGCCCAAGCCGGTCATCAGGAGCTGTCCGGCGATGCGGGCGAGAGCCTCGGTGGCAATCAAGGCATGCTGCTCGATGCGCTGCACGAACTGCTGCAGCAGACCCGCCATGTGCGCGAGGACGCCACCTCGGCGGCCAGCGTTGCGGTGGGCCAGCAGCGCCCGCTGAGCCAGCGCGAGATGATGTCGGTGCTGTCGCTGCTGCAGGCCACGCCGAGCGCTACCCTGCGCGCGGCGATCGGCGAGGACGGCGAATCGCTGGCGCAGCGGTTGAAGAGTGAAGTGCTGTCCGGCGCGACCCGGCTCGGGGTGGATCCCGCGCAGGCGCGGCTGGACCCGCAGGACGAAGACGCGATCGATCTGGTCGGTATGCTGTTCGATGTGATGCTCGATGAGCGCGACCTGGAGGGCCGCTCGCGCGAGCTGATCGGCCGGCTGGTGGTGCCCTTCGTCAAGGTCGCCATGCTCGACCGCCGCATGTTCGTGCAGAAAACCCACCCGGCGCGCAAGCTGCTCAACTCGCTGGCCGAGGCCTGCGAAGGCAACACCGGCGAGAGCCAGGCCGAGCGCGTGCTGATGGGCAAGGTCGAGGAAATCATCGAGCGTCTGGTGGCCGAGTTCAACGAAAACCTGGCGATCTTCCTCACCCTGGAAGAAGAATTCCGCGAGTTCCTGACCCAGCACCGCCGCCGTATCGAGATCGCCGAGCGGCGTGCCGCCGAAACCCAGCGCGGCCAGGAAAAGCTCGAAATGGCGCGCCAGCGCGCCAGCACCGAACTGGACCGTCGCATCGGCGATACCACCTTGCCGCAGGCGATCGGTGAATTCCTGCGCCAGCCGTGGCAGCACCATCTGACCCTGACCGTGCTGCGCGAAGGCGAAGACGGCGCTTCGGTCGGTGAGGCGCTGAGCCTGGCCGATGGCATCCTGGATGAAGTGGCCGAGGCGCGCCGCCATATCGTCGGCAAGCCGTGGCTGCAGGCCTGGCATCCCGCGCTGCGCAAGGTGTTTGCCAGTGTCGGCGTGCATGCCGATGCGGCCACCAGTGCCATCGATGCGCTGCACGACACCCTGCAGGGCATCGCCGAATCGCGCCCCGAGCTGGAACGCGCGCTGCCCGAACTGCCGCAGGTGGCGTTGCCTTCGCCGCCGGCGCAGGAATCGGCGTCGGTGGAGCTGGGCAGCAAGGTGGATGTCAGCGATTTCGACAATGCCGATGCCGACCGCTTCCGCGGGCTGGAGATCGGCAGCTGGCTGGATTTCGTCGACAAGGACGGCAAGGTGCAGGCGGGCAAGCTGTCCTGGGTCAGTCCGATTTCCCAGCGCCTGCTGTTCGTCAACCGGCGCGGGGTGCGCTTCTGCGTGGCCTCGCCGGAAGAACTGGCGGTGATGGTGCGCCTGGGGCGTCTGCGCGCGCATATCGATGACGGCGCCTTCGACAGTGCCATGCAGGGCGTGATCGATCGCCTGGATACCAAGAACGCCACCGTGCATTGACCCCGGGGGCCACCTTGGCCTGACGATCGGGTTACGATCAGCCCACAATCCGCTGATCGTCGGGGACAGGCATGGCTGTCGAGGTGTTGGTGGTAAAGGAACATGCGCCGGGAGAACGGCGCGTGGCGATGACGCCGGAAACGGCGCGCAAGCTGGTCGCGCTGGGTGCGGGCGTGTCCTTCGAGCCCGGCGCCGGGTTGGCTGCGGGCTTCCCCGATGCGGCCTATCAGGACGTGGGGGCACAGTCCGCCGATGATACCCGCCTGGCCCAGGCCGACATCGTGCTGTGCGTGCAGCCGCCGTCCAATGACCGCCTTGCCCGCTTGAAATCCGGCGCCAGCCTGATCGGCATGCTGCATCCGCAGGCCGACGCCGAGCGCGCCGGCCTGATCCAGTCGCGTGGCCTGCAGGCCTTCCCGCTGGAGCGCTTGCCGCGCACAACACGTGCGCAATCGATGGATGTGCTCAGTTCGCAGGCCGGCATGGCCGGTTACAAGGCCACCCTGATCGCGGCCCAGCGCGCGCCGCGCTTCTTTCCGATGCTGACCACCGCTGCCGGCACGATCCGTCCCTCCAAGGTATTGGTGGTGGGTGCGGGTGTGGCCGGGCTGCAGGCGATCGCCACCGCGCGCCGGTTGGGCGCGCAGGTGGAAGGCTTCGATGTGCGCCCGGAAACCCGCGAGCAGATCGAATCACTGGGCGGCAAATTCCTGGACCTGGGCGTCAGCGCGGTGGGCGAAGGCGGCTATGCGCGCCCGCTGACCGATGAGGAACGTGCCGAGCAGCAGCGTCGCCTTGGCGAGCATCTGCGCACGGTGGACGTGGTGATCTGCACTGCTGCCGTTCCCGGGCGGCCGGCGCCGAAGATCGTCAGCACCGCGATGGCGCGTGGCATGAAGCCTGGCAGCGTGATCGTCGATCTCGCCGCGGAAACCGGCGGCAACTGCGAAGCCACCCAGCCAGGCGAGGTGGTGGATCTGGACGGTGTGCTCATCGACGGCCCGCTCAATCTGGCCAGCCAGGGCGCAGTCCACGCCAGCGAGATGTACGCCCGCAACGTCTACAACTTCGTCGCGCTGTTCCTGAAAGACGGCGCTGTCACCTTCGACTGGGACGACGAACTGCTCGCGAAAACCCGCTGGGTCGCCGCCTGAAATAACAGGGACTGAAATAACAGGGACGGAGGTAGTTAATAATCCCCTCCGTCCCCGTTAAATGCTCCGTTAAATGCTCAGCGCTTCGGCGGTGTCGGTGTCGGCGCGGGGTTGGCTTTGAGCCAGGCCTTGCGCTCGTCCGGGGTCATCCGTGTCCAGCGATCACGCAGGTCCTGCCGTTGTTCCGGGGTCATGCTGCGCATCTGGCCGAACAGCGCGCGCGCCTGCTCACGTTGCTCCGGCGTCATGTTCTCGAAACGGTGGCGGCCCCGGTGCGCCTGCGCGCGCTGTTCCGGGGTCATGGTCAGCCAGCGCTGACCGTGCTGCAGCATGCGCTCGCGTTGCGGCGCCGGCGCGTCGTTCCAACGGTCACGCACCGGCGCGATCAACGCCTCGCGCTGCTGCGGGCTGAGTTTGTCCCAGTCCGGCAGCGGGGCGGTCTGGGCCCAGCCGGGCGCACTCAGCGTCAGCACTACCAGCCCCAGGGACAGTCGCAGTTTCATCTTCACTCCATTGCCAGGTCGGTGCTGCCCAGCCACACATACAGATCGGGATTTTCGTCGAGAACATCGCTGCCGTCATCGGCCGCGCTCGCCACGACCGGTGCCGGCGGAGCGGTCGTGTCGCCGAGGAGGAAACTGTAGCCCAACGCTAGCGCGACCACCGCCGAACAGGCCGTGGCCATCCACCAGGACGGGGTGTGCCGCTTGGCCGACGGGCCGGCATGACGCGCGCTGCGCAGCCGCGCCAGCGTGGTCGGCGAGAGCGTATCCAGCGCCTGCGCATGCAGCTGCCGCAGGGCGGCATCGTCTTGCATCGAAGGGGGCAGGGGGCGGTTCACAGGGCGATCTCCAGAGACTGCTGCAGCGCCTGTCGGGCGCGCGAAAGATGGGTTTTGACCGCGCCTTCGCTGCAGCCCATGGCCTTGGCCGTGGTGGCGCCGTCCAGGTCCTGCAGCACGCGCAGGGTAAACGCTTCGCGCTGGCGCGCGGGCAGCTCGCGCAGCGCCTGCACCAGTTGTGCGTACTGGTCGCGCTGTTCGTGTGCCTGGGCCGGGCCGGGTGCACTGTCGGCCCAGTCGATGTCATGGTCGCCACCGGCCTCGTCGCTGCTGCGCCAGAACGTCAGGCGGAAGCCCCGGCGGCGCTGCAGATCCACCACGCGGCGGCGCAGGATGCTCCAGAACAACGGCGCCCACTCGGCGGCGGGTTTGTCGCGGTAGCCGAGCATCTTCAGCATGCTGTCCTGCACCGCATCCAGCGCGTCGTCGCGCTGGCGCAGGCCGGCCTCGGCGAAGCGGAACGCGCGCGGTCCGATGCCGGCCAGGAACGCATCCAGCGACACCGGCAGCGCCACCTCGGCAGGGGCGGGCAGGTCGGCATCCGTCGACGGTAGGGGAGAGCTCACCAACACAGGGTAGCGTTCCGGCAGGGGGATACCGTGAGAACGCCCCAGGGCGGGCGCGGTTGACCGGCCTGCCCGATTGGTTCAGCGCATGGTTATGATGCAGGGGACGGGATGACCGCCTGGGAGAGTGACTGCAATGAGCGACGGGTTCGTGGCGTTGTATATCTTCATGTTGGCCGCCATTGCCGGCCACGTGATCATTTCGCGGGTGCCGGTGATCCTGCATACCCCTTTGATGTCCGGCTCCAACTTCATCCACGGCATCGTGCTGATCGGCGCGATGGTGGTGCTGGGGCACGCGCAGACCCCCCTGGAAAAGATCATCGGCTTCATCGCGGTGGTGCTCGGTGCGGGCAACGCGGCCGGCGGCTACGTGGTGACCGAGCGCATGCTCGACATGTTCAAGCCCAGCGCCAAGCGCGACACCGGGGAGAAGGCGCCTTGAACGTGACCACCGCGCAACTGCTGCAGTGGCTGGTCCAGGTGAGCTATCTGGTCGCCGCGACCCTGTTCCTGCTCGGCCTGCAGCGCATGGCCTCGCCGATGACCGCGCGCAGCGGTATCCGCTGGGCCGGACTGGGCATGCTGATCGCCACGGTGGCGACGTTCTTCCTGCCGGACCTGCACAACATCCCGCTGATCCTCGCGGCGGTGGCGATCGGCACCGGCGTGGCGTGGTGGTCGGCCAAGCGTGTGGCGATCACCGACATGCCGCAGATGGTGGCGCTCTACAACGGCATGGGCGGCGGCTCGGCGGCGGCGATCGGTGCGGTCGAGCTGCTGCGCTTCTCGTTCCTGACCAACCGCGATACCACCCACTGGAGCGAGCAGGCGCTGGCCGACCTCGCCGCGCGCCAGCCGTCCTCCACCGTGCTGGCGCTGGCGGTGATCGGCTCGGCGATCGGCGCGGTGTCGCTGTCCGGCTCGATCATCGCCTGGGCCAAACTCGACGGTCGGCTCGACCGCCGCGTCACCTTCCCGGGGCAACAGGTGTTCAACCTGCTGGTCGCGCTGGCGATGGTGGTGCTGGGCATCTGGGCAGCGGTCACCCTGAGTCCGGTGGCGATCATCAGCTTCTTCGTGGTCGCACTCGCGCTGGGCGTACTGATGACGCTGCCGATCGGTGGCGCGGACATGCCGGTGGTGATCTCGCTGTACAACGCATTCACCGGCCTGGCGGTGGCCTTCGAGGGTTACGTGCTCGGCAACGAGGCCCTGATCATCGCCGGCATGATGGTCGGCGCAGCCGGCATCCTGCTGACCCGTTTGATGGCCAAGGCGATGAACCGGCCGATCAGCGGCGTGCTGTTCTCCAACTTTGGCGGCGGCGGTGTGGCGCAGGAAATCAGCGGCGCGCAGAAGCCCATCGAGGCCAGCGACGTGGCCGCGATGCTGGCCTTCGCCGAGCGCGTGGTGATCGTGCCCGGCTACGGCATGGCCGTGGCCCAGGCGCAGCACAAGGTGTGGGAGCTGGCGCAGCGCCTGATCGATCGCGGCATCAAGGTGAAGTTCGCGATCCACCCGGTGGCCGGGCGCATGCCGGGGCACATGAACGTGCTGCTGGCCGAGGCGGGCGTGCCCTACGACCTCATCGCCGACATGGACGACATCAACCCGGAATTTCCGAACACCGACGTGGTGCTGGTGATCGGCGCCAACGACGTGGTCAATCCGGTGGCGCGTACCGACCCGGCCAGCCCGATCTACGGCATGCCGATCCTGGACGTGGTCAACGCGCGCAACGTGGTGGTGATCAAGCGCGGCAAGGGCACCGGCTTTGCGGGCATCGAGAATGCGCTGTTCTATGCCGACAACGCCCGCATGCTGTACGGCGATGGCGCCGGTGCGGCGAGCGCGCTGGTCAGCGAGCTGAAGGCGCTAGACGGCGGGTAAACGTCATCGCATGCGCGCTGACGCCCCACGTTCTGCTGCGCAAAACGCGGGCCCGGACTCATCAGCACCCAGACCCCCGCGCCTTCGGCGCCGCCCCCTGACTCAGGGGGCTCTCCTCCAGCTGCATTCTGACAGCGCGCAGGAGAGCCGCCTGCTAGCTGGCATTACCGACGGAGCGGCGGCGCGAATGCGATGACGTCACCTTGCTATCCACCAACCCACGACCAGCGCCACGCCCAGCCACAGCCATTGGGCCGCGCCGTTGGCCAGGCCGATCAGGGTGGCGGCCAGATAGGGCCCCATGCGCAACGCTGATTCCCACGGATTGAGGCCCATCGAGCCGCCAAGGTAGGCCGAGGCGATGCCCCAGTTGGCCGCCAGCGCAACCAGCAGGGTCGCCATCAGGGTCAGCACCACCCGGGTCTTCCCCGCGCGCAGGGTGCCCAGGCGCAGCATGAACGCGATGTCCAATGCGGCCAGTACCGCCATCCAGCCGGCCTGGCGGCCGGTGAGCAGGGCGATGAACAACCAGGCCAACGTGGCCGTGACAACACCAAGCAGCAACATCGGGGGCCAGAGCCAGTGGCGGCTCCGGACAGGCACGGACGTGGGCGACATGCAATCTTCCTGTAAGTCCCCACAGGATACCGGCTTGCGGGGTGACCGGCGCGTGGGCGGCCACTGGGCTAAAATGGGTGCCTTGCGGGAATTGGCCGCGACCCCCATATCGATCCACATGTACTCCCGTAGCAGTGAACCCGTCCACTTCGAACGCGACTGCGAGGCCGTCATGGTCCCGCAGGGCGAAACGGTCACGCTGCCCGCTGGCAGCTATGGCTACATCACCCAGGCCCTGGGTGGCAGCTATACCGTCTTTGTCGAAGGCAATCTGTTCCGCATCGCCGGCAAGGATGGCGATGCCATCGGCAAGGAGGCGCCCCCGGCGCTGGAACTGCCCGCCGATGCCTCCGACGAGGAGGTCGAAAAACTGGTGTGGCAGCAGCTGCGCACCTGTTTCGATCCGGAAATCCCCTTCAACATCGTCGATCTGGGCCTGGTCTATGAAGTGGACCTCAAGCACCTGGACGACGGCCAGCGCGAGGTCGAGATCAAGATGACCCTGACCGCCCCCGGCTGCGGCATGGGCGAGATCCTCGTCGATGACGTGCGCAGCAAGCTGGAAATGATCCCGACGGTGGCCGAGGCCGACGTCGAGCTGGTGTTCGACCCGCCGTGGGGCCGTCACATGATGTCCGAGGCCGCCCGGCTCGAAACCGGCATGCTGTAACCGCCCATCGCCAGCCGGCGTCACGGCGTTCCCCGTAACCAGAACAGGAAATATCCGGTGTCCCAGTCTTCCGTGAGCTTCAACACCACCCGTTCCGCCCAGCCGCGCAGCAGCGAGGAGCGTGAGCGCATCCTGGCCGCCCCCGGTTTTGGTCTGCACTTCACCGACCACATGGTGGAAGTGCGCTGGGACAAGGACACCGGCTGGCACGATGCCGTGGTGCGCCCGTATGGCCCGCTGCAGCTGGACCCGGCCGCCGCGGTGCTGCATTACGGTCAGGAAATCTTCGAAGGCATCAAGGCCTACCGCCACGCCGATGGCTCGATCTGGACCTTCCGTCCGGAGGCCAACGGTCGCCGCCTGCAGCGTTCGGCCCAGCGCCTGGCGCTGCCGGAACTGCCGGTGGACATCTTCGTCGAATCGCTCAAGCAGATGATCGCCGTGGACGCGTCGTGGGTGCCGTCGGCCGACGAATCCAGCCTGTACTTCCGTCCCTTCATGATCGGCGATGAAGCCTTCCTCGGCGTGCGCGGCGCACACAAGGCCGGCTACTACGTGATCGCCAGCCCGGCCGGCCCGTACTTCGCCAAGGGTGTGGCGCCGGTGTCGATCTGGCTGTCCACCGAATACGCGCGCGCAGGCAAGGGCGGCACCGGCGCGGCCAAGTGCGGTGGCAATTACGCCGCCTCGCTGCTGCCGCAGCAGAAGGCGCAGGCGCAGGGCTGCTCGCAGGTGCTGTTCCTGGATCCGGTGGAAGGCAAGTACCTGGAAGAACTGGGTGGCATGAACGTGTTCCTGGTCTACAAGGACGGCACCCTGGTGACCCCGTCGCTGTCGGGCAGCATCCTGGAAGGCATCACCCGTGAAAGCATCCTGCAGCTGGCCCGCGACCGCGGCATGAAGGTCGAAGAGCGCAAGGTCACCCTCGAGGAGTGGAAGGACGGCGTGACCTCCGGCGAGATCGTGGAAGCGTTCGCCTGCGGCACCGCTGCGGTGGTCACCCCGATCGGCCAGCTCAAGGGCGAAGGCTTCTCGGTGGGCGACATCAATGCGCCGGCCGGTGAAGTGACGATGTCGCTGCGCAAGGAGCTGACCGACATCCAGTACGGCCGCCTGCCGGACCGTCATGGCTGGCTGGTCCGCCTGGACGCCTGATCCCGGCGGATCCGCGTTGAGACCTCCAAACCCGCCTGGTGACAGGCGGGTTTTTTGTTGCCTGTCCTGCGGTGGCAACGACGCAAGCCATTGATGCGCAAGTGTTGTCCTGTCGGAGAGGACATTGACAGCCATTTCGGACATTCGTTGACGCAATGCGACCGTTCAAAACTTCCCCCACGCCTTCACTTTCACAAACCCTCGACACAGAAAGTCTCAAATCCGACATTTCATGTCACTGAAGTGCAGCTGAAACATTGTTGATCGTGCGGTGAGCCACTAGCGTCGGAACGGGCGGTTTGATCTCAGGGGAACCGATCCAATCACCGGGCCCGATCCGCGCCATCGCTTCCAGCAGCCCCCGGATCGGACCTGGATTCTCAGCCGCGACGACGGCATTCACTGTCTGAAAGGGAAATCCGATGTCTCATGTCTCGCAACACCGTTTGCGTCACCGTGCATGGGTTGTACTGGGCGCCTCTGTCATGTCGAGCCTGCTGCTGGCCACCCCGGCCTTTGCCGGCGATGTGCAGCTGAGCGGTCTGTCTTCGGCGCCGACCCACCAGCGTTTCATCGTGAAGTACAAGGATGGCAGCAGCGAGGTCGCAACGCCGACCGCGCTGGCCAGTTCGCTGAAGGCCGCCGCCGCCGCGGTGCCGGCGGCCCAAGGCCGCGCGCTGGGGCTGCAGAAGCTGCGCCAGCTGGCGATCGGCCCGACCGTGGTCAAGGCCGACCGGCCCTTGGACCGCGCCGAAGCCGAGCTGCTGATGCGCCGTCTGGCGGCAGATCCGGGCGTGGAATACGTCGAGGTCGATCAGCTCATGCAGGCCACGCTGGTGCCCAACGACACCCGCTTCTCCGAACAGTGGGGCTTCGGTACGAGCAACGCCTCGATCAACGTGCGCCCGGCCTGGGACAAGGCCACCGGCAGCGGCGTGGTGGTGGCGGTGATCGACACCGGCATCACCAACCACCCCGATCTCAACGCCAACCTCCTGCCCGGCTATGACTTCATCAGTGACGCGGCGATGGCGCGCGACGGCGGTGGCCGCGACAACAATCCCAACGACGAGGGCGACTGGTACGCCGCCAACGAGTGTGGTTCCGGCATTCCTGCGTCCAATTCCAGCTGGCACGGCACCCACGTGGCCGGTACCGTCGCGGCGGTGACCAACAACAGCACCGGCGTGGCGGGCACGGCGTTCAACGCCAAGGTCGTCCCGGTGCGCGTGCTCGGCAAGTGTGGCGGCTACACCTCCGACATCGCCGACGCGATCGTGTGGGCCTCCGGCGGTACCGTCAGCGGCGTCCCGGCCAATGCCAACCCCGCCGAAGTGATCAACATGTCCCTCGGCGGCGGTGGCACCTGCTCCACCACCTACCAGACCGCGATCAACGGCGCCGTCTCGCGCGGCACCACCGTGGTCGTCGCGGCCGGCAACAGCAACACCAACGTCTCCTCCTCGGTGCCGGCCAACTGCGCCAACGTGATCGCGGTTGCCGCGACCACGTCGGCCGGCGCCCGCGCCAGCTTCTCCAACTACGGTGCCGGCATCGACATCTCCGCGCCGGGCCAGGGCATCCTCTCCACCCTCAACAGCGGCACCACGGTCCCGGGCACCGCATCGTATGCCTCCTACAACGGCACCTCGATGGCAGCCCCGCACGTGGCCGGCGTGGTCGCGCTGGTCCAGTCCGTCGCGCCGACCGCGCTGAGCCCGGCGGCCATCGAAAGCCTGCTCAAGAGCACCGCACGTCCGTTGCCGGGCGCCTGCTCCGGCGGCTGCGGCGCGGGCATTGTCGATGCCGATGCGGCCGTGACGGCGGCCCTGGGTGGGACCAACCCGAACCCTGGCACTGGCAACGTGCTGCAGAACAACGTCCCGGTCACCGGCCTTGGCGCCGCCAGCGGTGCCTCCCTGGCCTACACCGTGACCGTGCCGTCGGGCAGCAGCCAGCTGAAGGTCACCATCGCCGGTGGCAGCGGCGATGCCGACCTCTACGTTCGTTCCGGCAGTGCCCCGACCGACACTGTCTACACCTGCCGCCCCTACCTCAGCGGCAACAACGAGACCTGCACGATCGCGTCGCCGGCGGCCGGCACCTGGCACGTACGGGTCAAGGCCTACTCGACCTTCTCCGGGCTGAGCCTCACCGCGCAGTACTGATCGCTTTCCCATCGCACCAACGCAGAACGCCCCGGCATGCCGGGGCGTTCGTTCAATCAACAGGAATCACGCCGCTTCGAAGCGGTTGGCAGCCACGTTCTTGCGTACCTGTTCCGGATTCCAGATCCGGCCGTTCATCGCGATGTACACGCCGCTCGGCAGCGACTGCACCGCACCGATCGCACACCCGATGTTGAACTCCGCATCCGAGCCGCGGAAGCGCGCCGGGCTCAGCGCACCGGTCATCACGATCGTCTTGTCCGTGATCGACTTCAGCACCTGGCCGGTCTGCACCATCGAGTCGGTGCCGTGGGTGACCAGCACATGCCGCGTCGGCTGCGCGGCGATCGTGGCCCGGATCAACTCGCGGTCCTCGTCGGTGATGTGCAGCGAATCCTTGCGCAGGATCGGGATCACATTGAAACGGAAGGTCACGCCCAGCTCGCGCAGGATCATCCCGATCTGCGGATCACCGATCTGATAATCCGACTTGTCGTCGAAGTAGATCTTGTCGATCGTGCCACCGGTGGTGATGATCAGTAGTTCTTCCATTGCAAGCATCCTGGGTACCAGACAGAAGGGCACGGAACCGCCGCGCCGACCCGTAGATGATACGGCTGCCGCCCGCCCGATGCAGGCGTGCGACGCCGGGCGGTCAGCCAGCCGTCGTCTTCCGCCCGAAGCGCCGGCGCAGCCCCGGCATGCTGGCGACCTCGATCACCGCCAGGGCCAGCCCCAGCTCGATCCAGCCCCACAGCGCCACGTCCGGGTGGCTCCAGGCGCTCATCACCCCGTGGCTGAACCAGAACAGCGCCAACACCCCGGCCCAGAACATCGCCTTGCCCCGCCGCAGCAGCACGCCCAGTGCCAGCAGCAGCGGCGGCAGGGTAAACACCAGCTGGGAGGCCAGCCAATGTTTGTCCTGCGCGAACCACACCGCGAACAGCACTGCCAGCGCCACCAGCAGCAGCGCCAGGACGATCTCCTGCGCCCGCGTGCTCACGCCAGCCGCCGGGCGATATCGGCCACCCGCCGCCCCAGCGCCCGGGCCAGGATGCTCTCATCCTCGCTCGGCACCGGGTTGTCGTCCGCGCCGGCCACGTGGCTGGCGCCGTATGGCGTGCCGCCGGTGGTGGTGTGGCTCAGCGCAGGCTCGGTAAAGGGAATCCCGACGATCAGGCAGCCGTGGTGCAGCAGCGGCACCTGCATCGACAGCAGTGTCGACTCCTGTCCGCCGTGCAGCGACGCGGTCGATGTGAACACGCCGGCCGGCTTGCCGGCCAGGGTGCCGTTGACCCACTCCGCGCCCAGCCCGTCCAGGAAGTGCTTCACCGGCGCGGCCATGTTGCCGAACCGGGTCGGGCTGCCCAGCAGCAGCCCCGTGCATTCGGCCAGATCAGCCACGCTGACATACGGTGCGCCATCCTCGGGCACCGGTGGCAGCGCCGTCTGCGTCACCGCCGCCACCGGCGGCACCGTGCGCAGCCGCGCGCTCATGCCGGGCACCTCGCCGATGCCGCGCGCAATCTGGCGGGCAAGCCGTGCCACTGAACCGCCACGGCTGTAATACAGCACCAGGATCTCCGCCATTTCGCTTTCATCTCGTTGCGTCCAATGCAGCCAGTATGGCAACGCTGCCCGCTCAGGGCGAGGCCGGTCACTGTGAGCGGGCGTGCATGCCCCACACCCGTCATCGGGTACCCTTGCGCCGATGGAACCTCTCGATACGATCAACCTGTGGATCGAACGCGTCCGGGACCGTGCGCGCACGATCAGCTTCGGCCGCTTCCTGTGGCGCCGCTTCCTGGATGACCGCCTGTTCCAGGCGGCCGCGTCGCTGGCCTACACCACGGTGTTCGCGCTGGTGCCGCTGGCCATCGTCGTGTTCGGGGTGCTCTCGGCGTTCCCGGTGTTCGATCGCTGGAGCGACACCCTCAGCGATTACGTGTTCTCCAACTTCGTGCCCAACGCCGCGCGCGCCGCAGAAGGCTACCTGCGGCAATTCTCGGCCAGCGCCGGGCAACTGACTGCTGCCGGCTTCATCGCCCTGGTGGTATCGCTGCTGATCACGCTCAACAGCGTGGAAGAAACCTTCAACCAGATCTGGCGGGTGAGTTCGACCCGGCCGAAGCTGACCCGCTTCCTGGTGTATTGGACCGTGCTCACCCTCGGCGCGATGCTGGCTGCGGCCTCGCTGGCGGTCTCGGCGCGGGTGTTCGCGCTGCCGTTGTTCGGCACCAGCGAAGGCCGCTGGCTGGCCAACGTCTCGCTGACGGTCGCGCCGATCCTGATCGAGTTCCTCTGCATCATGCTCGTCTACCGCGTGGTGCCGCACCACACGGTCAAATGGCGGCATGCCATTCCCGGCGCGATCCTGGCCGCGATCATGCTGGAGTTGGTGAAGTGGGGCATGGGCGCTTACCTGGGCAGCTTCCAGTCCTACCAGAAGCTCTACGGCACGGTCGCCTTCGTACCGATCCTGCTGCTGTGGATCTACCTGTGCTGGGTCTCGGTGCTGCTGGGGGCCTCGCTGGCCTCCTCGATCGCCGCCTTCCGCTACCAGCCAGCCGACCTGCGCCTGCCGGTGGGGTATGAAATCTATGGTCTGCTGCGCCTGATCGGCCGTTTCCACCAGGCCCGTGCAGATGGCCGCAGCCTGGATGACGATGAAATCCTGCGGCTGGAGCCGATGCTGACCGACTCGCTGCTGCAGACGCTGCTCTGCGATCTGGAAGCGATCCGCGTGGTGCGCCGCGACGAGCAGGGCGAATGGCTGCTCGCGCGCGACCTGGACAAACTCACCCTGGCCGACCTGTACGAGACCACGCAGATGCGGATCCCGATCAAGGAAGCCTACCTGCCGTATCGCGACGACAGCCTCGGCACCGCCTCGGTGGCCGCGCTGGACACCTTGCGCCTGCCGCTGCGCGAACTGCTCAAACGCCGCGTCAGCGACATCTACTCGACCCCCGGAGACAAACCATGACCGCCAAGCCCCTGCTGCTGGCCCTGGGCCTGCTGACGCTGGCCGCCTGCAACAAGCCCGCCGCACAGAGCGAGGCCACCGCGCCCGCCGCCCCGGCCCCGATCAGCGAGCCCGCCGCACCGCCGGCCGAGGCAGTACCCGCCACCGAGCGCAAGACCGTCGAACAGCCGACGCTGAAAGCCAAGGCGCTGGACGGCACCGACTACGATCTGGCGGCGCACCGCGGCAAGTGGGTGGTGGTGAACTTCTGGGCCACCTGGTGCGCCCCGTGCCGCAAGGAAATGCCCGAGCTTTCGGCGCTGCACGCGATGCGCAATGAGATCGAAGTGGTCGGGCTGGCCTTCGAGGACATCGAACCGGCCGAGATGAAGGCCTTCCTGGAGAAGCGCCCGGTCACCTATCCGATCGTGATCGTGGATACCTACAACCCGCCGGAAGACTTCGCGATCCCGCGCGGCCTGCCGATGACCTACCTGATCGCGCCGGACGGCAAGGTCGCCAAGGAATTCCTCGGCCCGGTCACCGCGCACGACATCGAAGCGCGCATCAAGGAAGGCTGAGCCTGACGGGCGTGCCGGTGGATGGCCGGCACGCCTTTGCCCCGCTGCGCGCGGTGGATCTACGTGGTGACGAAGGGTTCGATCGGCTTCAGCACGCCGAAGTGCTCCTTGTGCAGCTTGCCCTTCAACGGCGGCAGCGCCAGCACCGGCTCGTCCACGCGGGTATCGGGCAGGCGGTCCAGCAGGTTGCGGATCAGGCCCAGCCGGCCGCGCTTCTGGTCGTTGAAGTCCACCAGCGTCCACGGGGCATCCTCGTTATGCGTCGCGCGCAGCATCGCTTCGCGGCTCTCGGTATAGGCGCTGTACTTGCTGCGTGATTCCAGGTCCACCGGCGACAGCTTCCAGCCCTTGAGCGGATCGAGGTGGCGCTCGGCGAAGCGCTTTTCCTGTTGTGCCTGGTCCACGCTGAGCCAGTACTTGAACAGCACGATGCCATCGTCGATCAGCAGCTTCTCGAACACCGGCGTCTGCGCCAGGAAGCTGCGGTACTGCGCCTCGGTGCAGTAGCCCATCACATGCTCGACACCCGCGCGGTTGTACCAGCTGCGGTCCATCAGCACGATCTCGCCGGCCGCGGGCAGGTGCGAAACATACCGCTGGAAATACCACTGGGTGCTTTCGCGATCGGTCGGCTTGGGCAGCGCGACGACTTTGCACTGGCGCGGATTGAGATGCTCGGCGATCGCCTGAATCGCACCGCCCTTGCCCGCAGTATCGCGGCCTTCGAACAGCACCAGCACGCGTTGCCCGGTGTGCTGCACCCAGCGCGCCATGGCCGCCAGTTCCAGTTGCATGGGTTCCAGCAGGGCCTGGTACTCCTTGCGCTTGAGCTTGCCCATCGGCGTACCTCGGTGATTCACAGGGAAGCCCGAGCCTAGCGCAGCCGATGCTCAGGCGGTGTGTGGGCCCTGCCAGCCACGTTCGCGTGCCAGCGAATGGATCACTTCGGTGATGTCGCGCGCGAAATCGGCCATGTCGAACAGGCCGCTGTCCTGGCGCCGGTGTACCAGCGTGGCACGCGCCGCCTGCAGCGCGGCCGGATCGTTGCCGAGCCGAACGGCGGTGGCCACGAACGCCGCGTCATCGGGCACGTTGAAGTCGTGCATGCCCAGATGATGGTTGAGGCTGCCCGCCACGCGCGAGGCGAACGTCGCGCCGGGGCAGGTCAGCACCGGGCAACCGGCCCACAGTGCATCGGAGGCGGTGGTGTGGGCGTTGTACGGGTGCGTGTCCAAGAACAGATCGGCGTGCTGATAACGCGCCAGGTACTCCGGGTGGGGCAGGCGCGGCATGAACACCAGGCGCGCCGGATCCAGCTGTGCCTGGCGTGCCGCGCTGCGCAGCCGCGCATCGGCATTGCCCGGGCCGGACAGCAGCCACAGCACGCTGCCGGGTACGCCCTGCAGCACCGCGAACAGCCGCTGCATGCTGCGCGGGTTGAGCTTGTAGCTGTTGTTGAAGCAGCACAGCACCACGCCCTGCGCAGGCAGGCCGCAGTCCTCCCGCGAAGGCACCGGTTCCAGCGCACGCGTGTTGTCCGAGGGCTGGAACGCGCGCGGCAGACGCCGCGCGTTCTCACTGAAGGCCGGTGCCAGCGCCTCGGGCAGCACGAAGGCATCGGCCAGCACATGATCGATCCAGGGCGCGCCGGAGGTGCCCGGGTAGGCCAGCCAGTTGACCTGCACCGGGGCCGGGCGCATCGCCAGTACCTGCGGGGTGCCGCCGCCGCCCCAGCCGCGCAGATCGAACAGCACATCGATGCCTGCATCGCGGATGCGGCGTGCGATCACCTGATGTGGATGCGCGCTGACATCGTGCAGTGTGGTCGCCGCCTGCTGCAGGCGCGCACGGATGCTGCTGCCGTCATCGGCGTTGAGCGCGAACAGATGCAGTTCCAGCATGCCCAGCGCGCGCAGCTGCTCGAACAGCGCGACGGTCAGCAGGCCGGTCGGATGCGCGCCGAAGCCGTTGGAAAGGAAACCGACCTTGAGCGTGCCGTGCGCGCGCACCGTGGCCGGCGGCAACCGCGGGATGCCCTCGGCCAGCGTCGCCGCACGCTGCCGCGCACAGGCCAGCTGCTCGGCGGCGCTGCTGTCTTCGCTGAGGAAGGCGAACGGCTCGACCACGGCCTGGCCCTGCGCGACGGCCTGGCGGACCTGCGCCGACAGCCGCTCCAGATCGCGCCAGTCGCACAGGCGGCGCTGCCAGTTGAGCAGCTGCGCGGTGATGTAGGGTTCGCCCGGCAGCAGACGGTGCGCATGGCGATACGCATCGGCGGCCGCTTCGGGCTGACCGGCATCTTCCAGTGCGTGGCCGAGCCACAGGGTGATGCCGGGATGGTGTGGGGCGCGGTCCGCCGCCTGGCGCAGCAGCGTGGCGGCTTCGCCATGGCGGCCCTGCATCCAGCGCGCGCGCCCCAGCCGGGCCAGCGCCTCGGGATGGTCGCCGCGCAGCTGCAGCGCGCGCGTGGCGGCCTGTTCGCCAGCGCGCACATCGCCGGCTTCCAGCTCGGCATCCGCCAGCATCACCCACGCAATGAAATCGGCCGGTTGCCGCTGCACGGCCTGACGCAGCTGCAGACGCTGTGGATCGCCACTCATCGCGGCCGCCCCGCGGCGATCATGCTCAGCTGCCTTCCGCGAGTCGGGCCAGCTCGTCGGCCTGGTGTTCGTGGGTCAGGCGGCTCACCAGCGCATCGAGATCGCCGGTCAGGATGTTGGGCAGGTCATACAGGGTCAGGCCTTCCACGCGGTGGTCGGTGATCCGGCCCTGCGGGAAGCTGTAGGTGCGGATGCGCTGGCTGCGGTCGCCACTGCCGACCTGAAGGCGGCGGCTTTCGGCCTGGGCGGCGGCCTGCTTGCTGCGCTCGGTATCCAGCAGCTGCGCCTTGAGGCGTTTCATTGCCTTGTCGCGGTTGGCGTGCTGGCTGCGCTCGGTCTGGCATTCCACCACCACGCCAGTGGGCAGGTGGGTGATGCGGATGGCCGATTCGGTCTTGTTGACGTGCTGGCCGCCCGCGCCGGAGGAGCGGTAGGTGTCCACGCGCAGGTCGGCCGGGTTGATCACCACGTCCTCGACGTCGTCCGCCTCGGGAATGATCGCCACCGTCGCGGCGGAGGTATGGATGCGGCCCTGCGATTCGGTCGCCGGCACGCGCTGCACGCGGTGCGTGCCCGATTCGAACTTCAGCCGCGAGAACGCGCCACGGCCGACCACGCGCGCCACGACTTCCTTGTAGCCGCCGTGTTCGCCGGGGTTGTCCGATTCGATTTCGACTTTCCAGCCCTGGCGCTCGGCATAGCGGGCATACATGCGGAACAGATCGCCGGCGAAGATCGCCGCCTCGTCACCGCCGGTGCCGGCGCGCACTTCCAGGAACAGGTTGCCGTCATCGCGCGGATCGCGCGGCACCAGCAGCAGAGCCAGTTCCTCGTCCAGCTGCTGCAGGCGCTGCTGCGCGGCGGTGATTTCCTCGTCGGCCAGCTCGCGCAGGTCCGGGTCTTCGCGCATCGCTTCGGCGGCGGCGAGGTCGGCCTTGGCACGGGCTTCGTCAGCCAGTGCGTTGGCGACCGGCTCCAGCTGCGAGAACTCGCGCGACAGCGCGCGGAACCGGTCGTTGTCACCCACCACGGCGGGGTCGGACAACAGGCGTTCAAGTTCTTCGCGGCGCTCGGCCAGCGCTTCCAGCTTACGGCGCAGGGTCGGCGTCATCGTTCTTCGCTACATCGGTACGCACGGCAGGGTGCTGGTACCCCGGCTTGGCCGGGAACAGGCGCTCGGCGGCGCGGGTGAGTTCAGTATCGCCGCTGAGCGCAGCCGCGCGCAGGGCGGCGGTGGGCGGGTGCAGCAGGCGGTTGGTCAGGCCGTGCGCGAGCAGCTCGAGCACTTCCTCGGGTGATTTGCCGTGGGCCAGCTGCTGGCGGGCCTTCTCCAGCATCTCCACGCGGGTTGCTTCGCCATAGGCGCGCAGCTGCCGCAGCGGCGCCTGGTGCACGCTGGCCTGCAGGGTCTCCACGAAGCGGGCAACCTGCAGCTCGATGATCGCTTCGGCCTCGGCCGCGGCTTCCCGGCGGCTGCGGCGGTTGTCTTCGACCGCGCGCTCCAGGTCATCCACGGTGTACAGGAAGGCGTCGGCCAGTTCGCCCACGCCGGCCTCGATATCACGCGGCACGGCCAGATCGAACAGCAGCATCGGTTTGTGTTTGCGGCTCTTCAGCGCGGCAGCCACGTGGGCACGGGTGATCACCGGCTCACGCGCTGCCGTGGCCGAGAACACCACGTCGGCCTCACCCAGATGACGGTCCAGTTCGCTCAGCGGCAAGGCCACACCGCCGTGGCGGCTGGCCAGCTCCTGCGCATGGGCAAGGGTGCGGTTGGCGATCAACAACCGGCGCACGCGCCCCTCGCTGAGGTGGCGCGCGGCCAGCTCGATGGTTTCGCCGGCGCCGACCAGCAGCACGGTGGAATCTTCCAGTCGCGCGAACGAGTTCTGCGCCAGGCGCACCGCGGTGGAGGCCACCGAGACCGGATTGGCGCCCACGCGGGTATCGGTGCGGGCGCGCTTGGCCACCGAGAAGGTCTGCTGGAACAACCGGTCCAGGCGCTGGCCGAGCAGGCCGTGATCGCGCGCGAGAGCCCAGGCATCTTTCACCTGGCCCAGGATCTGCGGCTCGCCCAGCACCATCGAGTCCAGTCCGGTGGCGACCCGGAACAGGTGGCGGACCGCATCGGCGTCGGCGTGCTGGTAGAGGTACCCATGCAAGGTGCCAGCGTGCGACTCCAGCCACTGCGCCAGTGCATCACCGGATTCGGCCACCGCGTACAGCTCGGTGCGGTTGCAGGTGGAGAGCAGGACCGCCTCGGCCACCTGTGGGGTATCGCGCAGCGACGCCAATGCCTGGGGCAGGGCGTCGCCGCCAAAGGAGGCGCGTTCGCGCAGTTCCACTGGCGCGGTCTGGTGATTCAGTCCGAGCACCCACAGGGTCATTGTTCAGTTGCTTGCGATAAGCTGCTGGCCATTCAAGTCGTCATTTTAAGGCTCAGATGCCCCCGATGCCCGCATTGATTCGCATCTCCAGCGTTCTGCTGCTGTCTTTGTTCACCGCCAACGCCCTGGCCGCCCCCCCGGCAGCCCCGGCGAAGGCCAAGAGCAGCGCGGCCGAGGCGGTCCCCCTGGCCCCGGTCATGGCGGGCGAATTCGCCCTGCAGGCAGGCAAACTGGGCGACGCCGCACGCTGGTACCTGGAAGCGGCCGAGGCCAGTGAAGGCGATGCCGGCCTGGCCGAGCGCGCCTCCCGGATCGCCATGCTGGCCAACGATGACAAGCGCGCCGCCCGCGCGCTGGCCCTGTGGGAGCAGCGTGCGCCGCGCTCACTGGCCATGCGCAGCAGCACCGCCGCGCTGGACATGCGCCAGAACAAGGTGAAGGCCGCCCGCACCGAGCTGCAGGCGCTGCTCAAGGATCCTGATCCGACCGCGTGGAAGTTCGCGATCGGCGCCCTGATCAGCGGTGGCAGTGATCCCAAGGTCCCCGCCCAAGTGCTGGGCGAGCTGGTGGATGCCAATGCCATCCCTGACCGGCTGGAGGTCTGGCAGGAGTTCGGCCGCCTGGCGATGCGCATGGAACAGCCCGAGCTGGCCCGGCGCATGGTCGATGAGGTGGTCAAACGCTTCCCGGATGAGCCGCGCGTGGCCCTGCTGCATGCCAGCCAGCTCAACCAGGCCGGCAAGACCGACGAGGCGCTGGCCCTGTTGAAGGGCGTGGAGCCCAAGACGACGCAGGACCCCGAGTTGCGCAACGCGGTGGCCATCTCCTACGACCTGATGGGTCAGCCCGCCGCGGCCGAGCGCGTGTTGGCGGTCGGCCCGCAGGATGTGCAGACCTATGGCATGCGGGCCTCGCTGCTGGCCAAGCAGAAAGACGATCCCGGCCTGCTGGCCCTGTATACCGAACTCTCCCGGAAGGCGACCAAGCCGGATCCGGCCCAGCGCCTGCTGCTGGGCAAGATCGCCGAGTACCTCAAGCGCTACGAGGAAGCGGTCAACTGGTACCACAGCGTGCCCGGTGGCCCGGAGCGCGATGAGTCGCGCCTGCGGGCGGCCAATGCACAGAACGAACTGGGCCGCACCGACAAGGCGCTGGCCGAAGTGCACGCGATCCAGTCCGATGCGACCGTCGATGACGATGCCCGCCGTGATGCCTACCTGTTGGAGGCAGAGCTGCGCCAGCGAGGCAACGACGATGCCGGCGAACTGGACGCGCTGGCCCGTGGCCTGGCCGCCTACCCGGATGAAAACGCGCTGCTGTATGCCCGCGCGCTGGCCTGGGAGCGCCGCGACGACATCCCGCGCGCCGAGGCCGACCTGCGCAAGGTGCTGGTCACCGATCCGGAAAACATCGCCGCGCTCAACGCGCTCGGCTACACCCTGGCCGACCGCACGCAGCGCTATCAGGAAGCCTTGGAGCTGATCGACCGCGCGCGCGTGGCCGAGCCGGACAACGCCGCCATCGTCGACAGTTACGGCTGGGTGCTGTATCGCCTGGGCCGCAACGAAGAAGCACTGGTGCAGCTGCGTCGCGCGTGGACCCTGGCCAAGGATGCGGAGATCGCCGCGCATGTGGGCGAGGTGTTGTGGGTGTTGAACAAGAAGGACGAGGCGCGCCACTTCTTTGAAGAGGCCCGCAAGCTCGACCCGGACAACCGCGCCCTGCAGCGCGTGATCGAGAAATACGGCGTATGAATCTGTTATCCCTGAAGGCCGCGTTCGCCGCGGCCGTGGCGTTGTCGCTCTCCGCCTGTGTGTCGCTGGATGAGCGCAAAGCGCCGTCCGCCCCGACCGTGGTCACCGCGGTATCGGCCGCTGCGCAACAGGCAGAGGCAGAGCGCGTTGCGGCCGTGCGTGCGCAGCCGGCCTGGTCCTTCCAGGGTCGGGTGGCGATCAGCAAAGGCCGCAATGGCGGCAGCGGCCGCATCGACTGGCAGCAGCAGGCGGCCGGCTATGTGGTCGAGCTCAGCGCGCCGGTCACCCGGCAAAGCTGGAAGCTGACCGGCGACAGCCATCACGAGGGCGGCCGTCTGGAAGGCCTGGAAGGCGGCACGCGCGAAGGCGAGGATGCCCAGCAGGTCCTGCTGGAGGCCACCGGCTGGGACATCCCCGTCAACCAGCTGCCGGACTGGGTGCGCGGTCTGGTCGCCGATGCTGCCCCGGCCGAGTTGATCGAGCGCGACGGCGAGGGGCGCCCGCGTCGCCTCCAGCAGATGGGCTGGGAGATCCAGTACCTGGATTGGTACCCGGCCGACGTCGGTCGTCCGGTGCTCCCGCGCCGGATTGAAGCGGTCAATGGTGACGCGAAGGTCCGCCTGGTGGTCGACAGCTGGGTGCTGGCCGGCCCATGAGTACGCTGGATGCGTTCGACGGCGGGTCGACCTGGCCGGCCCCGGCCAAGCTGAACCTGTTTCTGCACATCACCGGCCGCCGTCCGGATGGCTACCATCAGCTCCAGACCGTGTTCCGCCTGCTCGACTGGGGCGATCGGATCCATCTGCGCGTGCGCGACGATGGCGGGATCAGGCGTGAAGGCATCTCCGTGGCCGGCGTTGCCGAGTCCGATGATCTGGCCATTCGCGCGGCACACCTGTTGAAAAATGCGGCGAACGTCTCTCAAGGTGTCGACATCGGCATCCAAAAAGTCGTCCCGGCGGGTGGTGGCTTCGGGGGCGGTTCGTCTGATGCCGCCACCGTACTGGTCGCGCTCAACCGCCTGTGGCGCGCCGGCTTGGACGTGGATGCGCTGGCCGCGCTGGGCCTGCAGCTCGGTGCGGACGTGCCGGTCTTCGTGCGCGGGCACAACGCCTGGGCCGAAGGCGTGGGTGAACTGCTCACCCCGATCGCCCTGCCACCGGCGTGGTTCGTACTGGTCCACCCGGGCGTTCACGTGCCGACGCCCGCACTTTTCGCATCACCGGATTTGACGCGGGATGCCCCAGTGGCGAAAATAGCGGACTTCGCTTCCGGGTCTTTGCTCGGGAATGCGTTCGAGCCGGTCCTGCGCCGTCGCGAACCTGCCGTAGAGGCAGTGCTCGCAGCGTTGAGCAGTATCGGCCGGGCACGACTCACCGGGTCGGGAAGCGGTTGTTTCGTCGAGTTCGCCACGCGCGCTGCTGCAGAGCAGGGCCTGGCGCAATTGCCGAAGGAACTGCGGGCATGGGTGGCTGCGGGCGTGGAGCGCTCGCCACTGCTTGATGTACTCGAGCGTTACTGATTTTGATGCAGGGGCGTCGCCAAGAGGCCCAAGGCACCAGGTTTTGATCCTGGCATTCGGAGGTTCGAATCCTCCCGCCCCTGCCACTAGCGGATATCTGCCGCGACTCCATGCGCATGTCTGCGCGGGCGCGGTGAATACGCCGCAGTGTTGTCACCGCAGACACCCTCGGGTGCCGGCGGCCCAGTTCTCCGCCAATCGCTCCCGCCCGAGACCGTCATGATGCAAGAACACCCCAACCTGCTGGTATTTTCCGGCAACGCCAACAAGCGCCTTGCGCAGAGCATCTGCAAGGAACTGGGGGTGCGGCCTGGCAAGGCATTGGTGTCGCGCTTCTCCGATGGTGAAGTGCAGGTCGAGATCGAGGAAAACGTCCGTAAGCAGGACGTCTTCGTCATCCAGCCGACGTGCGCACCCAGCGCCGAGAACCTGATGGAACTGCTGGTCCTGATCGATGCGCTCAAGCGCGCCTCGGTCAACAGTGTCACCGCCGTGGTGCCGTATTTCGGTTACTCGCGCCAGGATCGCCGCATGCGCTCCTCGCGCGTGCCGATCACCGCCAAGGTGGCCGCAAAGATGTTCAGCGCTGTCGGGGCTGACCGGGTACTGACGGTGGATCTGCATGCCGATCAGATCCAGGGCTTCTTCGACATGCCGGTGGACAATGTGTACGCCTCGCCGCTGCTGCTCGCCGATATCTGGCGCGCCTACGGTACGGAAAACCTGATCGTGGTGTCCCCGGACGTGGGCGGTGTGGTGCGCGCGCGCGCCGTCGCCAAGCGCCTGGACGATGCCGATCTGGCGATCATCGACAAGCGCCGCCCGCGTGCCAACGTCTCCACCGTGATGAACATCATCGGTGACGTCGAGGGCAAGACCTGCGTGATGGTCGATGACATCGTCGATACCGCCGGCACCCTGTGTGCGGCTGCTGCCGCCCTGAAGGCGCGTGGCGCCCTCAAGGTTGCCGCGTACTGCACCCACGCCGTGCTCTCGGGCCCGGCGGTGGACAACATCAACAACTCCCAGCTCGATGAGCTGGTGGTGACCGACACCATCCCGCTGCGTGAAGAGGCGCGGGTGTGCAGCAAGATCCGCCAGCTCAGCGTGGCGGAAATGCTGGCCGAGACGATGCGCCGCATCGCCTTCGGCGAGTCGGTCAGCTCGCTGTACGTGGATTGATTTTTCCGACCGCCGGCAACGGCGGACGGGTTCCGGGGGCATCTGGTCGCGGATGTCTCCTCACCGCTTCGCCGCAGGGCGAGGCATCAACTGGTAGTAAAACAATGTCCAAGAATCATGAAATCAAGGTCACCGCTCGTGACGTGCAGGGCAAGGGTGCGAGCCGCCGCCTGCGTCACGCCGGCGTGATCCCGGCCGTCGTCTACGGCGGCGACGTCGCTCCGATCAACATCAACCTGGACCACAACCAGATCTGGCTGGCACAGCAGAACGAGTGGTTCTACTCGTCCATCCTGGACCTGAACCTGGACGGCCAGGTCACCAAGGTGCTGCTGCGTGACATGCAGCGCCACCCGTTCAAGCAGCTGATCATCCATCTGGATTTCCTGCGCGTGAACGAGAACGAAGCGCTGACCGCCAACGTCCCGCTGCACTTCATCAATGAAGACACCTCGGCTGCCGGCAAGGCTGCCGACGTCGTGGTCACCCACGAACTGAAGGAAGTGACCGTCACCTGCCTGCCGAAGGACCTGCCGGAATCGATCGACGTCGACCTGGCCGACCTGAAGGCTGGCGATGTGATCTACCTGTCGGACATCAAGCTGCCGAAGGGCGTCGAGATCCCGGCCCTGGCCCAGGGCAAGGACCATGACGATGCGATCGTCACCGCCAAGCTCGGCAAGGAAGAAGCTGCCGACGAAGCGCCGGCTGCAGAGTAAGTGATTGCGGCGCCTGTCCTTCGGGGCAGGCGCCGTTTCTGTATGTACCGGCACAGGGCTGGTACCGACGAAGAAGAGTAATGACAGGATTGCGATTGATCGTTGGTCTGGGCAATCCCGGACCCGAGCACGCCCAGACCCGGCACAATGCCGGGTTTCGTTTCATTGACGCCCTGGTCGCACAGGCCGGCGCGCGCTGGAGCGTGGACAGCAAGTTGTTCGGCGAGACCGCCAAGGTCGACATCGCCGGCCAGCCGGTATGGCTGCTCAAGCCTGCCACCTTCATGAACCTCAGTGGCAAATCGGTCACCGCGGCACAGCGTTTCTGGAAGATCGAGCCGGAGGAAACCCTGCTGGCGCACGACGAACTGGATCTGCCGCCCGGCGTGGCGCGGCTCAAGTTCGATGGCGGCCACGGCGGCCAGAACGGCCTGCGCGACACCATCCGTCTGTTGGGCCACGGCAGATTCCACCGCCTGCGCATCGGCATCGGCCATCCCGGCCACAAGGACCGCGTGGTCCCGTGGGTGCTGGGGCGTGCCAGCAAGGATGATGATGTGCTGATCGGTCATGCCATCGAAGATGCGATCGACGTGCTGCCGCTGGCGGTATCCGGCGATTACAGTGAGGCGATGAAGCGCCTCCACACCCCGAAATAACCACGGTGTACCGACCAACGGTCGGTACCTACCACCCCAGAGGTTGTCAAAGATGGGTATCAAATGCGGCATCGTCGGTCTGCCCAACGTCGGCAAATCGACCCTGTTCAATGCGCTGACCAAGGCGGGCATCGCGGCGGCCAACTTCCCGTTCTGCACGATCGAACCGAACGTCGGCATCGTGCCGGTGCCGGATCCGCGCCTGAACGAACTGGCCGCCATCATCAACCCGCAGAAGGTCATCCCGACCGCGGTGGAGTTCGTCGACATCGCCGGCCTCGTCGCCGGCGCGGCCAGTGGTGAAGGCCTGGGCAACAAGTTCCTGGCCCACATCCGCGAAGTGGATGCGATCACCCACGTGGTGCGCTGCTTCGAGAATGCCGACGTCATCCACGTCAACAACAAGGTCGACCCGCTGTCGGATATCGACACCATCGATACCGAACTGGCCCTGGCCGATCTGGACAGCGTCGAGAAGGCGCTGAACCGCGCCGAGCGCGCTGCCAAGGGTGGCGACAAGGAAGCGGCGGCCCGCAAGCCGGTGCTGGCCAAACTGCAGGCCGCACTGGCCGACGGCAAGGCCGGTCGTACGGCCGGCCTGGACGAGGAAGAAAAGGCGCTGGTCCGTGACCTGTTCCTGCTGACCCTCAAGCCGGTGATGTACATCGCCAACGTGCTGGAAGACGGCTTCGAGAACAACCCGCACCTGGACGCCGTGCGCGCCCGTGCCGCCGAGGAAGGCGCGCAGGTGGTGCCGGTGTCGGCCGCGATCGAAGAAGAGCTGTCCCAGCTCGACGACGAAGACCGCGATACCTTCCTGGCCGACCTGGGCCTGTCCGAGCCGGGCTTGAACCGCGTGATCTACGCCGCGTACCAGCTGCTGGGTCTGCAGACCTATTTCACCGCTGGCGTGAAGGAAGTCCGCGCCTGGACCGTGCGCAAGGGTGCCACCGCCCCGCAGGCCGCTGCCGTGATCCACACCGACTTCGAGAAGGGCTTCATCCGCGCCGAAACCATCGCGTATGACGACTTCATCAAGTACAAGGGCGAAGCCGGTGCCAAGGAAGCGGGCCGTCTGCGCCTGGAAGGCAAGGAATACCGTGTCCAGGAAGGCGACATCCTGCACTTCCGCTTCAACGTCTGATTCCGTCGCACGTTGAGGTCCGCAACGCCCCGCCTTGAGCGGGGCGTTTGCGTTTGTGGCGGGTGCATTCCACGCCAGAAATGGGCTGGATAAAAAATGACCAGGCATCGAAACACTTGCCTGGTATGCCTCCGCCTCACTTGTCCACAACAAACCCCCACGCCTCTCCACGCACCATGTGGAAAACCCGCGCGCGGTAGTGCCGGCCGCTGGCCGGCAACCCATCTGACCCGCCCGCAAGCGAGATGGACAATTTCTGACCACCGCTGAAAACCGTTGCAGTGCATCGCTCACACAGGGTTGTCCACAGCAAACCCCCATCGCTTTCCACGGTGTGTGTGGAAAACCGCGATGGACGCCTGGACAAAAAATCACCACAGCCTGAAAGCACTGCGCTGCATGGCTTGCATGCACTTGTCCACACCAAACCCCCATGGCTTTCCACGCCGCATGTGGAAAACAAAGACAGCGCACCCGGCAACGGGTGACGCCGACCAGCGACCGCAGAGCAAAAAAAAGGACGGAGGCACTGCCTCCGTCCTTGATCCCACCTGACCAGCGGAAGCGGCGCTTACAGCGCCGTACCGCCAAACTTGTGCGTGTACTGCAGATTGATCGTCCGGCCCACGGTGTCGAACCAGGACACGTCGTAGTACGGATACGGCGTATACGTCACATCCTTCGGCGGCAGCTTGTTGGCGATGTTGACCACCGACAGCGACAGGCGCGAATGATCATCGAAGCGGTACTGCAGCGAAACGTTGTAGCGGTAGGTCGCGCCGATCCACGGGCTGTCGCCGCTGTCCGGATCGAAACTCTGGTCGTAGCTGTCGTAGGTCGGCAGCTTGCCCAGGCGTGAACCGTACAGCGTCGCCGACCACGCCGCGTTCTCCCAGGTCACGCTCGCACTGGTCTTGGTGCGGGGAATGTCGAAACCGCTGTTGATGGCGAACTGGTCCTCGACCACATCGCCTTCAAACTGCTGGAAATCGTGCGTCTTCACCCAGGTGTGGTTGCCACTGAGGATGAAGTCACCGATCCCGGTGCTCAAGCGGTAGCGCAGGCCCACATCGATGCCGCGGGTCGTTTCGCGGGCGATGTTGATCGGGCTCACGTGCACGCCATACAGGCGGCCGTCGCTGGTGCGGGTAACCCGGCTGATGGCATCCACGCAGGTCGGCGACGCCGCGTCCGCGTCGCCCAGGCGGCAGGCCGCCTCGTCGCGCAGGATGGTGCTCACATCCATGTCCTGCACCTGGTCGCGCATGTCGATGTCGAACCAGTCCACCGACAGGTCCAGGCCCGCTGCCGGCGACCACACGAAGCCCGCGCTCCACGAGGTGCTGGTCTCCGGATCCAGCTGGCGGTTGCCCTCGCGGGTACGGATCAGGTTCTCCTCGTAATCCGAGCAGTCATCGCCGCCGTCCACCGCGCAGGTGTAGTAATCGTTGGCGCTGGTTTCATCATTGCCCGGGCCGGCATACACGTAGTGCAGGTCCGGCGCGCGGAACGCGGTGCCGTAGGAGCCGCGCACCAGCAGCGTATCGATCGGGCGCCACTCCAGGCCGCCGCTCCAGGTCGCCTTGCCGATCGTGTTGCCCGAATAACGGTACTGGTCGAAGCGGCCGGCCAGGCTGACGTTGAAGGTGTCATGCAGCGGCAGGCGCAGTTCGGCGGCGGTGGCCCAGCGGTTGCGGCTGCCGTGCCCGTCCGAATCCTTCCAGCTGTAGTAGTAGTACTGCGTGGCCAGCGGGTCCGGATTCAGTGCATAGGACTGATTGCCGAACTCGGCCGTCACGGCAAAGCCGGCCTTGCCGCCCGGCAGCTCGAACAACTCGCCGTTTGTCAGGGTCAACGCGGCCGTTTCCGTGCGCGACTTCGGCGTATAGGTGGTGCGCGCGGCGATCGAATCGTACTCGCTGCGGCTCAGCGGCCGGTACAGCCGCGCTGGATCGGCATTGAACACCGGGAACACGTTGTCATCGTCATCGGTGTACTCGCCCAGCTGCTCGCCCAGGAACAGCGCGTTGGCCTTGGCGGCGATGATCTGCGGCCAGCGGATGCTGGACTGGTACTGCGAGTGGCTCAGCGAGGCCTCGTATTCCCAGTCCGCACCGAGCGCGCCCTTGAAGCCGGTGGTCACGCTGAAGGTCTTCTGGGTGCTGCGCACCATGCCGTTGTTGAGTCCGCCCATTTCCTCGGGGGAGAACTGGCGCTGCCAGAACTCCACCTGGTCGGTGGCCTGGTTGTAGAAGTAGCCGTCCTCATTGCCGTCGGCGGCCATGCGGCCCCACTGGGTGACATCGCGCATCAGCGCCAGGTCGTGGTAACCCATCTGCACATCGGCGAACCATTCCGCGCCGTTGTCGAAGGCGTAGCGCAGCGAGGCATAGCCGTTGGCACCGCGGCGCTTGCTCAGGATCGTGCCGTAACCGATTGATTTGTCGCTGCCGCAGTAGAAGCCATACCGCGCCCGCTCGGCGTACTGGGTGCTGCCGTTGTTCTGGCCGGCCAGCGCATCGCAGGTGGCCTGGCCCGGGTCCAGGTAGTCGTCGTTGTAGTCGGTGCGCAGGTAGGCGCGGCGCAAGGCGCGGGCGCTCTCGGTCGGCGCGTCCAGCGTGGAATCCTGCTGGCCACGCTCATAGGCCCACAGCGGGGTCTGCGACTGCAGCTCCAGGCTGTAGACCGCGCTGAAACGGCCGGCGTCGAAGCCACTGGCGATGCTCATGTCGAAGGACTCACCACCGCCTTCGCTGGTGGTGCCCATGCGCATGTCGACCGTGGTGCCATCCACCTGCTTCTTCAGGATGAAGTTGACCACGCCGGCGATCGCGTCAGAACCATAGATCGCCGAGGCGCTGCCGGTCAGCACTTCGATGCGCTCGATCATCCCGATCGGGATGTTGGAGACGTCGGTGAAGTTGCTGCGGCCCTGGAAGGGCATCGGGAAATCGGCGATGCGGCGGCCGTTGACCAGCACCAGGGTGTGGTTGGGGCCGAGGCCGCGCAGGTCGACCTGCTGCGCACCGGGGGAGAAGTCCGCGCCGCTGGAGGACTGCTGGCTCTGGGTCTCACCGCCGTTCTGGGTCATCGAGCGCAGCACGTCCGGCACGCTGGTGAAGCCGCTGGCCTGGATCTGCTCGGCAGTGATGACGGTGACCGGGGCTGGCCCCTCCACCTGCGCGCGCGGAATGCGCGAGCCGGTGACCTGCACCGTATCCAGTTGCTGCACCCCGGGGGCGGGCGTCTGGGCACCCGCAGTTGCGGCCACACCCATCAACGCCAGCTGGATCGACCACGCCATCGCCTGTTTACGCATGAGAATTCTCGAGAAGAAAGTGTCGGCCTCAGGGGAAGCCTGTCCCCCATTCACATTTCGTGAATGGACGGCGCGCATTTAACGCCTTTTTTACGGGGTTGACCACTGCCAATTTCTCTGGCAAAGAGTGAAAGCGCTTACACACCCTTTTTGTTCAGGGAGGTCAATGTGCACAAGGGTTTCCGTCCGGTCCCGCTTCTGCTGTGGCTGTTGCTCTCAGCGGCGTCGCTCCCTCTCCATGCCCAGGATCCGCGGCCACTGAATGACCCCGGGTACCGCTATTACGAGGTCGGCGCCCTGGACGCGCCGCGGGCCAGCCACACCGAGCCGGCAATGATGCTGATGGGCGGCGGCAAATGGGTGCCGGCCGCCTTCCAATGGTGGTTGGATCGTGCAGGTCATGGCCGTGTGGTGATCCTGCGCGCCTCCGGCGCCGATGAGCTTCAGGACCGCCTTTACCGGGAGATCGGCGGGGTGGCCTCGGTGCAGACCCTGGTGTTCAACAGCCGCCGTGCCGCCGACGACCCGGCAGTGCTGGGCGTGATCGCTGCAGCCGATGCGATCTTCATCGCCGGCGGCGACCAGTCCCGCTACATCCGTTTCTGGAAGGGCACGGCAGTGAACGAGGCGCTCAACGCCCACGTCCGCGCAGGCCGTCCGATCGCCGGCACCAGTGCCGGCCTGGCCATCCTGGGCGGTTACAGCTACGGCGCCCTGGACGGCGGCAGCGTGACCTCCCGCCGCGCCCTGCGCGATCCGATGGGCGCGGCGGTCACCCTGGACACCGATTTCCTGACCATGCCGTATCTGGCCAACGTGGTCACCGATACCCATTTCGGGAAGCGCGACCGGCTCGGCCGCCTGATCGTGTTCGTGGCGCGGGCGGCCCAGCGCAGCGGGCTGCAGGACATGGTTGGCCTGGGGGTGGATGAGGACACCGCCTTGTGCGTAGAGGCCGATGGCACCGGCCGGGTGTTCAGCCGCGCTGGCGGCTATGCCTGGCTGGTCATGCCGCAACGCGCGGCCGATCGCCTGCGCGACGGCCAACCGCTGGATTTCCACGCCATCCCGGTGACCGGGGTGGGCGCGGCCAGTCGTCTCCATCTGGATGACTTCCAAGTGGAGGATGCCGCTTTCCAGGTCACGGCCGATATCCGTAAGGGACACCTGCAGCTGCGCCGGTAGATCCACGCCATGCGTGGATGCTGTTGAGCGTGTTGTGAGGGCACGGCCGCGCGCGTGGGTGGCCCGCCGCGCGTGCCATGATGAGGCCTCGTCCCTTGAGAGTGCCTGCCCATGTCGCGTTCTGCTGTGGTGGTGTTGTCGCTGTGCCTGTCGCTCCCGCTGGCCGCTGTCGCCGCCGAGCCTGTACTGGTGATACATGGCGGGGCAGGGGTGGAGCGCAAGGATCTGTCCCCAGCCGAGGAAAAGGCCGCGCGCGCTGCCTTGCAGCAGGCCTTGTTGAGAGGCCACGCCGCGCTGGCCGCCGGCAAGCCTGCGCTGGACGCGGTCACCGCCGCGATCACGGTGCTTGAGGACGATCCCACCTTCAATGCAGGCAAGGGTGCAGTGTTCACCCACGATGGCCGCAATGAACTCGATGCGTCACTGATGGATGGCGCCACGCTCAAGGCTGGCGCGGTGGCCGGGGTGCAGCGTGTGCGCAACCCGATCCAGCTCGCCGAAGCGGTGATGCAGCATTCCCCGCACGTGATGATGGTCGGGCAGGGCGCCGAGGCCTTTGCCACCAGCCAGGGCATCACCCTGGTGGATCCGTCCTACTTCCGCACCGACAAGCGCTGGCAGCAGCTGCAGAAAGCGCTGAAGGAAGAGGCCAGCGGGCAGGCGCACGCGGATCTGGAAACGGCGCGCCACTTCGGCACGGTCGGCGCGGTTGCACTCGACAAGGACGGCAAACTCGCCGCAGGCACGTCCACGGGTGGCATGACCAACAAACGCTACGGCCGCGTCGGCGATTCACCGATCATCGGTGCGGGCACCTACGCCGATGCGGGATGCGCCGTGTCGGGCACGGGCTGGGGTGAGTACTACATCCGCACGGCGGCCGCGCACGATATCTGCGCACGCATGCAGTACCTCAAGCAGGGGCCGGTGGAAGCCGGGCGTGCCGTGATCAACGAACGCATTCCCGCACTCGGCGGCGATGGCGGGGCGATCGTGCTCTCCGCCGACGGTCGCGCAGCGACGCCGTTCAACACCCAGGGCATGTATCGCGGCTGGATTGGGGTCGATGGCGTGCCACACGTGGCGATCTTCGCCAGCGAAACCCTGCCGTTGCCAGGCCAATAGCCTGTCCCGGCAAGGCTATTGCAGATTCGTGTGAAAAAATTCAAAAAGGTTGTTGACAGAACCCCCGTTTATCCCCAAAATTCACGGCTCTTCCACCCCACACCGAAAACGCTTCGGCGCCACGGGACAGGGTGGTAAGGAGGGATACCCAAGCGGCCAACGGGGGCAGACTGTAAATCTGCTGGCTTACGCCTTCGGTGGTTCGAATCCACCTCCCTCCACCAGTTTCATGTTGTGGCAAGAGCTTCCGATGCGGGAGTAGTTCAATGGTAGAACCTCAGCCTTCCAAGCTGATGGTGCGGGTTCGATCCCCGTCTCCCGCTCCATTGAATGAGTTTGAATATATTCAAATTCGTGCCATAATACAAAACTCGCTCACGTAGCTCAGTCGGTAGAGCACCTCCTTGGTAAGGAGGAGGTCGAAGGTTCGATTCCTTTCGTGAGCACCATCTAAGTGCTACCAATTCAGACGATTTCGAGATAAGCAGCCATGGCCAAGGGTAAGTTCGAGCGCACCAAGCCGCACGTCAATGTCGGCACCATCGGTCACGTTGACCACGGCAAGACCACGCTGACCGCCGCACTGACCAAGATCGGTGCCGAGCGCTTTGGCGGTGAGTTCAAGGACTACTCCGCGATCGACGCCGCGCCGGAAGAAAAGGCACGTGGCATCACGATCTCGACCGCGCACGTCGAATACGAATCCACCGAACGTCATTACGCCCACGTCGATTGCCCGGGCCATGCTGACTACGTCAAGAACATGATCACCGGTGCTGCCCAGATGGACGGCGCGATCCTGGTCTGTTCGGCTGCTGACGGC